>NZ_JBFUBR010000005.1:0-566885 GCF_056405655.1 Pseudomonas sp. P1_F7
AATCTGTTGACTAGCAGTCTGACYCCACAAGCACCCACACGAATTGCTTGATTCAGTTGTTAAAGAGCGGTTGGTTAAGATCTTTCGTCTCAACCGAGGYGCGCATTCTACAGCAGCCTCATTTGCTGTCAAGTGATTATTTTCAGAAGTTTTCCAAGTTTCCTTTTCAACTTCAACCACTTGCGCTTCAGATCTCTCGTCAGCGGGAGGCAAATTCTACAGCGTTACACGCTGCTGTCAACACCTCTTTTTCAACTCCCTTTCGACCTCGATGACCTGAAGCAACCCGCTGCCGAAACCTGCGTAACTCTTTGTTTACCAAGGAGTTTTCCGTTTCGACTGCGCCGGAAGTGGGGCGAATTATAGACACCTGGAATCTGCCGTCAACAGCTATTTTCACAATTCTGTCATATAGGGCAAAAAAGCCCCGAAAACAAAAAGGCCGACCCAATGGGTCGGCCTTCTGCGCCCTTCTACTTACAAGCTAGGGAAGGCGAACTGCGAAGCTTCATGGCTCGCACGCTGCGGCCAGCGCTGGGTGATGGCCTTGCGGCGAGTGTAGAAACGCACGCCATCCGGGCCATAGGCGTGCAGGTCGCCGAACAGCGAACGCTTCCAGCCGCCAAAGCTGTGATAAGCCACCGGCACCGGCAGCGGTACGTTCACACCAACCATGCCGACTTCGATCTCGTCGCAGAACAACCGCGCCGCTTCACCGTCACGGGTGAAGATGCAGGTGCCGTTGCCATATTCGTGATCGTTGATCAGTTGCATGGCTTCTTCCAGGCTGTTGACCCGAACAACGCACAGCACCGGCCCGAAGATCTCTTCTTTATAGATGCGCATTTCTGGCGTGACGTTGTCGAACAGGCAACCACCCAGGAAGAAGCCTTCCTCGTGACCAGCGACGGTCAGGCCACGGCCGTCTACCACCAGTGTCGCGCCGGCAGCTACGCCGTCTTCTACATAACCGCTGACCTTGTCCCGCGCCTGGCCAGTCACCAGTGGGCCCATGTCCAAGCCGCAGTTGGTACCGGCACCGATTTTCAGCGCCTTGATCTGTGGTACCAGTTTAGCCACCAGTGCATCGGCCACCTGATCACCCACACACACCGCTACCGAGATCGCCATGCAACGTTCGCCGCAAGAACCATATGCCGCGCCCATCAGTGCGCTAACCGCGTTATCCAGATCCGCATCCGGCATCAACACCGCGTGGTTCTTCGCCCCGCCCAATGCCTGAACGCGTTTGCCGCGCTTGGTGCCTTCGGAGTAGATGTATTCGGCAATCGGCGTCGAACCAACAAAGCTCAGCGCTTTGACTTCCGGCGCTTCGATCAATGCGTCCACCGCAGTCTTGTCACCGTGCACCACGCTCAGTACGCCTTTAGGCAGACCAGCCTCCAGCAGCAACTGGGCGATCAGCAGCGTCGAGCTCGGGTCACGCTCGGACGGCTTGAGGATGAAGCAGTTGCCGCAGACGATCGCCAGCGGGTACATCCACAACGGCACCATGGCCGGGAAGTTGAACGGCGTGATACCGGCAACCACGCCCAGCGGCTGGAAGTCAGACCAGGCATCGATGTTCGGGCCGACGTTACGGCTGTATTCGCCCTTGAGGATTTCCGGAGCCGCGCAAGCGAACTCGACGTTCTCGATGCCGCGCTTCAATTCACCGGCAGCATCTTCCAGGGTCTTGCCGTGCTCTTCGCTGATCAATTGCGAGATGCGAGCTTCGTTCTGCTCCAGCAGTTGTTTGAAGCGGAACATCACCTGGGCACGCTTGGCCGGCGGCGTGTTGCGCCAGGCCGGGAATGCAGCCTTGGCCGCGTCGATGGCGCTCTGGATGGTTTCGCGGGTCGCCAGTGGCAGCTTGTGGATAGCCTGACCGGTAGACGGGTTGAACACATCAACCGCGCGACCGTTCTCGGTCACCAGTTCGCCATTGATCAAATGCGGAATAACGCTCATGGAAGCTCCTGAAAAGTTGTCCACAGACGCTCGCTTCGGAACGCCTGTTGTTTGTAGGTATATAGAAGGAGAAATCAGTCGATCTTGCTCAGCACTTCGCCGACCGCGTCGAACAGACGATCCAGGTCCTGCGGCTTGCTGTTGAAGGTTGGGCCGAACTGCAGGGTGTCGCCGCCGAAGCGTACGTAGAACCCGGCTTTCCACAGCGCCATGCCGGCTTCGAACGGACGCACGATCGCATCGCCGTCACGTGGAGCGATCTGGATCGCACCGGCCAAGCCGAAGTTGCGGATGTCGATGATGTTCTTGGTGCCCTTCAGGCCATGCAGCGCATTTTCGAAATGCGGTGCGACTTCGGCCACGCTCTGCACCAGGTTTTCCTTTTGCAGCAGGTCGAGTGCTGCCAGGCCCGCGGCGCAAGCCACCGGGTGCGCGGAATAGGTGTAGCCGTGGGGGAATTCCACTGCGTACTCTGGCGTCGCCTGGTTCATGAAGGTCTGGTAGATCTCGGAGCTGGCAATCACCGCGCCCATCGGTATCGCGCCGTTGGTGACTTGCTTGGCGATGCACATCAGGTCCGGGGTCACGCCGAAGGTGGTCGCGCCGAACATGGTGCCGGTACGGCCGAAACCGGTGATCACTTCGTCGAACACCAGCAGGATGTTGTGCTGGTCGCAAATTTCACGCAGGCGCTTGAGGTAACCCTGTGGTGGAACCAGCACGCCAGCGGAACCGGCCAAAGGCTCGACGAACACGGCGGCGATGTTCGACGCATCGTGCAGTTCGATCAGCTTCAAAAGTTCGTCAGCCAGGGCAATACCACCCTGCTCCGGCATGCCACGGGAGTAAGCATTGCTGGCCAGCAAGGTGTGCGGCAGGTGGTCGACATCCATCATCGCCTGACCGAACAGTTTGCGGTTGCCGTTCACGCCACCGAGGCTGGTACCGGCGATGTTCACGCCGTGGTAGCCACGGGCACGGCCGATCATTTTGGTCTTGGTCGACTGGCCTTTCAGGCGCCAGTAGGCGCGAACCATCTTCACGGCAGTGTCAGCGCACTCGGAGCCCGAGTCGGTGAAGAACACGTGGTTCAGGTTGCCCGGGGTCAGGTCGGTGATTTTCTCAGCCAACTGGAAGGACAACGGGTGGCCGTACTGGAAGCCAGGCGAGTAATCGAGGGTGCCCAGTTGCTTGGCGACCGCTTCCTGGATTTCCTTGCGGGTGTGCCCGGCGCCACAGGTCCACAGACCGGACAGCGAGTCATAAACCTTGCGGCCCTTGTCGTCGATCAGCCAACTGCCTTCGGCGCCAACGATCAAGCGTGGGTCGCGCTGGAAGTTACGGTTGGCGGTGTAAGGCATCCAGTGAGCATCGAGCTTGAGCTGGCTGGCCAGGGAAGTCGGAGCGTTTTCAGGCTGGTTCATGGGCGAAACCTCGCAAGGCAATAAGCGGCGTAAGGATTGAAAACCGTTGTTGCAGCTAAATTGCCACGGGGATAAAGTCTGTGAAATGCAACTCTTCTAATGTTAAGTCAGCCAACTACTAAACTTTGAGTACCCCGCATGAGCACTCGCCGCCCCGATCCGCTGGCCCAGGTCAGCGACTTTGATATTCGCCTGCTGAAGATTTTCCGCAGCGTGGTGGAATGCGGCGGCTTCTCCGCGGCGGAAACCGTGCTGGGCATCGGGCGCTCGGCGATCAGCCAGCAGATGAGCGATCTGGAGCAACGCCTCGGCTTACGCCTTTGCCAACGTGGACGTGCCGGGTTTTCCCTGACCGAAGAAGGCCGCGAGGTCTATCAATCGGCGTTGCAACTGCTAAGTGCACTGGAAAGCTTCCGTACCGAGGTCAACGGCCTGCACCAGCACTTGCGCGGCGAATTGATCATTGGTTTGACGGACAACCTGGTCACCCTGCCCCACATGCGCATCACCCATGCCCTCGCGCAATTGAAAGAACGCGGCCCGGACGTACAGATCCAGATCCGCATGATCGCGCCCAATGAAGTCGAACAAGGCGTGCTCGACGGCCGTCTGCACGTCGGCGTGGTGCCGCAGGCCAGTGCACTTTCCGGGCTGGAATATCAACCGCTGTATAGCGAGCGCTCGCTGTTGTACTGCGCGGTCGGCCATCCATTGTTTTATGTCGACGACAAACAACTGGACGACGAACGCCTGAACAGTCAGGACGCCATCGCGCCCACTTTCCGTTTGCCGGCGGAGATCCAGGCCCACTATCAAGCGCTCAATTGCACCGCCAGTGCCTCGGACCGCGAAGGAATGGCGTTCCTGATCCTGACCGGACGCTATATCGGCTACCTGCCGGATCACTACGCGAGTCTTTGGGTACAGCAAGGCCGGTTGCGAGCGTTGAAAGCAAAAACGCGCTTCTACGACCTGAGCCTGGCGTCGGTCACCCGCAAGGGGCGTCGCCCCCATCTGGTGCTGGAGAGTTTTCTCGAGAGTCTCGCGGCGACGCGTTGAAAATTGTGGGAGCGGTGTAGTGTTTTATTGTGTGAAGACTTGTCTGGAGCCGGTGGGTACGTTATCAACGCACTGGCCGTCCCCCCCATCAGTTCGGAAGCGCTTATGACCTTTGAAGTCCCAGCCCACGGCGGTAAGCCCGTCAGCCGCATTCGTCAGAAAAACGAAGAGACCATCATCAAAGCCGCCGAAGACGAGTTCGCCCGTCACGGGTACAAAGGCACGAGCATGAACACCATCGCCCAGAATGCCGGGCTGCCCAAGGCGAACCTGCATTACTACTTCACCAACAAGCTCGGTTTGTACGTGGCGGTGCTGAGCAACATCATCGAGTTGTGGGACAGCACCTTCAACACCCTCACCGCCGAGGACGATCCGAGCGAAGCCTTGACCCGTTACATCCGCGCGAAAATGGAGTTCTCCCGCCGCCAGCCGCAAGCCTCGCGGATTTTCGCCATGGAAGTCATCAGCGGCGGTGAATGCCTGACCGAGTACTTCAACCAGGATTATCGCGCCTGGTTCCAGGGCCGTGCGGGCGTATTCCAGGCCTGGATCGACGCCGGTAAAATGGACCCGGTCGATCCGGTGCACCTGATTTTCCTGTTGTGGGGCAGCACCCAGCACTACGCCGACTTCGCCACGCAGATCTGCCGCGTCACCGGGCGCACCAGGCTGACCAAACAGGACATGGAAGACGCCGGGGACAACCTGATCCGCATCATTCTCAAGGGCTGCGGCCTGAAACCTGCCATCTAAGTAGCCATTCAGGTACGTATGCCATTTACCCTCAGCGGTTTTTGCGACTACCGCGAAGAGATTCGCAAGAGCCGCTTTATTACCTTCGCCGCGCCGATCTCCAGCCCGGCCGAGGCCCAGGCGTTTATTGAACAGCACAGTGACTTGAATGCCTCGCACAACTGCTGGGCGTGGAAGCTCGGCGATCAGTATCGCAGTACCGATGATGGCGAGCCCGGCGGTACCGCCGGCCGCCCGATTCTGGCGGCGATAGAGGCGCAGGATTGCGATCAGGTCGCGGTGCTGGTGATTCGCTGGTATGGCGGCATCCAACTGGGCACCGGTGGCCTCGCCCGGGCCTATGGCGGTGGTGCGAATAAATGCCTGCAAGCGGCGCCGAAGGTTGAGCTGATCAGCCGGGTGCCGCTAGGTTGCGCTTGCGGATTCGCCGAGTTGGCCCTGGTCAAGCTGCGGGTGGCAGAGGCAGGTGGATTGGTTGTGGATGAAAGCTTCACCGCCAATGGTGTCGAGTTGCAGTTGGCCGTGGGCGATGCGCAGATCGACACCTTGCAGTCACAGCTGGCCGATTTGAGTCGCGGACGAATTTTGTTGCAGCGCTAAAAGGCTTCAGCACAGGCTGCGATCTTTTGGGGCACGCCGGTTTTTCACTTATTCCATATTTGCCCACATCTGCTGTGCACCCGCCTGTGGATAACCTGAGCACATACCGCTGTAACCCTTGTGTCATACGGCTTTGCGGACTTTGCTCAATTTTCGTCCAATCTGCCATCAAGCACATAAAATTCAAATAAAAACAAATAGTTACAACGGTATATCGCCTTTAGAAGAAAGCCACTCAGTGCTTATGCCCGTGCTTTGAGCTTGCGCACAAATACTGTGGAGCAATCTGTGGATAACCCGTTCATGGCCGTCTCGGCGCCCTGCACGGTATGGCTTGTGGTCGATTGCTCATTTTTTGAGCAAAACCCCACGAGCGAAATCGGGGCTTGATTTGCACCATTGCCCCCATGTAGTGCCGGGCTCTGCGTGGCACATCCGAAAGCTGCGTACTCAACGCCTCTACTCGCGGGGCTTCGAGGTTTTCCTGACCTAATGGCCAGAAAATTGCTTTATCCACAGGCACAAGTCCAACAGCACCGAGCCTGTCATGCCCATTCCCGCTCCAATCCCAGATCCGATTCCGCGCCTGCAACTGCGCAGAATCACAAAACGCTACCCCGGTTGCCTGGCCAACGATGCCATCGACCTGACCATTGCCCCTGGCGAGATTCATGCCCTGCTCGGCGAAAACGGCGCGGGCAAAAGCACGCTGATGAAAATCATCTACGGCGTCACCCACGCCGATTCGGGCGAGGTGATCTGGCAAGGTCAGCGGGTGAGCCTGCGCAACCCGGCCCAGGCTCGGGGTTTGGGAATTGGCATGGTGTTCCAGCATTTTTCGCTGTTCGAAACCCTGAGCGTGGCGCAGAACATCGCCCTGGCCATGGGCGCGGCGGCAGGCACACCCAAACAGCTTGAGCCGAAGATTCGCGAAGTGTCCCGGCGCTACGGCATGGCGCTGGAACCGGAACGACTTGTCCACAGCCTGTCGATCGGCGAACGGCAACGGGTGGAAATCATCCGCTGCCTGATGCAGGACATCCGCCTGTTGATTCTCGATGAACCGACTTCAGTGCTGACACCGCAAGAGGCCGACGACTTGTTCGTCACCCTGCGCCAGCTCGCCGCCGAGGGCTGCAGCATTTTGTTCATCAGCCACAAGCTCGGGGAAGTTCGCGCGTTGTGCCATAGCGCGACGGTACTGCGCGGCGGACGGGTGGCCGGGCATTGCCTGCCGACCGAGTGTTCGGATCAGCAACTGGCGCGGTTGATGGTCGGTGAAGCCGCGGAGTTGATCACCGATTATCCAAAGGTGACTGGCGCTGCGACATTCCTCAGTGTGAATGGCTTGTCCTGGCACAACCCCGACCCGTTCGGCTGCTCGCTCAAGGACATCAACCTTGAAGTACGCAGCGGTGAAATTGTCGGCATCGCCGGTGTCGCCGGCAATGGCCAGGATGAGTTGCTGGCCTTGCTCAGCGGCGAAGCACTGCTGCCCCGCAACGCCAGTGCGACGATCCGTTTTGGCAAGGAGCCCGTCGCCCATTTGCGCCCCGATGCACGCCGCCAACTTGGCCTGGCATTCGTCCCCGCCGAACGCCTGGGACATGGTGCGGTGCCAGAGCTGAGCCTGGCGGATAACGCGCTGCTGACCGCTTTTCAGCAAGGATTGGTGAGTAACGGCCTGATCCAGCGCGGCAAAGTCGAAGCACTGGCCGAGGACATCATCCGCCGTTTCGGCGTCAAGACGCCCGATAGCCAGACGCCGGCCCGCAGCCTGTCCGGGGGCAACTTGCAGAAATTCATCCTCGGCCGGGAAATCCTTCAGCAACCGAAATTGCTGGTCGCCGCGCACCCGACCTGGGGTGTGGACGTCGGCGCGGCCGCCACCATTCACCGCGCCTTGATTGCCTTGCGCGATGCCGGCGCGGCGATCCTGATGATCTCCGAAGACCTCGACGAACTGTTCCAGATCAGCGACCGCCTTGGCACCCTGTGCGGCGGTCGACTGTCGGCGCTCCACGCTACCGTCGACACGCACCTGAGCGATGTCGGCGGCTGGATGGCCGGCCAGTTCGGTGCCCCTCAATCACTCGCATCCGCCACGCGTTAACGGAGTGTCACATGCTGCTTTCTCTTGAACCCCGCGGCCAGCAATCGCGCCTGATGCTGTGGTGCTCGCCGTTGCTGGCGGCTGCACTGACCCTGGGCTGCGGATCCTTGTTGTTTATCGCGCTCGGGCACGACCCGCTGTTGACCTTGCACACGTTGCTGATCGCGCCGATCAGCAACCTGTATGGCGTCTCCGAATTGCTGGTCAAAGCCCTGCCGATACTGCTGTGCGCATTAGGCCTGGCCGTCGCCTATCAGGCGCGCATCTGGAACATCGGTGCCGAAGGTCAACTGCTGCTCGGCGCGTTGGCCGGCAGTGCGCTGGCGGTGAACATCATCGATATGCAAAGCCGCTGGGCGCTGGTGCTGATCCTGCTGACAGGCACCCTGGCGGGCGCCGCGTGGGCCGGCCTGACGGCGTGGTTGCGCACGCGTTTCAACGCCAATGAGATCCTGACCAGCATCATGCTCAACTACATCGCACTGAACCTGTTGCTGTTCTGCGTTCACGGCCCTTTGAAGGATCCCGCCGGCTTCAACTTCCCCGAGTCAGCGATGTTCGGTGACGCCAGCCGCTTGCCGCTGCTGATGGACGATGGCCGGGTCCACGCCGGGGTTTATTTCGCCCTGCTCGCGTTGGTGACCGTGTGGGTGCTGTTGCAGAAAAGCTTTGTCGGTTTCCAGATCAAGGTGCTCGGGCTGGACAAGCGTGCCGCCGGTTTCGTCGGCTTTCGCGAGAAGCGCCTTATCTGGCTCGCGCTGTTGATCAGCGGTGGCCTGGCGGGGCTGGCTGGTGTATGTGAAGTTACCGGTCCCATCGGCCAATTGGTGCCGCAAGTCTCGCCGGGCTACGGCTATGCGGCGATCACCGTGGCGTTTCTCGGCCGCCTGAATCCTGTCGGCATCCTGTTTTCCAGCCTGTTGATGGCGCTGCTGTACATCGGCGGCGAAAGCGCGCAAATGAGCCTGAACCTGCCGCAAGCGATCACCCAATTGTTCCAGGGCATGATGCTGTTTTTCCTGCTGGCCAGTGATGTGCTGATTCTCTACCGAGCGCGCTTGAACCTGCGCTGGACCCGTCGCGCCCAAGCCACCGCCGTACAAGCAGGAGCGCTGTGATGGATATCGATCTGCTGAGCAATATTTTCTACGCCATGGTCCGCTGCGGTACGCCGTTGCTGCTGGTGGCGCTGGGGGAACTGATCTGCGAGAAAAGCGGCGTCCTCAACCTGGGCCAGGAAGGCATGATGCTGTTTGGCGCGGTGATCGGTTTCATCGTCGCGTTCAATACCGGCCATCTGTGGCTCGGCGTGTTGCTGGCGATGCTCGCCGGGATGCTGTTGTCGTCGCTGTTCGCTCTGGTGGCGCTGGTGTTCAACGCCAATCAGGTGGCCACCGGTCTGGCCTTGACGATATTCGGCGTGGGCCTGTCGACCTTCGTCGGTGCGGCGTGGGTCGGCAAGCCGCTGGCGGGTTTTGAACCCTTGGCGATTCCCTATTTGAGTGAGATCCCGCTGATCGGGCGAATGCTGTTTGCCCAGGATCTGCTGGTGTATCTGTCGTTCGCGCTGTTTGCGCTGGTGGCCTGGGTGATTCTGAAAAGCCGCGTCGGACTGATCATTCAGGCAGTCGGGGAAAACCCGGATGCGGCCAGCGCCATGGGCTTGCCGGTGTTGGCGGTGCGGACCCTGGCGGTGTTGTTCGGCGGTGCGATGGCCGGGTTGGCCGGGGCTTATCTGTCCCTGGCCTACACACCGATGTGGGCGGAGAACATGAGCGCCGGGCGTGGCTGGATTGCCCTGGCGCTGGTGGTGTTCGCCAGTTGGCGGGTGTGGCGCTTGCTGCTGGGCGCGTACCTGTTCGGGCTCGCCAGCATCCTGCACCTGGTGGCGCAGGGGTTGGGGCTGGCGATTCCGTCCAGTCTGCTGGCGATGCTGCCGTATGTCGCGACCATTGTGGTGTTGGTATTGCTGTCCCGGGATGCGCTGCGCACGCGGTTGTATGCGCCGGTGTCGTTGGGGCAGCCGTGGCAGGCCGGGCATTAGTGGTTGTCTGGTCTGGCCTCATCGCGAGCAAGCTCGCTCCCACAGGGATCGCTGGCATGGCAACAATTCAGATCACACAGCAGAACCTTGTGGGAGCGAGCTTGCTCGCGATGGCGTCCGCACTGGCAACACCTGAGCAATGCCCCACGCCAATTCAAACACCAGAAAAACCACCAGAATCGAACTCGCGCCATGGATCAGGGCATAAGCCTGCCAGGCCGAGAACAGGAATCTGCCCACGGCGTCATACCGTCCATAAACCTGCTGCGGATCACGAATCCGCAGCACCGACCATACGCAGACAATCGACCCCAGCAGATTCGCCATCAACATGTGCGCCGGTTCGAACGGTGGCAGGTCACCGGGCAAACTCAACGCCTGACTCATCCCCGTCAAAACCCCATGCAACGCTGTAAAACTCCACGGCGTGACAAACGCGAGCATCACGATCAAGTCGTACCAGGCACTGCCTTGTACCAACCGGCGATATTGCGTTGTAGTCCACATCGACATTGCTCCATCAATTCAGGGAGCAACAAGGCTAAAGCCTGGAGTATGCTCCAGGGTCAAGCCCCCATTGAGACGTGATAATGCGCATCGGTGAATTAGCCCAGGCCAGTGCCGTTAGCCGCGACACATTGCGCTTTTACGAGCAGCGCGGGTTGATTGCGGCGCAACGCAGCGCCAACGGGTATCGCGACTATCCACCAGACATGGTGCAACTGGTGCAGTACATCAAGACCGCTCAACGACTGGGCTTTACTCTCGGCGAGATCGGCAACAGCGTCGCTGCAATCTGGCAGTCGCCCGATCCGGACGGCGCCGTCACGCAACTGCTGCAAGACAAACTCAAACTGATCGAAGCCCGTATGGCCGAACTCGGCGCACTGCGCGACGAGTTGCAACAACGGCTCGGGCAACAGTGTCCATTGAATCCACGATTCTGAACTTTCAAGGAAGCCACTCATGTCCAAGGCAAAAACCGCACTCATCATCGGCGCCTCCCGGGGGCTTGGCCTCGGGCTGGTGAAAACCCTGCTGGCCGATGGCTGGCAAGTCACCGCCACCGTGCGCGACCCGCAAAAAGCCGAGGCCTTGCAGGCACTGGGCAAGGTGCGGATCGAAAAGCTCGACATGGACGATCAGCAGGCGGTGTCCGCCCTGAGCCAGCAACTCAAGAGCGAAGTGTTTGATCTGTTGTTCGTCAATGCCGGGGTCAAGGGCCCGGAGGTGCAGACACCGAACGGTGGCGCGACGATGGCCGAAGTCGGTCAGCTGTTTTTCACCAACGCCGTGGCGCCGATCAACCTGGCCCAGCGTTTTGTCGAGCAACTGCGCCCGGACACCGGCGTGCTGGCCTTAATGAGTTCGGTGTTGGGCAGCGTGACCATGCCCGATGCGCCGGAACTGGCACTGTACAAGGCCAGCAAGGCGGCGCTGAATTCCATGACCAACAGCTTCGTCACTCAGTTGGGCGAAACCAGCCTCACCGTGCTGTCGCTGCACCCGGGCTGGGTGAAAACCGACATGGGTGGTGAAGGCGCAGACATCGACGTGGAAACCAGCACCCGTGGCCTGGTCGATCAGGTGAATGCGTATGTCGGCAAGGGCGGGCATCACTTCATCAATTACCGGGGTGAAACCATTCCCTGGTAACACCCCACAGGGATTTTTGTTGTCCTGTCGGGCCGGGCTTGCCCATAACGGCGTTTTGATCGACACTGCGCACCTCGCCTCCCCGGCGAACCTGGATCAGCAGACAGGGCAACACTGAGCTGGCAACCCTGAACCCAACTTTCAGAGGAGCCGGCCAACATGCCTGCGACCCGTACCTGGTTAAAAAATCCCCTCGCCATTTTCACGGCCAACGGTCTCGATGCCCGTGGCGGTCTGGTGCTGCAAGACGGTTTGATCGTCGAAGTGCTCGGCGCCGGCCAGCAACCGTCCGCACCGTGCAACGAAGTGTTCGATGCCCGCGAGCATGTGATCCTGCCGGGCCTGATCAACACCCACCACCACTTCTATCAAACCCTGACCCGCGCCTGGGCGCCGGTGGTCAATCAGCCGCTGTTCCCTTGGCTGAAAACCCTGTACCCGGTCTGGGCACGCCTGACTCCGGAAAAACTCGCCCTCGCCACCAAGGTCGCGCTGGCCGAATTGCTGCTGTCCGGCTGCACCACGGCAGCCGACCACCACTACCTGTTCCCGGAAGGTCTGGAAAATGCGATCGACGTGCAAGTCGAGAGCGTTCGCGAACTGGGCATGCGTGCCATGCTGACGCGCGGCTCCATGAGCCTCGGTGAAAAGGACGGTGGCCTGCCGCCGCAGCAGACCGTGCAGGAAGGCGAAGTGATCCTCGCCGACAGCCAGCGGCTGATCACCGAGTACCACGAACGCGGTGACGGCGCGCAAATCCAGATCGCCCTGGCACCCTGCTCGCCATTCTCGGTGACCCCGGAAATCATGTCGGCCAGTGCCGAACTGGCGAACAAACTCGACGTGCGTCTGCACACCCACCTGGCAGAAACCCTCGACGAAGAAGAGTTCTGCCTGCAACGCTTCGGCCTGCGCACCGTGGATTATCTGGACAGTGTCGGCTGGCTCGGCCCGCGTACCTGGCTGGCCCATGGCATCCACTTCAACCCGGATGAAATCGCCCGCCTCGGTGCCGCTGGCACCGGCATTTGCCATTGCCCGAGTTCGAACATGCGCCTGGCCTCGGGCATCTGCCCGAGCATCGAGCTGACCGATGCCGGCGCCTTGCTTGGTTTGGGCGTGGACGGTTCGGCGTCCAACGATGCCTCGAACATGATGCTCGAAGCGCGCCAGGCGCTGTACATCCAGCGCCTGCGCTACGGCGCCGAGAAGATCACCCCGGAGCGCGTGTTGGGCTGGGCGACCAAGGGTTCGGCGAGCCTGCTGGGCCGTACCGATATCGGCGAATTGGCGGTGGGCAAGCAGGCAGACCTGGCGATGTTCAAACTGGATGAACTGCGCTTCTCCGGCAGTCATGATCCGGTGTCGGCGTTGTTACTGTGCGGCGCCGATCGCGCGGACCGGGTGATGGTCGGCGGCAAGTGGCGGGTGATTGACGGCCAGGTCGAGGGGCTGGATCTGAAGGGGTTGATTGCCGATCACAGCCAGGCGGCGCGGCAGTTGATTGCCGGGACCTGATACAACACCGATTAAAACTGTGGGAGCGAGCCTGCTCGCTCCCACATTGGTTTTGTGGAGGGTCATGACCATCTGGATTGGCGCACCAGTGGATGGCAGCTGTGCAAGGACATGCACTGTTATCGGACTTCAAGGACCTGTCGCGCGCCTGCTCGCGATAGCATCACCGCGGATTCAAGTTTTGTTGTCTTGTTGGTCAGCAATTTGCATTGCCCTGTGCAAGCCAAAGAGCCCAGCCAACCTCACAACAAAATGGAGTTCCAATTCATGCACAACCGTCCGTTGAAGAAGCTGCTTTGCGCCGTTGCGGCGGCCATCGGTCTGAGCGCCAGCCTGACCGCCGTAGCCGCCGATCCGCTGAAAGTCGGCTTCGTCTATATCGGTCCGATCGGCGACCACGGCTGGACGTATCAGCATGAACAGGGGCGCAAGGAGCTCGCGGAAAAATTCGGTGCGCAGATCACCACCAACTATGTGGAAAACGTCGCCGAAGGCGCCGACGCCGAGCGGGTGATCCGCAACATGGCCAAGGACAAGTACGACCTGATCTTCACCACCTCCTTCGGCTACATGAACCCGACCGTGAAAGTCGCCAAACAGTTTCCCAAGGTGACCTTCGAACACGCCACCGGCTACAAGCAGGACAAGAACCTCGGCACTTACCTGGCGCGCACTTACGAAGGTCGCTACGTCGGCGGCTTCCTTGCGGCGAAGATGACCAAGACCAAGAAGGTCGGATACGTCGCCTCGTTCCCGATCCCGGAAGTGATCCGCGACATCAACGCCATCCAATTGGCCCTGAACAAGTACAACCCCGGCACCGAGATCAAGGTGGTGTGGGTCAACTCATGGTTCGATCCGGGCAAGGAAGCGGATGCCGCCAACGCCCTGATCGACCAGGGCGTGGACGTGGTGTTCCAGCACACCGACAGCCCCGCGCCGATCCAGGCCGCCGAACGTCGCGGCGTGTATGCGGTGGGCTACGCTTCGGACATGGCGCATTTCGGGCCGAAAGCGGTGCTAACCTCCATCGTCAACGACTGGGGCCCGCACTACATTCAGGCAACCCAAAGCGTGATCGACCATGACTGGAAATCCCGGGACTACTGGGGCGGCTTGAAGGAAGGCACGGTTGAACTACCGATCAGCGACCTGGTGCCGGCGGCGGTGAAGAGCGAAGCCGAGCAGCTCATCGCCGACATCAAGAGCGGTGCGCTGCAACTGTTCACCGGGCCGATCAAGGATCAGGCCGGGGTCGAGAAAATCCCAACGGGCGTGAGCGCGACCACGGCGGAATTGGCGTCGATGAATTACTACGTGGAAGGCATGAAGGCCGAGATGCCGAAGTAATTCCTTCCGGTCAGAACACGGTACCTGTGGGAGCGAGCTTGCTCGCGATGGCGGACTTTCAGTCAGCAGAGATGTTTGATGTGCTGGCCTCATCGCGAGCAAGCTCGCCCCCACAGGGTTCTTCAGCGTTCGCCAGTATGCGTAACCTTCAGGACAATCGCATGAACAGCCTTCCAATCATCGACATCGCCCCGCTCTACAGCACCGACCAAATCGCCTGGCAAACTGTCGCCAAACAAATCGATCTCGCCTGCCGTGAGTGGGGCTTTTTCTACATCAAGGGCCACCCGATCAGCACTGCGCGAATCGACGAGCTGCTCGACAGCGCCAAACGCTTCTTCGCCCAACCCACCGCCGAAAAGCTCAAGATCGACATCACCCAGACCCGTCACCATCGTGGCTACGGCGCCATCGCCACCGAGCAGCTCGACCCGAGCAAACCCAGCGACCTCAAAGAAACGTTCGACATGGGTCTGCACTTGCCGGCCGGGAGCCCTGACGTACTGGCGGAAAAACCCTTGCGTGGCCCCAATCGCCATCCGTCCATCCCCGGCTGGGAAGCGTTGATGGAACAGCACTACGTCGACATGCAAGCCCTCGCGCAAACGCTGTTGCGGGCCATGACCATCGCGCTGGGGATTAAGCGCGACTTCTTCGACACACGCTTCAATGACCCGGTCAGCGTGCTGCGGATGATCCATTACCCGCCACGCCACACCGCCAGTTCCGAAGAGCAGCAAGGTGCCGGGGCGCACACCGACTACGGCTGCATCACCCTGCTCTTTCAGGACGCCGCCGGTGGCTTGCAGGTACGCAACGTCAAAGGTGAATGGATCGACGCGCCGCCGATCGAAGGTACGTTCGTGGTCAACCTCGGCGATATGATGGCGCGCTGGAGCAACGACCGTTACCTGTCGACGCCGCACCGGGTGATCAGCCCGCTCGGCGTGGATCGTTATTCGATGCCGTTCTTCGCCGAGCCACATCCGGATACCCGCATCGAATGCCTACCCGGCTGTCAGGACGCATTGCACCCGGCGAAATACCCGGCCACCACCTGCGCCGAGTTCCTGCTCTCGCGCTTCGCCGATACCTACGCTTATCGACGGGAACTGGAAGCGGTGTGATGAACCGCCTGGTCAGGTTTTACCAATTGTTGCGGCAACCCTCTGTAGAATGGCGACCATTGCACCTGATGAGAAAAGAATTATGTACGACTGGCTGAACGCCCTGCCCAAGGCAGAATTGCACCTGCACCTGGAAGGCTCGCTGGAACCCGAACTGTTGTTCGCCCTGGCCGAGCGCAACAAGATTGCCTTGCCATGGAACGACGTCGAAACCTTGCGCAAGGCGTATGCCTTCAACAACCTGCAGGAGTTCCTCGACCTGTATTACCGGGGTGCCGATGTGCTGCGCACGTCCCAGGATTTCTATGACCTGACCTGGGCGTACCTGCTGCGCTGCAAAGAGCAAAACGTGATACACACCGAACCGTTCTTCGACCCGCAGACCCACACCGACCGTGGCATCCCATTCGAAGTGGTGCTCAACGGCATCGCCGCCGCGCTGAAGGATGGCGAGCAGCAACTGGGTATCACCAGTGGTTTGATCCTGAGCTTCCTGCGCCATCTGAGCGAAGACGAAGCGCAGAAGACCCTCGACCAGGCGCTGCCGTTCCGCGATGCGTTCGTCGCCGTGGGCCTGGACAGCTCCGAGATGGGCCACCCGCCAAGTAAGTTCCAGCGCGTGTTCGACCGCGCCCGTCACGAAGGCTTTCTGACTGTCGCCCACGCCGGTGAAGAAGGCCCGCCCGAGTACATCTGGGAAGCCATCGACCTGCTGAAAATCCAGCGCATCGACCATGGCGTGCGCGCCATCGAAGACGAGCGCCTGATGCAGCGAATCATCGACGAGCAGATCCCGCTGACCGTGTGCCCGTTGTCGAACACCAAGCTTTGCGTGTTCGATCACATGTCCAAGCACAACATTCTCGACATGCTGGAACGCGGCGTGAAAGTGACCGTGAACTCCGATGACCCGGCGTACTTCGGCGGTTATGTCACCGAGAACTTCCATGCGCTGCACACCCACCTGGGCATGACCCAGGATCAGGCCAAACGCCTGGCGCAGAACAGCCTCGATGCGCGGTTGGTGAAACCGTAAAGGCAAATGCAAATCCTTGTAGGAGCTGGCTTGCCAGCGATAAGGCCATCACCTCCAGTATTGATGCTGGATGGGAGGCCGCCATCGCTGGCAAGCCGGCTCCTACAGCGCCATTTCCAACTCGGTTTCCTGGGCAAAGCGATGGATCTCGCGTTGCCCGGAAGCCGTCACCTGCAAGGCTCGGGAATCGTTGGGCAGGCTCAGCCACCCCGACTGCATGAACAGCTGCAACAGTGCCGCGCCCAGCGAGCCACCCATGTGCGGGCGTCTTTCGCTCCAGTCAGGGCACGCGCAGGCAACCCTGCCGTTGTGATGGGTCAGCGCCTGGATGAATACTCCCCGTGCCGCCAACTCCGTCGCGCCCTTGAGCGTGACCGTAACCCGCTGATCAAACTGTTCGATCCAGCCTGCCTCCAGCAGTCGCTGATACAGATCGGCGGACAGGGTGCCCCCCAAATGATCGTCGCACAGTCGGGCACTCAGCAATGACGAACGCACCGCCCGGGGTTTGACGAGAGGCGCATTGCGTTTGAATACGTCCGGAATATCCTGGGGTGCGCTGGCGAAGGTCGCGCTGGCCAGTGCTTCGATTGCCGCCCCGACCTCGGGCGCGGCCAGGCGGAAGAAGCGTTTGCGGCCGCGGCTTTCAACCCTCAACAGACCTCCAGCGGACAAACGTCCCAGGTGTGCACTGGCCGAAGACGGTGACAGGCCGGCCAGCAATGCCAACTCTTCGGTTGTTCGCGCCGAACCGTCCATCAAGGCCCACATCATTGCGCTGCGCTTTGGGTCAGCCAGCAATGTGGCGATCTGGCTGATGCAAGGTGCATGTTCCATGTATTCACTCCCTGTTGAATCGTTTCGTTTACTGCCCAGAAACATCTTGACCAGTAATGTGTCGTCGGCCAATCCGTGGAAACTGCCATAAACCCGGCAACGCCTTGCTCACTCATTTGCGCTGCCTGGCCGATGCTGCGAAGGCCAGAAGGATGACCGTGCAGCCGGACCGACTCGAACGTGGGCCCGCCATTGGGGGATCGACGCTACCTACATGATGAGGGCGCTAGTATATGCGGGTTGGTCGCGGGATCCTGTCCTCCGCCCGGCATAGGTGGTGATCGTTCCTGAGGGAAATTTCTCTTTTTTCGTGCGACTAATGATCGATATCCGAAAAACCCGGAAATTGACTGCTCAAAAATTCACATCGGCTGGCAAGCATTTCACGCAAGAGGTTCACCGGCTTACTCAATTGTGCGCGATGGGCGCACAATAGATTCAGCGGGGCGCGCTCACAGAGCAGTTCCGGCATCAGCACCTGCAAGCGGCCGGCCAGTACATCGGCGGCGACATCTAGCCAGGATTTGTAAGCGATCCCGGCACCTGCCACGGCCCAAAGGCGCACGACATCGGCATCGTCACTGAAGCGATCGCCGCTGACGGTCAGGCTGACTTCGCGTTTGCCGTCGTGAAAACTCCAGTGATCGTGGACCCGGCTGCCGAGCATGTACAAAAGGCAATTGTGCTGTGCCAGTTGCTCAAGATGCCGTGGCTCGCCATGACGAGCCAGATAGCCGGGAGTGGCGCACAACACCCGGCGGTTCTGCGGGGCGATGGGCAGCGCCACCAGGCTGGAGTCCTCCGGTTCACCGTAGCGCAGGGCAATGTCTACCGGTTGGCGAAACAGGTCGGCGATGCGATCCCCCAGCAGCAGGCGCACGGTCAGTTTCGGATGCTCGCGTTGAAACTCGTCGAGCCAGGGCAGCAGCAGATTGCGGCCAAAGTCCGATGGCGCCGACAGTTGCAAAACTCCGCTGACCTGGTCTTGACCACTCGCCAGCAATCGCCGGCCCTCGTCGAGATTGCTCAGGGCCGCGCGGGCGTACTTGAGAAAGCCCTCGCCTTCGGCGGTCAGGCGCAGGCTGCGGGTCGAACGGGCCAATAAACGGGCGCCGAGTTGCTGTTCGATGCGCTTGAGCGCCGCACTGGCCACCGCCGCCGACATGTCCATGCCCCGCGCGGCGGCGGACAGACTGCCCAGGTCCGCCGCCCGGACAAACAACTGCAAGTCATCGAAACGCAGCATCAAAAGCACCGATTATCAAAAAAATATTGAAAGAGACTGCTCTTTTAGCCGGTTTTATCTTCAGAAGAAATAGCCAATCATCTCCCCCATCGAATCTCTTCTTTATTAGTGTTCAGGAGTCCCCATGAAAGCCATTGCCTACTACGCCTCGTTGCCGATCAGTGACGACAAGGCTCTGCAAGACATCGAGATGCCGGAGCCGGTTGCCGGCCCCCGCGACTTGCTGGTGGAAGTCAAAGCCATCTCGGTCAACCCGGTGGACACCAAGGTGCGTCAGAACGTCCAGCCTGAGGGCGGCGCGGCCAAGGTGCTGGGCTGGGACGTGGCCGGTGTGATTAAAGCGGTGGGCAGTGAAGTGACGCTGTTCAAGGCCGGCGACAAGGTGTTTTACGCCGGCTCCATTGCGCGTGCGGGCGGCAACAGCGAATTGCATGTGGTGGACGAACGCATCGTCGGCCACATGCCAGAGACCCTGGGTTTCGCCGAAGCCGCAGCCCTGCCGCTCACCGCGATCACGGCGTGGGAGCTGTTGTTCGAACGCCTGCAAGTACGCGAAGGCAAAACCGATGAAGGCCAGAGCCTATTGATCGTCGGCGCGGCGGGTGGCGTGGGCTCGATGCTTACGCAGCTCGCTCACCAACTGACGGCCCTGAAAGTCATCGGCAGCGCTTCGCGTGCGCAGACCCAAAGCTGGGTGAAGGAACTGGGTGCCGATCTGGTGATCGACCATAGCCAGCCACTGAGCGAAGCACTCAAGCGTGCCGGCGTGGATCAGGTCACCCACGTTGCCAGCCTGACCCAGACCGACCAGCACCTGGATCAACTGGTCGAGGCATTGGCGCCCCAAGGCAAGCTGGCGCTGATCGATGACCCCAAGTCGCTGGACGTGACCAAGCTCAAGCGCAAGAGCCTGTCACTGCACTGGGAATTCATGTACACCCGTTCGCTGTTTGAAACCGCGGACATGATCGAGCAGCACAACCTGCTCAATCGCGTCGCCTGGCTGATCGATGCCGGGACCCTGAAAACCACGGTGGGCGAACACTTCGGCACAATCAATGCGGCCAACTTACGCCGTGCCCATGCCCTGCTGGAGAGTGGCAAAGCCAAGGGCAAGATCGTGCTGGAAGGGTTCTGACGCGCTGAAAAAAACCATCGCTGATTTCATGTTTTCCTTCGGCGACCGGGTAGCTCCGGTCGCCGACAATCTCTCCGGACGCCATCGAATAGTCGTGTTTTTTTAGTTACAAACCGTCAGTCCGACAGTTGATCCTTGTCACAATGGTGCTCGAATTCGGGACTACAATCGAATCTCCTGCGAGGCAGTCTTTTGCGTAACGTCTTTTACGAGACATCTTTTACAAGAGGAGTTCAGCTATGAAGATCCTGATAAAAGAACTGGCAAAGTCCCAGTGGCAAGTTCGCTTAGACCAACATGCTGTGACGTTCCGCAGCGAAGCAGAAGCTCGCGCTTTCACGCGAACCCTTGAAGCCCGCATCCAGGCCCCTCACCAGATTCCCGTCCTCCACCCGCAGCGTGCAGCCGGCTGATTCCGGCCTCAAACCTGGGCTTGCGCCAGCGCCCGGGCATTTTGCAAACGCCGGGTGAGCATCGCCGCGCTCACCACCAGAATTCCACACAGGCTGATGACCATGGCCATCGGCACGGCGCTGCCGTCGTGCAACACGCCCACCAGCGCAGAGGCACCGGCAGCCACGCTGAATTGCAGGCAACCGAGCAGCGCCGAAGCGCTGCCGGCCCGTGCACCCTGCCCGCTCATCGCGCAGGCCGCGGCGTTCGGACTGATGCAACCGAGGCTGGCGATACAGATAAACAATGGAATCAGCAACGGCCACAGGTGTGCCGGGTGCAGAGAGCTGACAGCGAGCAGGGTCAAACCGGCCGCCAGATAAACCCACACCGCGCGCGCCAGCAAGAACATCGGGCCACATTTGGCCAGTAACCGCGCGTTGACCTGCGCCACCAGAATGAAGCCCGCCGCATTGGTGCCGAACAGCCAGCCGAAATGCTCGGCCGGAACGCCGTAGAGCTTGATGATGATGAAGGGTGAACCGGCGATGTAGGCAAACATCCCGGCGATGGCGATGCCCCCGGTCAAGGCATGGCCAAGAAATATCGGGTCGGCCAGCAACCGACCGTACTGACGCAGCGCACCCGACAGCGGTTGACGCGGTATGTGGGCCGGCAAGCTTTCCGGCAATCCCGTCGCAACCGCCAGCCCCGCCAGCGCACTGAAACCGGTCAAGGCCAGGAAGATCGACTGCCAGCCTGTCGTGTTGACCAACAACCCACCCAGCAATGGAGCGAGTATCGGCGCCAGCCCCATCACCAGCATCAACTGCGAAAAGACTTTCGCCGAGCCCACCGCATCACATTTGTCGCTGACCACCGCCCGGGAAATCACCATCCCCGCGCAGCCACCCAACGCCTGGACGAAACGCGCGCCGATCAGCCATTCCAGATTCGGTGCATAGGCGCACGCCACGGAGGCAACAGTGAATAGACCGACACCGGTGAGCAACGGAATACGTCGCCCGAAACGATCCGCCACCGGGCCATAGGCCAACTGACCGATGGACAAGCCGAGGAAGTACGCCGCCAAGGTCATCTGAACGTGATTTTCGTCCGTCCCGAAAGCCAGGGCCATGGCCGGGAAGGCCGGCAGGTAGAAATCGATCGCCAGCGGACCGAAAGCGCTCAAGGCGCCGAGAATCAGAATGGTACGGAAGTTCATCAGGCATCCAGTGGGGCAGAAGTCGGCAGGCCGACAGTCTAGCCGCGCATGGACGCCTTGAACATTCCGGTAGCTCGCTAACTATCAAACTCAGGCCAGTTTGACGCCGTAACCCTCTTCGCTGATCGCCTCGATCACTTGCTGGGCGGTCAGTGCACTTTCGACTCCAACCTCCCTCGCCGCCAGATCGACCCGCACACTGGCCGCCGGGTCTTTAGCCTGGACCGCCTGAGTGATGGCCTTGACGCAATGACCACAAGACATGCCTTCAACGTTGAACACTTGCATGGGATGACTCCTTTTCCGAGGGTTGAGCCCAGTTTCGAGCTTGCCACCATGGCAAGGTCAAGTTCTGAAGTTAGCTGCCGGGCTGGCAATCAGCGCTTCGCTCGGCCAAGCTGCGCCCATCAATGACTCGAACACAGGAGATTCAGCCATGCGCTGGTCAGTTTTCAGCCTGTTTGGCTTTCTCAGCCTTTTCGCCGCCGTGCCTGCGGTCAATGCTGCCGGTCAGGATTATGGTGTGCTGATCATTTCCCGCGAGCGCCTGGAAGTCGCGACCAGTTGCGAAATCGGTGTGTACATCCAGGATCAACTGGCGGCGCGGCTGTTTCAGGAGCAGAGCACTTCGTTCAATCTGCCACCGGGCATTGTCTCGCTGCGCCTCAAGTTGCTCCCGGGTCAGGTGCCGGGTTGCAATCCGGGCATGCTCGCGCCGGGTTCGCAGGATATCCAGCTCAAGGCCGGCGATGTACTCAAGTACCGGATCGCGATGACTCAGGAAGGGATGTACCTCAAGCGCGCCGGCCTCGGCTACTGATCGGCTGCTTGATCTGAAACATGGCACTTGACCTTGCCAGCATGGCAAGGTTGATCCTGTGGTCATCTACTACAGGGAGTGCGACCGATGTCCGAATCCACCACGTTCGACCTGCCGATTGCCGGCATGACCTGCGCCAGTTGTGCCGGGCGTGTCGAGCGCGCCTTGAGCAAAGTCATTGGTGCCAGTGCCGTCAGCGTCAACCTCGCCACTGAGCAGGCGCGGGTGCAGGCACCCAGCGACAGCTTGCCTGCCTTGATGGATGCCGTGGCCAAGGCCGGCTACAGCGTGCCGCAACACAGTCTGGAATTGAGCATCGACGGCATGACCTGCGCGTCCTGCGTTGGTCGGGTCGAGCGTGCGCTGAGCAAGGTTGCCGGAGTGAAAAGCGTCAGCGTCAACCTGGCCAACGAACGCGCCCACCTTGAACTGCTCGGCCAGATCGATCCGCAAACCTTGATCGCGGCCGTGAGCAAAGCCGGTTATGCCGCCAGCGTCTGGGAAGTCGAACACCCGCCAACCGACAACCAGCAACAGCGCCTGCATCGCGAACGCCGGGCCTTGATGATCGCCATCGCCCTCGCCTTGCCGCTGGTATTACCGATGCTGCTACAGCCCTTCGGCGTGCACTGGATGCTCCCGGCCTGGGCTCAATTCGCCTTGGCCACGCCGGTGCAATTCATCTTCGGTGCACGGTTTTACGTCGCCGCCTGGAAAGCCGTGCGCGCCGGAGCCGGCAACATGGACCTGCTGGTCGCCCTGGGCACCAGCGCAGGGTATGGCTTGAGCCTGTACGAATGGGCCACCGCCGCCGGGCGCATGCCGCATCTGTATTTCGAAGCCTCGGCGGTGGTGATCGCCCTGGTGCTGCTGGGCAAATACCTGGAAAGCCGCGCCAAGCGCCAGACCGCCAGCGCCATCCGTGCCCTCGAAGCCTTGCGCCCGGAACGGGCGATTCGGGTGATTGATGGCAACGAGCAAGACGTCGCCATCAGCGCCCTGCACCTCAATGACCTGGTGATGGTCAAACCCGGCGAACGCTTTCCGGTGGACGGCGAAGTGGTTGAAGGCCAGAGCCACGCCGACGAAGCGCTGATCAGTGGCGAGAGCCTGCCGGTGCCCAAGCAGCCCGGCGACAAAGTCACCGGCGGCGCGATCAACGGTGAAGGCCGGTTGCTGGTACGTACCCAGGCCCTGGGTGCGGAAACCGTGCTGGCGCGGATCATCCGTCTGGTGGAAGACGCCCAGGCCGCAAAAGCGCCGATCCAGAAGCTGGTGGATAAAGTCAGCCAGGTGTTCGTGCCCACCGTGCTGCTGATTGCCCTGGCGACCCTGATCGGCTGGTGGCTGTATGGCGCGCCGATGGAAACCGCGCTGATCAACGCCGTGGCGGTGCTGGTGATCGCCTGCCCGTGCGCCCTGGGCCTGGCCACGCCGACGGCGATCATGGCTGGCACTGGCGTTGCGGCGCGCTACGGGATTCTGATCAAGGATGCCGAGGCACTGGAGCGTGCCCATGAAGTCAGCGCGGTGGTGTTCGACAAGACCGGCACCCTGACCTCCGGCGCCCCGCGCATTGCTCATCTAAGTGCCGTCGACGGTAATGAGGCGAGCCTGCTGCAATTGGCCGGCGCCCTGCAACGCGGCAGTGAACACCCGCTGGCCAAGGCTGTTCTGGATGCCTGTACCGAGCGTGGATTGAAGGTGGCCGATGTCAGCGACAGCCAGTCCCTGACCGGCCGTGGCATCGCCGGTACCCTCGAAGGGCGTCGCCTGGCGCTGGGCAATCGGCGTCTGCTGGAGGAGAGTGGCTTGAACGCCGGGCCGTTGGCCGACTCGGCGATCGCGTGGGAAAGCGAAGGCCGGACCTTGTCCTGGTTGATCGAACAAAATCCCGAGCCACAAGTGCTGGGCCTGTTCGCCTTCGGTGACACCCTCAAGCCCGGCGCGCTGCAAGCGGTGCAACAACTGAGCGCACGGAACATCAGCAGCCACCTGTTGACCGGCGACAATCGCGGCAGCGCCAAGGTGGTGGCCGAGGCACTGGGCATCCACGATGTGCATGCCGAAGTGCTGCCGGCAGACAAAGCGGCCACGGTCGCCGCACTAAAACAAACCGGGGTGGTGGCGATGGTCGGTGACGGCATCAACGACGCCCCGGCACTGGCCGCCGCCGACATCGGCATCGCCATGGGTGGCGGCACCGACGTCGCCATGCACGCGGCCGGCATCACCCTGATGCGCGGCGATCCGCGACTGGTGCCGGCCGCATTGGAGATCAGCCGCAAGACCTACGCCAAGATTCGGCAGAACCTGTTCTGGGCCTTCGTCTATAACCTGATCGGCATTCCGCTGGCGGCGTTCGGCTTCCTCAATCCAGTGCTGGCCGGTGCGGCCATGGCATTGTCTAGCGTCAGCGTGGTGAGCAATGCGTTACTGTTGAAAACCTGGAAACCCAAGGACCTGGAGGACAATCGATGAACATCGGCCAAGCGGCCCGCCACAGCGGCCTGAGCGCGAAGATGATCCGTTATTACGAATCCATCGGCCTGCTCAAGGCGGCCCATCGCACTGACAGCGGTTATCGGGTGTATGGCGACGACGACCTGCACACGCTGGCGTTCATCAAGCGCTCGCGGGACCTGGGGTTTTCCCTGGAAGAAGTCGGCAAGTTGCTGACCCTCTGGCAAGACCGCCAGCGCGCCAGCGCCGATGTGAAAGCTTTGGCCCGCCAGCATATCGATGAGTTGAACCAGAAGATCCGTGAACTCGGCCAGCTGCGCGACACCCTGCAGGACCTGGTTGAGCACTGTCAGGGCGATCATCGGCCGGATTGCCCGATTCTTAAGAATCTTGAGTCGGGGTGTTGTGCCACTACGGCCCCATCGTGATAGCAGGACACCGCAAAAACCTGTGGGAGCGAGCTTGCTCGCGATAGCGGTGTACCTGACACATCAATGCTGGATGTGCCGACGTCATCGCGAGCAAGCTCGCTCCCACAGGTATTGTGTCTGTCACATTGAATCTGTAACCCACAAAAAACCCGGCCGAAGCCGGGTTTTTCTTTATCCGATCACTGCATCCACGGTGGAGGCGGTTCTTCGGTCTTGCCCGGCGGCGCATCGTCCGCCGCGCGTACGGCCTGCTTGCGCTCTTCATCCAGGCGCGCGGCCTCGATCTCGCGCATGATTCCGCCCACGTCGGCCAGCTCTTCCGTGTCGGCGAACTCGCCGGTCAGGACGCTGGCCGGGTGCAAGGTGCCGGCCTCGTACAAGGCCCACATTTCCTTGGCGTACTTGGTCTTCTTCAACTCCGGCGCAAACCGCCCGAAGTAAGACGCCATGTTGCCCACATCCCGCTCCAGCATGCTGAACGCGTGGTTGTTGCCTGCCGCATCCACCGCTTGCGGCAGGTCGATGATGACTGGACCGGTCGGCGTCAGCAGCACGTTGAACTCGGACAGGTCGCCGTGCACCAGACCGGTACACAGCATCAGCACGATCTGGGAAATCAGAAACGCGTGATACTCGCGGGCCTGGTCCGGCTCCAGCACCACATCGTTCAGACGCGGCGCGGCATCACCATACTCGTCGGCCACCAGCTCCATGAGCAGCACGCCTTCGAGGAAGTCGTACGGCTTGGGCACGCGCACACCGGCATTGGCCAGGCGGAATAGCGCCGCCACTTCGGCGTTCTGCCAGGCGTCTTCGGTTTCCTTGCGGCCAAACTTGGAGCCCTTGGCCATCGCCCGGGCCTGACGGCTGTTGCGCACCTTGCGGCCTTCCTGATACTCGGCCGCCTGACGGAAACTGCGTTTATTCGCCTCCTTGTAGACCTTCGCGCAACGTAACTGGTTACCGCAGCGCACCACATAAACAGCTGCTTCTTTACCACTCATGAGTGGGCGCAGCACCTCGTCGACCAGACCGTCCTCGATCAGGGGTTCAATGCGTTTTGGAGTCTTCATCAGCTTTTATTGTGGGTCCTTTATTACCAAACACGCGAAAGTCATTCGTTATACGGCAATCCACCCACGGGGGGGAGGGGTTGCCGACCTATGAGTATTGCAGAAGCACACAATGTGCCGATTTCATCAGGAAAAACCGACGACCGCCACGGGTCGCTCCAGATCATAGCCGAGCCTGCGTCACCTGTTGTGCAAGGGTATTGAGGGCAATTGCGACAGAAACTGACACCACAGATCATACCTTCCGTAGGATTTTTCCCAACAGGCCTCAATTTCCTCCGAAAACAGCCGAAGTCCTTAGTGACAAAGTGATTTGTCCGACAATCGCTGCGACAACAACAGCGATACCGCACTCAAGGACCCGGGTTGACCAAGAACGTTTACGGCTGCCAATAAACCGCGAGTCATCTGCACTGCGTGGGCCTACAAGAAAATCTGGAGCGCGGATGAACATCAAACAGAAGTTGACCTGGGCGTTTGCAATCATTGCCTGCCTGCCCGTGGTGCTGGTCGCCACCCTTGTTGTGCTGAACCTGCGCAGTGATGCCAGGGACGAATTCATCGACGGCAGTGCCCGCGAGATTCGCCAGGTCAGCAACGCCATGCAATTGTTCTTTGACGGCATCAGCCAGAACGTCGATTACCTGGCCAAGCAGCCGCTGATCCGAAACTCCGACGACAGCCTCAAGACTTACATGGCCGCCAACGCCGAGAGCGTCCCTCAGGGCGAGGCGGACAAGAAAGTCTTCACCCTGCTCCAGGACCTGGGCAACAGCCACCCGGCCTACGCCTATGCCATCCTCGGTACGGCGGCGGGCGGCTACGTGTCGTGGCCGGATGACCCGAAGCTGAACAATTACGACCCACGCCAGCGCCCCTGGTACAAGGCGGCCCAGGCCAAACCCGGCAAGCCGTTCCGCACCGAGGCCTACTACTGGGCCCAGGATGACGCGACCTACGTCAGCACCGTGCGCACCATCGACAACAAATTGGGCACCAACGGCGGCGTGGTCAGCATCGACGTGACGCTCAAGCAGCTCACCGAAATCGTCAAACAGATCAAGCTCGGTGAAACCGGCTACCTGATGCTGCTGGAAAACACCGGCATGGTCCTGGTGGACCCGAAACAACCGGAACACAACTTCAAACCGCTGAACAGCCTTGGCGACGGCTACGCGCAACTGGCCAAGGCCGGCAAGGGCCTGGTGGAAGTGGAGCTGAACGGCGAGCACTACATGGCCAACGTCTGGCCATCGGAGCAACTGGGCTGGACCTTCATCGGCCTGATCAAACAGGACGACGTGATGAGCTCCGCGACCCGGTTGACCTGGTTGATCGCCATCATCGCCGCTGTCCTGGCCGTCATCTTCGCCATCGTCGGCGCCAGTTTTGCCAGCCTCATCGTGCGCCCGATCCGCAGCGTGGCCAGCGGCCTGGAAGGCA
This sequence comes from Pseudomonas sp. P1_F7, assembly GCF_056405655.1. Classification (NCBI taxonomy): domain Bacteria; kingdom Pseudomonadati; phylum Pseudomonadota; class Gammaproteobacteria; order Pseudomonadales; family Pseudomonadaceae; genus Pseudomonas; species Pseudomonas sp. P1_F7. The sequence goes on from NZ_JBFUBR010000005.1 coordinate 27,724, forward strand.
TCGCCCAAGGCGAAGGCGACCTGACCCAGAACCTGCAAATCCGTGGCAATGACGAAACCGCGCAACTGGCCAACTGGTTCAACCAGTTCCTGACCGCGATTCGCAACCTGATCCAGAACATTGGCGGCGCGGCGGGCAAGATCCTCGCCACGTCCAAGAGTTCGACCCAGGTCTCCAGCGACATGGCCGAAGCCGCCGGACGCCAGCGTGAAGCGGTGGACATGGTCTCCACGGCGTTCCACGAAATGGTCGCCACCGCCAACGAAGTCGCACGCTCTTGCAGTCAGGCGGCGGAATCCGCCGACAGTGGCCAGCGCCAGGCACGCGAAGGCCAGCAGCAGATCGATGCAGCGGTGAACAGCGTTGATCGCCTGAGCCAGGAAATCGAACAGTCGGCCCAGTCGATGCAACAGCTGGAGCGCGACAGCAACGACATACAGTCGATCCTGGGGACCATCCGCTCGATCGCTGAACAGACCAACCTGCTGGCGCTGAACGCCGCGATCGAAGCGGCCCGGGCCGGTGAACAAGGTCGCGGCTTTGCCGTGGTGGCCGACGAAGTGCGGGCCCTGGCCAAGCGCACGGCCGACTCCACGGCGGAAATCGACGGGCTGCTGGGCAACCTGGCCAAACGTACCAGCCAGGTGACCCAACAGATGCACGCCAGCCTGGAAGTGTCCCAGCAATCGGTGACCCGCATCGGTGAAGCCCGCAACAGCTTCGGGCAGATTCGCGAGTCGGTGGACGTGATCCGCGACATGAACACCCAGATCGCCACGGCGGCGGAACAACAGCATCAGGTGGCCGAAGACATCAACCGACACATCAGCCAGATCCATGGCGATGCGCAGTTGGTGGCGGAACTGGCCAACTCGGCGCGCCTGGATTCCCAGAGCCTGGCCGGGTTGTCGAATGAGCTGGACGGGTTAGTGCGCAGGTTCCGTACCTGATCAGCCGGCACGCCCCATAACCCTGTGGGAGCGAGCTTGCTCGCGATGAGGCCATCAGCTTCAACATCTTTGTTGACTGACACACCGCTATCGCGAGCAAGCTCGCTCCCACAGTTTTTTTGTGTTCAGCGTTCGATGATGGCGGTCACGCCCTGCCCGCCCGCCGCACAGATCGAAATCAGTCCCCGCCCCTTGCCCGCCGCATCCAGCAACTTCGCCAGGTTGGCGACAATGCGCCCGCCCGTGGCGGCAAACGGATGCCCTGCCGCCAGTGAACTGCCCTTGACGTTGAGTCGGCTGCGGTTAATCGAGCCCAACGGCGTGTCGAGGCCGAGACGGGTTTTGCAATATTGCGGATCTTCCCAGGCCTTCAACGTGCACAGCACTTGCGCGGCGAAGGCTTCGTGGATTTCGTAGTAATCGAAGTCCTGCAAGGTCAGGCCATTGCGCGCGAGCAAACGCGGTACGGCGTAGACCGGCGCCATCAACAACCCTTCCGCGCCGTTGACGAAATCCACCGCCGCCGCCTCGCCGTCACGCCAGTAGGCCAGAATCGGTAAGCCGCGTGCCTTGGCCCACTCCTCGCTGCCCAGCAGCACCAGTGACGCACCATCGGTCAGTGGCGTGGAGTTACCGGCGGTCAGGGTGCCCTTGGCGCTTTTCTCATAGGCCGGCTTGAGCGCGGCGAGCTTTTCCAGCGTGGCGTCCGGGCGCAGGTTGTTGTCGCGGGTCAGGCCCAGAAACGGTGTCATCAGGTCGTTGTGCCAGCCTTCGGCGTAGGACGCGGCCAGTTTCTGATGGCTCTCGAAAGCCAATTGATCCTGTGCTTCGCGGGGGATGTTCCAGGTCTGCGCCATCAGCTCGCAATGCTGGCCCATGGACAACCCGGTGCGCGGCTCGCCGTTGCGCGGGAACTCGGGGATCAGATGTTTGGGGCGCAATTGCAGGAATGTTTTCAGTTTGTCGCCGGTGGTTTTCGCGCGATTGGCTTGCAGGAGGATCTTGCGCAGGCCCTCGCTGACACTGATCGGCGCATCCGAAGTGGTGTCCACGCCACCGGCAATGCCGCAGTCGATCTGGCCCAGGGCAATCTTGTTCGCCACCAGCAATGCCGCTTCCAGCCCGGTGCCGCACGCCTGCTGGATGTCATAGGCCGGGGTGGCGGGCGACAGGCGCGAACCCAGTACGCACTCGCGCGTGAGGTTCATATCTCGCGACAACTTGAGCACGGCCCCGGCGACCACTTCGCCGATGCGCTGGCCATGCAGGTTGTAACGTTCGATCAGGCCCTCGAGGGCGGCGGTGAGCATCACCTGGTTACTGGCCGTGGCGTAGGGGCCATTGGAGCGGGCGAAAGGAATCCGGTTACCGCCGATGATCGCGACGCGGCGCAGTTGGGTCATGAAAAGCTCCTGATGAAATAGCCAAAATTGAAACTACCTCCTGCAATGACCAAGCGTAGGCCTTATCTCGTGGATCGAACGACTGATCGCCATTCATGGTCCACACTTTGAACCCCAGCTTTCGGAGCGCGTTCCATGTCTGACCGCTATATCGACTTCGCCAATTCGTCCATCGGCCATCGCCTGGTCGGCGCCCTGGGGCTGCCGGTGCCGAGCAGACTGGAGCGCTGGCAAGCAGGCCGGCTGCGACCCGTGGAAGGCGCGCTGCTGATCGGCGGCGGGCCGTTGGCGGAACACGTCAGTGCCTTCGCCAACCGCCTGACCGACGCGATCTACAGCTACGGCACCGAGCCGTCGATAGCCACGGCCTGGATTCCCGGCCATGGACAGAAACTCAAGGCCGTGGTGTTCGACGCCAGTGATCTGCTGCACACCGATCAGCTCAAGCAACTGCGCGAATTTTTCCAGCCGCTGATGAAGAACCTCGAACACTGCGCACACCTGGTGATTCTCGGACGCGATCCGCAAACCCTGCGCGACCCGTTCGCCGCCAGTGCGCAGCGTGCCCTGGAAGGTTTCAGCCGTTCCCTGGCCAAGGAGTTGCGCAGCGGTGGCACCCTGCAATTGATCTACGTCGGCGAAGGTGCCGAGGCGCAACTGGAAGGCCCGCTGCGGTTTTTCCTCTCGCCCAAAAGCGCCTTCGTGTCCGGGCAGGTCATTCGCTTGAATCCGTGCTCGACGCCAGTCACCGACTGGACACGCCCGCTCGCCAGGCGCAAGGCACTGGTCACCGGCGCGGCGCGCGGTATCGGTGCCGCCATCGCCGAAACCCTGGCCCGCGATGGTGCCGACGTCATCCTGCTCGACGTGCCCCCGGCCAAAACCGATCTCGAAGCCCTCGCCGCGCGCCTCGGCGGACGCAGCATCACCCTCGACATCTGCGCCGAAGGCGCCGCCGCGCAGTTGATCGAACAGTTACCCGACGGCCTCGACATCGTGGTGCACAACGCCGGCATCACCCGCGACAAAACCCTGGCCAACATGACCCCGGAATTCTGGGACGCGGTGCTGGCGGTCAACCTCAACGCGCCACAGGTGCTGACCAAAGCCCTGCTCGACAGCGGCGCCCTGCACGACAACGGCCGGGTGATTCTGCTGGCGTCCATCAGCGGCATCGCCGGCAATCGCGGGCAAACCAATTACGCCGCGAGCAAGGCCGGGCTCATTGGCCTGGCGCAAGCCTGGGCGCCGCTGCTCACCGAGCGAGGCATCAGCATCAACGCCGTGGCACCGGGTTTCATCGAAACACAGATGACCGCACACATTCCCTTCGGCCTGCGCGAAGCTGGTCGGCGCATGAGTTCCCTCGGTCAGGGCGGCCTGCCGCAGGATGTCGCCGAGGCCGTGGCCTGGCTCGCGCAACCGGGCACCGGCGCGTTCACCGGGCAAGCGTTGCGCGTGTGTGGGCAAAGCGTTCTGGGGGCTTAAGGATGATCACCGACTGGCACACACTCAACCGCGAACCCAGCCTACCGGGGTTGTACGCACGAGCGGCGACACGGCGAAAAATCACTGGCAGCCGCCTGCCCGATTCGGGTTTGCGTTGCTGGGTCGAAGTCGATCCCAAGCGCCTGGCGGCCTATCGCAAGGTCTGTGGTTTCGCCGAAAACGGCCTGCTGCCACCGACCTACCCGCACATCCTCGGGTTCGCCTTGCAGATGCAATTGCTCACGGCCAGGGACTTCCCGTTCCCGCTGCTGGGCCTGATTCACCTGAGCAATCGCATTCGCGTACTACGCCCCATGGGCGGGGTGAGTCGGGTGCGCGTCAGCGTGCAAGTGCAAAACCTGCAACCCCACGCCAAAGGCGCGACGTTCGATTTGCTGACCACCCTCGACGATCAGTTGGGCCCGTTGTGGGAAGCAGAAAGCCGGATGCTCTGTCGCGGCGTCAAACTCGAGGGCGAACCGCTCGAAGAGAACCTGGAGTCGAGCCTGGCCCTGAGCGAAGTCGAACACTGGAAAGCGCCCCCGGACATCGGCCGGCAATATGCAAAGGTGTCCGGCGACTACAACCCGATCCACCTGAGCGCGGCCAGCGCCCGACTCTTCGGTTTCCCGACCGCTATCGCCCACGGTTTGTGGAACAAGGCGCACACGCTGGCTGCGTTGGCCGGGCATCTACCGACGGCGAATGTTGAGATCATGGTGCAGTTCAAGAAGCCGGTGCGCTTGCCCGCCGAGGTGACTTTGCTGGCCAGTGCGCCGGGTTCGAGCGGGGATTTGCAGTTGGTGGGCGCCGGGGATCTGGAGCATATGGTCGGAAATTGGCGGCCGATTGCCTGACAAGGCCGATGTCTGTGGCGAGGGAGCTTGCTCCCTTGCCACAAAAGCTCCGTGGTCAGTCTTGCGGATCGAGATTATCCAACGCCCGGTTCACCGCCAGCTCACCCAGCATGATCACCTGTGCAATCCCCAGCAGAGTGTTGCGCTGCGAGCCCTCCAGAAACCCCGCGAAATCACTCGCCATCACACTCGCCGACGCCAGCGACTCACAGGCGTGGGCCAGCAGGGTTTCGGTGTCGATGTCCGGGGCGATGACGAACATCGTGCTGGGTTTGTGAACGGCAGGTGGCTTGGGCGGATTGAGGTAGTGATCGAGGGCGCGGTCGGCGGCTTCGTGGAGTTTGTTTGAGTGGAGGGATTGATAGGGGGAAACGTCGTCGGTTTCGGGGGGATTTGGGGTTGGTTTGATCATGGTGAATCTCCATTCTTGGATTTGGAGTTCGCCATCACTGCGACCAAGCAGAAGGGTGGCGAACCGTACGCAGGTTGGTCGACCAGGGAATGGAAACCCGGCAGGGCCTAGGCCCTCCCACGCACAGCTCGCCATTAAGCAAGCACAAAAATGCCGCTAGCGCGGCACTGTGCGCCATTCTAAACCCGGGCGACCAAACCCGATCACTGAATTTGCAGTGACGGACAAAGGCTAGAGATCGCACTTCCGACGGACAACCTTAAAAACATGTCGGAGTTTTCCTCGGGACTTGAGGAAAACTACACAGGATTGGTCGGCTGACAGGCCGCCATCGCGAGCAAGCTCGCTCCCACAATGGGTCGGGGTACACCCACGCTTCTCACCACTCATCAGGCCGAGCGTTAGCTCGCCTGCAGCTCTTGATCTTGATCCACCCGCCCCCTCGGGAGGCTGAGTGGAGGTGTTCATCCGGGGACTGGCGCGCAGCGCCGTTCGACGCAGTCGAACTCATTGCATGTAGGTCGAAGCGAAGCCGACCGGAGGGCAATGCCCCGGATGAATGCCGGAGCAAAGGAACCCCGAGCCTAAGCGAGGGGCCGTACGTTCGGGGCGAGACCTTTGGTTCCTTTGGGGCGTTTGCCAAAGGGACTCGCCGTAAGGGCGAAACCATAAGCAGCCGTTACCGCAGAATCGGATATGTACACAAAATCAGTGCGCCGTAACCCACTGCCGCATCCCGGAATTACTGGGCGACAAGGCCAACTGCGTCCGATTACGCATATGCGTCAACTGCAACACCTGCGACACAAACAACTTCACCGTGTTCTCGATAATCCCCAACTCACAAGCAATCTGATAATTGGTCTGCACCTTGCCCACCTGTCTGAAATGTAAAAGATGGGTTCTAAGCCCTTGACTCATAGGAAACCAGGCTCGTGGCGCCAGAAACAGCCAGATCAACAGGACAAAGCTCCGCATACGGTAAAAAACGTCCGTTTTGTCTGAATGATTCTATGCTGACATTACACAGTGATGGTCAGGGTAGACGCACTCATGAAAGCCAGCCTCCCCCACAAACAAAAAGGTGCCGTTGCGATTGAGTTCGCCCCGGTGTTCATCATTTTTTTTGGCGTGCTCACCACGACGTACACGAGCGGATTGCTGACCGTCGCCATTCATTACCCGACCAATAAAATCAACGCCGCCATCCCGTTCCTGAACCTGCCGGGCATCGGTCAGGTGCCGAATCTGCCGGCGAGCCTGTAATTTTGAGTGCCGGTGACAAACTCTTCGGGCGCCTGCTCAACCGCCATCCGCCGCCCCCGCCGGAGCCGCAAGAGGCACTGCGGGTGCACAGTTTAGGATTGCAGATGCAGCTCGATGCCGAGGGGCATGTCGTTCAACTGAGTGGTCCGCTGCGGCACTTGCTGGCCCAGCAAAGTCCCGGCGCGCTGACACCGCATCTGCTCGACTTCCTGTTACCCCACAGCAGCCTCGTCATCGAAGGTGCGCCGGCGGACTGGCAGGGAAAAAACCTGGATCTGGACTTTTACAGTCTCAACGGTCCGCCGCTGCATTTGCGCGGCTGGGTGCAACCCTTGGCCGATACCTGGCTGTTGCAGATGCTCGACATCGGCGACTTGTTGCTCGAGCGCCGGCAGTCGCGCAACCGCGAACAATGCCAGGTGCTGGCGATGCAAATCGCCGAACAGTTGCGCCTGTGCAGCCTGGCGCGCCTGCCCGAGGTGCTGGGCGAACAATTGCAAAGCCTGGCCCAGCGTTTTCAGATTCCCGGCATTGCCCTGGCCTTGCTTGATGAGCAGGAACAGGGTTGGCAGATTCACCAGCACTACACGGCCCCCGATGCCCCGCAACTGTGGCAAAACGGCCAACGCCTGGGCACGGGGCTGGACAGTTTGAGCGGCTCGGCGCCGCAGCACCTGACCCTGCGCGAACACCCGCGCCTGCAAGGCACGTTCGGCAATACCGATGGCTTCGCCGTGCCCTATCACGACGCGCAAGGGGTGGTCGCCTGGTTGCTGTGCGGTTTCTTCACGGCGCCACAACGCGCTCCCGATGTCACGGAGCGCGACTGGCTGCAAATCACCGCCGCGCTTGCCAGCCCCTTGCTCGAACGCCTGCGCCAGCACCGGCATCATCTGCAACTGGAACGCCTGGAATCGCTGCAAGCGTTGCTGGGCACAGGCTGGTGGGAAGTTTTCAGCGACAGCGACGAGGTGCAGTTGGCACCGTCGCTGGTCACGACCCTGAACCTTGGAACGTCGCGTATATCCGTGCAGGACTGGCTCAATCAGGTGTATCCCGCCGACCGCGAAGAGCTGCGCATCCGCCTGCAAGACTTGCAGGAGTCGGGCATGCCGCTGCTGTTGTGCGTGCGCCTGTATCGCCCCGACGATGCGCCCGAACCGATCTGGTATCGCCTGCAAGGCCAGCCGCTGGGCGTGGGGAAAAACCGTCGGCTGGTGGGTTTCATGCTCGACATCAGCGACATCAAGAACCAGGAGCAGAGCGCTGCCGCCGCCCATGCGCGCCTGGACAATCTGATCGCCAGCTCGCCGGCGGTGATTTACGTACAGCGCTATGTCGAAGGTGCGTTGCAACCGGTGTTCTTCAGCGACAGCCTGTTGCCACTGCTCGGCTGGACCCTCGCCGACTGCACACCCGGAACGTTGGTAGAGCGGGTGCATCCCGACGACCGCCTGCAATATTTCGAACGCACCCGGCAGTTGCTGCGTGAAGGCTCAGTGCGCGCGCGCTATCGGTTGCGCGACAGTCACGGCGACTATCACTGGCTGCTGGATGAAGCGAAGTTGTTGCGCGACGACCTCGGCTTGCCGGTTGAGGCCCTGGGCCTGTGGCTGGACGTCACCGAAGCGACCCTGGCCACCGAACAGGTCAGGCAGAGTGAAGAGCGCTACCGGATTCTGGTGGAAGACTCGCCGGCAATGATCTGCCGCTACCAGCCGGATCTGACCCTGACCTTTGGCAACCGCCCGTTGGCCACGCATCTGGAACTGGCGCCCGAGCAACTGCCGGGGGTGAATCTGGGTAGCTGGATGTCCGGGGAACAGCGCAATGCATTCATCCAGCGGTTGCACCAACTGAGCCCCGAGTTTCCGGTCAGCACCGCCGAGATCAATCTGCAACTGCCCGGCTGCGAACACGCCTGGTGGGTCTGGTCCGATCGTGGAATGTTCGACGAACAGGGCCGATTGCTCGAGGTTCAGGCCGTGGGGCGCGACAACACCGAAGTGCGGCGCTCGCAGCAGCAGCTCACGCAAAGCGCGAAAATGGCCACTCTCGGTGAAATGGCCACCGGCCTGGCCCATGAGATCAACCAGCCGTTGAACGTGATGCGCATGGCCATCGTCAATGTCCTCAAGCGCCTGAACAACGGCGACGCGCAGATCGACTACCTGATCGACAAGCTCACCCGCATCGACACGCAAGTGCAGCGCGCCGCGCGGGTGGTGAACCACATGCGGGTGTTCGGCCGCCGCTCGGAAATCGAACAGCAACCGTTCAATCCGGCCCAGGCCATCGAAGGCATGCTGTCGCTGTTGTCCGAGGGCATGCGCGACAAAGGCGTCGAGCTGCGCATCAGCGAGAGCGGTTTTGAAGTGCAGGTGCGCGGCTACGTCGATCAACTGGAACAGGTGCTGATCAACCTGATGGTCAACGCCCGGGATGCCTTGCTCGACAAGCGCGAAACCCAGCCCGGGTTCAAGCCGTGGATTTCGTTGTACGCCGAACGGGACACGCACTCGGTACGCCTGTGGGTCGAGGACAACGGCGGCGGTATCGACCCGCGTCTGCTGGAGCGGATTTTCGAGCCGTTCTTCACCACCAAACCGGTGGGCGTCGGCACCGGTCTGGGGCTGTCGGTGAGCTACGGCATCGTCGAGAACATGGGCGGCAAACTGAGCGTCAGGAACTCCACCGAGGGGGCGCTATTCTGCATCGAACTGCCGATTGTGCTGCCTGACTAGATCACCTGGGATGGGCGTCCCGAGTGACAACTGAAGTCGGCACCCACCTCTTCGACTTTGTTCCGGTCGATCCCCAGGCTCGCCAGTGTCGAGCATAAAAAACCCCTGTGGGAGCACAGGGGTTGAGAGGCCGGCTGATTCTAGGATGCGTGCGGTGGGTAGTTGGCCAATATCCGCGTGACCGTTTCCCAGATGGCATCGCGGCGATCCGTCGGGTTCGGCGTGCGGCTGAGTATCTGTTCGTCACTGCCGCGCCACACCAGTTTGCCGTCCTTGCCATCGAGCAGGTCGATCTGGATGGTCGCCACTTTGTAGCTGACATTGCGGGTTTCGTTATACATGGGAGCGCCGTAGTAGCCATACCACGGGTTACCCCAGCCGCCGCCGTAATTGGTGGTCACCTGTTGTTGCCGTTCTTCGACAATCAGGTAGGTCTGCACATTCAAATCGCCCTTGGCGCCTGCAGCGGCCGGGCGCAGACCGCGCTGATCCAGTTGATCGGCAACCGCCTGACGGACGCGCTGTTCGGTCAGGTCGCTCTTGATCCGTGGATCATCGGGACGGTATTGCAGGGCGGGTTCTTTCCAGGTCCAGCTGCGATAGGCAGCAAAGTCGCGGCTGGCGTCGAAGTCATGATTGACCTGGTTGGCGGCGCAGGCACTGAGCAGCGCGGCCACTGCCAGTAAAACAAAACGGCGGAACATGATGATTCTCCGGTTGAAGACATGATCCTGTGGAATGCTTCTTATCTACAAGAAGCTAACTAGGAGGATACGCCGACATTGCCTTTTCCACAGCCTCCCGTAGGGCATCAGCGCGCTCGCTTTCGCTGCCCCGGTTGCCGGTTTCAGCGCTGGAGCTCCATATCGGCTGACCGCTTTTGGCGTCAAACATGTCCACCTGCACGACCACGACCTGTTCCTGATAGGTACGGATGATCGGCACGGTGGCATATCCGCCATATCCAGGGCCGTAGCCGTTGTAGCCGCCATAACCGCCGCCGTAATAGTCGTCCTGGACCTGACGCAAGCGGGTTTCCATCCGCAGGTCGGCGCTGACAAACAGGTCCGCTGGACGATTGTCATGCAACGGGCGCAGGCCGCGTTGGTCCAGCGCATTGCTGACCGCTTCGGCAACCTGCGCCGAGTCCGCCCACGCGGTGCCCGGTGGCAGATGGCCGTTGAGCCAGGCCCAACTGCGGTACTTGCCGTAGTCACGGGGCGCCGCCGGGTAGGCGCTTCGATCGAACGTATTGGCAGCCTGGGGCGGCGCAGGTGGCAAAGGGTTGGACGTGGCGACATAGGGGTTGCTGCCCTGGCAAGCGGCCAACCCCAGGCAGAACACCAGTACACCTGAATGATTTTTCATTTCGTGCTCCGATCAGACAGGCCGACAGATCCAGTGCAAGTAACGGCCAAGCCCGGCAAAACTTGGATGACGACGGTGGGCCAGTTCCATTTCCAGCAGGTCCGCCAGCTCGGCGCGGGCCTGGAATTCCACCGGCATGTAATCGTGAAAAACCCGTACTCCACTCTGTGTTTCGACCTGCCACAGACCTTCAAGTTGCGCCGCCAGCTCGCGCGGATCAAGGGGCTGCTGCGGGGTCAGGCTCTGCTTTTCGCCGGCCATGTCGTTCTTGCGCATCTTGCGGAAATGGCCCTTGAGCAAGTTGCGATAAATCAGCGCGTCACGGTTGTAGAACGCCAGGGACAGCCAGCCGTCGGCCTTGGTCAGTTGATGCAGCACCGGCAGGATGGCGTGGGGTTCGGCCAGCCATTCCAGCACGGCATGGCACAGCACCAGGTCGTAGGGTTCGGTGAGCTGCCCGAGCAGTTCCTGCCACGGCGCCTGAATGAACGTGGCGTTCTGCCCGGCTTCGGCAAAGCGCTGGCGGGCGCCTTCGAGCATCGGTTCGGCAGGCTCGGCGAGGGTCACCTGATGACCGCGCTGGGCCAGCCACAACGACATGTGGCCAAGGCCGGCGCCGATGTCCAGAACGCGCAGCGGACGGTCGGGCAAGATTTCGGCCAGGTCGGCCTGCAACACCGCCAGACGGATCGCCCCTTTGGCACCGCCGTAGATTTTTTCGGCGAAACGGGTCGCCAGTTGATCGAAATGACGGTCGCTCATCAGCTGAACCTCCTTTCGCTGTCCGCCAGTTTGCCGCGCACCACTGCTTCCATGTCCAGGCCCAGCTCGCTGCACAACAGCAACAGATAAAGCACGATGTCACCGACCTCCTGCCCGGCGTGGGCGAGTTTGTCCGTCGGCAATTGACGTGACTGGTCTTCGCTCAGCCACTGGAAAATTTCCACCAGCTCGGACATTTCCACGCTCGCGGCCATGGCCAGGTTTTTCGGGCTGTGAAATTGCCGCCAGTCATTGCGGTCACGGATGGCGTGCAGGCGTTCGGTCAGTTCAACAAGGTTCATCGGGCTCTCCTGAAGGCGTATAGCTTCGGGGGGATCACAGGTGAAGGCAAGGGGCAGAAGATGCATGTTCATCTGTGCAACGCTCTATGCTTGTGGGGAACTCGGCAGCATGATCAGCAGCCAAAGGCTCAAATCGGCAACCATGCCACTTTTTAATCAGGACGTTCATTCCATGCAGGTAGAAGGTTTTTCCGAATGGCTCGGCCAGGTACTCGGCTCGATCATCCGCTTCATCGTTGATGGCCTCAGCGGGCTGTTCAATCTGTTGAGCAACGCCAGCAGCAATTTTGTCGAAGGCTTGTCCCAGGCTCTGGGCATGGATACCTCGGTCGTCAGCATCGTGACCTTGATCCTCGGGCTGTTACTGCTGTGGTCGGCGATCCGCGCCTTTCTCAATGCGTCGTTCATCATGGGGATCATCTGGTTGGTGCTGGGGCTGTGGTTGCTCAGCTGGATTATCCACTGACACCACAAGCCATTGTGGGAGCGGCGGATTTCAAATCTGCCGTTACAATGCCCGCTCCCCCAAGGAGCCTGCATGTCCAACCTGACCGCCGACTGGCGCGACCGCCCTACCCATCGCCGGGTCTGGGCACTCGCCGCGCCGATGATTCTTTCGAACATTTCCGTGCCACTGGTGGCGCTGGTCGACAGCACCGTCATCGGTCACCTGCCCCACGCCCATCAACTCGGCGCCGTCGCGGTCGGGGCCAGTCTGTACACCTTCCTTGCCTGGGCCATGGGCTTTCTGCGCATGGGTTCCACCGGCTTCGCCGCCCAGGCGGCAGGGCGTGGCGATGGCGCAGCCTTGCGGCAGATTCTGTTGCAAGGCCTGCTACTCGCCATCGGCCTGGCCGTGGTGCTGGGTGTGGTGGGCGTGCCGTTGAGCGGGGTCGCGTTGCACTTCATGCAACCGTCGGCGGAGCTCGATCAACTGACCCGCGAGTTCTTCCACACCCGCCTGTTTGGCTTGCCGGCGGCGCTCGCCAGCTATGCTCTGGTCGGCTGGTTTCTCGGCACCCAGAATGCCCGGGCGCCGCTGGCGATTTTGCTGAGCACCAACCTGGTCAACATTGCCCTGAACCTGTGGTTCGTCCTCGGCCTGGAATGGGGCGTGGTTGGTGCGGCCCGGGCCTCGGTGATTGCCGAGTGGACGGGGGCACTGATCGGCTTACTGTTGACCCGCAAAGCCCTGCGCGCCTACCCGGGGCATATCGTCTGGGCAGCATTGGCGCTGTGGCAGAGTTGGCGGCCATTGCTGGCGGTCAATCGCGACATTTTCATCCGCAGCCTGGCGCTGCAATCGGTGTTTTTCCTGATCACGGTGCAAGGCACACGGCTGGGCGACGCCACGGTCGCGGCCAATGCCCTGCTGCTCAACGGGTTACTGCTGACCGCCCACGCCCTCGATGGCCTGGCCCACGCGGTCGAAGCACTGTGCGGGCATGCGCTTGGCGCCCGTGACCGCGATGCCCTGCGCCGTTCGTTGGTGGTGGCGTGCGGCTGGTCGTTGCTGGCGAGCCTGGGTTTCGCCGCGCTGTTTCTGTTTGCCGGGCACCTGTTCATCGAGATACAGACCGACATTCAGAGTGTGCGCGATACGGCGTTCATCTACCTGCCCTACCTCGCCGTACTGCCGTTGATTGCCGTCTGGAGTTACCTGCTCGACGGCCTGTTCATCGGCGCCACCCGCGCCCGGGAAATGCGCAACGGCATGCTGCTGACCGTTGCGCTGGTGCTGCCTTTCGGCTGGGCACTGCAGGGCGGGGGCAACCATGGCCTGTGGATAACCTTTTTGTTGTTCATGCTCTTGCGCAGTCTGACCCTCGGCTTGATCGCCTGGCGCCTGCGCCGTAACGATGGCTGGTTCGCCGGCAGCACTCACTGAACGGGGCGACCTCATGACCAGGGTGGATCGTTCTGCCACAAGTGACGCAGGCTATCGAGCCGCTCCTGTTGAGTCCTGCCCGGCAACGGCTGCACGGGCACGGCGTCGGGATACTGCAAGCGTAGCCATATCCAGCCATCAAGCACTGGGCGCTCGCTGAAACCCAGCGCCAGCCCTTCCTGCACAAAGGTCCACAGACGGGGAAAATCGACACCGGTGGATCGGTTCCAGCGCCAGGCATGCTGTTCCAGCAGGCAGGTTTGCAATTTTCCCTGCTGCCCGGCGCTGAGGCTTTCCTCGACGGCCAACGGGCTGACCGCCAACCCCGGGTTGGACAAGCGCTGCCAGCCCTCACATCCCATCGCGCGGTCGGCCCAACTGCCGCCGAACCAGCGTAACTGGTGGATGGGCCCTAGCCAGCGACTCAGTTCAGCGGCATCGCAAGCATCGAAGAAATAGCTGGCCGTGATCGGGTTGTAGTAACTCAAAAGGGCCCGGTGCAGGCCAAGCGTGACCGTGAGCATACGCCGCAAATGCGCCAGCAACGACGAAGTGCTGGCCTCGCTGACGATCAGCAATCCGGGCCAGCGTTGTCCGTCGACGATACATAAATCGGCCAGTGCCGGGCAGGTGCGCAAATCGACCAGGACCGGTCCCTGCTCATGCAGCGCATGCCACTCCGTAGCTTCGAACAATCCGGACCACCGGGCTTGCGCAAACATCTGCCGAAGTGCGACACCCGCCTGCGGCGTGCCCGGCACATCCAGCAACAGCCACTGCGGGGGTGCCTCGGGCGTGCGTGTGACGATCATGCCCCAGAGCTCTGGCCAAGCTGCGTCGCCAGACGACAGGTACACAACGCTTGTGCGCAATGCTTGAAACTGCCACCGCCGGGCAGCAGGCACAACATCAGCAATGGCTCCCCCGACCGCAACCATTGCTCCAGGCCCTCATCAGGGGTGCCGCTGGGCTGGGGGGTGTCAGCGTCCGTCACTTCGACCGTTGCCAGTGCATGCAGTAACCCGGTTATCTGCGGTTGATCGGGATCGCCCTCGACAAACCCCACGACCAGCTCAGTCCCTTCCCGCAATGACGAGAACGTCGAGGCCTGCAACTGCCTGGCCAGGGGTAACCAGCAATGACTGGGCGTGGCCCCTTCGCCCTGATAAAGCCAGTCGAATTGCACCGGTACCGGCCTTGCCGGGTCGGGGCTTGGTTCATCGACCTCGACGACCCACGCCCGTTGCAGGCTATGCATTTGTGGTTTGACCGTCGCACAGGGCGGCTCGATGGGTGCCGGCCAGTGCAGGGCATAGGCCTGATTGCGGTAAGGCGTCGTCGTATCCTGGCTGCCCCAATGCTCAACCTGGGTCAGCAGCCAGAGCCGGTTGCAATCGGTAACCGGATGACCGGACAGCGGCATCAGCCGACCGCTGCGCAAGGTCGCCAGGTCCGTCCGGCATTCGGCACACTGCGCCGCTGTCCCACCGCAGCGCTGACGTTCGAACTGCCGCACCGCCGGCCGATCGCCCTCGCTGCGCAATACCGCAGGTTCGCCGGTTGGAAAATGCTGCTGATCATCCCCAAACACCACGCAGTGCCCGCAGGCCCTGTGTTCGAAGTGGTAGTGAAGCCGCTCCTGGGCGCACAGTCGCTGGAGAAACTGCAGATCCGACTCTCGATATTGCGTGCAGAAATCCCGGGGCGGGTATTCGCCGCTCAGCGCCAGGCGTCGATCTTTGCCGGTAATACCGTGCTCCTTGAGCACCTGATCGAGGATTTGCGGCACTGAAAGGGCGCTGAAAATTCGTTGGCTGAAGCGCTGGGCCAGGCAAGCCAGTTTTGGCCCCAGGCGCACCTGGCAGAGCCGGGGTCCCGAGGCATGATCACGCTGGACGAGTTCATGCAATTGTCCATGCACGTGGTTGCCGGCTGGTCCGAAATGCAACGAGGCCGGGCGGTATAGCAAACTGGCGAGGTCAAGCAGCGGGTCATCGATCAGCAGTTCCAGGTCGAACACGAACGGCTCGCTGATGGCTTCTCTACCGGTAAAGGCCAGGACCTCAAAGGAGTCGGGCAGACCTGCTACATCCAGACGAAATGACGGCTCGCTGACTGGATTGAACATCGGGGTTTCTCTACAGGAGGGGCGGCCGGGGATTCTCGCTGAGAGACATGGCCGAGTAGAGTGCCGAAATACAAATTAGGAAATAACCTACGCGAAAAGAAGACCAAATGCTTTGGGTCGTCGAGACGCGGGAAATTTCGCTTGGAATAGGAGAATTGCCGCACCAGGTCATCTGAAATTTCCGCAGCGAACGGAAAATTTTCAGACAACCTGATGAGCGTGACGCTTACCTCAGGAAGACAGGTAAGACGAACGGGTCAGCCCCAGACGCAAGGCATCGAGGAACTGCGTGCGCTCGGATGCGCTGATGCGGGCACTGGCGCACTTGTCGCGGTAGTGGGTCATCAGCTCTTCCGGGGACAAGTGCACGTAACGCAGCATGTCTTCGATGGTGTCGTGGGTTTCGATACCGGCGTGGTACACGCTGCCGTCGGCGTTCTGGTAGATGTTCACCGAGTCGGTGTCACCGAACAGGTTGTGCATGTCGCCAAGAATTTCCTGGTAGGCACCGACCAGGAACACACCCAGCAAGTAGTCTTCACCTTCGTTCAGGGCGTGCACCGGCAAACTGGTTTCGATGCTCTGCTCGTCGACGTACTGGTTGATCTTGCCGTCGGAGTCACAGGTCAGGTCCTGCAGTACCGCACGACGCAGCGGCTCTTCGTCGAGGCGATGCAGCGGGATGATCGGCAGGACCTGGTCGATAGCCCAGGTGTCCGGCAGGCTCTGGAACACCGAGAAGTTGCAGATGTACTTGTCGGCCAGTTTGTCGTTGAGTTCGTCCAACACCTGACGGTGGGAACGCTGGCGTGCCTTCAGCGAGTTGTGCAGGCGACGGCACACGGCGAAGTAGCACTGCTCGGCCAAGGCTTTCTCAGCCAGGGTCAACTTACCGTCGGCATACTGGGCGGCGATATCGCTCATGTAGTGCGTGGCGCGCCAGTAGGTTTCGGTGACCATCTCGATGTCGGTCGGACCCAGCAGGTCTACCAGCCACTGCACGGTTTCCGGCAGTGCTTCCTTGTTCTCGATCTGCGGCACGTCGTCGTTGTGTTTCTCGACATCGGTCACCTGCACCACCAGCATGGCATGGTGGGCGGTCAGGGAACGGCCGCTTTCGGAGAAGATGTTCGGGTGCGGCAGGCTCTGCGCGTCGCAGAATTCCTTGAGCATCCCGACCACTACGCCGGCGTAATCGTCCATGTCGTAGTTGATCGAACTGGCGTTACGCGAGTGCGTGCCGTCGTAGTCCACGCCCAGACCGCCGCCGACATCGATGTGGTCCACCGGCAGGCCAAGGTTGCGCAATTCGCCGTAGTAACGGATCGCTTCCTTGAAGCCGTGCTGGTAGTCAGCGAGGTTGGCGATCTGCGAGCCCATGTGGAAGTGCAGCAGGCGAATGCCCTGGTCTAGACCAGCTGCGCGGAAACGCTCGACCACCGACAGCAGTTGCGCCGCCGACAGGCCGAACTTGGATTTCTCGCCGCCGGTGTCCGCCCACTTGCTCGACGCCAGGGACGACAGGCGCACGCGCAGGCCGACCTGGGGCTTGACCTTGAGCGAGGCCGCTTCTTCGATCACCAGGCCGACTTCGGATTCTTTCTCGATCACGATGAACACGTTGTGGCCGAGCTTCTGGCCCATCAACGCCAGGCGGATGAACTCGCGATCCTTGTAACCGTTGCAGACGATGGTGCCGCCCTTCGGCGCCAGTGCCAGCACTGCCAGCAGCTCAGGCTTGGAGCCGGCTTCCAGGCCGATGGAAACGTCTTGGGTGGCGATGATGTTTTCGATCACCGCTTCCTGCTGGTTCACCTTGATCGGGTACAGCGCGGTGTATTTGCTCTGGTACTCCAGACGCTCGATGTTCGAATCGAAGGCGCCGGTCAGCTGACGCACGCGGTCTTGCAGGATGTCCGGAAAACGGACCAGCAACGGCAAGGACAGGCCGCTTTTGCGCAGCTGGTCGACTTGCTCGAACAGGTCGATAGGCGGGCTGCTCGGACCGTTCGGACGAACTTCAACGCGACCGGCGTCATTGATCGCGAAATACCCGGCCCCCCAATGGCGAATCCCGTAAACACTGCGGCTGTCCGCAACTGTCCATTGGCTGCCATCGTCTTTGCGTGTGCGTCGTACGGACATCGAAGTCCCCTATAAAGAAGTCATAGTGCGTCGCCTGGGTTCAGGCCGGCGCAGTCTAAAGAATGAAAATGACGGTTCGTCAACGAGGCAATAGACCCCGCCGACCGCAGTGAGTTTAGATACCGGTCATGAACAGGCTCTGTGAAAACCATGGTGACGACGCCAGACCTGAATGCCATCAGGACCGGATCAAGCCGCGGGTGGTTTTCACAGAGGCTGCTAGCCGCCGGACTTCTTCGCCTTGAAACCGAGCTTGATCAGTTCTGCCAAGAGTAGCTCGACATGATCGCCCTGGATTTCGATGACACCGTCTTTCAGCGCCCCACCGGTACCGCAACGTTTCTTCAACGTCGTGGCCAGGTCCTTGAGCGCGTCTTCAGCCAACGGCACGCCGGTGATGGTGGTCACCGTCTTGCCGCCACGGCCCTTGCTTTCGCGACGCACGCGCGCGATGCCGTCGCCGGCAGGGATAACGGTCTGTTTGCAGATGCAGGCGTCCACCGGTTTACTGCATTCCGGGCAATGACGACCTGCGTCGGTGGAAAATACCAGGCCGCCCAGGGCGGCGAAGGATGCGGCTTTTTTGGCCACCGGCAATCCTCTTCGGAGGACAAAGACTGGTCGCAGCACTCGGGAAGGCTATCGACCGCGAAGCCCCACTCAGGCAGGGGCAGCGCTACTGAAACGGTACGACATTCACTTCACTGTAGGAGCGAGCTTGCTCGCGATGAACTCAAAGGCGACGCGTTCATTCTGGATGCCCGCGCTATCGTTGACGTCCATCGCGAGCAAGCTCGCTCCTACAAAAAAGCAATACCGTTTCAGTTTGAAAAGGTCGCGCAGTGTAACGGCAAAAACGTCGATTGCTAAGAGCCAATCGGCGCCAATTTATAGCTGTTTTGCGACGTCGATCCGGCGTGAACGCAAATAGCGCTTCAACGCGGCCAGAGAGTCCGGGCAGTAAGGCTTTTGCTCGATTTCCAGCATCACCTGATCAACGGGGATGAAGCGCGCTTCGAGCACCTCTTCCGGTTGCAGGATCAACGGGCCGTCCCACACCGCCGAGAACGCCGAACACCACAGGCGATTGCCGGTGTCCTCGAAGAAAAAGTGGTCATGGGCGGTCAGTTCCACGCCACTCACTCCCAGTTCTTCCTCCAGCTCCCGGGCCGCCGACTCGGCGTAGGTTTCACTGGCGAGCACCATGCCGCCCGCCGCTACGTCCCAGTAACCGGGATAGATTGCCTTGCTCAGCGTGCGGCGATGCACGCACAGCTCGCCAGCGGAGTTGAACAACATAATGTAGGTGCCGCGCCCGATCAGCCCGCGCTCGCGCAAGTCGGAACGGACCAGGGCGCCGAGCAGGTTGTCCTGCTCGTCGACCCAGGCGATCTGTTCGGCATCGGAAGCCGCACGGTGCGCGGCTTCTCGCATTCCATCGACAGAGTTATCAACCATGACTCAGCCCTGATTGAGCAGTTGACGCAAATCGATCACCGCCGCGTTGGCCCGGGAAATGTAGTTGGCCATGACCAGCGAGTGGTTGGCCAGTACGCCGAAGCCGCTGCCGTTGAGGATCATCGGGCTCCACACTGGTTCCTGCGACGCTTCCAGCTCACGAATGATCTGGCGCACGCTGACCGTGGCGTTCTTCTTGGCCAGCACATCGGCGAAGTCGACTTCGATGGCGCGCAGCAAGTGCGACAAGGCCCAGGCCTGGCCGCGAGCCTCGTAGAACACGTTGTCGATCTGCAGCCATGGCGTTTCGACGATTTCTTCATCGACTTGCGGCGCCACACCCGGTGCCACGACCTCGGTCTTCAGCGCAGTGTTGAGCTTGACCCGGCCGACACTGGCCGACAGTCGTTGCGACAGCGAACCCAGTCGGGTGCCGACGTCACCCAGCCAGTTGTTCAGGTTGTCGGCGCGGGCATAGAACAGCGCGCTTTTCTGATTCGGATCGGACAGACGCGCCTGATAGCGGCTCAGGGAATTGATGCCTTCCTGATACTCGGACTCACTGGACGGCAGCACCCAGCTCTTGTTGTCGAAGTTGAAACGCGGCTCGGCCTTGGCCAGGTCAGCGTCTTCGGCGGACTGCGACTGCGAACGGGCAAAGTCTTTACGCAGTGCACGGCTCAGGTCGCGGACCTGCACCAGCACGCCGTATTCCCAGCTCGGCATGTTGTCCATCCACAGGCCTGGCGGGAACCGGTCGTTGGAAATGTAGCCGCCCGGCTTGGTCAGCAAGGTGCCGGCGACGGTCTTGAGGGTTTCCACCGTGGTGTAGCCGACGACCATCTGCTTGCCTTCTTTCTCGGCCGCCAGTTGCGCGGTTTGCTGGACCGGGAACAGCGCCGGCTCCTGGCTCCAGTACCAGCCCAGGACACTCGCCACCAACAGGTAGATGCCCAGCAGAGTGGCCAGCGCCCGGCTGAACAACAGACCGCCCAGATAACTGCGGGTCTCCGACTTCGGTTCAGCGGCACGTTCAGGCGCACTGCCTGTGCGGTTCTTCCAGTCCAGCATGGCGATATCCTTTCAAGCTCTTGAGGTCAACGGTTCGACCACAACCATACAACAACGTGCCTTGGCCCGGCACCCGCCATCGCACCGATGCGGAAAATTACCGGGCTTGCGGATGAAAAGTGTTCCTGCCCTTACGACGACGCTGCGGCCCTCAAAACCAACTAATGGTTTGGATCGAACCCCTAAGGGAATCCCTGACCCTCTGAAACCCAAAAAACGGACCGATCAGAACTGACAAAAAACTCAGGCACTGCCGAATGCCAGTCACTCGCCAATGGCCGCCCCACGCCCGTCAAGTGCCCTGATTAAAGCACTTCGCCCTCCGCACACCGCGACTTAAAAGGCCAGAACCAGACCACCTGGTCACAAACTGAATGAGGTCACATTGCAGATTATTGACGTACAGCACTCATGTGATTAGAAAGTGGTGCTAGCATAGAGCCACCAGTCGACCTCAGTGTGCACCCTAACTAGTAGTCAGGATATGACCGAGCCAGAAGACCCCAGCCGCGAGCGCCTCAAGCACCACTTTGCCCAGCGGGTAATTCATCAGGCTCGTCAGATTCTTGAGATATGGCAGCGCCTGCAACGCAGTGAATGGTCCACCGCCGACCTATCGGAACTGAGCGAGGCCAATCTGCGCCTGCTGCGTTTCGCCGAGCGCTTCGAACAACCGGAACACACGCAACTGGCACGCCACATCGGTCAGTCCCTGGAGGCGGTCGACGCCAATCGCGGACGCCTGAGCAGCGGCCTGATCACCGACCTCAATCGCTTGATGCAGCGCCTGTCACGCACCGGCCTGCGCCATGGCGACCAACTCGATCAAACCTTTCTGCCACCGCTGCGCAAGCCCATCTATGTGATGCTGCAGGATCACGACCGCGCCGAGCGCCTGGCCAAACAACTGGAATTCTTCGGGCTCAGCGCCCAGTCCCTGGACAGCGTAGACGCGTTTCGCTCCTCGATGGTTGAGCGCTTGCCGGCGGCGATTGTCATGGACGTGGACTTCAGCGGCCCCGGCGTCGGCCTGAAACTGGCCGCCGAAGCCCAGGAAGGCCTGGACCATCGCTTGCCGCTGCTGTTCTTCAGCCTGCACGAAACCGACACCCCGACCCGCCTCGCCGCCGTGCGTGCCGGTGGCCAGGAGTTCCTCACCGGTACCCTCGAAGCGTCGAGCCTGCTGGAAAAAATCGAAGTCCTGACCTGCGTGGCCCAGTACGAACCTTACAAAGTGCTGATCATCGACGACTCCCGCGCCCAGGCCTTGCACACCGAACGCCTGCTCAACAGCGCCGGGATCGTCACCCGGACGCTGATCGAACCGATCCAGGCCATGGCCGAACTGGCGGATTTCCAGCCGGACCTGATCATCCTCGACATGTACATGCCGGCCTGCACCGGTACGGAACTGGCCAAGGTCATTCGCCATAACGACCGTTACGTCAGCGTGCCGATCATTTACCTGTCGGCCGAAGACGACCTGGACAAGCAGCTCGACGCCATGAGCGAGGGCGGCGATGACTTCCTGACCAAACCGATAAAGCCCCGGCACCTGATCACCACTGTGCGCAACCGCGCGGCACGGGCCCGCAACCTCAAGGCACGGATGGTCCGCGACAGCCTCACCGGCCTGTACAACCACACGCACATCCTGCAATTGCTCGAAGACTGCTCGTTCCGCGCCCGCCGCGAAAGCAAGCCGCTGAGCTTTGCCATGCTCGACATCGACCACTTCAAGCGGGTCAATGACAGCCACGGCCACCCCATGGGCGAC
This sequence comes from Pseudomonas sp. P1_F7, assembly GCF_056405655.1. Classification (NCBI taxonomy): domain Bacteria; kingdom Pseudomonadati; phylum Pseudomonadota; class Gammaproteobacteria; order Pseudomonadales; family Pseudomonadaceae; genus Pseudomonas; species Pseudomonas sp. P1_F7. Next base: position 49,743 of record NZ_JBFUBR010000005.1, read on the forward strand.
CGGGTGATCAAGAGCCTGGCGCTGTTTCTCAAGCAACGCCTGCGCAAAACCGATTTCATCGGCCGCTATGGTGGCGAAGAGTTCGCCATCGTCATGCCGGACACCGATATCGAAGCGGCCTACAACGTGCTCGATGAAATCCGTCAGCGTTTTGCCGAGATTCACTACCCCGCTCAACCACAGGATCTGTGGTGCACCTTCAGCGCCGGGGTGGTGGAGTTATGCGAAAGCTCCGACAGCCTGACGATGGCCAATCAGGCAGATGAGGCGCTGTATCGCGCCAAACACGGCGGACGCAATCGCGTACAGGCCGCTTGCGCATCAAAGCAAAGTGCCACTTTTTTATCGAAATCGACCGATACAGTCATAAGCCTGTAACAGAAACGCAATAACTTCAGGCACTTACCATTTCTGCCTTTGGTAGTCCGTAATGCGCCTGAAGCTGCTGACCAATCTCAATACCCTCCTTCTGGTGGCCGTGTGCGTGGCCCTCGGCGCTACGCTGTGGTGGTCGCAGAAAGCCCTTGAGCGTCCGTATCTATTAATGGAGCGCTACCTGGGCCTGTCGCAGCAATTTCAGAATGAAGTCGCCCGCAACGTCGAGGATTACCTTGGCAACGGCGATGCACTGCGCCTGAGCAGTGCCGCCCAAGGCATCGACAACCTGCAAAAAGAACTCGGCGAATTGCCACCGGCTCTGGCCGAGACGTTGCGCCCCAGCCTGTCGAACCTTGCAGAGTTCAGCAAAACCGACCTGCTGGCCGCCGGCAAACTGGCAGGTGACCCCCAGGCCCTGCTGCTGCAGGCCGAACGAGAACTGGGCGCCAGTCTCGATCAACTCAGCCAGTACGCCAGTGGCAATGCGGCCTACTTGGCGCCACTGCTCACCGCATCGCAGCACCTGGGTAAATTGTCCCTGGCCCGGGACAAACTGGTCAGCAGCGGCCGCAGTGAACTGGCCGCCGATGTCGAACGCGAAGTGGCCAACATCCGTGCCCAGGCCGAAAAACTGGACGCCCTGCCATTACTGGGCGTAACCACCAGAAGCGAGTCGAACACCGATGATTTCGCCTCGATGATGGGCCTTGAAAACAAGGAAAAAACCGTCGCCGAAGATGCCGGCGTCGGCCTCAAGCGCGAGCTCAACAGCCTGCTCACCCGCTACCCGGCCGAGCTCTCGCGCACTCGCGATCAAATCCAGAAACGCGCCGACCTCAGCGCCGCGACTCATCTGAAAATCGCCGACGTGCAGCAGGCCATTGCCGGGCTGGAACCGGTGGTGCGCGCCCAGCACGGGCAGATCCAGGGTGAAGTGCGGCTAATGCAAGGCGTGATGATCGGCTTGATTCTGTTGATCGCACTGCTGATCGACACCCTGCAACGCAAATTGGCGCGAACCCTGACCAACCTCGCCCCGGCCCTGTCGACCTGGGCCGAAGGCGACTTCAGCCGCGACATTCAGCTGGGCAACACCAACCGCGAATTGCATGACATTGAAGCCTCGCTCAACCGCTTGCGCGCGTATCTGGTGGACCTGGTGGGGACCATTCGCCGCAACGCCGAGCAGGTGGCCGGCAGCAGCCGTACCCTGGCCGACCTGAGCAACGACTTGCACAGCGGCGCCGAGCATCAGGCCGGCGACACGGCACTGATCCGCGATTCCCTCAGTGAGCTGGAAGCGACCATCCAACAAGTCGCCGGCGATGCCAGCCAGGCCGCCGACGCCAGCCGCCACGCCGGCCTGGCCGTGGAGCATGGACAGAAAGTCATCGGCCTGAGCCTCACCGGCCTGCATGCGCTGGTGGATGAAGTGCAAGGCAATGCACAAATGATCGAACACCTGGCCGAAGAGTCGGCCACCATCGGCGGCGTGTTGACGGTGATCCGCTCGATTGCCGACCAGACCAACCTGCTGGCCTTGAACGCCGCCATCGAAGCGGCTCGGGCCGGAGAGATGGGGCGTGGCTTTGCCGTGGTGGCAGAAGAGGTGCGCTCACTGGCGCAACGTACCGCCGGGGCCACGGCAGAAATCCAGACGCTGATCGCAGGGCTGCAAACCGCCGCACGGCAATCGGTGGACGGCATGCGCGCCCAGGTCGAACACGCCGAAGCCACGGCCAGCCAGGCCCAGGCCGCTGATGGCGCGCTGGATAAAATCGTCGGGGCGATCCAGACCATTTCCGACACGGCAGTACGCATCGCCGATGTCACTGCTCAGCAAAGCGGGGCTGTCAGCGAGATCCGTGACCACAGTGAGCGGATTCACCAGTTGGGCGGAGATAACCTGCTGCGCATTGGCAAAGGGCGTGAGCAGGGAGAAAATCTTCTGGTGCTGGGTGGTCGATTGCATACAGCCGTTCAGGCTTTTCGCGTCTGACAGACCGCCATGGCGAGCAAGCTCGCTCCCACATTTGATTTGTGCACGACGCAGATCCCCTGTGCCCAATTCCGATACGCGAGATCGTCATGCGCCGTTTGCTCTGCCTGCTGTTTTTAGTGTTCGCCCTGCCGGCCAGCGCCACTGGCTTGCTGGAGAACCGACCCAGCTCCACCTTGGGCTCGATCAACAACAGCGCCGACTTCCTGCCGGTGCGCGAAGCCTTCAAGCTGAGCCTGGTAGAAAGCACGCCGCAATCGATCAAGCTGCGTTTCGTCGCCACCGAAGGCTATTACCTCTACCGTCACCGTTTTCAGTTTCGCGCCGATCCAGCCAATGTTGTCCTTGGCGCAGCGAAACTGCCCGACGGCCAGAAAAAGCACGATGAATACTTCGGCGATGTCGAGGTCTACCACGGCATTCTCGACGTCGAGTTGCCGCGCACCGACCAACGCGCCTTCACCCTGGCCGTGACCTATCAGGGTTGCGCCGACAAAGGCCTGTGTTATCCGCCGGAAACCGAGCGTTTGAGCATCGACGGCAGCGGCAGTCCGGCGACAGCTTACCCATGGAGCTGGCGCGAACTGGCGTTGTTTTTCCTCGCGGGTCTGGGCCTTACGTTCACGCCATGCGTGCTGCCCATGCTGCCGATCCTGTCCGGCGTGGTGCTGCGCGGTCAGGTCGGTGGCTGGCGCGGTTTCAATCTGTCACTGGCCTATGTGCTGCCGATGGCCGCCTGCTTTGCCCTGCTCGGTGCGCTGATGGGCCTGTTCGGTGCCCAGCTCAATCTGCAGGCGCGGCTGCAATCGGCCTGGGTGCTGGTGCCTTTCGCGATGTTTTTCGCCGTGTTTGCATTGGCGATGTTCGGCGTATTCGAACTCAAGTTGCCGCACGCCATCAGCAGTCGCCTGGACCGCGTCGCCGGTCGCACCAAAGGCGGTTCACTGTGGGGCGCTGCGGTGTTGGGCGTGGTCTCCAGCCTGCTGGTTTCACCCTGTGTTTCGGCGCCATTGGCCGGCGCGCTGCTGTACATCAGCGCCAGTGGCGATGCGCTGGGTGGCGGCTTGAAACTGTTCATGCTCGGCCTCGGCATGGGCGCACCGCTGTTGCTGGTGGCCACCGGTGGCGCAGCCTGGCTGCCGAAAAGCGGGCCGTGGCTGGTCTACGTGAAAAACGCGATCGGTGTGTTGTTGCTGGGACTGGCGATCGGCCTGCTTAGCCGCGTCTTGCCCGGCCAGGTCACTTTGCTGTTGATCGGCCTGCTGGCCGGTGGCGTCGGGCTGTTCATGGGCGCGCTGGAGTTCGTCTACAAGCCGCCGCGCAAGCGCCTCGGACAGTTGCTCGGAATGTTCCTGGTGTTTTACGCCCTGGCCTGCTGGTACGGCGCGTTCAGTGGCCAGACCGACCCGTTCAACCCGATTGGCCAGCCGCGCGTCGTCGAGAGCAACCAGCCTGTGCAAGGCACCAGCGTCTGGCAAACCGTCAGCACTTCCGCCGATCTGGACCGAGTGCTCGCTGAGGCCCGGTCGTCCGGCACCCCGCTGCTGCTCGACTGGTACGCCGACTGGTGCATCAGCTGCAAAGTCATCGAACATGAGGTGCTGGACGACCCTGTCGTCGTCGAACGCCTGAAGGGTTACCGGCTGATCCGCTTCGACATCACCGCCAGCAACGCCGAGCAACGCACCCTGCTCGACCGTTATCAATTGTTCGGCCCACCGGCCCTGATGTTTTTCGGCAAGGACGGCGTCGAACGCACCGATGTGCGAGTGATCGGCGAGATCAACGCCAAAGACTTCGCCGAACGTGTTGCCAGGGCGAATGACCAATTTTAATCAAGCAGTCATATATTTCGCGCAAACATCGGTCATCGTGCTGCCTATTGCAGAGAACTGGACAGTCACAAAGGCTTTGCGGCATAGTCGCCGGGTTCTGACAATTGCTCACAGAAAATAAAGGAACAGCCGATGGCGACCCTACTGGTTCTGCACGGACCCAACCTGAACATGCTCGGCACCCGTGAACCGGGCACCTACGGCGCCACGACGCTGGCGCAGATCAACCAGGATCTGGAACGCCGTGCCCGCGAAGCCGGTCACCATTTGCTGCACCTGCAAAGCAATGCCGAGTACGAATTGATTGACCGCATTCATGCTGCCCGCAGCGAAGGCGTGGACTTCATTCTGATCAACCCAGCAGCTTTTACACATACAAGTGTCGCATTACGTGACGCGCTGCTGGCGGTGAGCATCCCATTCATCGAAGTGCATTTGTCTAACGTGCACAAACGCGAACCTTTCCGCCATCACTCTTACTTCTCCGACGTAGCGGTGGGAGTGATCTGCGGCCTTGGCGCCAGCGGTTATCGACTGGCCCTGGAGGCTGCCCTGGAACAGCTTGAACAACAAGTTAACCGCCCCTGACCGACCCTTGGGAGTTGATGATTCATGGATATCCGTAAAGTTAAGAAACTGATCGAATTGCTGGAAGAGTCCGGCATCGACGAGCTCGAGATCAAGGAAGGCGAAGAGTCCGTACGCATCAGCCGTCATAGCAAGACCCCGGCTCAGCAGTACTACGCGCCAGCTCCAATGCATGCTCCGGCCCCCGCGCCTGTCGCTGCCGCCGCTCCGGCTGCCGCTGCTGCACCTGCTGCTGCCGCCGCTCCAGCACTGAACGGCACCGTTGCCCGTTCGCCGATGGTCGGTACGTTCTATCGCAAATCTTCGCCATCCTCGCCGTCCTTCGTAGAAGTCGGCCAGACCGTGAAGAAAGGCGACACCCTGTGCATCGTTGAAGCCATGAAGATGATGAACCACATCGAAGCTGAAACCAGCGGTGTGATCGAATCCATCCTCGTTGAAGACGGCCAGCCGGTTGAGTACGACCAACCGCTGTTCACCATCGTTTGAACCGCGGAGAGCCTTTGATGACTGCGAAGTTGGAAAAAGTTCTGATCGCCAACCGCGGTGAGATCGCCCTGCGGATCCTGCGCGCCTGCAAAGAGATGGGCATCAAGACCGTCGCCGTTTACTCCAAGGCTGACAAGGAACTGATGCACCTGGGCCTGGCAGACGAATCCGTCTGCATCGGTCCGGCATCGGCCGCCCACTCCTACCTGCACATTCCGGCAATCATTGCCGCGGCCGAAGTGACTGGCGCCACCGCCATTCACCCTGGCTACGGCTTCCTTGCGGAAAACGCCGACTTCGCCGAACAGGTCGAGAAATCCGGCTTCGCGTTCATTGGCCCGAAAGCCGAAACCATTCGCCTGATGGGCGATAAGGTATCGGCCAAACACGCCATGATCGCTGCCGGCGTACCGACCGTTCCGGGCTCTGACGGCCCGCTGCCGGAAGACGAAGAAACCGCTCTGCGCATTGGTCGCGAAGTCGGTTACCCGGTGATCATCAAGGCCGCTGGCGGCGGCGGTGGTCGCGGCATGCGCGTCGTGCATAAAGAAGAAGACCTGATCTCCTTCGCGAAACTGACCCGTACCGAAGCGGGCGCGGCGTTCGGCAACCCGATGGTCTATCTGGAAAAATTCCTGACCAACCCACGTCACGTGGAAGTCCAGGTACTTTCCGATGGCCAGGGCCAGGCTATCCATCTGGGCGACCGCGACTGCTCGCTGCAACGCCGTCACCAGAAGGTGCTTGAAGAAGCGCCGGCACCGGGCATCGACGAAAACGCACGCGAGGAAGTACTCGCACGCTGCGTCAAGGCCTGCATCGACATCGGTTACCGTGGCGCGGGCACTTTCGAGTTCCTGTACGAAAACGGTCGCTTCTACTTCATCGAGATGAACACTCGTGTCCAGGTAGAGCACCCGGTTTCGGAAATGGTCACCGGTATCGACATCGTCAAGGAGATGCTCAGCATCGCCGCCGGCAACAAGCTGTCGTTCACCCAGGATGACGTGGTCATCCGCGGTCACGCACTGGAATGCCGGATCAACGCCGAAGACCCGAAAACCTTCATGCCGAGCCCGGGCACGGTCAAGCATTTCCACGCTCCAGGCGGCAACGGCGTCCGTGTCGACTCGCACCTGTACAGTGGCTATGCCGTTCCGCCGAACTACGATTCGTTGATCGGCAAGCTGATCACCTACGGCGCAACCCGTGACGAAGCCATGGCGCGCATGCGCAATGCGCTGGACGAAATCGTGGTCGACGGGATCAAGACCAACATCCCGCTGCACCGCGACCTGACCCGCGATGAAGGCTTCTGCAAAGGGGGCGTGAACATTCACTACCTCGAGCACAAGCTGGCTGGCGAGAAGCACTAAGCTTCGACCCGATCAACAAAGCCGCCTTCGGGCGGCTTTGTTGTTTCTCAAGCAAAGTCAAAAGATCGCAGCCTTCGGCCATGGTCGTCTTCTGAGCCGCGCTCGCGTAAACTTGCGCGCTTCCCGCAGCCCGCTAGGCTGCAATCAATATTTTTCAAAGGTGCCCGCCATGCCTTGGCTGCAAGTACGTCTCGCCATCAGCCCAGAACAAGCCGAAACCTATGAAGACGCTTTCCTTGAAGTGGGCGCCGTGTCGGTGACCTTCATGGACGCCGAAGATCAGCCGATCTTCGAGCCGGAACTCAATACCACGCCGCTGTGGTCGCACACGCACCTGCTGGCCCTGTTCGAAGGTGGCACCGAGCCCGGCCCGGTGCTGGCCCATCTGGAGCTGCTGACCGGCAGCCCACTGCCTGAGCATCACAGCGAAGTGATTGAAGACCAGGATTGGGAACGCAGCTGGATGGACGGTTTCCAGCCAATGCGTTTCGGCCAGCGCCTGTGGATCGTGCCGAGCTGGCACGCTGCTCCCGAGCCCGATGCCGTAAACCTGCTGCTGGACCCGGGCCTGGCATTCGGCACCGGCACCCACCCGACCACCGCACTGTGCCTGGAATGGCTCGACGGCCAGGACCTGAAAGACTGCAACGTGCTGGACTTTGGCTGCGGTTCGGGGATTCTGGCGATTGCCGCGCTGTTGCTGGGCGCCAAGGAGGCCGTGGGCACCGACATTGACGTGCAGGCGCTGGAAGCGTCTCGCGATAACGCCGGACGCAACGGCATTGCCGACGAACTGTTCCCGCTGTACCTGCCGGAAGATCTGCCGCAGGTTCAGGCCGACGTGCTGGTGGCCAACATTCTCGCCGGCCCGCTGGTTTCCCTGGCGCCGCAGTTGTCTGGCCTGGTCAAGTCGGGCGGTCGCCTGGCGCTGTCGGGCATCCTCGCCGAACAGGGCGACGAAGTCGCTGCCGCCTACGCCAAGGACTTCGATCTGGATCCGATCGCCAATCGCGATGGCTGGGTGCGCATCACTGGCCGTCGGCGCTAGAATGGCCGTCTGCATAATCCGGAACGCCGCATGACCGATAGCTTCGTCACTCAGTGCCCGCATTGCCAAACCAGCTTCCGCGTCAGCCATGCTCAGTTGAGCGCGGCGCGCGGCGTGGTTCGCTGCGGCTCATGCCTGCAGGTGTTCAATGCCGCCAGGCAGTTGCTTGAGCAGGCCAGCAAGGAACCACCGGTAGCGACGCCACTCCCGCCTGTGCAGCCTGCGGAGCCCCTCGAACCATCGCCGCCGCGCGCCATCAGCCAAAAGCAATGGAGCGCGACCGAACTGGATCTGGACAGTCTCGACCTCGACGTAGAACTCGCCCGGCTCGAACAGCGGGAAATCCAGCCGACCACCGAGCTTGGCCGCCATCGCGACGACTCGCTGAGCGCCCGTCGCGACAGCACCGGGCAGGATGACGAAGAGCCGTGGTCCGACAGCCTGTTCAGTGAATCGGCGGCCGATCGTGCGCAACTCGACGAACCTTTCGACAGCCTTGAATCGCCAGAACCAACGGTCGAACCGAGCAAAGCCTCGCGCACCGAACCTTCACTGTCCCTGGAACCGGTTGATCTCGACGACGAACCGCAGCCACCCCATTTGCGACTGCACGACCCTCTCGATGCGCCGCTGAACCACGAACACCTGTCGGCCGCCGACGAGAACGAAATCGACGACAACCTGCCCTCGATCGAACCGCTGCGCAAGCGACGCGAACGCAGCGAGCCGGGCGTGCGCGCCGAAGTGCTGCAAGACCTGACCGACGATCCGCTGCAACTGGACTGGCAAAAACGCCGCTCGCCCTGGGGCCGACGGCTGTTGTGGTTGCTGCTGGTGCTGATTGCCGCTGGCGCCCTTGCCGGCCAGTACATCGCCTACCATTTCGACGAACTGGCGCGACAGGATCAGTATCGCCCGTGGTTCCAGCAACTGTGCCCGCAAATCGGCTGCACCGTGCCCTCCAAAGTCGACATCGCGAAAATCAAGAGCAGCAACCTGGTGGTGCGCAGCCATCCCGAGTTCAATGGCGCTCTGGTGGTCGATGCGATCATCTATAACCGCGCGCCCTTCTCCCAGCCCTTCCCGCTGCTGGAACTGCGCTTTGCCGACCTTAATGGCCATCTGATCGCCAGTCGCCGCTTCAAACCCGGTGAGTACCTCAATGGCGATCTCGAAGGCATGGCGGAAATGCCTCCACAAACGCCGATCCACATCGCCCTGGACATTCTCGACCCCGGCGCCAAGGCCGTGAACTACAGTCTGAGCTTCCACTCTCCGGAGTGAAACGCTTCATTGCTCCCGGATTAACGTCGGCTTTCTGACTGCCCCTGGCAAACCAAACCACGGGTAATAACAGAATAACTGTTCAGAATTTGTTCAATTCAGCCTTTATCCAGTCATCGAGAGCGGGTATCATGCCAACCCTTTTTCGAACTCTCATGATCCGGCCCCACAACAGGGAAGTCCTATGTCGGCGGTACGCATCGGCCCATACACATTACATAACAGCTTGATTCTCGCCCCCATGGCGGGCGTCACCGACCAGCCCTTTCGTCAGCTGTGCAAGCGCTTGGGCGCGGGACTGGTCGTCTCGGAAATGGTCACTAGCGACATGAGTTTGTGGAACACCCGCAAATCGCGCATGCGCATGATCCACGAAGGTGATCCCGAGCCACGCTCGGTGCAGATCGCCGGTGGGGACGCGCAGATGCTGGCGGACGCCGCCCGTGCCAACGTTGAAATGGGCGCACAGATTATTGATATCAACATGGGCTGTCCGGCAAAAAAAGTCTGCAACAAGGCTGCCGGTTCCGCACTGTTGAAGGATGAAGCCCTGGTAACCGAGATCCTGCAGGCCGTCGTGGCTGCGGTCGATGTGCCGGTTACCCTGAAGATCCGGACCGGTTGGGACCGGGACAACAAGAACGGCCTGACGGTGGCGAAGATCGCCGAAGAGGCAGGCATTACGGCGCTGGCGGTGCATGGCCGCACCCGTGCCGACCTGTACACCGGTGAAGCCGAGTACGACACCATTGCCGCAATCAAGCAGGCGGTGTCGATCCCGGTCTTCGCCAATGGCGATATCGATTCGCCGGAAAAAGCCCGGTACGTGCTCGACGCGACCGGTGCCGATGGCCTGTTGATTGGCCGGGCTGCCCAGGGGCGGCCATGGATTTTTCGCGAGATCGACCATTTCCTGCGTACCGGCGAGAAACTCCCGGCGCTGGAACTGATCGAGGTGGAACGCATTCTGCTAGAGCATCTGGCTGCCCTGCACGCCTTCTATGGTGATGTCATGGGTGTGCGCATTGCTCGAAAGCATGTGGGCTGGTATCTCGCAACCCTGCCGGGCGCCAGGGAGTTTCGCGCCCACTTCAATCGTTTGGATGGTACGGATACACAATGCGCCAACGTTCAGGCGTTTTTCGCCGAGCGTTACAAGAGCCTGACAGGGGACGGAGAGTGGGTGGCCGCATGACGATGATGACCGAGACTTTAGTGAGTGGAACAACACCCGTGAGCGACAACGTGAATTTGAAACAGCACCTCAATACACCGAGCGAAGAGGGCCAGACCCTTCGCGGGAGTGTCGAGAAGGCGCTGCACAATTATTTCGCCCACCTTGAGGGCGCTGCCGTCACGGATGTGTACAACCTGGTGCTCTCCGAAGTCGAGGCTCCCCTGCTCGAGTGCGTGATGAATTACGTCAAGGGCAACCAGACCAAAGCCAGCGAGATGCTCGGGCTGAACCGGGGCACGCTGCGCAAGAAACTCAAGCAGTACGATTTGTTGTAAGCATTCAATCAAACCAGAAAGGCGCCCGCGTAAAACCGGTCGCCTTTTTTGCTGACTTCCTTTGCTTTTGATGGAAATTGAGATGACCGACCAGACTACCCGCCTGCCGATCCGCCGCGCCTTGATCAGCGTTTCCGACAAGACCGGGATCCTCGAATTCGCCAAGGAGCTTGAAGCCCTGGGCGTCGAGATCCTCTCCACCGGCGGGACGTTCAAGCTGCTGCAGGACAACGGCGTTGCCGCAGTGGAAGTCGCGGATTACACAGGTTTTGCCGAAATGATGGACGGCCGGGTGAAGACCCTGCACCCGAAAATCCACGGTGGGATCCTCGGTCGTCGCGGTATCGACGACGCCATCATGAACGAGCACGGCATCAAGCCGATCGACCTGGTAGCGGTCAACCTGTACCCGTTCGAAGCCACCATCAGCAAGCCAGGCTGCGACCTGCCGACCGCCATCGAGAACATCGACATCGGCGGCCCGACCATGGTCCGTTCCGCAGCCAAGAACCACAAGGACGTGGCCATCGTGGTCAACGCCAGCGATTACGCCAGCGTCCTGGAAAATCTCAAGGCCGGTGGCCTGACCTACGCTCAGCGTTTCGACCTGATGCTCAAGGCCTTCGAGCACACCGCCGCCTACGACGGCATGATCGCCAACTACATGGGCACCGTGAACCAAGCGGCTGACACCCTCAGCACTGAAGGTCGCAGCGAGTTCCCGCGCACCTTCAACAGCCAGTTCATCAAAGCCCAGGAAATGCGCTACGGCGAGAACCCGCACCAGAGCGCGGCGTTCTATGTTGAAGCCAAGCCTGCCGAAGTCGGCATCGCCACCGCGACCCAGCTGCAAGGCAAGGAACTGTCGTATAACAACGTGGCCGACACCGACGCTGCGCTGGAATGCGTGAAGAGCTTCGTCAAGCCGGCCTGCGTGATCGTCAAGCACGCCAACCCGTGCGGCGTGGCTGTCAGCCCTGATGCCGAAGGCGGCATCCGCAAGGCCTACGACCTGGCCTATGCCACCGACACCGAATCCGCCTTCGGCGGCATCATCGCCTTCAACCGCGAGCTGGACGCCGAGACCGCCAAGGCCATCGTCGAACGTCAGTTCGTCGAAGTGATCATCGCTCCGTCGGTCAGCGAAGAGGCCCGCGCCATCGTCGCCGCCAAAGCCAACGTACGCCTGCTGGCCTGCGGCGAGTGGTCGGCTGACCGCGCTGCTGCCTGGGACTACAAGCGCGTCAACGGTGGCCTGCTGGTACAGAGCCGCGACATCGGCATGATCGGCGCTGATGACCTGAAAGTGGTGACCAAGCGTGCACCGTCCGAACAGGAAATCCACGACCTGATCTTCGCCTGGAAAGTCGCCAAGTACGTGAAGTCCAACGCCATCGTCTACGCCAAGAATCGCCAGACCATCGGTGTCGGCGCCGGCCAGATGAGCCGCGTGAACTCCGCGCGTATTGCGGCAATCAAGGCAGAACATGCTGGCTTGCAGGTAGCCGGTTCGGTGATGGCTTCCGACGCATTCTTCCCGTTCCGCGACGGTCTGGACAATGCGGCCAAGGCGGGCGTGACTGCCGTGATCCAACCAGGCGGCTCGATGCGTGATGCCGAAGTGATTGCTGCTGCGGATGAAGCTGGCATCGCCATGGTCTTTACGGGCATGCGCCACTTCCGCCACTAAGTACACGATCAACTGTGGGAGCGAGCTTGCTCGCGATAGCGTCCTTTCAGACAAATTGATGCTGGATGTGCCGCCATCATCGCGAGCAAGCTCGCTCCCACAGGTAAAGCATCTTTGCGGTGCTCAACAGAACTAGCGTCATCCGAGGTTTTTGAAATGAATGTTTTGATCATTGGCAGCGGTGGCCGTGAACACGCCCTGGCCTGGAAAGTGGCTCAGGATCCGCGCGTACAGAAGGTGTTCGTGGCTCCGGGCAACGCCGGTACCGCCATCGAAGCCAAGTGCGAGAACGTCGCCATCGACGTACTGGCGCTTGAGCAACTGGCAGACTTTGCCGAGAAAAACGTTTCCCTGACCATCGTTGGCCCTGAAGTGCCGCTGGTTGCCGGTGTTGTGGATCTGTTCCGCAGCCGCGGCCTCGATTGCTTCGGTCCGACCGCTGGCGCTGCGCAGCTGGAAGGTTCGAAAGCCTTCACCAAGGACTTCCTGGCTCGCCACAAGATCCCGACTGCCGACTACCAGAACTTCACCGAAATCGAGCCGGCCTTGGCTTACCTGCGTGAAAAAGGCGCTCCGATCGTGATCAAGGCCGACGGCCTGGCCGCCGGTAAAGGCGTGATCGTCGCCATGACCCTGGCCGAAGCCGAAGACGCCGTGCGCGACATGCTGGCAGGCAATGCCTTTGGCGATGCCGGTTCGCGCGTAGTTATCGAAGAATTCCTGGACGGCGAAGAAGCCAGCTTCATCGTCATGGTCGACGGCAAGAACGTGCTGCCGATGGCCACCAGCCAGGACCACAAACGCGTCGGCGACGGCGACACCGGTCCAAACACCGGCGGCATGGGTGCTTACTCCCCGGCACCAGTGGTCACCGCCGAAGTGCACAAGCGCGTCATGGACCTGGTGATCTGGCCGACCGTGCGCGGCATGGCCGAGGAAGGCAACGTCTACACTGGTTTCCTGTACGCCGGCCTGATGATCGACAAGGCTGGTAACCCAAAAGTCATCGAATTCAACTGCCGTTTCGGTGACCCTGAGACCCAACCGGTGATGCTGCGCTTGCAGTCGAGCCTGGTACTGCTGGTCGAAGCCGCCCTGGCGCAGGCGCTGGATAAAGTAGAAGCGCAATGGGATCCACGCCCGAGCGTCGGTATCGTGCTGGCCGCTGGCGGCTATCCTGGTGACTACGCCAAAGGCGCAGCCATCAAGGGGCTGGATGCGGCCGCGGCACTGGAAGGCAAGGTTTTCCACGCCGGCACTGCGCTCAAGGATGGTCAGGTAGTGACGGCCGGTGGTCGTGTGTTGTGCGCCACAGCCATGGGTACCAGCGTTGATGCTGCACAGCAGCAGGCCTACAAACTGGCGGCTACGATTGACTGGGAAGGCTGTTTCTATCGCAAGGACATTGGCTACCGCGCCATTGCCCGCGAGCGTGGCGAAAATCAGGAATAAGGTAAACACCGCGCCAGGCAATGAACACGGTTTATTGCCTGGCTATTCCGGCACCGCGCATCGTTATATTCTGGCATCAACCTAACGAAGGGATTTCGCCGTGCGCTGGCTCAGGATTGCCATAAGCTTGACCGTCACTTTGCTGACCTTGCTCTGCATGCTACCGGCCCAGGCCGCGCAAGGCAGTGGCTGGGCGGTATTGCTCGACGAACAGGGTGACCTGCAACTGAGCGACATCCGTTCCGCACGCTACACCAATCAATTCAGCCCCATCGAACTCGACCGTATTACCGCGGCTGAACCCGATGGCGCGTTATGGTTGCGATTCAGGCTTGCACCGGGCAAACACGAACAGTTGCTGCGCGTGTTCGCACCTGACCTGCGCCAGTTCAACATGTACGTACTGGACGGCGACAAGCTGATCGATCAATCCAGCACGGGCAACGAACAGCCCCAATCCGAGCGACCATTGCCCAGCAGCGACTTCATGCTGGCTCTGCCGCAAAGCGACACCCCCCTCGACGTTTACCTGCGACTGGCCTCCGACCACCAGTTACGCCCCTATATCACCCTGCAATCGGCGATCCTCGCGGCTGCCAACCAGAACCAGACGCTGATCTATGGCCTGCTGTTCGGTTGCATCGCCATGTTGATCCTGCACAATCTCATCCGCTACACCTACACCCGCTCGCACAGCGCCCTCTGGTTGGCGACGTGCGAAGGGTTGTTGATGCTCAGCCTGCTGTTGTTGCTGAACCTCGCCGGCCCCTGGCTACCGGACTGGCATGCACTGCAAACACCGGGGGCTTACCTGGCATTGTTAATGACTGCGCCCTGCGGCCTGATGCTTGCCCATCGCTTCTTCTCCCCGCTCGGGCCGCATCCGCTGAACCGGTTGCTGCTTGGCGAGGTCCTGTTCATCACCGCTTGCAGCCTGATGCTGCTGTTCGTCAACACCTTACCGCTGAACTTCATTACCTACGGCCTGGTGGCCCTGGCAGGCCTGACCATGCTGTTCATCAGCGCCTATCACTGGCAAAAAGGTTATCGCCCCGCTCGCCTCTTCGTGGCGGCCATGGTGGTGTTCAACCTCGGGACACTGGTCATCCTGCCCGCCCTGCTGGGGCTGACCCTGATCGAACCCCACGGCCTGCTCACCACCTTGCTGGTGTTCATCTGCATCAGCGGCCTGCTGATGAGCATTGCATTGAGCGAGCGCCAGCGCCGCATCACCGAAGACCGTTTCAGCATCAGCCGTGACCTGGCGGCCAGCAACGCCGAAATCAACGCCAAGGCCGAGTTCCTGGCGAAGATCAGCCATGAGATCCGCACCCCGATGAACGGCGTCCTCGGCATGACCGAGCTGCTGTTGGGCACGCCGCTTTCGGTCAAGCAACGCGACTATGTGCAGACGATCCACAGCGCCGGCAACGAACTGCTGACACTGATCAACGAAATTCTCGACATCTCCAAACTCGAGTCCGGGCAGATCGAGCTGGACGATGTGCAGTTCGATCTCAACGCACTGATCGAAGACTGCCTGAGTATCTTCCGCGCCAAAGCCGAGCAGCAAAACGTCGAGTTGATCAGCTTCATCCAGCCACAAGTGCCACGGGTGATCAGCGGTGACCCGACACGCCTGCGCCAGACGCTGTTGAGCCTGCTGGAAAACGCCCTGAAAAAAACCGATGAAGGCGAAATCCTGATCGTGGTGGCGCTCGACGAGCGCAACACCAAACCACGCCTGCGAATTGCCGTGCAGGACAGCGGCGAGCCCATGGACGCAGAAGAACGCGACGCCCTGATGCACGCCGAACTGCACAGCCGGCATTTTCTGTCGGCCACCCACCTGGGCGGCAACCTGGGTCTGGTGATTGCCCGCCAGCTGATCCGTTTGATGCAGGGGGAATTCGGGATCAAGAGTGGCAGCAACCAGGGCAGCACGCTGTGGCTGACCCTGCCGCTGGACCCGGATCGCCTCGAACACCCGACCTCCGACCTCGACGGCCCGCTGCAAGGTGCGCGGGTATTGGTGGTGGACGACAATGACACCTGCCGCAAGGTGCTGGTGCAGCAATGCAGCGCCTGGGGCCTGAACGTCAGCGCCGCGCCTTCCGGCAAGGAAGCGCTGGCACTGCTGCGCACCAAGGCTCATTTGCGTGATTACTTCGATGTGGTCCTGCTGGACCAGAACATGCCCGGCATGACCGGCATGCAACTGGCGGCCAAGATCAAGGAAGACCCGAGCCTGAACCATGACATCCTGCTGATCATGCTCACCGGCATCAGCAATGCGCCGAGCAAGATCATCGCGCGCAACTCCGGAATCAAGCGCATCCTCGCCAAACCGGTGGCCGGCTACACCCTCAAGACCACCCTGGCCGACGAACTGACCCAACGCAACAAAGGTCTCGTCACTACCCAGCCCGTGCCAAGCGGTCAGGTCCTGCCAGTCAAGGTCCCCTGCGACTTCCGCATTCTGGTGGCCGAAGACAACAGCATCTCGACCAAGGTGATCCGCGGCATGCTGAGCAAGCTCAACCTGCAACCGGATACCGCCTGCAACGGCGAAGAAGCCTTGCAGGCGATGAAAGCCCAGCGTTACGACCTGGTCCTGATGGACTGCGAAATGCCGATCCTCGACGGCTTCTCGGCCACCCAGCAATTGCGTGCCTGGGAAGTCGGCAACCAGCGGGTTCGTACCCCTGTGGTGGCGTTGACCGCCCATATCCTTGCCGAACACAAAGAGCGTGCGCGACAGGCCGGCATGGACGGACACATGGCCAAACCGGTGGAATTGTCGCAGTTGCGCGAACTGATCGAACACTGGGTCGCCCAGCGTGACCAGCAGAATCGAGCAACGACCCAAACGTCCTGAGCCGACAGACTGCGCAACCCCTGATAGACTCCCCCCTCGACTTCCCTCGCCAGTGAGCCCGGCACCATGCTCCATGTGTTGTTCAGCGTTTATCTGAAGATGCTGGTGCTCTACAGCCCATTCTTCGTGTTGTCCTGCTTCATCAGCCTGACCCGTGGTTATTCGCGCAAGGAACAGCGTCGGCTGGCCTGGAAAGTAGCGGTCGCCACCCTGGTCTCCAGTGTTCTCCTGTATTTGTTCGGCCGAGTGATTTTCAGTGTTTTCGGCATTACCGTGGACGCATTCCGCATCGGCGCAGGCAGCGTCCTGTTCATCTCGGCACTCGGGATGGCACAAGGCAAGTCGGCGGTACAGACCGACAACGTGCAACAGGATGTGACCATCGTCCCGCTGACCATTCCGCTGACCGTCGGCCCCGGTACCATCGGTGCCTTGCTGGTAATGGGCGTGAGCCAGCCGCACTGGGACGACAAGCTCACGGCCATTGTCAGTATTGCCCTGGCCAGTTTTACCGTGGGGGTGGTGCTTTATCTGTCCAGCCGCATCGAACGCATTCTTGGCGATCAGGGCTTGCAGATAGTCAGCCGGTTGATGGGGTTGTTTGTTTGTGCGTTAGCGGCGCAGATCATCTTTACCGGGGTCAAGGGCTACCTGGTGCCTTGAAGCGACGGTATGTCCGAGCCCGAAAACAAGGCCCTGTGCATCAATCACAGGGCCTTGTCGTTTATTGCGTGCAAAGCCTTTCAGTCAGGACTGGAGTTTTCGCACGAATACCTTGTTCGAATACGCTTCGATTTTCTCGTGGACCCGTTTGCGGTAGTTTTCAAACGCCCGTCGGTCGAACACAAACACCCCGCCATCGGGAATGATCGCCAGCTCTCGATCGAACTCGCTCCACAGGAAAAAGTCGCTTTCAATCACGGTCGCGCTGTAGCGCAAGCCAAGCAGGCAGACCACCACTTCACCCGAGGCGAGCCGCTCGCAAGGCGCGCACTTGAGGATACCCGAGCCGCCATGGGCAACATTGCCGCGAAAGAAGTCCCAGGCAAACTCATCCAGCCGCAACGCCTGATAGGTGTCCTCGAGAAGTTGGCTCAAGCGCTCCACGCCCAAGCGGCCAATCACGCTGTAACTGGCGCTGAGCAATTGTCGGACACTCGTGACCCGGATCGGCTCGGCCGGAACGATGGTCTTGAGTCTGTATCCCGCCTTGAGCAATCGCCCTTGAAAATAATCGAACCAGACCTTCCTCGACACCTGACCCGGGTACTTCTCATTGGTCGCCAGTTCCGCGTACATCAGGCTGTCCTGTATATCCGCTTGGTCTTGCGAACTTACCCCCTGGGTAAAGGACAACAGGCAACTTCCCACTACGACAGCATTAACAGACGCAGACATATTTAACCCATACAGTCAGTGCTTTGATCGATTACATCGATCAAAGCCTGCCCGCCTTATTGACCCGTCAATTGTTTGAAAAGACCATCGGCAAATTTGTCGTTATAGGCATACATCTTGTTTTTCATTCGTTCGAATGAACGTCGATTAAAATTGCGTACACCGGCGCCCTGGAAAAGTTGCAATCCTTGGGTCTTGTAAGTCACGAATAAAAAGTTGCCGTTGTATTCTTTGTCCACCAAGTCCAGGCCACCCATCAACATGGACATGCCACCGCTTGGCGTCGCAATGCAAGGCACAGCCTTGAAACTGACGACATCGTTTTTCTTGCTGCCGGCATCGACAATCTTCAGTGCTTCCTTATCGCCCTTAAGCTTGCTGAAACCCGATGCCACCAGGTTCAGGACGCTGCTCGTGCCACTGGAAATGACGGTCTCCAGTACCTGTAGCACTGCCTCATTCATCGTGATAGTGAGCTGTTTGCTGATGTATTTCTTGTAGGTGAAGCTTTCCGTCACCCAGCCCACCGCCAACAAAGCCTCGTTATACGTCCGGTAGCGTTCTTCGTGGCTGGTTCCCTCGGGCAGTCTCTTGACCCGCGCTTCAGCAAACTGCTGGCAGTCCAGCGCATCCTGCCTGTCGTCCTCCGAAAGCGCCTGGTCGAACACTACCAGCGAGGGCCCTACTACCGAATCCCCCACACCTTGCGCCGACGAATCACTCGGTGCTGCGCCCAGGATCGAGGTGGAACGCTTGGTCCGCGCCCGTGGCGCGACGTTTTTCAGTTCTGCCGCAATGCCTTCGAAATACTTATCCTGCATGGCATCATCAAATGCGACTTGAGCCACTGAGTAATCTTTTATATCGACCATTTAAATCTCCATTTAATCAATAAGCCGCCTCATGCGACCAGCTGAAAACTAAAGCGCAGAGTTGAATCGGTCAAAGTAAAAACACTTAGAACTTATTTCAGGAACTATTAGAAAATAAAAAGGCCCGCGACAACTTTCGTCAATCGCAGGCCCTATCGTTAGTTGTTGCCTTGAACATCAGCGACCTTTGAGCAAAGCCGCTTTCACTCAGGTGACTGGCTTGCTTGGGTACCAGCGCGGCGTGTAAACCCAATCACCGCCGCCGACCCGCGGAAAAACACAGGTCAAGGATGAGCCGATCAATACCATCGTGCGCATATCGACTTGGTCGGGGGTCAATTGGCCGAGGGTCGTGACGCGCAGTGTCTGACCCGGCCGGCCAATGTCCCGCCCCAACACGACAGGTGTTTGCGGCACGCGGTGCCGGGCGACGATGTCCAGCGCCTGGCCCAATTGCCATGGCCGCGAACGGGAAATCGGGTTGTAGAAGGCCAGGGCCAGATCGGCTTGAGCGGCCAGGTCCAGGCGTTTCTCGATGACTGCCCAGGGCTTGAGGTTATCCGACAGCGACAGCACACAGAAGTCATGCCCCAGCGGCGCACCCGCCTGGGCTGCTGTCGCCAGCGAGGCGGAAACCCCCGGCAAAATCTCGAGATCGACGTTGTGCCAATGGGTGTCTGTGGATTCATGCAGTGCCTCCAGCACCGCCGCAGCCATGGCGAAAACACCCGGATCCCCTGAAGAAACTACCACCACCGAACGCCCTTGGGCTGCCAGTTCGAAAGCGTGGCGGGCGCGCTGCATCTCTTCGCGGTTGTCGGTGCAATGCAGTACCTGGTCGGCACGAAACGGCCCGGCCATGCGCACATAGGTTTCGTAGCCCAATACATCGTTGGCGCGTGCCAGTTCAGCCTTCACGGCCGGCACCATCAGTTCAGCAGCGCCTGGCCCGAGGCCGATCACCGCCAGCCGTCCACGCGGGCGGCCGATCTGAAACGGGTCCAGCGGCTGCCCTGCCACCGCAATGGCAACGGTGTCGCTACCAAGCATGGAAACGGGCTGGCCGATGGCAGTACGCAGACGTTCGCCAAGCGCCTTCTCAGCGCCGGCAAAACGCAGCGGCGCACCCAGTTCAAGCGCCGCCTCGCGCAACCCCGAACTGGCCATTTCGGTGTCGGCGGCCAACAGGCAGGCCAGCGACTGCACGGCGATTTTCGCCTGATGCAAAGCTTCGCGCACCGCCCCCGCGACGTTCACCAGGCCAGCATCCACAGCGACCACCACATTGCGCGGGTAGATCAACAATTCGTTGGCCGCGGGTGCCCGTTCGGCATGACTGACATGCACCGCCAGTCGGGCCTGCACATCTTCAGGCAATTGCGCCTGCGCCAGCCACGGCGCCTCGCCTTCGATACGCACGGTTTCGCCGGCGAGCAAATCGGAAACGAAACGCTTGCCCAGTTCCAGATCGCCAAGGGCATAGCCGCTGGGCGGATTGAGCAGGCAAGTACCGAAACGCAACTCGCCGCTGGTGGTGATCGCCGCAGCGACTTCAAGCGCGGCGGCAATCTCCCGCGCCATCACATTCACCCCGCCGAGACCACCCAGCAGTGGAACCACGGCGCTGCCGTCTTCGGCCACCGCCAATACTGGTGGCTCGGCGCCCTTTTCCAGCAACAAGGGCGCCAGCGTGCGGATCACGATCCCCGCCGCGCACAGGGCAATGATCGGTGTGCCCTGTTGATAGAGGTCGCGCAGGGTCGCGCCGAATTCGTGATAGACCCGATCCGCGCCTTCGACCCGTTCGGCCATGCCATGGATAAGGGCTTCGGGGTACACCTGCTGAATGCTGCGTGCGGTAGCGAGGCTGCCATTGCCAAGAATGACAATCGCCGGAACTGGACGGGGCATCAGCCTTGCCACCTTTCGCCAGGAACGATGATCAACGAGAAGTACGGCGAGGACATCGGCTCGACCTGATCCATCGGTACGATCTTCTGATTGGCCATGGTCGCGCGCTCGACGTACAACGCGCGCTCGGCCAGGCCGAGTTCTTCCAGCACCTGGCGAACCTTGGGAAAGTTGCGCCCAAGTTTCATGATCACCGCCGCATCGGCATCGGCCAGGCGACGCTTGAGTTCGTCCTGCGGCAGCACACCGGACAACACCGACAGACTCTGATTGCGATACACCAGCGGCGCACCGAGCACCGAGGCGCCGCCGAGCATCGAGCACACGCCCGGCACGACTTCGGCCTGATAACGCTCGGCGAGCCGGTCGTGCAGGTACATGTAAGAGCCGTAGAAGAACGGATCGCCTTCGCAAATCACCGCCACGTCGCGACCGGCATCAAGATGCGTCGCCAGTTCGGCGGCTGCGTCATCGTAGAAGTCGCTGATCACTTGCTCGTAGGACAACGGTGCCGGCAAGGCTTCGGTAGTCACTGGGTACACCAGCGGCAACAGATTCTGCGCTTCCTGCAGATGCGCCTCGATGATGCCGAAGGCATTACCCTTTTTACCCTTGGCGACGAAGTACGCCACTACCGGCGACTCGCGCAGCAAGCGCAGGGCTTTGACGGTAATCAGTTCCGGATCACCGGGGCCGACGCCGAGGCCGATCAAACGTCCAGGTTGCTGCATCATTCGATCTCCGTGGCGAGGGCGTTGACAGCGGCGGCGGCCATGGCGCTACCGCCCAGGCGGCCCTGCATGATGACGAAAGGCACGCCACGGCTGTCGGCCGCCAGCGCTGCCTTGGATTCAGCGGCGCCGACGAAGCCCACTGGAAAGCCGAGGATCAGCGCCGGTTTCGGCGCACCGGCGTCGAGCATTTCCAGCAAGTAAAACAGCGCCGTCGGTGCGTTGCCGATGACCACCACGCTGCCTTCCAGATGCGGACGCCACAGTTCCAGCGCAGCGGCTGAACGGGTGTTGCCCAATTCACGGGCCAGTTCCGGAACGCTCTCGTCGCGCAAGGTGCAGATCACCGGATTGTTCGCCGGCAAGCGCGCGCGGGTCACGCCTTCGGAGACCATCCGCGCATCGCACAAAATCGGCGCGCCGGCCGCCAGCGCATCACGCCCGGCCTTGCCCGCCCCTGCGGAAAACTGCAAACCGTCGATGGCCTCGACCATGCCACAGGCGTGAATCACACGGACCGCGAGTTTTTCCAGATCGTCCGGGATTCGGTCGAGGTTGGCCTCGGCGCGAATGATCGCGAAGGAGTTGCGATAGATCTCCTGACCGTCGCGGATGTAATCAAGCATCAAGGGGGCTCCGTGAGCGGGCGTCGAGCAGGGCCGCGACCGCTTCAATAGTAAGGTTGCGTGCGTGCAGGGCGCCGAAACCCGGCTGCCCTGCATCGCGAAAATAGAGATCGTAGTGACCGTGGGCGACGGCCAGCAATGTGACAGGTGCGGTATGTGCGGCGGCGCAGGAGCGCGGGCAGCCGCTCAGATGTATGTTTAACGCCGGTCCATGGCGGTGCAGCAGCGCGGCCAGTTGCAGGGCATCGCCCTTGGTCTCGGCCAAGCCTTTGCCGCAACCGCTGGAACCGGTGCAGGCGATCAAGCGCGACAACGGCTGTTGGGCTTCGCACAGCAAGCCCAAATGCTGCAGACGCCGAATGACTTCGGCGGCATTGCCCGTGCTGATATTCGGCAGCAGCAGGCTTTGCCAGGGCGTGAAGCGCAGGCTCGAATCACCGAACTCGCGGGCCAGTTGCGCCACACCCCGCAGCATCGCGGGATCGAGCCGCCCCAGCGGCGGGACGACCCCCACATAGACAAGACCGGACTCGGCTTGGGGATGGGCCCCGATGTGCAAATTACTGGAGTCTGAAACCCGCTGCCAACCGACAACGGCTCGCAGCGGCACTCGCTCGGCCAGTCGAGACAGCATGCCCTCGATCGGGTACTCGGCCAGCAAATGGCGCATCCGCGTCTGCTCGGGCCGCGCCAGTTCAAGGAACAACTCAAGGACCGCAACCACCAGCGCGTGCCCGTCAGCCAGTGCAACCGATCCGGCGGGTCTGTCCGTCGGGCATCCCGCCAGACCGAACGCCAGCCGTCGCTCGCCGTCTTGCTCAAACGCAGAGAGCCACAGGTCATGGGGATGTTCGAGCATCGTCAGGTCTTCACCGCCATCAAGCAGCACGGCGAACTTGGCGCTGAGGTCGTGGAACGCTTCTTGGCCTTGCAGTGTGGCGAGGATCTGCCCGGCCAGCGGGCGAGTGTCGAACAGCATGCGCCGATCGATCCCGGCGCCGGGGCTGAGCATCAGGTTACGCACATCATCGCCGGCCGCGTTTTGCGGTCCCAGATCGGCGGCCAGCAGGCTGTCGATCAACGCCGTTTGGTCGCTGCCAATTCCGCGAATCTGCAGGTTGGCCCGATTGGTCGCCTCGATCGCTCCGCTGGCGAAACGCTCGGCCGCAGCCGCCACGGCCTCGGCCTGGACGCTGCTGATCGAACCGCCGTTCAACTTGATCCGGCAGATGCCGCCATCCAGCGCCGGGGCAATACGCAGCAACCCCGGACAGGCCGAGGGGCGTAAGGCAGCGGACAGCGGACGTTCGTTCAAGGCGGACCCGTTCAGATGGCGAGGCAATTCACGGCGAAAGTGCGCGGTATTATGCCTGCTTTACTTCGCTTCATGAAAAGACTCCGGTCGGGAAGAGAAGGCAGTCAGCTCAAGGAACCCGCGCTATCATGCCGCCCAACAACGTTGAATGCGTGATTGAGGAATGGCATGACACCCTGGCTGACGGTAGTAGGCATCGGCGAAGACGGTTTCAAGGGCCTGGGCAAGAACGCCCGGCATGCGCTGTTGCGCGCCGCGAAAATCTTCGGCGGCCAGCGGCACCTGGAGTTGCTCCCGCCGTGCATACGCGGCGAGCGCCAGCCGTGGCCGAGCCCTTTCTCCCTTGAGTCGCTGCTGTCGCACCGTGGCGAACCCGTTTGTGTCCTGGCCAGCGGCGATCCGATGTTCTTCGGCGTCGGTGCCAGCCTTGCTCGGCAACTCCCCGCAGCCGAGATGCTGACGCTTCCAGCTCCCTCATCCTGCTCACTGGCCGCGGCGCGTATGGGCTGGCCCCTGCAGGAAGTGGTCACGTTGTCGGTGGTTGCCCGCCCCGTCGCCGCACTCAGCACGCAGTTGTTCAGCGGCGTGCGCTTGCTGGTGTTGAGCAACGACGGCAGCAGCCCCGCCGCCATCGCCGCACTGCTGCGTGAACGTGGTTTCGGTCCGAGCCGGATAACTGTGCTCGAACATTTGGGCGGTGAAGCCGAGCGGCGTGTCGACGGTATCGCCAGTGACTGGAACGATCCGCTGATCGCCGACCTGAACCTGATCGCCATAGAGTGCATCGCCGAGCCGAATACGCTGCGCCTGTCTCGACTGGCCGGCCTGCCGGACTCGGCGTTCAAGCACGACGGCCAACTGACCAAACGCGATGTGCGCGCCATCACTCTCGCGCGCCTGGCCCCGATCCCCGGCGAACTGTTGTGGGACGTCGGTGCCGGCAGCGGCTCGATCGGCATCGAATGGATGCGCGCCCACCCTGCTTGCCGCGCACTGGCCATCGAAGCCGATGCAGGCCGACAAGCGCTGATCGAACACAACCGCGATGCCCTCGGCGTTCCCGGCCTGCAACTGGTTCGCGGCAACGCACCGCAGGCCCTCGCCGGGCTTGAGCGGCCGGATGCGATTTTCATCGGCGGCGGCGTCACCCGCGAGGGTGTGCTCGATACCTGTTGGGCCGGACTCAAACCCGGTGGCCGACTGATCGCCAACGCAGTCACCCTGCAAAGTGAAATGACCCTGATGGCCTGGCGCGAGCAACATGGCGGGGAGTTGACCCGCATTCATATCGCCCAGGCACAACCCCTGGGCGACTTCGACACCTGGCGCCAGGCCTTGCCGATTACCTTGCTGGATGTGACGAAACCCTTCGATGCGTGACGAAACCGCCGAACAACCCGCCCCCCTGCGCAGTGGCCTGACCACCGGCAGTTGCGCCACGGCCACCAGCCTCGCCGCCGCGCGCCTGCTGCTGGCTGGCACAGCGACCGATGCGGTGGAAATCGTGTTGCCCAAGGGCAAACAGGTGCAGATGCGCCTGGAGTTCTGCCGCCTCACCGAGGACGGCGCCGAAGCAGGAACCCTCAAGGACGCCGGTGACGATCCGGACGTGACCCACGGAGCCCTGCTCTACTCCCAGGTGCGCCTGAGCAGCGAACCGGGGACTCGCTTCAAGGCCGGTCGCGGCGTCGGCACAGTGACCCGGCCCGGGCTGGTGCTGGGTGTCGGCGAGCCCGCGATCAACCCGGTGCCGCGCAAAATGATCAGCGAACACCTGGCCCGACTGGCCGACGAACTCGGCTACAGAGGCGGTTTCGAGGTCACGGTCAATGTCGAGAACGGCGAGGTACTGGCACTGAAAACCATGAACCCGCGCCTGGGCATTCTTGGCGGCCTGTCGATCCTCGGCACCAGTGGAATCGTCCGGCCGTTTTCCTGTGCGGCCTACATCGCCTCGATCCACCAGGGCATCGACGTGGCGAAAACCAACGGTTACCTGCACATCGCCGCCTGCACCGGCAACGCCAGCGAAGACACCATGCGCCGGGTCTACAACCTGCCGGAAATCGCCCTGATCGAAATGGGCGACTTCGTTGGCGCCGTGCTCAAGCACCTGCGCAAAGTACCTGTGGATAAACTCAGCCTGTGCGGTGGTTTCGGCAAGATCAGCAAACTGGCGGCCGGGCACATGGATTTGCACAGTCGTCATTCGAGCATTGACCTGCCGCAACTGGCGCTATGGGCGGCGCAGGTCGGCGCCGATGCGGCGTTGCAGCAGAGTATCCGCGAGGCCAACACCAGCCAGCAGGCACTGGCCATGGCCGCCGCAGCCGGGGTCGCCCTGGGTGATGCAGTCTGTCAGCACGCCCTGGACTTTGCCCGTAGCGTGGTGCCGGCGCAGGTTCAGGTGGAAGTCTTTGCCATCGATCGCCAGGGCGGGATCGTTGGCCATGCGGGAGCATTTCCATGAAGCGCATCCTGTTGCTCGGCGGCGTGACCGAAGCCATGGCCATTGCCCGCACGCTGGGACCGCAACATATCTACAGCCTGGCCGGTGTCGGTCGGGTGCCGACCGATCTGCAATGCCAGGTGCGCGTCGGCGGCTACGGCGGTGCCGAGGGTCTGGCGCAGTTCATTGGCGATTCAGGCATCGATCTGCTGCTCGACGCCACTCACCCCTACGCCGCCCAAATCAGCCAGAACGCCGCGACCGCCGCGCGCTCGTGCGGCATTCCCTGCTGGGCGCTACGGCGTCCGGCCTGGCAAGCCCAGGCGGGGGATGACTGGCGGGAAGTCAGCGATTGGGCCGAACTGATCGACGCCCTGAAGCCCTTCCGTCGACCGCTGTTCACCCTCGGTCGCGAGCCCTTGCAACATCTGGATGAAATTCCTTCGGAGCAATTCTGGACCCTGCGCGCGCTGGACGTGTATCCGGGCAACGAGCGCTGCGAAGTGATCGGCGCACGTGGGCCCTTCCTGATCGACGATGAACGTGAGTTGTTCGAACGGCGAAACATCGATGTGCTGATCAGCAAAAACAGCGGCAGCACGGCGACCGAGCCGAAGCTGGAAGTGGCGCGTGAGCGTGGGGTTCCGGTGATTGTTTTGAAGCGCCCCGAATTGCCAGGTGTGGAACGGGAGTTTGGCTCGGTGGCAGATATGCTGGATGCCCTATCAGCGTAGGACTATTCCTTAGACCTGCAAAACCTTGCGATTCCGCTGGCAGTATTCTCAGACGAAGCTGGCTATCGACTCTACGGCCTCAATCCTATAGTTCGCCTCCTCCTGAACCAATCAAGCGCACCCGGCACACAATATCGGTAATGAGGAGTAAATCATGGCCGAACAATTTACCCGTTTTGATGCCGTCGAGTTTCTCAAGACGCCGGAGGAAATGGCGGCTTATCTGGATGCCTGCATTGAAGAGGATGCCGGAGATGGCGTGCTGATACGTGCAGCGCTCAACGATATCGCCCGGGCAAAGGGCATGACACAAATTGCCCGTGATGCCGGCCTGGGACGCGAGAGTCTTTACAAAGCGCTGAGCAGTAGTGGCAATCCGGAATTCGCGACTATCATGAAAGTTATGAAAGCCTTGGGTCTGCGCTTGCATGCCATCGCTGTCTGATTACGCTGCGACACCAAACCGCACACCGCCTTTTTACTTATCGGCCCTGATCAGGCTAAATAGCCCGCGCCTGATCGCCCACCCAAACGGATTTTGTCCCATGTCCCGACAACGGCTCGCAATTGCCTGGATAGCCTGCTTCGCAGTGCTGTTCAACATGCTCGCCATGCCGATGTCCGGAGCGATGGCGCAAACAACGAAGTCACCTGCCGAACAGTTGTTGTGGGGCAGTTTCTGCAGCTCCAGCGGCACCAGGATGGTGGCGATTTCCATCGGGGACCTTGAACAGAAAGCCCCGCAAAACGACGATCATTCCAACATGCAGCATTGCTGGTGCTGCTCGGGTTCTGCGCCATTGGTGGCGTTGCCGGGGCATACGCCACAGCTGTATTTCGCGCACTTCGAGTCCAACCGAAGCCTGCCCGCCACCTCGCTCGACAGCCCGTCACCGCGCCAGCAATGGCCAAGTCTCAACCCTCGTGCCTCCCCTCTGGTGTGATTTTTTCTCGCAATTGACCTGCGTTTAAATCGTTCCGGAGAACTGCCATGTTGAACAAACTCATCGTTCTGGCCGCGTTGCTGCTGCCTGCCTGCTTTGCCAATGCACACGAATACAAGGTCGGCGAACTGGAAATCGCGCATCCGTGGTCCCAGGAGTTGCCACCCAATGCGCCCACCGTTGCGGCGTATTTCGTGATCAACAATGAAGGCAAGACCACCGACCGCCTGCTCAGCGTCGACACCCCCATCGCGGGCGAAGCGCAATTGCATGAGCACGTGATGCAAGGCGACATGATGAAAATGCAGCACGTACCGAGCGTGGAAGTGCCCGCCGGAGGCGAGGTCACTTTCGCGCCGATGGCCTATCACGTGATGTTGCTGGGCCTCAAGGACCGCAGCTTGCTGGTTGACGGCAAGCGCTTCCCCATGACGCTGCACTTCGAGAAGTCCGGTGACGTGACGGTCGAAGTCGCGGTGCAGAAGCAGGCGCCGGACACCATGCAGGCGCACGTGCACAAGCCGTAATCGCCTGAACTGAAAACGCCCATGCGCCCGCTTAGCGCCAGGTCATCCAGGTCACGCAATCAGGCATTGAGCCTGACACGCGGCAGCTGGATCAGCCTGTTCGCCATGCTGATGATCTTTATCGGTCCGCTGATCTCTCAGTCGATGCCGATGGATTCGCGCGCCATGTCGATGACCATGCCTGCAGGCATGAGCATGGACATGCACATGGATATGTCGGCGATGGAGCATGCCGACCATGGCACGCAAGCCACTGCCGAGCATTGCCCGCCAGCCCCGGGGCACCATGTGCTGTGGGAAAAGTGCGGTTATTGCAGCCTGCTGTTCAATTGCCCGGCGCTGACCGGTGGCGTGTCTTTCGCCAACTTCGTCATCGCGCCCGTCAATACCTTCTCCACCCCCTCTCCGCGCCTGGGCCATGCCCGGCAAACCTTCTTCCCCGGCGCCCGCACCCGCGCCCCAC
Source organism: Pseudomonas sp. P1_F7 (assembly GCF_056405655.1). Lineage (NCBI taxonomy): Bacteria > Pseudomonadati > Pseudomonadota > Gammaproteobacteria > Pseudomonadales > Pseudomonadaceae > Pseudomonas > Pseudomonas sp. P1_F7. Next base: position 78,242 of record NZ_JBFUBR010000005.1, read on the forward strand.
CCGTCGTCGCGTAAACACCCACCTCCGATCTCACACGGCCCGCAAGACAACCAAAGCTCGCTCCCACAGGGATTGCGCAGGCTGCTGGCCGTGTCGTTTACGACTGTTCGATGGAAATTGTCATGTCCAGGTTTTCCGCTGTCCCGTGCTTGAGCCCTGCCCAAGCCTCTTATGCCCTGAACGAATCCGGCGTTCGTTTCAGGCACGCCACTGCGATCCTGTGCGGTGCTTTGCTGGCGCCTTCTGCGCTGGCCGATGAACATTCCGGTCACACTGAAGAACTGAGCCCGACGGTGATTACCGCCGTTGCCCCCAGCTCACCTTTGACCATCGTCACCAACCCCAAGGACCCGCGCCAACCGGTGCCGGCCAGCGATGGCGCCGATTACCTGAAAACCATCCCGGGCTTCGCCATGGTGCGCAATGGCGGCACCAATGGCGACCCAGTGCTGCGTGGCATGTTCGGCTCGCGGCTGAACATACTCACCAACGGCGGCATGATGCTCGGTGCCTGCCCGGGCCGCATGGACGCTCCGACTTCCTATATCTCGCCGGAAACCTACGACAAACTCACCGTAATCAAGGGCCCGCAAACCGTACTGTGGGGGCCGGGTTCCTCGGCTGGCACTATCCTGTTCGACCGCGAACCGGAGCACTTCGGCGAACTCGGCACACGGGTCAATGCCAGCGTGCTGGCCGGCTCCTACGGTCGCTTCGACAAACTGGTGGACGCGGCCGCTGGCGGTCAGTCGGGTTACGTGCGGGTCATCGGCAACACCGCACACTCCGACGATTATCAGGATGGCAACAACGACACCGTGGCGTCGCGCTATGAAAAATGGAACGGCGACGTGGCCGTGGGCTGGACGCCAAACACCGACACCTTGCTGGAGCTGACCGCCGGCCGTGGCGACGGTGAAGCCCGCTACGCCGGGCGCAGCATGGACGGTTCGCAGTTCCTGCGCGAAAGCCTCGGCCTGCGCTTCGAACAATCCAACATCGGCGAGGTGCTGGATAAGGTCGAAGCGCAGGTCTACTACAACTACGCCGACCATGTGATGGACAACTACACCCTGCGCACGCCGTCCGGCACCGGGATGATGGCTGGCCCCATGGCCTCTAACGTCGACCGCCGTACCCTCGGCGCACGGATCAAGGCAACCTGGCGCTGGGCTGATGTGCAGCTGATCAGCGGCATCGACGCGCAGACCAACGAGCATCGCAAGCGCGGCGCCATGGGCGTCGACACCTACAAGGATCTGCCCTACACCAAGGATGCCGACTTCCATAACTACGGTGTGTTCGGCGAAATGACCTGGTACGCCGCCGACCGTGACCGCCTGATCAGCGGCGCACGCCTGGACCGCGCCTCGGCCAAGGATTATCGGCAGACCACCGGCTCGGGCATGATGACCCGCCCGAATCCGACCGCCGACGACACCCGCGCAGATACCCTGCCCAGCGGTTTCATCCGCTACGAGCATGACCTGGCCGACAGCCCGACCACCTTGTATGCCGGCCTTGGTCACACCCAGCGGTTCCCGGATTACTGGGAGCTGTTTTCACCAAAATCCGGCCCCGCCGGTTCGGTGAATGCCTTCGATTCGATCAAGCCGGAAAAAACCACCCAGCTCGATTTCGGCCTGCAATACAAGACCGAAGACCTCGAAGCCTGGGCCTCGGCTTACGTCGGGCAGGTGCGCGATTACATCCTGTTCAACTACACCCCGACGATGATGGGTACGACCTCGCAAGCCGAAAACATCGACGCGCGAATCATGGGCGGCGAACTGGGCGCCGCTTACAACTTCACCAACAACTGGAAAGCCGACGCGACCCTGGCCTACGCCTGGGGCAAGAACAGCAGCGATGGCAATGCATTGCCGCAGATGCCGCCGCTGGATGCCCGTTTCGGCCTGACCTACAGCGAAGACAACTGGAGCGCCGGCGCACTGTGGAGAGTGGTCGCCGCGCAAAACCGCATCGACCAGAACAAGGGCAACGTGGTCGGCAAGGACTTCGACAAGACGCCGGGCTTCGGCGTGTTCTCCCTCAACGGTGCCTATCGGATCAACAGCAACTGGAAGGTCAGCAGCGGCGTCGACAACCTGTTCGGCAAGGCTTACGCCGAGCACTTGAACCTGGCCGGCAACGCCGGTTTCGGCTACCCGGCCAATGACCCGCAAGCCATCAAGGAACCGGGGCGCACGCTCTGGACCAAGGTGGACATGAGCTTCTAACCCTTGAGGGCACCCGCTCCCTCTGTGGGAGCGGGCTTGCCCGCGATCGGTTGCGCAGCAACCGCAAAAACAAACAACTAAAAGATCCAGCCAAGCGGAGCACACGTGATGAAACAGCCCAAAGTGAATTTCTACAACCTGGCCTGGCGCTGGCACTTCTATGCCGGATTGTTCGTGGCGCCATTCATGGTGATGCTGGCCCTGACCGGCACCATTTACCTGTTCAAGCCACAACTCGATTCGCTGATGTACAGCAGCCTGCTCAACGTCCCGGCCGGTCATCACACCGTGCCGGCCGACGACCTGCTGACACGAGTGAAAACAGCTTATCCACAAGGTCAGGTCACCCAGTACCTGCCGCCGGTCAACGCCGAGCGCAGCGCGCAGTTTGTCGTGCTCAACGATGGCAAGGAGCTGAACGTTTTCGTCGACCCCTACCACGGCGACATCCTCGGCGAGCAAGACGCCAAGAAGAACCTGCAAGCCATTGCCCGGTCGATTCACGGTGAGCTGATGATCGGCACCGTCGGCGATCGGCTGATCGAACTGGCCGCCGGTTGGGGCGTGGTGCTGGTGGTGTCCGGCCTCTTCCTGTGGTGGCCGCGCGGTCAGGCGGCAGGCATCTTGTGGCCGCGCCTGAACAGTCGTGGTCGCATATTGTGGCGTGACCTGCACGCTGTCACCGGGTTCTGGGGCGCGTCCCTGCTGCTGGTGATGCTACTCAGCGGCATGACCTGGACCGGCTTCTGGGGCAAGCAATACGCCGAAGTGTGGAACGTGTTCCCGGCAGCCATGTGGGATGACGTGCCGAAGTCCGACGTCGAGGCCCGCAGCCTCAACACCACCACGCGCCAGACTGTGCCGTGGGCCATGGAAAATACGCCGATGCCGATGTCCGGCGACCATGCCGAGCACATGGCCCACGACGGTGCAGCGGCCGGCCCGGCCTCGCCGACCATCCGCCTGCAGGACGTACAAAACATCGCCAGCGAGCGCAAGGTCGAACCGGGTTACAGCATCACCCTGCCGACCACTGCAACCGGCGTGTTCACCATCGCCGTATTCGCCGACGACCCGCGCAATGACGCCACACTGCACATCGATCAGTACACCGGCAAGGTTCTGGCCGATGTACGTTTCGAGCAGTACGGCACCGTCGCCCGTGCCACGGAAATCGGCGTGATGCTGCACGAAGGCAAAATGTTCGGCGTGTTCAACCAGATCGTGGTGCTGCTGATCTGCCTGATGATCTTGCTCAGCGCCTTCAGCGGCGTGGTGATCTGGTGGAAGCGTCGTCCGCAAGGAAAACTCGGCGTGCCGCCGCTGCGCCATGACCTGCCAAAATGGAAAACCGCGATGGTGATCATGTTCGCCCTCGCGGTGGCCTTCCCGTTGGTGGGTGCGTCGCTGGTGGCGGTGTGGGTGCTGGATCGTGTGCTGCTGTCGCGTTTCACCCGGCAGACTGAGAGCGCCTCATCTTCATCATGAAACAGGCGAGATGCGCGGGGCGAAAGGCACTGTAAACTCCCCGCGCATCACCCCCGGCCCCATCGCGAGCAAGCTCGCTCCCACAGGGATTGCGTAAGACCTGTGGAAGCGAGCTTGCTCGCGATGGGGCCCTTGGTATCACATCAAGAGTCACTGCATGACCTCGCTGAACCTCGCAAACATTTCCTGGTCCCCACTGGGAGGCGGCCATTGCCATCACCAATTCCAGCTGCGTGATGCCTCGCTACACGTGGCCGCCGGTGAGTTCGTCGGGCTGATCGGCCCCAACGGCAGTGGCAAGACCAGCCTGTTGCGGTGTGCCTGGCGCTTCAATAAACCGGAAAGCGGCGAGGTCAGGCTCGATCATCAGAATGTCTGGAAACAATCCTCGCGCTGGTGCGCGCAACGCATCGCCGTGGTGTTGCAGGAGTTCCCTGATGCCTTCGGCCTGACCGTCGAGGAAGTGGTCGCCATGGGCCGCACGCCGCACAAAGGCTTGTTCGATGGCGACACCCTTGAAGACCGCGACCTGATCAATCAGGCCCTGGAATCCGTCGGCCTCAAGGGCTTCGAAGACCACGGGTTCGCCACCCTCTCCGGTGGTGAAAAACAGCGGGTCATCCTCGCCCGCGCCCTGGCCCAGCAACCGCAGTTGCTGATCCTTGACGAGCCGACCAACCACCTTGATCCGCGTTATCAGCTTGAGCTTTTGCAGTTGGTCAAGCGCTTGAACATCGGCACCCTGGCGAGCATCCACGACCTCAACCTGGCGGCGGCTTTTTGTGACCGGCTGTACGTGATCAATCATGGTCGTATCGTCGCCAGCGGCACGCCGAAAGAAGTCTTGACGGCTGCGCTGCTGCGCAATGTGTTCGGCGTCCAAGCGCTGATCGATGAGCATCCACTGCACGGCTACCCACGAATCACCTGGATAACCCAACCATGACTTTGCGTTCCCTGCTGCGCTCTTGCCTCTCTCTCGTGATGCTGCTGGGCAGCGCCCAGGCATTGGCCGAAGCCACCCATTACCCGCTGACGGTCAAAAGCTGCAACCGCGAAGTGACCTTCAAGCAGGCACCGCAACATGCACTCAGCCACGACATCAACATGACCCAGATGATGCTCGCCCTCGGCCTCAAACCACGGATGGCCGGTTATAGCGGCATCAGTGGCTGGAAGGCCGTGACGCCCGAGATGCAGAGCATTCTCGAAGGCCTGCCGGAACTGGCGGCCAAGTACCCGTCGGTGGAAACCCTGCTCAATGCCAACGTCGATTTCTTCTTCGCCGGCTGGGACTACGGCATGCGTATCGGCGGCGATCTCACGCCACAAACCCTGCAGCCGCTGGGCATCAATGTGTATGAGCTGAGCGAATCCTGCGCCTTCGTGATGAAGCGCCCGCCGGCCAGCCTCGAAGACACCTACAACGACCTGCGCAACCTCGGCAAAATTTTCGACGTGCAGGACCGCGCCAATGCCCTGATCGCCAACATGCAGGTGCAAGTGGCGGACATTCGCAAAGACCTGCCCGCGGAAAAACCGCGGGTCTTCCTGTACGACAGCGGCGAAGACCGGGCCATGACTTCGGGGCGCCTGGGTATGCCGCAAGCGCTGATCGACGCCGCTGGCGGGCGCAATATCCTGGAAGATGTCGACGCGAGCTGGACCCGGGTCAACTGGGAGAGCGTGGTCGAGCACAATCCGCAGGTAATCGTGATCGTCGACTACAGCGAGATCACCGCCGACCAGAAGATTCAGTTTCTGCTGAGCAACAAGGCCCTGCAATCAGTGGACGCGATCAAGCACCAGCGCTTCATCGTCATCCCTTACGTGCAGGCCACGCCGGGGATCGATAACGTGCTGGCAGTCGCAACCCTGGCCAAGGGTTTCCACGGCGAATGATCAACCGTCGCTACGCCCTGTTGCTGATCGCCCTCGGTGCGCTGTTGCTGGTGTCGTGCGTGGTGTCCCTGGGTTTCGGCCCGGCGCGGGTGCCGCTGGATGTGGTGTGGCGCATCCTGTTGCACAAACTGTTTGGTCTCGGTGTGCCGGACTGGAACCCCGGACAGGAACATATCGTCTGGCTGATCCGCATCCCGCGCATGCTGCTCGGCGCGCTGGTGGGCGCTGGGCTGGCGTTGATCGGCGCGGTGCTGCAAGCGGTGACGCGCAACCCGTTGGCTGACCCGCATTTACTTGGCGCCACGTCCGGCGCGACGTTAGGCGCGGTGATCGTGGTGCTGCATGTCGGTGAGATCGTTGGCCTGCTGACCTTGCCGATCGCGGCATTTATCGGTGCATTGCTGAGCATGCTGGTGGTGCTGATGATCGCCAATCGCCAAGGCCGCCTCGACAGTGATCGTTTGTTGTTGTGCGGCGTGGCAGTGTCCTTTGTGATGATGGCGATTGCCAATTTGCTGCTGTTCATGGGCGACCATCGAGCCAGCTCCGCGGTGATGTTCTGGATGCTCGGCGGGCTCGGGTTGGCACGCTGGGAGCTGCTGGCGGTGCCGACAGCCAGTGTGTTGCTCGGGCTGATTTTGCTGTTGGGCATGGCGCGACCGCTCAATGCGCTGATGGCCGGTGAGCAGACGGCGGTGACCCTGGGCCTGAATGCGCGCACCGTGCGCCTGCGGGTGTTTTTGATTGCCTCGTTGATGACCGGAGTGCTGGTATCGATCAGCGGGTCGATCGGTTTTGTCGGGTTGATGGTGCCGCATATTGCGCGACGTCTGGTTGGGGCTGAACACCGAAGAGCGCTGCCGGTGTGCGTGTTGCTCGGCAGCCTGTTTCTGGTCTGGGTCGACGTCGCTGCCCGGACACTGATCGCCCCTGAAGACTTGCCTATTGGTGTGGCCACTGCGGCGATTGGCGGGTTGTTCTTCATCGGTTTGATGCGACGTCGTTAACGCCATGTTTAATTAAAATAAACTTAAAAACTGCGTGTATGCCTGGAAAAATCTCGTATTGAGTTAACGCTGAACAAATTCACTATCATGCTCATACTCCGCTCCCGCGAGTTGAATAATAAAAACACTCGCACACTTCAATGACGATTATCCCTACAACTTAATTATCATAACTCCTACAAGAACGGAATGAGGTAACCATGTTCAAAAAACTCATCGTATCCATCGCACTTATTTCAACGCCTGCATGGGCAGCAAAGCCACCTTTTACTGGCGTTGACTACAGCGGCCGATATCAATGTACCGGAATGGACAGCCATATCGGTGCGTTTGAAGGTGTTGTCGACATGAAGCTCAATGCCGAACAAAGTACCGGCGAACATGGTGCCTACGGTTTTACGCTGACCTTGCTCGACAATTCCCGGTATGACGGATTTGCTGCCGCCAACTTGAGTTCCCTGGCGATTTACTTTGCCCATACGGATCCGTCGCTCAAGGATTACGGCGTCGGGATTGCGAAAATTGCTACAACCCCTGACGGAAAAGCTTCATTCACCAAGTACTACTACGGCCCGGAGTACGAAGGTGGCGGACATGGTTTTGAAACCTGCATTAAAAGCTGACACTCGTCGTTTCCGAAGCTGATACGCCATCGTTGAAATCTGTGGGAGCGAGCCTGCTCGCGAATGCGGTTTGTCAGTCACCACTCATGCTGTCTGATACCCCCTCTTCGCGAGCAGGCTCGCTCCCACAATTGATCGATGCTACCCGCCCCAATCTGGCGCAGCTCTTCGCACCAACGCGCCAGACGCGATCCTTCATGGTGCGCCATCAAACCGTTCAACCGCTCTAAAACGACATTTCCCTGCCTTTTGCCGACCGGGCACAGCCCTTGCAAAACACACCTTCAGTAGTCCGCATCTGCCAACCAAGAAAACTCATAAGTTCATGGAGATCGCACAATGAAGCGTCGCAGTTTGATCAAGGCTTTCACACTCTCGGCAAGCATTGCCGCGATGGGCATGACCTGGACTGTCCAGGCCGCCGAGACCATCAAGGTCGGAATTCTGCATTCGTTGTCCGGGACCATGGCGATCTCCGAAACGTCGTTGAAAGACATGGCGCTGATGACCATCGACGAGATCAACGCCAAGGGTGGCGTGAACGGCAAGATGCTGGAGCCGGTGGTGGTCGACCCCGCCTCGAACTGGCCGCTGTTCGCCGAGAAGGGCCGTCAGTTGCTGACCCAGGACAAGGTCGCCGTGGTGTTTGGTTGCTGGACTTCCGTGTCGCGCAAATCGGTACTGCCGGTGTTCGAAGAACTCAACGGCTTGCTGTTCTACCCGGTGCAATACGAAGGCGAAGAGATGTCGCCGAACGTCTTCTACACCGGCGCGGCGCCGAACCAGCAGGCGATCCCTGCCGTTGAATACCTGATGAGCGAAGAAGGCGGCAGCGCCAAGCGCTACTTCCTGCTCGGCACCGACTATGTGTACCCGCGCACCACCAACAAGATCCTGCGTTCGTTCCTGCATTCCAAAGGCGTGGCCGACAAGGACATCGAAGAGGTCTACACCCCGTTCGGGCATAGCGACTACCAGACCATCGTCGCCAACATCAAAAAGTTCTCGGCGGGCGGCAAGACGGCCGTTATCTCTACCGTCAACGGCGACTCCAACGTGCCGTTCTATAAAGAACTGGCCAACCAGGGTCTGAAAGCCACCGACGTTCCCGTCGTGGCGTTCTCGGTGGGCGAAGAAGAACTGCGCGGCATCGACACCAAACCGTTGGTGGGTAACCTGGCGGCGTGGAACTACTTCGAATCGGTCGAGAACCCGGTGAACAAGAAGTTCGTCGATGACTGGAAAGCCTACGCGAAGAAACACAACCTGCCGGGCGCCGACAAAGCGGTGACCAACGACCCGATGGAGGCCACTTACGTCGGCATCCACATGTGGGCGCAAGCGGCGGAAAAAGCCAAATCCACCGACGTCGACAAAGTCCGCGAAGCCCTGGCCGGCCAGACCTTTGCCGCACCGTCCGGTTACACGCTGACCATGGACAAGACCAATCACCACCTGCACAAGCCAGTGATGATCGGCGAGATCCAGTCTGACGGTCAGTTCAACGTGGTGTGGCAGACCGAAGGGCCGATCCGCGCCCAACCGTGGAGCCCGTTCATCCCGGGCAACGACAAGAAACCGGAGTATGCGGTGAAGAGCAACTAAGCCACTGGGTGTCGGGCTTGAAGATACTTTTCGAGACCGACAAAAATCCCTGTGGGAGCGAGCTTGCTCGCGATGACGTCGGCACATTCAACATCACTGTGACTGAACGACCGCTATCGCGAGCAAGCTCGCTCCCACAATGTCCGCGTCAAGGCGACTTCCTATGCCCACCGCCCTTTACCGCTTCATTTTCGCCATCGCACTGCTGTTGCCGATGGCCACCCACGCCGGCGACGCCGAAGACTTCGTCGCCGCCAATCCCGTGCAGCAAGCCCGGCTGCTGGAAGCCTGGGCCGCGCAGCCCGATCCGGCCCGTATCGAACTGATCAACGCCCTGCAACAAGGCGAGCTAACCCTCGACGGCCAGCCGAAAACCTTGCGTCTGAACAATCGTCTGCGGGGTCTGATCGATACTGCCCTGGCCAGTCATCAGTTGCTCGCCGCCGACACTAAAATCCGTCTGGCCGCCGCGCAGCAATTGCAGAAAAGCGCCAAGCCGGCGCAGTTGAAATTCCTCGATAAGCAACTCGTTGGCGAACAGGACGAAGGCGTTCACGCAGCACTGAGCCTCGCCTTGGCCAACCTGCAACTGGTGGATGCCGACCCGGCCGTGCGCCTCGCTGCTGTGCGCCTGCTCGGCGAAACCGGCGACCCACTGGCCCGCACCCGCCTCGAAAGCCTGCTGGAGCCGAGCGTTGAAACCGACGCGAATGTGCGCACCGCCGCCGAGACCAGCCTCGCCCAGGTCAAACGCAAACTGCTGGTCGGCGAGATGCTCGGCCAGGCCTTCAGCGGCATGTCCCTGGGCTCGATTCTGCTGCTCGCCGCCCTCGGTCTGGCGATCACCTTCGGCCTGCTCGGCGTGATCAACATGGCCCACGGCGAGATGCTGATGCTCGGCGCCTACTCGACCTATGTGGTGCAACTGATGTTCCAGCGCTTCGCCCCGCAGGCCATCGAGTTCTATCCACTGATCGCGTTGCCCGTGGCATTTTTTGTCACCGCCGCCATCGGCATGGCGCTGGAGCGCACGGTGATTCGCCATCTCTATGGCCGCCCACTGGAAACCCTGCTCGCCACCTGGGGTATCAGCCTCATGCTGATTCAACTGGTTCGCCTGGTGTTCGGCGCGCAGAACGTCGAAGTGGCCAACCCGGCGTGGCTGTCGGGCGGCATTCAAGTGCTGCCGAACCTGGTGCTGCCGTACAACCGCATCGTCATCATTGCCTTTGCGCTGTCTGTGGTGGTGCTGACCTGGCTGCTGCTGAACAAGACTCGCCTTGGCCTGAATGTTCGCGCCGTCACGCAGAACCGCAATATGGCCGCCTGCTGCGGCGTACCCACCGGGCGCGTGGACATGCTCGCCTTCGGCCTCGGCTCGGGCATCGCCGGCCTCGGTGGCGTGGCCCTGAGCCAGATCGGCAACGTCGGCCCGGACCTCGGCCAGAGCTACATCATCGACTCGTTCCTGGTGGTGGTGCTCGGCGGCGTCGGTCAGTTGGCCGGTAGCGTGTTCGCCGCGTTCGGCCTCGGGATTGCCAACAAAATTCTCGAACCGCAAATCGGTGCCGTGCTCGGCAAGATCCTCATCCTCGCGCTGATCATTCTGTTCATCCAGAAACGTCCGCAAGGCCTCTTCGCACTCAAAGGACGGGTGATCGACTGATGAACCAGCCCCTGATACTCACGGCCACGCAAAAGGCCGGCCCGAAAGTCACGATTGCCGTCGGAGTGGTGATCCTCGTTCTGTTGCTGGCACTGCCACTGCTGTCGCTACTACCGGCGGACAGCACGCTGCACGTCTCCGCCTATACGCTAACGCTGGTGGGCAAGATTCTTTGCTACGCCATCGTCGCACTGGCACTGGATCTGGTCTGGGGTTACGCCGGCCTGCTGTCCCTCGGCCACGGCCTGTTCTTCGCCCTCGGTGGTTATGCCATGGGCATGTACCTGATGCGCCAGGCCTCGGGCGATGGTTTGCCGGCGTTCATGACGTTCCTGTCGTGGACCGAAATGCCGTGGTTCTGGACCGGCACCAGCAGCTTCCTCTGGACCTTGTGTCTGGTGGTGCTGGCACCGGGATTGCTGGCGCTGGTGTTCGGTTTCTTCGCCTTCCGTTCGCGGATCAAGGGCGTGTACTTCTCGATCATGACCCAGGCCCTGACCTTCGCCGGCATGTTGTTGTTCTTCCGCAACGAAACCGGCTTCGGCGGCAACAACGGCTTCACCAACTTCCGCACGATTCTTGGGTTCGGCATCACTGAACCGGGCACTCGCGCGGTACTGTTTTTCGCCACGGTGCTGTTGCTGGTGGCGAGCCTGTACATCGGCTGGCGCCTGGCGCAGAGCAAGTTCGGCCGGGTACTGACCGCGCTGCGCGATGCGGAAAATCGTCTGATGTTCTGCGGCTACGACCCGCGCGGGTTCAAGTTGTTCGTGTGGGTGTTGAGCGCGGTGTTATGCGGTCTGGCCGGTGCGTTGTACGTGCCGCAAGTGGGGATCATCAACCCGAGTGAAATGTCGCCGACCAACTCGATCGAAGCGGCAGTCTGGGTGGCCCTCGGCGGGCGTGGCACCTTGATCGGTCCGCTGCTCGGCGCCGGCGTGGTCAACGGCATGAAGAGCTGGTTCACCGTGGCGTTCCCCGAGTACTGGCTGTTCTTCCTCGGCGCGCTGTTCATCGTCGTGACCCTGTATTTGCCCAAAGGCGTGATCGGACTATTGAAGAAAAGAGGTGAACTATGAGAGTCACTGCGACGGCTGAATTCATGCTCGAACCAGCGTTTTTTCCTGTGGAGCCCAACAAGGACGCCGGCAGCAGCCGCGATGCCATCGGCCTTGGCCAACGGGTCGGGCCAGGCCTGAACACCCGCCACGGCACCATCCTGACCCTGGAAGACATCAGCGTCAGCTTCGACGGCTTCCGTGCGCTGAACAATCTGAACCTGTACATCGGCGTCGGCGAACTGCGCTGCATCATCGGCCCCAACGGCGCTGGCAAGACCACGCTGATGGACGTGATCACCGGCAAGACCCGCCCCAGCCACGGCAAGGCCTGGTTCGGCGAAACCCTGGACCTGACGCAGATGAGCGAAGTACAGATCGCCCAAGCCGGCATCGGTCGCAAGTTCCAGAAACCGACGGTGTTCGAAGCCTTGAGCGTGTTCGAGAACCTTGAGCTGGCGCAGAAAACCGACAAATCAGTGTGGGCCAGCCTGCGTGCGCATTTGAGCGGCGAGCAGAGAGACCGCATCGCCGAAGTGCTGGAGACCATTCGCCTGACCTCATCGGTCAATCGCCCCGCCGGCCTGCTGTCCCACGGTCAGAAGCAGTTCCTGGAGATCGGCATGTTGCTGATGCAGGACCCGCAATTGCTGCTGCTCGATGAGCCGGTGGCGGGCATGACCGACGCCGAAACCGAATTCACCGCAGAGCTGTTCAAAAGCCTGGCCGGCAAACACTCGCTGATGGTGGTGGAGCACGACATGGGCTTCGTCGGCTCCATTGCCGACCACGTCACGGTGTTGCATCAGGGCAGCGTGTTGGCCGAGGGGTCGCTGGAGCAGGTGCAGGACAACGAGCGGGTGATCGAGGTTTATCTCGGTCGCTGAGTTTCATCCCTGGTAGGAGCTGACGAGTGAAACGAGGCTGCGATCTTTTGATCTTGCTTTGAAGATCAAGATCAAAAGATCGCAGCCTTCGGCAGCTCCTACAGGGGATTTGAGGAGAATTCGAGAATGCTGCAAGTCGAAAAACTGCACCAGTACTACGGTGGAAGCCACATCCTGCGCGGCCTGACATTCGACGTGAAGGTCGGCGAAGTCACCTGCCTGCTCGGCCGAAACGGCGTGGGCAAGACCACCCTGCTCAAATGCCTGATGGGCCTGTTGCCGGCCAAGGACGGCGCGGTGAACTGGGAAGGCAAGCCGATCACCGCTTTCAAGCCGCACCAACGCGTGCACGCCGGAATCGCCTACGTGCCGCAAGGCCGGGAAATCTTCGGCCGCCTCACGGTGGAAGAAAACCTGCTGATGGGCCTGTCGCGGTTTCCCGGCAGCGAAGCGAAGGAAGTGCCCGCGTTCATCTACGAGTTGTTCCCGGTGCTGCTGCAAATGAAGCAACGCCGGGGGGGTGACCTGTCGGGCGGCCAGCAACAACAACTGGCCATCGGCCGTGCGCTGGCCAGCCGCCCGCGCCTGCTGATTCTCGACGAACCCACCGAAGGCATCCAGCCGTCGGTGATCAAGGAGATCGGTGCCGTGATCAAAAAACTCGCGGCTCGGGGTGATATGGCGATTCTACTGGTGGAGCAGTTCTACGATTTCGCAGCTGAACTGGCGGACCAATACCTGGTGATGTCCCGGGGCGAAATCGTGCAACAGGGTCGCGGCGAGAACATGGAAGCCGAAGGTGTGCGCGGGCTAGTCACAATCTGAGCCGGTCACTGCCCGCGTTCATTCAGCGACCGGGTTGCTGCGGTTTGACTCTGCATAGGGTAGCCACTCCGCCCCCACCACGCCGGCAACATCAAAGAGCGGGCTGCTTTTTTCGACCGTCAGTACGCCCGTTACTGCAACACACAAGACAAAATCCTTAGCGCTCAGATGTCCACCCAGCAAGAGTTTATCGATGTTGACGCCCATCGCCCCTTCGGTCTTGATAACCCAGGCTTCGGCTTCGGAAAACGTGCTGTGGTACTTCAGCAATGCACCGTCCGGGGTCTGGCGGAACACCGAATAACCCAAGGAGGTGTCCACCAACCCTGATTCCCGAGCCTGCAGAACACTGAATACCAATGACTGGGGTGAGAAAAACTGCTGATACAGGTCAGCGTCTTTTTCCGGTAGTGGCGTCGCCAGCAACTCTGGCCCCAGGTACACACCTGCCAACGTATGATTTTCTGGTAACAGAAAACCGTCTGGCGTCGTGGGAAATACCTGCTCGATTGCCAATAGTCCATCAGGCCGACTGAACGGCAATGTCGCAACATATTCGTCACGGTCGCGACGCTTGAGGATAAACCCTACACGCTGGTGATCCACTGTCGCGGGTACACGACTCAAGGCAGAGTTCAACGCCGACACCGGATCTTCAAAAACCGACGTGTAGAACGGTTGGAGGGTGGGAGGTCCGGGTATGACCGGCTGGTTGGGAGTCCATTGAGCAGTGATCGGGCCGCGAAACCCACCCCAGACTGTGCCTGGATGGAGGACACGCATCTGACCGACGGCCAAAACTTCCATGATCCGCTTTTCGGGTGTCGTGAACGAAGAGAATCCAGAAATACTGGGAGTGTCCGGCGGACTCATGGAATAAGCCACCAGAGAACCAAAGGGACCTGAAACATAATTATGTGTAAAGAAATCCCTATAATTGAACGCTTTATAAAGATCAGTTTGCGACGGAAGCGAGTTCAGTAACTTAACCTGATTTTCGTTGAAAGACCGGTTATTCGTGGCAATCACCTCGGAGATATCCGGGTGGCTATGGCATTTGCCCACGCAACGGTATCCCACTGGATGACTGATTACCTGGGTATCTGGGTCGTATGCAAGCAAAAGCGCAAAATCAAAAGTTTTCGCCTGATCCGATATAGGCGTTGTCGCGACAAACTTACCATCCGGGCGCTGCAAAATGAGTGAACCGTACTCTTTGTCTGGCGCGCGCTCATGTTGGTGAAACCAGTTCGCAGCATCGTCTTCGCAAATGAAGGGTGGGCTGACAGGTGGCAGCACCGGCGCGGCCTTGGCGGATTGCTCAAGTGGTAGCGTTGCAAGTTGCTCAAGTATTTTTCGAGCATTTTCACGATCGGTATTGTTGTTCATCAAGAAACTCCAAGACGTTCAGTCGCCCCGCAGAAGGAGGGAGCGGACGCTTGGATGCTGAGTTCTTTGGAAGCACGGATGGCGGTACATATGTATGTCTAAAAGGTGGTTAAGCACCAATTTGTTGCGCGGTATTTCATAGCACGCCCCTTGTTGGTGCGCAGGTCCCAGTAATAGCTGCCTCCTGCCCGGGATACCTTGCGGCACAGCCTTTGCAATATCCTGACAACTTCCGGATAAGCACTGACTATGACTCTTCCCGCATCTGGCGCCTTGTTTACCCCCAGTTGGCACGCCGAACTGGAGCTGGGCTACGCCCGATTCGACAACTCCACTCGCCCGGTCCAGCGCCGACACAAAGGTCCGTTGCGGGTGCAAAAACACCTGTATGCCGAAGGGCCAGAAGTCTGTCAGCACATCATCGTCCACCCACCCGGCGGCATTGCCGGCGGTGATCGGCTGGACATCTCGGCTAGCGTCGAACGCGATGCCTGGGCGCAAATCACCAGCCCCGGCGCAGCCAAGTGGTATCGCGCCGCCGGCCCCGCCTATCAGCAGCTGAAGTTGAAGGTGGCGGCCGGTGCGACACTGGAATGGTTGCCCCAGGAGACGATCATTTTCAGCGCTGCCCAGGCGGAACTCAGTACCTCCATCGACCTTGAAGGCGATGCGCGGTTGCTCTACTGGGACGTCGTCGCCCTGGGCCGTCCGGCCTGCGGCGAGCGTTTTGACCTTGGGCACTTCCAGGCGCAACTGGATATCCGCCGCGACGGCCAGTTGCTCTGGCATGAACGCCAGCGCATTGTCGGGGCGGACGGTTTGCTGGATTCGCCCATCGGGCTGGATGGGCAACCGGTGTTTGCGACGTTGCTGGTTACGGGTGAGATCGACAGCGAACTGCTGGAAACCTGCCGCTCGCTACCCAATGACGTGCGCGGAGATCTGACGCAGTTGCCGGGATTGCTGGTTGCACGGTGTCTGGCCAGTGAAGCACTCGTGGCGCGCGGCTGGTTGATTGATTTGTGGCGATTGCTTAGGCCTGCGTTGCTTGGCCGCGAAGCAATACCTCCAAGAATATGGAACACCTGAATCATGCTTTTCTGTGCAAGCAGATCCAACACTTTTTCAATCTGCCCTGATGGATGTCTACGATGGACCTGACCCCACGCGAAAAAGACAAGCTGCTGATCTTCACCGCCGGCCTGGTGGCCGAGCGGCGTTTGGCTCGCGGCGTGAAACTCAACTACCCGGAGGCCATGGCCTACATTTCCGCCGCGTTGCTCGAAGGTGCCCGCGACGGCCAGACCGTGGCCGACCTGATGCACTTCGGCACCACCCTGCTGACCCGCGAACAAGTGATGGAAGGCATTGCGGAAATGATCCCGGAAATCCAGGTCGAGGCCACCTTCCCCGACGGCACCAAACTGGTCACCGTCCACCAACCCATCGCCTGAGGCCGCGCCATGACTTACCACATCCGCGATGCCGCGCATGCCGATCTGCCAGCCATTCGCGACATCTACAACGACGCGGTGCTCAACACCACGGCGATCTGGAACGAACAGGCGGTCGACCTCGACAACCGCCAGGCCTGGTTCAGCGCCCGGCAATCCCAGGCTTATCCGATTCTGGTAATTGTCGATGCCGACGACACGGTGCTCGGGTACGCCTCGTTCGGTGACTGGCGACCCTTCGACGGTTTCCGTCACACCGTCGAGCACTCGGTCTATGTGCGCAGCGACCAGCGCGGCAACGGCCTCGGCCCGCAACTGATGGAAGTGCTGATTGAACGCGCCAAAGGCTGCGGCAAGCACGTGATGGTCGCAGCCATCGAAAGCGGCAACGCCGCCTCCATTCGCTTGCATGAGCGCATCGGCTTTATCACCACCGGGCAAATGCCTCAGGTCGGCACCAAGTTCGGCCGCTGGCTGGACCTGACTTTCATGCAACTGACCCTCGACCCTGGCGCACAACCACCCGCCGCCAACAAGGAGTGATCGCCCATGAACCCCGCCCAACTGCGACGCGTCAACGTTGAAAGCTTTGCGCATTATCGTCAGGGCCTGATCGACCTGCTGCTCGATGCCGTCGGCTATGGCGCCAGTGTCGGCTTCATGGCTGACCTTGATGCCACCCAGGCCCACGCCTATTTCGATGAGGTCCAGGACAGCCTGAACAAGGGCAATGTGTTGCTGTGGGTGGTGGTCAAGGACGAGCAGGTGCAGGCCAGCGTGCAACTGAGTCTGTGCCAGAAGGCCAACGGCCTGAACCGTGCCGAAGTGCAGAAGTTGCTGGTGCGCGAACATGCGCGGCGTCGTGGTCTGGGCCAACAACTGATGAGTGCCCTGGAGGCGGCTGCCCTGCAGCAAAAGCGCGGCATGCTTTATCTCGACACCGAAGCTGGCTCGCCCGCCGAAGACTTCTACCAATCGCTGGGTTATACCCGCGCCGGTGAAATCCCCGACTACGCCTGCGACCCGAGCGGCCGCTACAAGCCGACCGCCCTCTACTACAAGATTCTCCAAGGTGCCCATTGATGATTCCCGGTGAATACCAGATCCAGCCCGGCGAGATCGAGCTCAACGTCGGCCGGCGCACCCTCAGCCTCAAGGTGGCCAACAGCGGCGACCGGCCGATTCAGGTCGGCTCGCACTACCACTTTTTCGAAACCAACGACGCGCTGACTTTCGACCGTGCCGCCAGTCGTGGCATGCGTTTGAACATACCCGCCGGCACCGCCGTGCGCTTCGAACCGGGGCAGAGCCGCGAGGTGGAGTTGGTGGATTTGGCGGGGCATCGTCGGGTGTTTGGATTTGCCGGCAGGATCATGGGTGATCTGTAAGTTATCCGGTGTCCACTCTGACGCCATCGCGAGCAAGCTCGCTCCCACAGTTGATCGCGATTCCCCGTGGGAGTACGGCGAAGAAGTGAAATTCGGTGGCGGTAAAGTCATCCGTGACGGCCAGGGCCAGAGCCAGCTACTGGCCGCGGAGGTAGTCGACACCCTGATCACCAACGCGCTGATCATTGATCACTGGGGCATCGTCAAAGCCGACGTCGGTCTCAAGGACGGGCGCATCGCGGCAATCGGCAAGGCCGGCAACCCGGACATCCAGCCCAACGTCAACATCGCCATTGGCGCCAGCACCGAAGTCATCGCTGGCGAAGGCATGATCCTCACCGCTGGCGGCATCGACACCCACATCCACTTCATCTGCCCGCAGCAGATCGAAGAGGCGTTGATGAGCGGCGTCACTACCATGATCGGTGGCGGCACCGGACCGGCCACCGGCACCAATGCGACCACATGCACCTCCGGGCCGTGGCACCTAGCGCGCATGCTTCAGGCTGCCGACGCGTTCCCGATGAACATCGGCCTGACCGGCAAGGGCAACGCCAGCCTGCCGGAGCCGTTGATCGAACAGGTCAAGGCCGGTGCCATCGGCCTCAAGTTGCATGAGGACTGGGGCACCACGCCGGCGAGCATCGACAACTGCCTGAGCGTGGCCGACCGGTTCGACGTACAGGTGGCGATCCACACCGATACCCTCAACGAATCCGGCTTCGTCGAAACCACCCTCGCCGCCTTCAAGGGTCGCACCATTCACACCTATCACACTGAAGGTGCCGGTGGCGGTCACGCCCCGGACATCATCAAGGCCTGCGGTTTTGCCAACGTGCTGCCGAGTTCCACCAACCCGACCCGGCCGTTCACCCGCAACACCATCGACGAACACCTCGACATGCTGATGGTCTGCCATCACCTCGACCCGAGCATTGCCGAGGATGTGGCCTTCGCCGAAAGCCGCATTCGCCGCGAGACGATTGCCGCCGAAGACATCCTCCACGACCTCGGTGCGTTCTCGATGATCAGCTCCGACAGTCAGGCCATGGGGCGCGTCGGCGAAGTCATCACCCGCACCTGGCAGACTGCCGACAAGATGAAAAAACAACGCGGGCCACTGCCCGGCGATGGTCAAGGCAACGATAACTTCCGCGCCAAACGCTACATCGCCAAGTACACCATCAACCCGGCGATCACCCACGGCATCAGCCATGAAGTGGGTTCGGTCGAAGTGGGGAAATGGGCGGATCTGGTGCTCTGGCGCCCGGCGTTTTTTGGCGTGAAACCGACGCTGATTCTCAAGGGCGGCGCCATTGCGGCCAGCCTGATGGGCGACGCCAATGCCTCGATCCCGACGCCACAACCGGTGCACTACCGCCCGATGTTCGCCAGCTTTGGCGGCTCGCTGCACGCCACCAGCCTGACCTTCATCAGCCAGGCGGCGCAGGATGCCGGATTGCCCGAAGCCCTGGGTTTGAAGAAAAAAATCGCTGTGGTCAAAGGCTGCCGCGACGTGCAGAAAACCGACCTGATTCACAACGACTACCTGCCGAAAATCGACGTTGATCCGCAGACCTATCAGGTCAAGGCTGACGGGGAGTTGCTGTGGTGTGAGCCGGCGGATGTGCTGCCTATGGCGCAGCGGTACTTCTTGTTCTAGCCCGACAAAAAAAACCCGAATGCTCTACTACCAGCATTCGGGGCCCAATTTAGCCAGCACGCCGCCTCACACCTCGTTAACCTCCTCTTCAAGGTCGAGTATTTCTTGAGGCGTCAACAAATTGATCAGCTTTCGCTCCACCACTTCGGCCTCGGCAGCCAGCGCCCTGGACTGCGTGTGGTAGTGATCACTGGTCATCGCGCCCTTGGCGAGCTCAAGCTGCTCCAGTCGCTCATTGATTGGCTCAAAGGCCAGCTCGAACCTGGAGCTGTATTTCTCTTTCAAGTACGCAGTCCAGAAATCACGGCGCGCAATTGAATCAGTTTCTGCCTTTGAGTCTTTCAGGCTGTTCACATGTTGCTCTGCTGCGGCCAGCTTATCGCCAGACACGTATTGCAAACCGGTGTATTCCGCCTGGGTAGGCTGACCCGGTAAATCCAGTTTTTCCCTGAGGCTCACCCGGTAGGACAGCCGTACTTCAATCTGATCCATCAATATCAGTTGCCTGCCAGCTTCGCGTTTGGTTAAACCGGAACGCATGATCGCGACAACGCGCTCTTTTATGTCCTTGAGCGCAAAAGCCTCGACCTCATCCAGGCGGAACAACCCTTTGGCCAATTTGAGCAGTTCAGGGCCTGCCCCCTTGTCTCCGGCATGGGCCAAGGCTTTGTGAATCTGTACCTTAACTTCCAGGTCGCTAAACATCAGGGCCGCTCGATCACTGCAGGTTTCTGGCTCTCCGGCCGTCCTGAATAGCTCCTCTCGCAACTGCGCATTGTCGCCAGCCGCTTCCAGTACGGTCCAGACTCGAGCTTGCAGGTCGGGATAAGCCTTTTTGTACTCCGCCGTCTGGCTCAATTTTTCCAGTAACCGGAAAAACTCTTCGCTTTCACTGACCGCACGACCGGCCTCACCTCCGGCCGCCTCTCGTTCGATGGCCTCACTGTCGAGGAGCATCCACAATTCCTTCCTTGCCGTGTATTTACTGACAGGAATATCCCGTAGCCATCGATCGACCCGTTGTACCGACGGCGCCAGCACGCCTCCTTCAGCGCCACGAGCAGTTGGCAGATCGACGGGGACCGGCATCACGCCGGCGTCGCTATTCTCCAGGTAAATGCGCTGCAGAATGTCCGCATACTGTTGTACACCCTGTTCGGAAAGCGGGTTGCCGTTCAGTTCTGTGACACTCAATAGCCGATTGATCGCCACGGCCTGTTCAGGAGGGGGATTCACCGCCCAATCGGGAAACGAAGTGAGCTGGTTATCACGCAGATCGAGCAGTTCCAGTCGCCGTAGATGTTCGAGCCCGCTAGGCCATTGCCTGATCCCGGTGGCCTGCAACCGGACTTCGGTCAGCTCAACCATTTGACTGAAATCCGGAATACGCTCCAACGGATTATGGCTGAGCTGCAATTTTTTGAGATCACTCAGACCGGAAATCAAAGCGGCGGCATCGGGGGTTAACCTGATGTTGTTACTTGAAAGATCCAGGCCGACCAGATTGCGCATACTGCCCAGTTGCGCGGGAGTATCGGCCAGTCGATTACCCTGGAGATACAACCATCGAACATCGGGGAATGAATCGAGAAACTCATTCGGCGCCGCCACGAGGTCCATGCCGCTCAAGTCGACAAATTCCACACCGGTAAAGTATGCCTCCAGAGCCGGAAGTGCCCCGACTGTCCGTCCTCGCAGAACCAGTTCGTACCCCCGCGGGTAACCAAAGGCACTGTACCTGGCGGTCTGTTTTTGCCAACTGCGCTTGAGTAACTCAACCACCACTTGTTTTTCATACTGATCGACCACCACGACACTGCCATCGAACAAAACACGCGTGGAAGGTGTCGACAGCCATTGCTCCGACCAAGCCAGGAGGCCTTGATACTCGGCCTCAAAATTAACCAGATACAGTTCACGCTCGGTTCCCAACATCGTCAGAAAACGCTCGACCTGCCCATCGGTGAAGTTGGGGAAAAGCCTGAGTACCCGCTCCCTGTCCGATACCTGACGTGGATTCATGCCCGCCCCCCGCCCACTCAGTGGATAGCCCAGGCGACCATCGACCCAGCGCTGAGGCGCCCTGAACCAGGGGTTGATCGGTTGCAGGTTCAACAGCGAGCGCAATTCACCGCGAGCCAGCACATGCTGTCTGATCAACGCTTTCAACTCTGGCCCTTGCCCCACATGAGGCAAGCCTATCGCCTGGCGCTGCGCATCCGGCAAGGCATGCTGAAGCGCTGCATAGAAATCATCGGCTCCATGTAAATGACCATCCTCCTGGTCGCGGGCCTCATACCGTCCCTCCTCATTGCGCACCAGAACCTTTCGACTGCCGGCCTCTTGCGGGCCGACACTGGCTCGCAACTCCCCGCTGAACGAGCCATCTCGAACTTCTACCCGCAAGTCACTGGTCCAGCCTGGCAGCTTCCTGAGCGAGTTGAGCGCAAGCGCCTCTGCGTCCCGGTTCATCAACGCGTCCAGATATAGCCCCTCGTACGCTCGCGACACACGCACTTCGCGCTGGATCCAGCGCAACTCCTCTGCCAGGCGCAGGGGGATGGGCTTGGTTTGCAACTTGTTGGTGAAATCCCATTTGGCCATTTGCTGTCGTTCAGTACTGTTGGCTTCGGCCAGCAACTGTTCAATCACACTCGTGGACACGTTGGAAAAGCGCGATTTGATCAAATTGAGCTGTGGATCGCTGCTCCCGCTCCTGGCGTTGTAGACATCATTGAAGAACTCGGCTTCATTGCGCTCGGCAGCCCTGGCGATGTTCTCGCGCAGTGTCTTGATGCGGTTATCCAGAGTCTCGCGGGGGGTTCCAGAGCTGTGACCAAGCACAACATTGGTTTCATTTTCATCGAGGCACTCCAGGAGCGTTCTCAGCAGACGCCCACCACGTATCTGCACATCATGTATTTGCACGATCCGTGTCTTGTCCGGTGCGCCCTGTGGATTGACGTATTCCCAGAGCGTCTTTGCCTGCCCATCGATAATCCGTATCGACACCGTGTCCGGCCACTTGCCATAACGCGTCATGACATGCAGCTGATTGATCGAATGATCCGTTGCCGGCCCGACGGGTAAGTCGCTCTTCATGTCGGCGATAAAGTTCTCGACCTGCCTGTAGGCATCAAATCGGCTGATCGTATCCACCAGGATCGGCGCGGGTGGCTCGTTTTCGAGGTACATCTTGCGCAAGACGCTTTCATCTACGCCGCTGACTCGGCGAATCTGCACAAGCTCCGTATCGCTGAACTCGCTGACGCACGGCCCCAGGCGCCTCATGAGTTCGGGCTCCGTCCAGGTCCGCGGCTGTTCCACTTCATGGCTCCAGGCGCCGTGGCCATTATGGTTCAGCTTGGGTGCATAGGCATTTGCTCGGTCAGGATGTGCAATTCTGTATTGACCGCTGACCGGATCCTTTTTCACTCCGTAGCGTTTACCACCCAGCGTCAAAAACACTTGGCCATCGTGTCGCAGCAGGCCAGATTCATCGGGCTTGAGGTCCTGCGGCAGGCTTCCCTTCTGTTCGTAGGCGGCGAGATCGGGCTTCCACAAACGCGTCTCTCCGTTCGGCAAGGTGACCTCTTTCAACGAATCAAAAAAAGGAGAGCGCTTGAGGCCCGTCACGGGCTCAGCGTTCTCCGCCCCCACCGCCGACATGAGAGCAAGCTGAGCAATGTTTTGCGCAACATCCATCAGATACGTAAAGCCCTCGTCCCTGTCGCCCTGCGCCAGTGACTCGATGCCCTCTACCAACTCATCAGTCAATTGAGCGGCCATGACCACCATCATCGCTACACCCAAGGGCGGAACAAACAACGCAACAACGTTGAGAACGGACAGCGCAATCCCTAGATAGCCAAACAGTTTGTCGTGACGGGCCTGTGCATCGACATCGGCCGTGGACACCGCAACACACTTCGCATCGTTGAGGAGTTTGTTCAGTTGCTGGTCGAAGAGAAATCCCCACAGACCTCCTCGGACCGGCGTTTCCTCCATATGGATCCTGGCGTCCGGATCAGGGGTGTTTACATACACATTGCTGTTCGGTTGCCGCTTGAGCGGTGTCAGGCGCTCATTCAACCGTTTGAAAAAATGCGCCTTATCCTCCTGCTTCACAAACCGGCTGAAAAACGTCTGATAAGCAGGGTCCCGCAGTTGCTCACGCAGGTGGTAATGAAATTGCTGTGCGGATGCGTACTCCCTGATCGGACTGATGGGGTCATGGGGGATGTAAACAATCAGGCGCTGCACGTGATCACCGCTGATGCGATCAGGCCCGATCAGCAGGACCCCGAGCAGCTCGGTGTCGCCGAGCAGCTTCAAACCATTGAACTGAACAGGTTTCCCATCCAGCATCAGGTTATTCGGCTGTTCCGTGACCTTCGCCAGCAGGCGATAAACACTGCCGTCCCGCTGGCCCCCATCGATGTCCCCCTGAAGTCGTGCAAGATCGATCGCCGCACTAAACGCATGCTGTTGGCTGAGTCGGACCCGAGCCTTCAAAACGCCCTCTGCCACCACGTCGCCCACACCCAGTACCGTATTGATATGCGCCTGATACTTACCCCCCAGATCCAACTCTCGACACAGCCCGGCAAACTGTTCAACCGTAAAAGGCAGCGCACCTTGCGGCGAAAGGAATAGTGCTTTTCCGCTCCGGGTCCTTGTGGCGATAAAGGCATCCGTTTCGTCGTCTTCGGTAAAGTTGTGCAAGGCCGCGTCCAGCAGGCTGCTTTTTAACACTATGGCATCGGCAAAAGGTTCAGGGCTCGCTACGGCGTGTCTCAATAACGTCTTATCTACATCAACCGAGACCTTGAACTTCTCCAGAATCGCTGCCTGCAGAAGTGGACGGGCAAAGGCCTTGGCGTCTTTGAGGTCAAGCAGCATCTGATCGACTGAGTTCTGCGAAGTCCAACTCTGCTGACTGCTGTACTTAAAGGCATCCAGAAGATCCTGCGCGGCATGTTTATGCCGTCCTGAGCTCAATAGCCCGATATCGCGCAAGACCTTTCGCCGATGCGATGCAGTCTCCAGAAGCCAGGCAGGCAGTTTATTCTTGATGAATTCATAGTGCGAATCCATATATCCAGGGAGCGCGATAACACCGCTACTTGTAGATAGCTTATTTAACTTAATCATTGTCTGGCTCTCTCAACACACGTTAAAGAGTGCCAAACTTACTAAAAATCCACCCCTATAAATAAACCAAATAGCCACGCATAAAACACCTAGGACACGTGTTAATTACCGACTATTCGAATACTGAAAATATATATGTACCACCCACAACGATGGCCCCTGCAAAGACGGGCGGCAACGGCGCCGCCCGATCCTGCCTAGACCACCACCAACCGCCCCAATCGCTGCTTGAGCATGCGGTTCTCCGCCCGCAGTTGCTGGACTTCTTCGAGCAGGTCCAGCGCCAGGGCGACGCCTTCCCATTCCAGGTCAAGGTCGCGCCGCAGCTTGGCGGCGCGCTTGGCCAGGGTCAGCTCGTAGTCGTTGAAAACCCAGTCCTTGGGCTGAGTGCCCTGAGGTTCGAGGATGCCGTGTTCGACGATTTCGATCACATAGACGTCCGACAGCTCGGTCGCCTCACAGAATTCTGCCATGTCCAGTTGAACGTTCAGGGGACTGCTCATTGTCAGTGACTCCTTGGTTCTAAGGGATCAAAAATGCTCACGCGGGTCGAACGCGGCTTTTTTCGCCAGCTCCTGCCACAGGGCCTTGATGTCATCGTCGGATTTCTTCGGCATCACGGCCTTCAGTTGCACGAACAGGTAACCGCGCTCACCGGCCTTGTTCATCAGGCCATGGCCCTTGGCGCGCATGCGCTGGCCGTTCTGGCTGCCGGCCGGGACCTTGAGGTTGATCTTGCCAGTCAGGGTCGGCACGGCGACTTCGGCGCCCAGCGCCAGCTCCCACGGTGCCAGTGGCAAGGTGATGATCAGGTTCTCGCCTTCAACGTCGAATTTCGGGTGCGGTGCAAAACGGATCGTCAGGTACAGGTCGCCATTGGCCCCGCCACCCACGCCCGGAGCGCCCTGCCCCTTGAGGCGAATGCGCTCGCCGTCGGTCACGCCGGCGGGGATCTTCACGTTCAGGCTTTTGCTGGTGTTGCTCACATGCTGGCCGGCCGCGTTGTACTGCGGTACCTGGAAGGTGACCTTCTTCGACTCGGCCGACAGTGTTTCCTCGAGAAAAACCCCAAGCTCCATTTCCACGTCTTGCCCTCTGCGTCCAGTGCTGCGACGCGATTGTCCTCCTCCACCACCAAAGCCTGGCCCACGGTTGCCGAAGATCGAACTGAAAAAGTCCGAGAAATCGCCCGTGTCCTGGCCACCACCACCGAAACCGCCACGGCTCTGCCAGCCCGGTGGTCCCTGGAACGGCTGGCCGTGCTGGCCATAGCGGCGCAAATCATCGTATTCGGCGCGTTTGTCGGCGCTTTTCAGCGCTTCATAGGCTTCCGAGGCGTCCTTGAACTTGGCCTCGGCGTCCTTTTCCTTGCTGACGTCGGGGTGGTATTTGCGCGCCAGCTTGCGATAGGCGGCCTTGATCGCCTTATCGTCTGCTGTCGGCTCCACACCGAGAATCTTGTAATAGTCTTTGAAGTCCATCGCGGGAATCACCATCCGTTATCAAATCGCGCCACGGGCCACAGCATGCGCTTGTTTGCAGCCATTGGTTTGACCGATCTCAAGTTTGTGACCGGGCGGCGCGGCAGAAGTTTATCGGCAGCCGGCGGGGCTTCTTGCAAGCACTCCCGCGGCTGGCCGGTTGATGCAGGGTAGTTTGGGGGGGATGCCCCATCTTTCAAGGCATTGTTTGCGAAGAATTAGCAGATAACCGGCCTTCGAATCTGGCGCGCTCTGACATACACTGCGCGGCCGTTTTTTAACCGGAACCTGAAAGACATGAACAACGCATCTCCAGCCCGTGCCGTGGGTATCGACTTTGGTACGTCCAACTCCACCGTCGGCTGGCTGCGCCCCGGCATGGAAACGCTGATCGCGCTGGAGGACGACAAGATCACCCTGCCGTCGGTGGTCTTCTTCAATATCGAGGAGCGCCGCCCGGTGTACGGCCGGCTGGCGCTGCACGAGTACCTGGAAGGCTACGAAGGCCGCCTGATGCGCTCGCTCAAGAGCCTGCTGGGTTCCAAGCTGATCAAGCACGACACCAGCGTCCTGGGCACGGCGATGCCGTTCAAGGACCTGCTCGGGCTGTTCATCGGCCAGCTCAAGAGCCGCGCCGAAGCCGCCGCCGGCCGGGAATTCGAAGAAGTGGTACTGGGCCGCCCGGTGTTCTTTGTCGATGATGACCCGATGGCCGACAAGGAAGCCGAAGACACCCTGGTCGACGTGGCCCGCAAGATTGGCTTCAAGGAAGTCTCGTTCCAGTTCGAACCGATTGCCGCGGCATTCGACTACGAGTCGACCATCGAGAAAGAAGAGCTGGTACTGATCGTCGACATCGGCGGTGGTACGTCCGACTTCTCCCTGGTGCGTCTGTCGCCAGAGCGTCGCGGCCTGGATAACCGCCAGGACGACATCCTCGCCACCGGCGGCGTGCACATCGGCGGGACCGACTTCGACAAACAGTTGAGCCTGCAAGGCCTGATGCCCCTGTTCGGCTACGGCAGCCGGATGAAGAGCGGCGCCTACATGCCCACCAGCCACCATATGAACCTGGCGACCTGGCACACCATCAACTCGGTGTACTCGCAGAAGTCCCAGCTGGCCCTGGGCAGCATGCGCTACGACATCGAAGACACTGGCGGCATCGATCGCCTGTTCAAGCTGATCGAGCAACGCGCCGGGCACTGGCTGGCCATGGAAGTGGAAGAAACCAAGATCCAGCTGACCCACGCCGACAACCGTCACGTGCCGCTGGATCGCATTGAAGCGGGTCTGAGCGTGGACCTGAGCCGTGCACTGTTCGAATCGGCCATCGACAGCCTGCTGGAGCGGGTGCGCAACAGCGTCACCCAATTGCTGGCGGATGCCGATGTGCGGGTCGATCAGGTCGATACCGTGTTCTTCACCGGCGGTTCGAGCGGTATTCCGGCATTGCGCAACAGCGTCTCGGCGATGCTGCCGAAGGCGCGGCATGTGGAAGGGAACATCTTTGGCAGTATCGGTAGCGGTCTGGCGATCGAGGCTGCAAAACGCTACGGCTCGATGGACTGATCCGAAACCGAGGTGCCTCTATCGCGGGCAAGCCACGCTCCCACAGGTCATACGCCGTCCTTGTGGGAGCGAGCTTGCTCGCGATGGGGCCAGATCAGCCAACAAAGATCCAGCAGATCAAACCATCCCCACCTGCTTCAACTCACTCTTCAGGTACGCGTAGTAAATCGGCCCCGCCACCACCCCCGGCAGGCCGAACGCGGCCTCGAACACCAGCATCGCCAGCAACAACTCCCACGACTTGGCACTGATCTGCCCGCCGACGATGCGCGCGTTGAGAAAGTATTCGAGCTTGTGGATAAAAATCAGATAACCGAGCGCGGCTACAGCGACCCAGATCGACAACGACAAACCGACGATGGTGATCAGGGTGTTAGACATCAAATTGCCGATCACCGGCAGCAGGCCGAGCAGGAACGTCAGCACGATCAGGGTTTTGGTCAACGGCAGCTTGATACCGAACATCGGCAGCACCACCGCCAGGAAAATCCCGGTGAAGAAGGTGTTGAGCAGGGAAATCTTGATCTGGGCGAACACGATGTTGCGAAACGCCTGGACCAACAGGTGCAGGCGATCGAACAGTGCCGCCGCCAGCGGTTTGCGTTTGGTCAGATCCGGCACGCGCTGCAAGGCGATGATCGCGCCGAGCACCATGCCGATCAGCAGCGTCACGAACATGTGCGCCGCATCCTTGCCCACCAGCTGCAAATCACTGAGGTGCTTGCTCACCCACTCGCCAATCGCCACTCGAAACTCCGCGGCACTGGCCGGCAGGTAAGCGTCAATGAACGGTGGCAGTTGTCCGCGCGCGCGGTCGACCACGCCCATGAATTTATCGAGGGAAGCACCGGGGTTCTCTGCTTCGTGCAGCAGGAAGCTGATGGCACCGGCGAAGATCAGCGTCAGCACGCTGACAATCAGAGTCCCCAGCAACGCCACCGCCAACCAGCGTGCGCGCCGGCCTTCAATCAGCCGTTGCAGTTGCGGGGTGAGCATGTTGACCAGTTCGAACACCAGCAACCCGGCCAGCAGGCTGGGCAGCAACCGCAGCGGAATCACCAGCAGCAGTCCGCCAAAAATGATGACCCAGCTGATGACCAGCAAAACTTGACGCTGAGAAAACGTTGGCATACAGCCTCAAAAACGAACGGCATAAAAAGGATTGGCAGTCTGCCAGCGATCCGGTGCGAGCACTAGGGATTGTGTGGGGCGACCTTAGTGGGGGTTCTGGATGATTGCAGCGCCTCGACTGCCCTCACAGCTCCCACATTTTTCAGCCCTATGTTTATTTTTTCTTCAGGCAATCACTCATGAACGCCTTGCGCTCATCCCCCTTGAGGGCTTTGGTGGCGGCGTCGGCGTTGCAGGTTTTCATTTTCTCTTGCTGCGGCGTCAAGGCCTTACCCTCATCGTTTGCCGCCGGTGCCGCCTTCAGGCAGGTGCTCATGAAAGCTTTGCGCTCGTCGCCCTTGAGGCTTTTGGCCGTGGCGTCGGCGTTGCAGGTGGTCATCTTTTCCTGTTGGGCTGTGGCGGCGAAGCCCTGGGAACAGAGCAGCAAACCGATCATCAACAAAGGGGCACGCATTATCTTCATGGAGTTTTCTCCTTGTTGCCACACCGAGGGGCGCAGCCTCGTACTGGAGTGTAGACAACCCCTGTTACACCTTCCTGTTCTCCAGATGGCTGCGTCGATACTGCTCCGGCGTACACCCGGCCTGGCGCTGGAACATCGCGATAAACGCCGAGCCGGTGCTGTAGCCCATGTCGAAGGCAATCTCTTGAATGCTGCGCTGGCTATCCAGCGCTTCGATCGCCGCCAGAAAGCGCAGGCGTTGGCGCCACTCGCCGAAACTCATGCCAAGTTCCCGCACGAACTGCCGCGCAAGAGTGCGCTCGCTGACATGGATGCGTGCGGCCCATTCCGACAGCGGCCGGTTGTCCCCCGGCTCAGCCTGCAAGGCCTCCAGAATCCCCAGCAGTCCGGGACTGCTGGCGTAGGGCAAATAACATTCATGCACCGGCGCCCGTTGCAACTGGTCCACCAACACCTGGGCCAGACGCTGATCGGCGGCCTGCTCGGGGATTTTCACGTCCCGGGCAGCGAAGTCCTTGAGGATCGCCTTGAGGATGTCGCTGATGGCCAGGGTGCAGGCTCGTGGCGGCAGATCGGCACACATCTTGGGTGCCAGACACACGGCGCGGTAGTTGACCGGTTGGTGGCTGTAGAAACTGTGCTCGATCTGCGGCGGTACCCACACCGCGTATTGCGGTGGCGACATGAAACGGCTGCCCTCGACGTCCATGTGCAGCACGCCGTGGGCTGCATATTCCAGCGTCCCCCAGGGATGTCGATGGGGTGCGGCGTATTCGTGGGCGTCGAAATCGGCGTAGCGGAAGTACACCGCCGATGGCAGTTCGCTGAAATCCAGCAGGTCGATGTGTTTACTGCTCATGCTGTCCGTCATCAGGGGCGTGTTGTCTGGATTGAAGTATAGGCTTGCATCCAGACAAGTGGATAATTGCCCTTCATTAACGTTCTGGTTTTCCCCGATGCAATACGCTTATCCCTTGCTGGCCATTTTTATCTGGGCCGGCAACACCGTGATCACCAAAATGTCGGCCGGGGCGATTTTCCCTGCCGAGATCGGTTTCTACCGCTGGCTGCTGGCCGGATTGCTGTTCACGCCCTTCATGCTCAAACCGGTGCTCGCCCATTGGCCGTTGATCCGCCCGAAACTGGGCAAGATCTTTGTCCTCGGCGTACTGGGCATGGCCGTTTATCAAAGTCTGGCGTACTTCGCCGCAAGCCTGACCTCGGCCACCAACATGGGCATCATCCTGTCGCTGATGCCGCTGATGTCGCTCGCCATGGCGATCATCAGCCTCGGCCAGCGCCTGACCATGGGGGCCCTGGCCGGTGCGGTGCTGTCGTTCGCCGGTGTCCTGGTGGTGGTGTCGTCCGGCAGCCTAGGCGCATTGCTGGAGCACGGGGTCAACCTGGGCGACGCGATGATGCTGGTTGCCACCCTGGCCTACGCGGTCTACAGCACTCTGTTGAAAAAATGGCAGCTGAAACTGCCGCCGCTGGTGCTCCTGTATTTGCAGGTGCTGGTGGCCGTGGTGGTGCTGTTTCCGCTGTTCCTCGCCTCACCGAAAGTCGGCCCGACCCTGCAGAACATTCCGCTGGTGCTGTACGCCTGCCTGCTGGCTTCGATGGTCGCGCCGCTGGCATGGATGCAAGCCGTGGTGCGTTTGGGGCCGAGCCGGACCACGCAGTTTTTCAATTTGCTGCCGCTGATTACCGCATTGATCGCGGCGGTGGTGCTGCATGAGCAATTGGCGATGTATCACTTGGTCGGTGGGGTGTTGACCTTGGGTGGGGTGATTGTTTCCGAGCGCTGGACGACGGTGTTGGGGCGTAAGGTCAGTGTTGCCTGATCCGGCGCCTGCTCGCGAAGAACGATAACGCGGTCTAAAGCCCTGCCGCGTTCAGCCGCGCCGCATGCTCGACAAACAAGCGGATCGGCTCGGCCCCCTTGCCCACCAGTCCCAGCGACTGGTTGACGACATCGAAGTGATCCAGCGGATACTCATCGCCAATCACCGTGCCCAGATGCGAGCTGTAGCGCCCGACCATGCCGTCGCAATGCCCGGCTTCACGGACGAAGGTTTTGGCGAACAACCGGCAACTGCGGTTGGTGCCGTCCAGCAGATTGCGCCCGCGATCGGTAATGCCCGGTTGCAAGGTGCCGGACCAGGAGTAATAGCGCACACCGTTGACCTCTTCCGGTCCGTGACCGCCCCAGGTCTCGGGCAGCCCCTGTGGATAACGCTGGTTGAACAGCGCCACGCCAGCGCTGGTGAGGGAGTGATGGGACGCATGGACATCCACCGGCAGCTTCGGCCCGCGGTAACCGGTATCCAGCACAGCCATCAGCGCCCCGACCATCCGCAGCAAAAAGCACAGCAGACGACCACATACGCTGTCATGGGGATAATGCTCGTGCAGGTAATCGGCGAGCTCCGAACCGTGATTCGGCCCCGCCACCGAAGTGACCGAGGCGATCAGGTCCGGACGCTTGGCCGCCGCATAACGGGCAGTCAGCGAGCCCTGGCTATGGCCGATCAGGTTGACCTTGCCGGCCCCGGTTTCCCGCAGGATTTCGTCGATACGTGCCAGCAACTGCTCGCCGCGCACTTCGTTCGAATTAAGCGGCGAGACCTGCACCGCGAACACCACCGCACCGCCGCGGCGCAGCGCCTCGACGATCCCGTACCAGTACGGATAAAGCACCAGGCGGATAAACCCGAGCATTCCCGGGACCAACACCAGCGGGTAGCACGGGGCAGAACCTTGCGACATGGGCGGACATCCTTGTGGTCGGGCGGTGACGCAAGGCGGGATGCAAGACATCCACCAAGCATCACCAGCGAAGATGACAACTCGACGACAAGTCTATGTCATCCCACCTACTTCAACCCCGCCACGCCCGCGACGATCAGCCCGACTGAGACCAGTTTGATCACGGTCAGGCTTTCACCCAGCAGCGCGAAACCGAGAAACACCGTGCCCAGCGAACCGATGGCCGTCCAGATCGGGTACGCGATGCTCACCGGCAACTCGCGCATGGCCAGGGTCAGGAAGTAGATCCCGCCTACAGCGGCCACCACCGTGATCAGCGAAGGCCAGGGCCGGGTGAAGCCCTCGGCGTACTTCATGCCCATGGCGAAGGTGACTTCGAACCCGGCGGCGACCAGCAGAAACAGCCAGGCCATCTAGAACTCCCCGGCCAGCACCAGCAAGCGCTGCTCAGCCTCGGCGGCAGAGATTTCAAAGGTGCGCTCGGCGGACTCTTCGCCCTCGACAGCCAACACGGTGACGTCCGTGATGCCGATGAACCCGAGCACCGTGCGCAGTAGCTTGTCGGCATGGTTCATGGCTTCCAGTTCGCCTCCCGGGCCAAAACCGAAGCCGCCACGGCTGGTGACGATCAGGGCTTTTTTGCCCTGCACCAACGGTTGGTACTGGGCCACGCCATTGTCCAGGGTGTGATCGAAGGTCACCCCGACGCGCACGATCTGATCGATCCAGGCCTTGAGGCCGCTCGGTACGCTGAAGTTGTGCATCGGTGTGGAAATCAGCAACACATCGTGGCCGAGCAGTTCGCCAACCAGTTCGTCGCTGAGCGCCAGGTCGGCCTGCATCGACAGTGGCCGAGCATCGGGCTCGGGGTAAAACGCGGCCGCCACGAATGCCTCGTTGACCGGCGGTATCAGCGCCCGGCCGACTTCGCGTCGGGTCAACTGTGAGTGTGGATGACGGGCCTGCCAGGCCGTCAGAAACACTTCGGCCAAACGGCGGGAGTGCGAGCGATCACCACGGGGGCTGGCATGAACGGCAAGAATTTTACTCATCTGAATCTCCTCAAGGACTAAACTCAAACGTCTTGTGGCTTGCAGCTTGAGGCTCGCGGCCGGATTGCTTCAAATGAGAAAAAATCAGTCTGGATGAATCTATTTCATCTGTGGAGTCTTCAATGTTTGCTTCGCTGCCATTGACCGCCCTGCGCGCCTTCGAATCCGCCTCACGCCTGTTGAGCTTCAAGGCTGCCGCCGAAGAACTTTCAGTCACCCCGACGGCGGTGTCTCACCAGATCCGCTCCCTGGAGACCTGGCTCGGCGTGCCGTTGTTCGAGCGCCTGCCACGCCAGGT
The DNA here is from genome assembly GCF_056405655.1 of Pseudomonas sp. P1_F7. Taxonomy (NCBI): domain Bacteria; kingdom Pseudomonadati; phylum Pseudomonadota; class Gammaproteobacteria; order Pseudomonadales; family Pseudomonadaceae; genus Pseudomonas; species Pseudomonas sp. P1_F7. The sequence goes on from NZ_JBFUBR010000005.1 coordinate 111,357, forward strand.
GCGCCTGACCGAATGCGGCGAACGGCTGTTCCAGAGTCTGCACGGGGCTTTCCTCGAAGTGGCGCAAAGTGTCGATACCCTGCGCCCGCAACGCAGCGGCGCCAACCTGACGGTTTCCACCACCGCTGCCTTCGCCGCGCTGTGGCTGGTGCCACGGCTGGGGCGCTTCTACGCTCGGCACCCGAACATCAACGTGCGCCTCGATACCCACTGCGAGGTCATCGATCTGCACCAGGACGCCAGTGTCGATCTGGTGCTGCGCTACAGCCTCGACAATTACCCCAACCTATACGGCCAGTGCCTGTTCGATGAGTCCTTCGGTGTCTACGGCTCGCCAGAACAGGTGGCCCTGGCAACCAGTCGCGTCCCGACGCTGATCAGCGTGCGCTGGCACAACTCCAGACTCTATGCCCACGGCTGGGAGGCCTGGTGCGCTCGCTCCGGCGAAACCTGGCTGAGTGGCCCGCCCGCCGTGCGTGAATACGACGAAGAGCACTACGCCCTGCAAGCGGCGATTGCCGGGCAAGGTCTGGTGTTGGCAAGCAATATTCTGGTGTCGGAAAGCGTGGCCAGTGGTCTGTTGTTGCCGTACCGGGGGGAAATCCAGGTCGATGGCGCCGGCTATAGCGCGCTGTGCGTGCCGGGACGCGAACGGCACCCACCGGTTCGGGCGTTTTTTGCGTGGTTACGCGAAGAGGCATTGGCGTCGGGACATGCTCTGGCATGAGAAATGTTGCGCCTGCTCGCGATGGGGCCGTCACTGGCACCCGATTACTTGGTTGACTTGACGGTGACAGGCACCTTGCCCGCCTTCATCTGCTCCAGCAATGGCGCGCATTGATTCGGTTCGCCTCCGCTTGGTGCCACCAGCGCCAGCAATCCTGCCGCCGGTGCGGCGATCACGCCCAGCGCCACCATACCGGCTCCGCGCAGCATCAACGGCACGGCCTTGACCCCGGCATCGGGCTTGATGAACTTGCCGCGCACATACAGCGGCGAGCGCAATGAAATCAGGCGCCAACCCTTGGATTCCGGGGTGATGGTCAGGTCCAGTTGTTCAGTCGCCATGTTAGCGGTGCCGTCGATGTAGACGATGGCGTTCTCGGTGTCGAACACAAACAGGCGGGTACTCGCCAGGCCGGACTGGATGCCGAAGTCGGCGGCCGCGCAGTTGATCTTCACTTCCTTGTCACCAAAGATCTTGCCGACCACGTAGTTGCCGACGTTCAGGCCTGCCAGCTCCATCAATTCGCGACTGATGGCGCCATCGTTGATAAGCATTTTCAGATTGCCATTGGCACTGCCCAGCAGCTTGGCCACCGAATTGCCGCGCCCGTTGATATCTGCATCGCCATTGAGTTCGCCGAAACTGGTTTTCATCGGTTCAAAGCCAGGGAACAACTGTTTGAGCTTGAAGCCTCGCGCCGTGAGCCTGGCCTGGCCTTCCAGGGGATCGGTGTGGCCGTTCAGGCGGATCTGCGCATCCAGCTTGCCGCCCGCCACGCCGAAGCGCAGCGGCTCGAGACTGAGCACGCCATCGGTGAGCACCAAATGGGTATAGAGGTCGTTGAACGGCAGTTTTTCGCTGTGCACGATGCGCTTGCCGGTGAACTCGACATCAGCATCCATATCGCGCCAGCGATCGGTCTTGAACTCTTCGACCGGCAGCACTTTATCGGCCGGTTGTTTGCTGTCACCGCCACGGGCCTTCTGTTCGGCATTGGAGTCGGCACCGATCAGCGGTGCCAGGTCAGCGAACAGTAATTGATTGGACAACAGCGAGCCGCTGAGTTTTGGCCGTGGCTGGCTGGCCACGTAAGTCAGATTACCGTGGATATCGCTCTCGCCGATCTTGCCGTTGAATTCTTCATAGCGGAACACCGCGCCACCCGCCTCGTGCAACCTGGCGCTCAGGTGGCCGTCGGTGGCATAGGGTGGCGTGTCCGGCAGGGTCACGCCGGTCAGCGGGTAGAGGTTGCCCAGGCTGGTGCCGGCCAGTTTCAGGCGCAGGTCCAGGGCGCCGAGATTCAGCGGATCAGTCAGGGTGCCAGCCAGCTCAACGCTTGAATCAGCGATCTTCACCTGTGCTTGAAGCGGAAACGGCCGCGCCGCGTCCTGCAGCGCCAACAGCCCGCCAATCTTGCCCTGGCCCGCGAGTTTCTGGCCGTGGTACTGGCCGTTGACCTTGAGGGCGAACGCATAATCCTGGGGTGACGAGCCCTTTTCCTGTGCGGTTTTCGCCGCCTTGTCGCCGACGATATCGCTGAACGGAACCGGTTTGCCCAATGGATCGATCAGCACGTCGAGTTGAGTCTTCAGGTTTTGGTCGTCGAGGGTGACGTGGCCCTTGTCGAATCCGATCGCGCCGATATCCACCACCCAGCTGGAAGGCTCGGCGTTCGGGTCTTCAGGGGCGAACTTGAACGTCCAGTTGGCGCGCCCGTCAGCCAGGCGTTGCAGTTGGGCATTCGGCTCGGTGAGATCGATACGCGGGATCACCACCCGCTGCGCCAGCAACGCCAAGGGTGAAATACGCAGTTCGACGCGCTTGAGGGTGACCATCTGCAGTTGCTTAGACCAGTCCGGGTTGCCCAGGCTGAGGTCCTCGGCCACTACATGGGGCCACGGCACCCAGGCGCGCCAGCCGCTTTCATCAGGTTCGGGCCGCCAGACCACCGACAGATTGCCGTTGATGGCAAAAGCGCGGTGCAGTTCTTCGGAAACTTTGGCGTTGAGCGGTGGTTTGATCCGGTTCCAGTCGAAGAACACGATGATCAGCACCAGCACCGTCAACAAGGTAAGGAAAGTGGAAAGGGTCCAGACAAACGTTTTTTGAGTGCGCGTCATTGCACAAGGCTCCTGATACGACTGAGCGCCCCCGACTGCGACGCACATGTGAAACGGTGAGCCGCAAGCGACCCGCCATGAAATCTATGACTGATAAAAAACCGGCAGGTTTAATCGATAGACCGATTTCGCCAAATTCGCCCAGTCCAATACTGACCAGCCAGTCGACCGGCGTTACCGGACCTGCACTTTTGCACGTCACAGATGGGTCGAAAATACCCACTTCGGTGCAAAACCGTACGCCGGAAACGCGCGATCTAGAGCCTCCGCAGCAAACAATCAATTCCGTTGATTATTACCATTGCGTTTATGAACTTTCATATCGACTTATCGAGAGTAGCATTGCTCTCGTACCCACTTATTCGCACCCCCAAGGAGCAAAACAATCATGAAACGCCAACTACTGCTCAGCCTTACACTCTCGATGCTGGCCAGCACTGCTTTTGCCCTGCCAGCGGCTGACCAGGCCACTCCACAAGTGAAACAAAACCACTCGGTGTTCAGCCAGACCGTCGCCGCCGATGGCTCCGACCGTACTCCACAAGGCCAGACCCTTGCCGAAGGTGGTAATGATCGCCTGAAAGAAAAAGGCCTGATCACTCAGGATGGCTCGGACCGTACCCCACAAGGCCAAACCCTGGCTGCCGATGGTTCCGACCGCACCCCACAAGGCCAGACCCTCGCCGCTGACGGTTCGGATCGCACCCCACAAGGTCAAACCCTGGCTGCTGATGGTTCCGACCGTACTCCACAAGGCCAGACCCTCGCCGCTGACGGTGCGGATCGCACTCCACAAGGTCAAACCCTCGCTGAAGGCGGTGGTGACCGTGTGATCGAACGCAACAGCGCCCTGAGCTAAGCCCCATGGCCGCCCTGAAAAGAAGCCCAATCCCCGGATTGGGCTTTTGACTTTTCAGCGGTCCGCTTGATAGATGCCGCACTTCCCCGCTTGATCCCCCTACAGTCGTTCGACGCCGGCAAAGCCGATTTGCTAGAGTGCGCCGCGTCCCTGTCCAGAAAACACCCTTGCGATGCTGCCCCGCGCCGAACAGAAACAACAAACCCGTAATGCCCTGATGGATGCTGCCCGGCATCTGATGGATGGCGGCCGAGGATTCGGCAGCCTGAGCCTGCGCGAAGTCGCGAAAACCGCCGGGATCGTACCAACTGGTTTCTACCGCCATTTTGCCGATATGGATGAACTGGGCCTGGTGCTGGTCAGCGAAGTCGGCCAGACATTCCGCGAAACCATTCGCCTGGTACGACACAACGAATTCGTGATGGGCGGCATCATTGATGCCTCGGTGCGGATCTTTCTCGACGTGGTCAGCGCCAACCGTTCGCAGTTCCTGTTTCTCGCACGCGAGCAATACGGTGGTTCGCTGCCGGTGCGCCAGGCCATCGGCCGTTTGCGTGAAAACATCAGCTCGGACCTGGCGGCGGATTTGTCACTGATGCCGAAACTGCAGCATCTGGACATCGCCGACCTGAGCGTCATGGCGGACCTGATCGTCAAGAGCGTGTTCGCCACCCTGCCAGACATCATCGACCCGCCAGCCGAGGCCTTGCCCGAGCACCTGTCGCCCCAGGCGAAAATCACCCAGCAACTGCGGTTTATCTTTATCGGCCTCAAGCATTGGCAAGGGCTTGGAAGTACTGAGTAACCCTTAACCTTCAGTCTGGATCAAGACCCTGTGGGAGCGAGCTTGCTCGCGATAGCGTCGGCACATCCAGCATTGATAACAACGCACCAACTTCAACCAAAAAAATCACGCCATCGACACCCGCTCTACGCCTCCGTCAGGTATTTCCTACGCATCACCTCGATTGGCAAGCCCCTTGCTCTAGCCTGAGCATTGTCCATTGCTGGAAGCCTTCCGATGCTGGTGATTCATCGCAGAGTCGACCCTCAACCCGCTTGGGCCGCCGAACTGCACCTGACGTTCGAAGCCCGCAGCAAAAGCCGTTTGCGCTGTTTCAGTGCCGAAGGCGAAGACGTCGGGTTGTTTTTGGAGCGCGGCCAGCCGCCGTTGCATGACGGCGAATGCCTGCAAGCCGAAGACGGGCGAATCGTGCGTGTCTGCGCCCGCCCCGAACAATTGCTCCACGTCACCTGCGCCAATGCCTTCGAACTGACCCGCGCGGCCTATCACCTGGGCAACCGCCATGTCGCCCTGCAGGTCGGCGACGGCTGGTTGCGCCTGCTCGACGATTACGTGCTCAAGGCGATGCTCGAACAACTCGGTGCCGTTGCCGTGAACATCGAGGCGCCATTCCAGCCGGAACATGGCGCCTACGGCGGTGGCCATCACCACTCGCGCCACGGTGATGAAGACTTCAACTACGCGCCGAAACTGCACCAGTTCGGCGTACGCACATGAATCCGGCCTGGGCGCTGTTGCGCCTGGCCAGTCCGCAACTGCCGATTGGCGGCTACAGCTATTCCCAAGGGCTGGAAATGGCTGTGGATAACGGCCGCGTAAACGATCCCGACAGCGCCCGGCGCTGGATCAGCGATCAGTTGCTGCTGAATCTGGCACGCTTCGAAGCACCCTTGCTGCTCGCCCATTGCGTGGCCGCCAGCGAGGAAAACTGGGACGAATTGCTGCAGAGCTGTGAAGCACATCGCGCCAGTCGCGAAACCCGCGAGTTGCATCAGGAGAGCCGGCAGATGGGCTACTCGTTGCAGCAATTGCTCAATGGCTTGCCGGAACTCGACGCGCCGGCCCGCACATTCCTGGAACAGTGCACCGAGCCACATCTGGCCCTGGGTTGGGCCTTGGCCGCGCGCGCCTGGCAGATCAGCCCGCAGGACGCCCTGGCCGCGTGGCTGTGGAGCTGGCTGGAAAACCAGTTGGCAGTGCTGATGAAAACCCTGCCACTCGGTCAGCAGGCCGCCCAGCGCCTGACCAGCGAACTGCTGCCGCTGCTTCAACAAGCTCAACAGAACGCCACTCAAATCGATCCCGATCATTACGGCAGCGCCGCTTTCGGCCTGTCCCTGGCGTGTATGGCCCACGAGCGCCAGTACAGCCGTCTGTTCCGTTCCTAGGGCCCCTTATTTTGGAGAATCACATGAACACACAACCTCTGCGCGTCGGCATCGGCGGCCCGGTCGGCTCCGGCAAAACCGCCCTGACCCTGGCCTTGTGCCTGGCCCTGCGCGAGCGCTACAACCTGGCCGTGGTGACCAACGACATCTACACCCGCGAAGACGCCGACTTTCTGGTGCGCAACGAAGCCCTGGCGCCGGAACGCATCATCGGCGTGGAAACCGGTGGCTGCCCGCACACGGCCATCCGCGAAGACGCCTCGATCAACCTCGAAGCGGTGGATCAACTCAATCGCCGTTTTCCGGGGCTGGAGCTGATTCTCGTGGAGTCCGGTGGCGACAACCTCTCCGCGACCTTCAGCCCGGAACTGTCCGACCTGACGATCTACGTGATCGACGTCTCGGCCGGCGACAAGCTGCCGCGCAAGGGCGGGCCGGGGATCTGCAAATCCGACCTGTTGGTGATCAACAAGATCGACCTCGCGCCGCTGGTCGGTGCCTCACTGACGATGATGGACAGCGACACAAAACGCATGCGCAACGGCAAGCCGTTCGTGTTCAGCAATCAGAAAACCGGCCTGGGTCTGGAAGAGATCATCGCCTTCATCGAACGCCAGGGTTTGCTGACCGCAGCCTGATCACGACATATCAACAAGGAAGCTTATCCATGACACTCAAACGCATTCTCGGCGCCCTGGCCTTCCTGCTGACCCCGGCACTCGCCTTCGCCCATCCGGGGCACGGCGACAACGGCTTGATCGCCGGCATCAGCCATCCGCTTGGCGGTCTCGATCACTTGCTGGCGATGCTGGCGGTCGGTCTGTGGGCCGCACAGCAGCAAGGTACTGCGCGTTGGGCGCTGCCGTGCGCCTTTGTCGGGACCATGCTGATTGGCGGGCTGTTGGGTTTTGAAGGATTGAACCTGCCGGGACTGGAAGGCGGGATTGCCGCTTCCGTGTTGGCTTTGGGGCTGGCGGTTGCCTTGGCAGTGCGTCCACCGTTGGTGATGGCGGTGGGTGCGACGGCGTTGTTTGCACTGTTCCATGGCGTGGCGCATGGTTTGGAATTGCCGGATATGTCGAGTCCGTGGATCTATGCCGCAGGCTTTGTCGCCGCGACGGCGGTGTTGCACGCGGCGGGTTATGCGCTGGTGCGGGTGTTGCCGCAGGCGGCAGCGCCGTTGGTGCGACTCGCGGGTGCGGCTTCGGCGGCGACCGGGGTGTGGTTGCTGGCGGGCTGATTTTTTGTTGCCGGTGATGGCCCCATCGCGAGCAGGCTCGCTCCCACATTGGTCCAACTGACCGCCCTGTTCGCCTCGGTGCAACAGCACTTCCTGAACGTCATCGTGCCGCTCTGGCAAGGTCCGGGCTGGAACGCCGACATGGCGTTGCCCTACGAGGCGCTGGATGCCGAACACCAACCGCTGCCACCGCAACGCTACCGGGCCATGGCCTGTGCGCGTCAGTTGTATCTGTTTGCCAGCCTGATCGGTCAGGTGCCGGGCGCCGAAGAGCGTGCCGCTGCATTGTTCCGCTCGTTGCAGCGGCACTTCCACGATGCCGAGCACGGAGGCTGGGTCTATAGCGTCGATGCACAAGGTGCGCCGCTGGATCAGCGTAAAGACCTCTATACCCACGCCTTCATCCTGTTCGCCTGCGCCCATTACTGGGACAAGGTCCGCGAGCCGCTGGTGGAGTCGGTGCTCAACGCCTCGCTGGAAGTGATTGCGCAGCGTTTCGCCACGGACGACGGTCTGTACGAAGCCACGCTCGACCGCGACTGGTCGTCGCTGGACAGCGGCCCTTTGCAAAACCCGCTGATGCACCTGGCCGAAGCATTCCTCGCCACCCTGTCGGTGCGTGAAGACCTCGACGTGCAACAGGCGCTCGTCGCGTTATGCACAGCCATGCACGCGCGGTTTATCGATCCGCAGCACGGCGTGTTGATGGAAAAGCCGCTGGGGTCTGTGGATAACTGGTTTGAACCGGGGCATCAGTTCGAGTGGTATTTCCTGCTGGAGTCCTCGGCGCTGTTACGCCATTCGGCGCTGCATGCCGATCTGGAGCGGGCCTTCGCCTTTACCGAGCAAACGGGCGTCGATCAGCAGACTGGCGCCGTGCGGGCGATGCTCGACTTCGCAGCGGATGGCGGCGTCCGGGACGCCACGCAGCGTATCTGGGCCCAGGCCGAATACCTGCGCGCATTGACGCTGCGTCCGGACAGCGAAGCGGATGTACTGCGCCAGTTGCAGGCGTTGCAGCAGCGCTCGCTGCATGCCGGCGGCTGGTTTGAGTGCCGTGACGAGCACGGTGAAGTCAGCCGCCGCGACATGCCGTCGACCACGCCTTATCACCTGGCGACTTGTTATCGCGGGTTGGCGGAGTATCTCGGCTGACTTTGTGGCGAGGGGCAATCCAGTCACTCAGTCCACTTGCGATCCCCGGTAAAACTGATGGTCAGCCATCGCGCTGCATCCGGCTTACCGAGCTTCGCGGAAATTTCCTCACGCAAACTGTCCAGTTGCCCTATTCCGTCTAGCCAGTAATCCTTCGGCAATACGATGTGAATCTCGATGAAGCACGCCCGCCCGTGCTTCTGCACATAGGATAAGTAGTCGTCGAAACCATGCTCGACCTTGGCCTCGTCCATCACCTGGCGCACCTTGTCGTCGAGCTGGTCCGGCGCGATCCCCAGCACGTCGCGCAGGGCCGGGCCAAGGATTTTGAAGGACGGCGCCAGCATGCTCAGGGCCAGCAGAATCAGAATCAGCGGATCGACATACACCGCCCATTTTTCGTAGCCCTGGGTCTTGAGCAGCAGAGCGGTGAGGAAACTCACCAACAGGCCCGCCGACAGCATCGCGTCCACCAGCCAACTGATGTTGTCGAACTGGATCAGCGTCGATTTCAGTTTGCGGTTGCGATGACGGACGTAGAAGAAATAGATGAACTCGACGACGGTAAACACCGCCGCGTAGACGATCACCAGCCCGAGCTCGATCTCGCGGCCACCGTTGATGATGCCGAACACACCGTTGAGAAACGCATAGATGGCAATCAGCAGCAGGAAGCTGCCTTCGATCAGCAGCACCATGGGTTCCAGGTGCCAGAAGCCGAACTGGAAACGCTGGTTGCTTTCCTTCGCGATGAGCCTGGCGGTGATCAGCATCAGGACTTTGATGAAGGTTGCGATCAACGAAAAAAATCCATCGAACAGGATGGATTGGGCACCCGAAACAAACCCGGTGATGATCCCGGCGATCGCCACCGCCAGCATCAGGAAGGTCGATTGCTTGAGCAGTATTTGCTCGCTTCGATTACTCACTTGTTCTCCTCTAAAACCTCTAAACCGCTGGGTAGGGCCGGTTGCTTGAGGGAGGAGTCTAGCTGATGTCCTGTTGTGTCCGTTCCGGCCCCATCGCGAGCAAGCTCGCTCCCACAGGTTCAATGCGATCCATGTGGGAGCGAGCCTGCTCGCGAAAGGCCGTTACGCGGTCTTAAGACTTACGCTCGATCGCAAAACCAGCCCAGGTCTGGCTCACGGGCATCAGCTCCAGGCTGTTGATGTTGATGTGCGCCGGCGCATTGAGTACCCAGAAGATTGTGTCGGCGATGTCTTGCGGCTGAATCGGCTCGGCGCCGGCGTAAGTGGCGTTGTAACGCTCCTGGTCCCCGGCAAAACGCACCAGCGAGAACTCGCTCTCGCACAGGCCCGGCTCGATGTTGCTGACCCGTACGCCCGTGCCTTGCAGATCGCAGCGCAGGTTCACGGAGAACTGTTTGACGAACGCCTTGGTCGCGCCATACACGTGGCTGCCCGGGTACGGGTAGTTGCCGGCGATGGAACCCAGGTTGACGATGCCGGCACCACGACCGTGGGCAATCAGGCGTGGCAACAGCAGACGGGTGCTGTACATCAGGCCTTTGACGTTGGTATCGACCATGGTGTCCCAATCGTCCAGGTCGCACTTGGGCGCCGGGTCAACACCCAGGGCCAGGCCGGCGTTGTTGATCAACCCGCGCAGTTTGGCAAAGGATGGCGGCAGATTGGCAATCGCCTCCTCCATGGCCTTGCGATCACGCACATCGAGCACCAGGCCATGGACTTCGGTCTGCTTCGACAGCTCGGCGCACAGCGCATTGAGGCGCTCTTCACGACGGCCTGTCAGCACCAGTTTCCAGCCGGCCTCGGCAAAACGACGGGCACAGGCTTCACCAAAACCGGAGGTCGCGCCGGTAATAAACAGGGTGTTGGACATCGTGTTCTCCTTGCTTCGGCTGATCGCCAGCCATTGGAATAGAAAATCAGCAGGCAGCATGCCCGGCCTTGTTCACAGCGGCAACCACCGCTCAATCTGCTCAAAAAACACCCAACTCCGGCAAGCCCTTGACCAGCGTGGCCCGCAGCCATGTACGCGCACGTTATCCACAGGCCGGTCCACAGTCTCTGGGGGCAAGTGGAAAAGCTGTAAGCCGCTATCCACAAGGCTTTGCGCGGGGTTTTGAAATTTTTTTACTTGACCCTCAACCGTCCGCTGTGTAGCCCTTGGCTATTTTCATGACTGACGGGTCAAACCGACGATGGCGCCAAGCCAGTAACCACGGCCTTCAGCCGGGTCTTTCCAGAGTTTAGTCACAGACTTATCCACAGGCTTGTCCACGCTGATTCCACGCACTTTCGTCCCGAACAAAAAGGTTGACAAAGCGGCCTTGAAGTTGCGCAAAAGCACTTGATCAAAAAACAACCATACCTCTGCAAGCCACGGTTTCAAAGGCCTCCAGCCAGCTACTCCCACGTTATTCACAGCCGGTTCCACAGCAAACGGGGACAAGTCAAAACTGTGACAAAACAACTATTTGCAGCGGCTTTATGTCGCGCTTTGCGAGCTTGGGAATATTGTTTTCCACAATTTCCTGCAGGCACACCAAAAACCCTGTGGGAGCGAGCTTGCTCGCGATGACTGGGGCACAGCTTGCATCGTGGTGACGGACACACCGCTATCGCGAGCAAGCTCGCTCCCACAGGGTTTAGTGGTGTTTTGGAGATGTAAAAAAGCCCCGGCGATTGCGCGCCGGGGCTTGTGCATAACCACTGAAACTCAGTGCCCGCCGAGGTAGGCGTTACGCACGTCCTCGTTGACCAACAACTCCTTGCCGGTGCCGGTCATGCGGATTTCGCCGTTGACCATCACATACGCCCGGTCCGACAACCGCAGGGCGTGGTTGGCGTTCTGCTCCACCAGAAAGATGGTCATGCCGGTCTTGGCCAGTTCCCGCAGGGTGGCGAAGATCTGTTTCACCACAATCGGCGCCAGGCCCAGGCTCGGCTCATCCAGCAGCAACAACTTGGGCCGGCTCATCAGGGCCCGGGCGATGGCGAGCATTTGCTGCTCGCCGCCAGACATGGTCATCGCCCGCTGGGTGCGCCGCTCTTCGAGCCGCGGGAACAGCTCGAACATGCGTTGCATGTCTTCCTTGGCGTACTTGTCACCGATAGGGATGGTGCCCATCAGCAAGTTTTCCTCGACGGTCATGTCGGGGAACACCCGCCGCCCTTCCGGCGATTGCGCGATGCCGTTGGAGGCGATGTAGTGGGACGACTTGTGGGTGATGTCCACACCCTGATAGAGGATCTGCCCGTCCGCCGCCCGCGGCTGGCCGAAGATCGACATCAGCAGGGTCGACTTGCCGGCACCGTTGGAGCCGATCAGGCTGACGGTTTCCCCTTCCTTGATGTGCAGCGAGACTTTCTTCAGGGCCTGGATCGGCCCGTAAAACACATCAAGTTCCTTGAGTTCGAGGATGGGTTTGCTCATAGCACCACTTCCTCTTCATCGGCGCCCAGGTAGGCCGCAATCACTTTCGGGTCGTTACGAATCGCATCGGGTCCGCCCTCGGCGATGACGATGCCGTGGTCCAGCACCACGATGTGATCGGAAATGCTCATTACCATGCCCATGTCGTGTTCGATCAGCACCACGGTCAGATCGTGCTCGTCGCGCAGCAGCCGGATCATCGCGCTCAGCGCTTCAGTTTCCTGGGGGTTGAGGCCGGCGGCCGGCTCGTCGAGGCAGATGATCTGCGGACGGGTGCACATGGCGCGGGCGATTTCCAGGCGGCGTTGCTGGCCGTAGGACAACTCACCGGCCAGTCGGTTGGCGCAATCCACCAGATCCACCACCTCCAGCCAGTAGAACGCGTGGTCCAGTGCATCGCTTTCAGCCTTGCGGTAGCCCTTGGTATTGAGGATGCCGGCCAGCATGCTGCGGTTGACCCACATGTGCTGGGCCACCAGCAGGTTTTCCAGCACCGACATTTCCTTGAACAGACGAATGTTCTGGAACGTACGCGCCAGCCCTGCACGGTTCACCAGATGGGTGCCGCCGAACGCCTTGTAGAACAGCCGACTGGCGAACGATTTAGGCGAGACGAAATCGGTCGGCTTGAATGATTCGCCCAGCAATTTGATGACGTTCGTCTGCTGACCACGCACATTGAGTTCGATCTTGCCGCCGGAGGCCTTGTAGAACCCGGTCAGGCAGTTGAACACCGTGGTTTTGCCGGCGCCGTTGGGCCCGATCAGGGCGAAGATCGAATTGCGGTGGACTTTCAGGCTGACATCGTTCAACGCCTTGATGCCGCCGAAGTGCATCATCAGTTTTTCGACACTGAGTACGACTTCGCTCATGGCGCTACTCCTTTACGCGGGGTCACACCGGTACGGCTGATCCGAATCAGACCGCGCGGTCGCCAGATCATCATCAACACCATCAGGATGCCGAACAGCAGCACGCGGTACTCGGCAAAGCCACGCAGCAACTCCGGGGCGACGGTCAGCACGAAGGCTGCAATCACCACGCCGATGGTCGAACCCATGCCACCCAGTACCACGATGGCAAGGATCAGCGCCGATTCGAAGAAGGTGAACGAGGTCGGGTTGACGAAGCCCTGGTAGGTGGCAAAGAACACCCCGGCCAGACCGGCCGTCGAGGCACCGATGGTGAATGCCGAGAGCTTGACCAGTACGTGGTTCAGGCCCATGGAGCGGCAGGCGATTTCATCCTCACGCAGCGCTTCCCAGGCACGGCCGACCGGCATGCGGGTCAGGCGATGCTTGATGTGCAGCACGGCCAGGACCACCAGGAACAACACGGCGTAGATGAAGTAGTACTTCACGTCAGGGTTGTAGGCGATGCCGAAGAACTCATGGAACGGCACCCCGCCCTCTTTCGCCCTTTTTCCGAACTCGATGCCGAAGAAGGTTGGCAACGGCGCTGCCATGCCATTCGGGCCGCCGGTCAGGGACAGCCAGTTATTGAGGATCAACCGAATGATTTCACCGAAGCCCAGGGTCACGATCGCCAGGTAGTCACCGTGCAGGCGCAGCACCGGGAAACCGAGGATGCAACCGGCCAGACCGGCCGTGATCGCCGCCAGTGGCAACACCGTCCAGAAACCCAGCCCCAGGTACTGATAACCGAGCGCCAGGCCGTAGGCGCCGATGGCGTAGAACGCCACGTAACCCAGGTCGAGCAGGCCGGCCAGGCCGACCACAATGTTCAAACCCAGCCCCAGCAATACGTAGATCAGCCCGAGGATGACCACGCCCAGCAGGTAGGAGTTGGAGAAAAACGGGAACACCACGGCGATGACAATCATCAGCGGGATGATCCAGCGCAACCGGGATTTGTAATCAGGCGCCAGTACATGAACCCCGGAGCCGGTGGTTTCAAAGCCCTCGAGAATTCTCAGGCCCTTTGGGGTTTGCAGGAACAGGCTCAAGGCAAAACGACCGGTCATGACAATAGCGACAATCCACGCCACGCGAGTGGGCTGCAAGTTGAAGCCGTAGCCATCGAGGACGATGCCGACAATCGGGCCGAACACAATCAGGGCCACGAGGCCGGCAAGAATCGCGTCAACCAGACTTCTTTTGAGATCAATGGTTTTTTTAGTGGTTGAAGACATCGCTTACACCTTCGACACAAGAGGACGGCCGAGCAGGCCTTGGGGCCGAAAGACCAGAACGAGAACCAGCAGCGAGAAGCTGAAGACGTCTTTGTAGTCCGAGTTGACCAGACCCGAGAACAGCGACTCGGAGATGCCGAGTATGATCCCGCCGAGCATGGCACCAGGCAGCGAGCCAATCCCGCCGAGCACCGCGGCGGTGAACGCCTTGATGCCGATGACAAAGCCTGCGTAGAAGTCGAACGTGCCGTAGTTCATGGTGATCAGCACGCCGGCCAGGGCCGCCATCGCTGCACCAATGATGAACACGTAGGAAATGATGCGGTCGGTGTTGATCCCCAGGATCGAGGCCATCTTGCGGTCTTGCTGGGTCGCGCGGCACATGCGGCCGAGCTTGGTGTACTTGATGACATAGGTCAGCAGGCCCATCCCGACAAACGCTGCGACCAGAATGAAGATCTTGGTGTAAGTGAGCTGGACGAAGCCGGTCCCGACTTCTACTCGCCATGCACCAGTCAGCAACGTCGGAACGCCTTGTTGGCGGGCACCCTGGGCGATCTGTGCATAGTTTTGCAGGATCAGCGAGATCCCGATGGCGCTGATCAGCGGTGCCAGTCGGGTGGAGTTACGCAGGGGTTTGTAGGCAACACGCTCGATAACCCAGCCATACACCGCCGTGACGACGATGGTGAAGATCAGTGTGCCGAGCATCAACAGAGGGAAGGATTCAATACCGAAGTATGCCAGCAGAGCCAGACTGATTGCCGCGAGGTAAGCGGAAATCATGTAAACCTCGCCGTGGGCGAAGTTGATCATGCCGATGATGCCATAGACCATTGTGTAGCCGATGGCGATCAGGCCATAGACCGACCCGAGGGTAAGGCCGTTGACCAGTTGCTGCAGGAAAATACCATCCATAACGCAATCTCACGCAATGAGAACCTGCACATGTGGCTGTGCGGTTCTTCTAAGGAAAATACAGATATACGTCGGAGCAATGTCAGCCACGATCAGACAGGCCACCACGGCCCTTGCAGGAGCTGGCTTGCCTTCGATAGCGGTTGAACATTCAACAAAGTTGTCGACTGCCAGTACGTCATCGCGAGCAAACTCGCTCCTACAAGGGAACTGTGAGGTTCATCCGATCGAGCCAGCCCTTACTTCTGTTTTTCCAGCTGGTGGTATTTGCCGTCCTTGTCCCACTGGTAAACCACGTAGTCGGAGACTTTCAGGTCGCCCTTGCTGTCCCAGGTCTTCTCGCCCATGACGGTCTTGACCGGATTGGCTTTCAGCCATTTGGCAGCGTCTTCGCCCTTGTTGGACTTGGCGCCATTGAACGCAGCGGCCAGGGTCTGGACCGAAGCGTAGGCGTACAGGGTGTAGCCTTCAGGTTCGGTGCCGGCCTTGCGGAAAGCGTCTACCACGGTCTTGCTGTCTGGCAGCAGACGTGGGTCAGCGCCGAAGGTCATCAGTACACCATCAACGTTCTGTGGGCCACCGGCGGTGGTCACCAGTTCGTCAGTCACGATGCCGTCATCGGACATGAACTTGACGTCTTTGAGGCCCTGTTCACGCAGTTGCCGAACCAGTGGACCGGCTTCCGGGTGCAAGCCGCCGAAGTAGACCACGTCGGCACCGGCCGCACGGATCTTGGTGACGACGGCGCTGAAGTCTTTCTCGCCGCGGGTCAGCCCCTCGTACAGCACCGGCTTCACGCCGCGTTTTTCCAGCTGAGCCTTGGTCGCATCCGCCAGGCCCTGACCGTAGGTGTCCTTGTCGTGCAGTACGGCGACTTTCTTGCCCTTGAGCACGTCGACGACATAGTCGCCAGCCACGATACCTTGCTGGTCGTCACGCCCGCACATGCGGAACATGGCACTCAGGCCGCGCTCGGTCACCTTGGGGTTGGTGGAGCCTGGGGTGATCGTGATGATGCCGGCTTCGTCGTAGATCTCGGAGGCAGGGATGGTCGACGAGGAGCAGAAGTGACCTACCACACCAACGACTTTCTTTTCGGTCAGGTCCTTGGCGACTGTCACAGCCTGCTTCGGTTCGCAGGCGTCATCGCCCTTGACCAGTACGATTTTTTCCCCGTTCACGCCGCCCGATGCGTTGACCGCATCGGCCGCCGCCTGTGCACCCTTCATGTACTGTTCGCCAAATGCCGCGTTGGCGCCCGTCATTGGTCCCGCTACGCCGATCTTGATGTCAGCCTGAGCAAACGCAGAAACACCCAACGCAGTTGCCACTGCGAGGGCCAGAAAGCCTTTCTTGTAAAACGTCTGGGACATGAGGTGGTGCTCCATGGTTTTTTTTAATTGGCACTGCGACTTCACTGAATGCTCAGAGCAAGGGCCGTGCCATCGGTTTTTTATTCTGAAAAAAGTCGCTGCTTTCTTGTTATTTCGACTGTTTCGGGCCCATTTTCATTGGGCGTGCAACCGTCTAAACCGCGGAAGGTGAAACCATTATTTTTTTGAGGCGCAACCCACCTGCGCCATCATTGCAACCGCGGCTTTAAACGACGTGCAACCAGCCTGTAACAACGTGCGTCACCGAAGTGCACACTGCTGGTGCGAGACTGCTACAACCCGCACCACTACAGGCTAGCTGCAGATCGAAAAAGCGCCGCTTCCCACTGCAAAAATCAACCTTCAGATCACGATCCGCAGGCACTGGCCTGCGTGATACAGCGAGAATCCCGCCTCATACAGACAGCTGCGCAACCCCACCCCGGCCAATGGCTGCATGGGCGCAAAAGGAATCGGTAGTGCTTGAGGATTTCCGTTACACAGGTAATCGGCGAAGGCCTTGCCGACCACCGTTCCCGTGGTCACGCCCCGGCCGTTGTAGCCGGTGACTGCCACCAAACCGGGCGCCGGTTCGAACAGGCGCATCAAATGATCGGGGGTGAAGGCAATGCGACCGGTCCAGGTGCACTCCCACTCCACCGGTTTGAGGTACGGGAAATAGTGTTGCTGTACCCGGTCGGCCCAGGCCTTGAGAAACCAGGCCGGTTTCTGATTGCCATTACCGAGACTGCCCAGCAGCAGCCTTCCGTCTTTATCCCGACGGATGCTGCTCAGGACCTGGCGGGTGTCCCAGGAACCCTGGCCGCCGGGAAGAATTTGCCGGGCGGCCTCTTCCGTCAGCGGGACCGAGGCCACCTGGTAGTAATAACCGGGGAAGAAATTGCGCCGCAACTCCGTCCAGTCACCTTCGGTGTAGGCATTGGAGGCGATCACCACTTTCTCGGCCATGACCGAGCCCTGGGCGGTTTGCACAGACCAGCGCTGACCCTGTCGTTCGAGTCGGGTGACCGGGGAATGATCGAATAATTGACCGCCCAGGCCGATGGCCGCTTTGGCCAGCCCCGTGGTGTAGGCCATCGGGTTGAGCGTGCCGGCGCGGCGATCGAGCAGCGCGGCGGCGATCTTTTTGGTGCCCGTCGCTTGCTCGCAAGCCTGGCCAGTCAACAACTCCACCGGCGCCCCGCGGCGTTTCCATTGTTCTTCACGACTGCGCAAGTCAGCTTCGCCACGGGCGTTGTGCGCCATGTGCAGCGTGCCTTCGCGGCGCAACTGGCAATCGATGTTGTACTTGTCCACAAGGCTGAACACCAGGGATGGCGCTGCCCCCAGCATGCGGTTGAGCTGGCTGCCGACCGCCTCGCCAAACCCGGCTTCGATCTCGTCCGGTGGAATCCACATCCCGGCATTGACTAGCCCGACGTTGCGCCCCGAACCACCATGGCCGGCGCGATGAGCCTCCAGCACACAAACGGTCTTGCCTTGCTCCAGCAGATGCACCGCCGCTGACAAACCGGTAAACCCGGCGCCGATGACGCAGACATCCACCGAAACCTCACCCTTGAGAGCCGAATTGTCCGGCCTTTGCGGCGTCAGTTTTTCCCACAGACACTCTTCGCGTAACGGCATTGCAAGCTCCTGTCGGAGCAGCTACAAGCCGCAAGCTACAAGCTGCAAGCCAGTTTGCTTGAAGCTTGTAGCTTGTAGCTTGAAGCTGCTTAATCGAACGTAATACCCTGCGCCAACGGCAACTCCAGCGAATAGTTCACGGTGTTGGTCTGGCGGCGCATGTAGCCGCGCCACGCATCGGAGCCGGACTCGCGACCGCCGCCGGTTTCTTTCTCGCCACCGAACGCGCCACCGATTTCCGCACCGCTCGGGCCAATGTTGACGTTGGCGATGCCGCAGTCGCTGCCTACCGCCGACATGAACTGCTCAGCCTCACGCACGTCGGTGGTGAAGATGCACGAGGACAGGCCTTGTGGCACGGCGTTGTTCAGGCGCAGGGCTTCCTGGAAATCGCTGTAACCGACCACGTACAGGATCGGGGCGAAGGTTTCATGGCAGACCACATCACTCTGCTCCGGCATTTCGACGATGGCCGGCGACACGTAGTAGGCATTCGGGAACTTGTCTTCCAGCTGACGCTCACCGCCAAACACCCGACCGCCTTCGCTCAAGGCTTGTTCCAGTGCGTCCTGCATGTTTTCGAAGCTTTGCTTGTCGATCAGCGGGCCGACCAGGTTGCCTTCCAGAGGATGGCCGATACGTACTTTCGAATACGCGGCTTTCAGGCGGGTGACGATTTCTTCTTTCACCGATTCATGGGCGATCAAGCGACGCAGGGTGGTGCAGCGCTGACCGGCGGTGCCGACGGCGCTGAACAGGATCGCGCGAACGGCCATGTCCAGGTCGGCGCTTGGGCCGAGGATCATTGCGTTGTTGCCGCCCAGCTCCAGAATGCTGCGGGCGAAACGTGCGGCGATTTTCGGCGCCACTTCACGGCCCATGCGGGTACTGCCGGTGGCGCTGACCAGCGCGACACGCGGATCATCGACCAGGGCTTCGCCAGCATCGCGACCGCCAATAATCACCTGGCTCAGGTGCGGTGGTGCATCGCTGAAGTTCTTCAGCACGCGATCGAACAGCGCCTGGCAAGCCAGTGCGGTAAGTGGAGTCTTTTCCGACGGTTTCCAGATCACCGGGTTGCCGCAGACCAGCGCCAGCGTGGCGTTCCAGGCCCAGACCGCCACCGGAAAGTTGAAAGCGCTGATCACGCCTACGACGCCCAGCGGATGCCAGGTTTCGCGCATGTGGTGACCAGGACGCTCGGAAGCGATGGTCAAGCCGTACAGCTGACGGGACAGGCCGACGGCGAAGTCGCAGATGTCGATCATTTCCTGAACTTCACCCAGGCCTTCCTGGGTGATCTTGCCGGCCTCCCAGGACACCAGCTCGCCGAGGTCGGCCTTGTATTCACGCAGGATGTCACCCAGTTGCCGCACCAACTCGCCACGGCGCGGTGCCGGGACCTTGCGCCACAGTTCGAACGCATGATCTGCGCGACTGATGTGCTGCTCGACTTCAGCAGCGCCTTCCCAGTTCACGGCGGCGATCCTGCTGCCATCGATCGGCGAATGCACCGGCACTTTGCCGTTCTGGTACAGGGCCGGGTTCACACCTAGACGATCAAGCAATGCGGCAACCATGGGTCACTCCTCAAGCAAAAGACAGAACACGTGCAGCCGGAAACTCACGGCTGATCAGACCTGTAGTTTTAGCTGCCCGGAGGTTACTCAACAAACGACCTTTAAGAGAGATATCATTCCGTTTATTCATGCTGTGCATTGCTGGCAATAAGAAACAAGAACCAAGGACCGCCCATGCTGAATAAACGCTACTTGCCATCGATCGCTGCGTTGCAGTGCTTCGAGGCCGTTACCCGGCACTTGAGCTTCACCCGGGCCGCCGAAGAGTTGAACCTGACCCAAAGCGCCGTGAGCAAACAGGTCGCACAACTCGAAGAGCTGTTGCAACACCTGCTGTTTCGCCGGGTGCGCCGTCGCCTGCAGATGACCCCGGCCGGCGATCTGTACCTGGTTGAGGTGCGAAAGATCCTCACGCAGGTCGAGATGTCGACCCATTACCTGCGTTCCTACGGTGGCGAAACCGAAGTCCTGCGCGTCTCGACGCCTCCAACCTTCGGCGCACGCTGGCTGGTGCCTCGCCTGAAAGGCTGGCGCCTGCGGCACCCGTCGATCCACCTGGACCTGTGCAGCGAGCAGGAAGCCGACGATCTGCTGCAAGGTCGCAGCGACCTGGCGTTCTACTTCGGCCAGGGTTCACGACCGGGCACCGAGTGCCTGAAGCTGTTCGGTGAAGAGCTTGTTCCTGTATGTGCCCCGGGCAGCTTGCCTGCCCAACCGTTCACCGATCCGACGCAACTGTCCGATCTGGTACTGCTGCAAAACGCCTCCCGCCCCCAGGCCTGGCACGACTGGTTCGAGCATCAGGGCTACCACACCGAGCACAGCTACCACGGCCCGCGTTTCGAAACCTTTTATATGTGCATCCGCGCCGCCCAGGTTGGCTGCGGCGT
Organism: Pseudomonas sp. P1_F7; assembly: GCF_056405655.1. Lineage (NCBI taxonomy): Bacteria > Pseudomonadati > Pseudomonadota > Gammaproteobacteria > Pseudomonadales > Pseudomonadaceae > Pseudomonas > Pseudomonas sp. P1_F7. The sequence continues at coordinate 131,631 of NZ_JBFUBR010000005.1, forward strand.
GGCGTTGTTGCCCCGCTTTCTGGTGGAAGAGGAACTGGCCGACGGCAAACTGGTCATTCCCTGGCAGCATGCAATGCCCAGCAGCGACGCCTATTACCTTGCGTACCCGGAACATTCGGCGGAAGTGCCCAAGGTGCGGGACTTTGTGAAGTGGATGCTGGAGCAGATCGACAGCCCGGAGGCTCCACAACACTGATTCTTTGCACAACTCCTGTGGGAGCGAGCTTGGATGGCGTCATTACATTCAATACTTGAATTGCCTGTCAGTCCGCTATCGCGAGCAAGCTCGCTCCCACAAGGATCTGCTGCAGGCTAAAAAATTGCTGGCAATCCCCATCACCGTTATGCGCCACTAGCTCTATTCAATGTGGAGAACCCCCGTTATGAGCGAGAGTGTGTTTGCCGATCGCATCGTGCAGAACCTGCTCGACACCGACTTCTACAAACTGACGATGATGCAGGCGGTGCTGCACAACTACCCGAACGTCGAAGTCGAATGGGAGTTTCGTTGCCGTAACAGCGAGGACTTGCGCCCGTATCTGGCGGAAATCCGTTTCCAGATCGAGCGCCTGGCCGAACTGAGCCTGAGCGCCGATCAATTGAGCTTTCTGGAGCGCATCAGCTTCCTGAAGCCGGATTTCCTGCGTTTTCTCGGGTTGTTTCGCTTCAACCTGCGCTATATCCACACCGGCCTCGAAAACGGTGAGCTGTTTATCCGCCTGCGGGGCCCCTGGCTGCATGTGATCCTGTTCGAAGTGCCGCTGCTGGCCCTGGTCAGCGAGGTGCGCAACCGCTATCGCTACCGCGAAATCGTACTGGAGCAGGCCCGCGAGCAGCTCTACCGCAAGTTCGACTGGCTAAGTGCCAACGCCAGCAGTGATGAATTGTCCGAATTGCAGGTGGCCGATTTCGGCACGCGTCGACGTTTTTCTTACCGCGTGCAGGAAGAAGTGGTGAATGTGCTCAAGCACGATTTCCCCGGACGCTTCGTCGGCACCAGCAATGTGCATCTGTCCCGGGAGCTGGACATGAAACCGCTGGGCACCATGGCCCACGAGTGGATCATGGCCCACCAGCAACTCGGCCCACGGCTGATCGACAGTCAGATCGCCGCACTCGATTGCTGGGTCCGTGAATACCGTGGCCTGCTGGGAATTGCCCTGACCGACTGCATCACCATGGATGCCTTCCTCGGCGATTTCGATCTGTTTTTCGCCAAGCTTTTCGACGGTTTGCGCCATGACTCGGGCGATCCGGTGGTATGGGCGGAAAAGGCCATCGCCCACTATCACAAGCTCGGCATCGACCCGATGAGCAAGACGCTGACCTTCTCTGACAGCCTGACCCTGCCCAAGGCTCTGGAGATATTCCGGGTGCTGCGCGGTCGGATCAATGTCAGCTTCGGCATCGGTACCAACCTGACCTGTGATATTCCGGGTGTCGAACCGATGAGCATCGTGCTTAAAATGGCCGCCTGCAACGGCCAGCCGGTGGCGAAGATCTCCGACGAGCCAGGCAAGACGCACTGTAAAGACCCGAATTTCGTCGCTTACTTGCGACACGTTTTCCAGGTTCCTGCCGCCCTTTCAAATACATCAAGCAAGGAGTGAATTCATGCAAGCCGTACAGCGTGAGATTGCTGAACAGCTCAAGGTCCAGCCGCCATTCGCCGACGAAGCAGCCCTTGAGGCCGAAGTCGCCCGGCGGGTGACTTTCATTCAGGACTGCCTGGTCAACTCCGGGCTCAAGACTCTGGTATTGGGCATCAGTGGCGGTGTCGACTCCCTGACCGCCGGCCTGCTGGCCCAACGGGCCGTCCGTGAACTGCGCCAGCGCAGCGGTGATGCCGCCTACAAATTCATCGCCGTGCGCCTGCCCTACGAAACCCAGTTCGATGAGCACGACGCCCAGGCGTCGGTGGACTTCATCAAACCGGACGAGCGACACACCGTGAACATCGGCCCGGCGGTCAAATCCCTGGCCAATGAAGTGGCAGCCTTTGAAGGCAAACATGCAGTGTCGGTGGATTTCGTGCTCGGCAACACCAAGGCGCGCATGCGTATGGTCGCCCAGTACACCATCGCCGGCGCGGCCAATGGTCTGGTGATCGGCACCGATCACGCGGCGGAAGCAGTGATGGGTTTCTTCACCAAGTTCGGTGATGGCGCCTGCGACCTGGCGCCACTGAGTGGCCTGGTGAAAAACCAGGTCCGCGCCATTGCCCGCAGCTTCGGCGCGCCGGAGTCGCTGGTGGAGAAAGTCCCAACCGCCGACCTCGAAGACCTGTCGCCCGGCAAACCGGACGAAGCCTCCCATGGCGTGACCTACGCCGAGATCGACGCCTTCCTGCACGGCAACCCGGTGCGTGAGGAAGCGTTCAAGATCATTTGCGACACGTACAACAAGACGCACCACAAGCGCGTGATGCCGTTCGCGCCTTGAGGCGTGAGTGAATGAAAAAGCCCGCTGGAGTGTTGAACTTCAGCGGGCTTTTCTTTGGCCAAAACATATGTCGATGCTTCTGGCCCCTTCGCGGTGTGCCTGATTACTTCAGGGTAACGGTGCCTTTCATCATCGAGATGTGGCCCGGGAACGAGCAGAAGAAACCGTATTTTTCAGCGGCATCGAGCTTGGACACGTCGAAGGTCACCGAATCGGTTTCCTTGGCGCCGATGATCTTGGTGTGGGCGATCACGCGGGCGTCGCCCTCTTTCAGGTAGTTCTTGTCGATGCCGGCGCTCAGGCCATCGGTGGCGATCGGCTGCATGTCGGCTTCTTTACTCAGCACCCAATTATGGCCCATGACGTTCTTCGGCAAGCTGCCGGAGTGCTTGAGTTCCACGGTAAACGTCTTGCAGCTCTTGTCGATTTCAATGGCCTTCGTGTCGAAAGACATCTGGTCGGTGGAGTCAATGGTGGTCTTGCACTCGGCAGCCATCAGTTGGCTGCTGGCCAGTGTCAACAGGGATACCGCAACAAGTTTGGCAAACATGGTGAATCTCCAAGGCAGGGTTAACGAAATCGCGAATGGACAGAAGACTGCCTGAAAACTTCGCAAGTTCATATGACTTGAATCAAAAATTGTATACAACTTTCGAGCTATGACGCTGATGCAAATTATCTACCGGCCAAGCGTCTGGCCCGGCCCTATCATCAGACCGTCCCCTTCAAATGGAGCGTCTGTCATGTCGATTAACAGCTTATTGTGCAGCTTGCTCGCCGCCTATGCCTGCGGCGCCAGCGGTACATACGAAACGCCAGAACTCGAAGTCTAGCCCTTGGAGTGCCGTGCGCCTGCCTTTACTCTGTGACCCTGATCGACCATGGAGCAAGGCATGTCTTTAACATCTGTTTGTGTATTTTGTGGTGCCAGCACCGGCACCAACCCGGCTTATCGTGAAGCGGCTGTGGCCTTGGGCCAGGCATTGGCCGAGCGCAAGCTGACCCTCGTTTATGGCGGCGGCGCCGTAGGCCTGATGGGCATCGTCGCTGATGCGGCCCTGGCGGCCGGTGGTGAAGTGATCGGCATCATCCCGCAAAGCCTCAAGGACAAGGAAATCGGCCACAGCGGCCTGACTCGCCTGGAAGTCGTCGATGGCATGCACGCGCGCAAGGCGCGGATGGCCGAGCTCAGCGATGCCTTTATCGCACTGCCCGGTGGCCTTGGCACCCTGGAAGAACTGTTTGAAGTATGGACCTGGGGCCAGCTCGGCTACCACGGCAAACCGCTGGGTTTGCTGGAAGTGAACGGTTTCTACAGCAAATTGACGTCTTTTCTCGATCATATCGTCGGCGAAGGCTTCGTTCGCGGGCAGCACCGTGACATGCTGCAAGTGAGCGAATCACCGCAAACCCTGCTCGATGCTCTGGATGCCTGGCAACCGTCCGTAGCGCCAAAATGGGCCGAGCAAAAACCCAGCTAACGGCTCGGCACCGATACAGGGCAGAATATGCGCCGCTCAACCTCACCTTCGACCCAAGAGGATCGCCCATGGCCAAACCTAATTATTCCTTCGCCAAACGTCAGAGAGACTTGGCCAAGGAGCAGAAGAAAGAGGAAAAGCTTCAGCGCAAGAAAGCTACAGCTGAAGAAGCGGCACTGAACCCTGAGGGTGAAGTGGCGGCAGAAGACGATGTTGATGCACCGAAAGACTCGGCGCCAGACGCCTGAGAACCTCCGGGCCGGTTGATCTGATCAGGCCCACAGGATCTGTGTCCAGGGTTGGCAGCTTTGCTGCCGACCCTCACAGGCCAATCGAATGACTCCAAGACACCGCAATCCCACATTGATCTGCATTACTCCAGTGGCATCACCGTTACCCGAACTTCCGGATCGTGATTGCCCCCGCCCAGAATCACCCCCCGCAACGGCGACACATCGGAAAAATCCCGGCCCCAGGCCAGGGTAATGTGCTCCAGTGCTGGCTGCACATTGTTGGTCGGATCAAAATCCACCCACCCCAGCACCGGGCAAAACACCGAGACCCAGGCGTGGGACGCATCGGCACCGATCAAGCGTGGCTGGCCCGGCGGTGGCTGGGTCAGCAGGTAGCCGCTGATGTAGCGCGCCGCCAACCCTCTGGAACGTACGCAGGCGAGCATCAGGTGGGCAAAGTCCTGGCAGACCCCGCGCCGGCGCTCCAGCACCTCGACCAGCGGCGTCGCCACCTGGGTCGCTTCGGCATCGAAGGTGAACTCGTTGAAGATTTTCTCCATCAGAGCCTGCACGCCGAGCAACAACGCCTGACCGGGCGGAAAACAGCTTTGCGAGAACTCGACAAAGTTTTTCTTCAAATGCACGTACGGAGATTCAAACCGGTATCGACAGGCTTCGAGTAGCTCGGGCGACAGCGGTTGGCTGCTGTAGGTCAGCGCGCTACGCGTCTCTTCCCACGCTGGCGACAGACTGAAGTCCAACGCAGGTCGGGGCAGCACCTCAATGGTCAGGCTGGCGTTGACCAGTAATTCATCGTGGGGACGCTCGAACGCCAGCCGGGTCAGCGGATTGCCGAATACATCCAGCTCATCGCGACGCGAGGTCGGCTGCGGGCTGATCTGCAATTGCCGGTCGGTGCAGCGCTGCCAGGCACAAGGCCGCGGCCACAGATGCGCCAGTTGCTGGGCCAGGGACACCGGGCTGTCATAGTGATAATGGGTGTCGTGGAAAATCTGGTAGTGAGCGCTCATCAGACGGACACCGTGCGCTGGCTGACATCATCGACATGGGCGAAATGCCGTAGCGCCAGGCGATCGGAAACCTGCCCGCTGGCGTCGGCGATCTCTTGCAGCAGCGCGGCCAGCCCTTCGATGGCAGCGCGAACACTCGCGTCGCCGAACAGCGGGTTTTCCAGGCAGCCAAGGTCGAATCGCGCCAGACGCTCGACCAATTGCGGTAGCGCTGCTTCACGCGGCACGCCAAAGTCATCGTTGAGGCGTTTGAGGGTGCGGGTCACCAGTTTCAACTGGAACAACACGGCATGAGGGTTCTGCTCGTCGAGCAACAACAGGTCGAGCACCGGGATCAGCTGCGCCACCGCCAGGTAGCGAGAACGATAGGTGATGCTGCTGTTGCCCAGTTCCAGCAACCATTCCAGCCCGGCCTGATCGAAAGCCCCAGCGCCCCGAAGGAACGCCGCCAGGCTGCCGCTGAGAAATTGCAGGCGCTCGATCCGCCGGCCAATCATCAGGAAACGCCAGCCTTCGTCCCGGGTCATGTCGTCCAGGGCAAAGCCGGACAACGCCGCCAGGGACATCACCAGACGGTTGAGGAAATCCAGCAACTCGCCGAAATCCGGCTCTTCGGTTTCCAGTTCCATGGCTTCGCGCTGCAACTCCACCAGCGCCTGCCAGTTTTCCCGCGAGAGCTTGCCGCGCACCTGTGAAGCGGCCCACTGCAAACGTTGCAGGTTGGAACGCAGGCTGAACGGCCAGTCATCGCCGAGCAACGCCGCCAACAGGCGCTCCGGCAACTCGCCCTCCTCGGGCAGCAGCATCAGCCGTTCGCCGAGTTCCACTGCTGCCTGCAGGGCTTGCGGGTCGTCGCCGTCGACATAGCGCGCCAGCATGATGCGCAGCAAACGGGCACTGTCATCGCAACGTTCGCAGTAACGACCAAACCAGAACAGGTTTTCCACCACCCGCGATGGCAGGTACGGATCGCGCCGCACCAGGTCATGTACACCGATGTTGCGCTGGGCCTTCCATTGTTCGCCGCTGGGCGCACGATCGCCCAGCACCCAGGTGTCCTTGCTGGCGCCGCCTCGCTGCATCGACACCACTTCGGCATCGGCTTGCGCGGCGACCCGGGTCAAGCCACCGGGCAGCACCCGGTATCCCTCGCGGCTGGCCACCGCATACACGCGCATGCCGATGGCACGGGGTTGCAGTTGACCGTCTTCGGCTTGCCAGATCGGTGCCTGGGACAACTGCGCAAGTTCTTGCGCGACATACGCGTATGGCCGTGCCTGCATGCGCTCGGCGAGCTCCTGGCGCTGTTTTTCACTCAAATCACGGCCAAATACCGGAGCAAAACTCTGGGACGGAAATGCCGGTTTGATCAGCAACTCCGGCAGTTTTTCCAGGGCCTGGGCCAATACCGGCGCTTCACCGCACCACCAGGTGGCGATGGACGGCAGGATCAGTTCTTCGCCGAACAGGAATTGATTGATCCTCGGCAGGAAACCCAACAATCCGGGCGATTCCAGCACACCGCTGCCGAGAGCATTGGCCACCAGCACCCGCCCCTGCCGCACGGCCTCAAGCAGGCCCGGCACGCCGAGGGCTGAATCGGTACGCAACTCCAGCGGGTCGCAGAAATCATCGTCGAGCCGGCGCATGATCGCGTGCACCCGGCGCAGACCACTCAGGGTCTTCAGGTAGACCGTCGCATCGCGCACCGTCAGGTCGCCGCCCTCCACCAGTGGGTAGCCGAGCTGACGCGCCAAGTACAAATGTTCGAAATAGCTTTCGTTGAAACGCCCCGGTGTCAGCAGCACTACCAATGGCGCGTCCCCGTCACTCGGGGCCTGACGGGCCAGGGTTTCCTGCAAGGTGCGAAAGAACCCGGCCAGGTGCTGCACTTTCAGATCGCGGTACAACTCGGGAAACGCCCGGGACACAATCGTGCGGTTTTCCAGCGCATACCCGGCACCCGAAGGCGCCTGGGTACGATCCGCCGTCACCCACCAACGACCATCGGGTGTGCGCGCCAGATCCACGGCATACAGATGCAGAAAGGCTCCGTCAGGCGGGCTGATGCCCTGACAGGGCCAAAGGAAGTTGTTGTGACCGAACACCAGCTCGGCGGGCAGAAGACCTTCGGCAATCAGCCGTTGCGGACCGTAAAGGTCAGCCAGCACGGCATTGAGCAAGCGCGCCCGCTGAGCGATGCCGGCCGACAACTGTTGCCACTCATCGGCTGCGATCACATGGGGTAGCAGATCCAGTTCCCATGGCCGATCCGCTCCCTTGGGATCGGCATAGACGTTGTAGGTAACGCCGTTTTCCTGGATTTGCCGGGTCAGCAGGGCCTGGCGCTGTACCAGTTGCGCCGGCGTGCTGCGTTGCAACTGCTCGAACAGCCGTCGCCAGTGCGGGCGCACGGCGCCACTGTCGTCGAGCATTTCGTGATAGGTGCCCGCCGTCAGCGGGTAGCGGTCTAGCAGGTCAGGCATGGAAAGCTCGGCAGACAGCAATGAAGGGTCAGACTAACGCAGGCTCATGACGCCCGGATATACGRAAAATCCGGGCGTCGCGTACGGTTTAGAAACGTCGCAAATCGAGCGTCATCGGTAGCTCATCGTTAGTTTCCAGATTGGGTACAGGAAGTTTCCCCGGCGTGTGTCCGATGCGGAAGAAGCGCGCCATCCGTCGGCTCTCGGCCTCGTTGGCATTGACCGGCAAGCTGTCGTAATTGCGCCCGCCCGGGTGGGCGACGTGGTATTGGCAGCCGCCCAGCGAACGCTGCATCCAGGTATCGAGCAGGTCAAATACCAGCGGCGCGTGTACCGGGATGGTCGGTTGCAGGCAGTTGGCCGGTTGCCAGGCGCGAAATCTCACGCCAGCGACGAATTCGCCTACACGCCCGGTGGGCTGCAATGGCACCGGGATGCCGTTGCAGGTCAGCAGATAACGCTGGGGCGGCAAGCCGCTGAGCTTGACCTGCAAACGCTCCAGCGACGAATCCACGTAACGCACCGTGCCGCCCATGGCGCCCTCTTCGCCCAGCACATGCCAGGGCTCCAGCGCCTGGCGCAGTTCCAGTGCAATACCACTGACGGCGTAATCGCCAACCTTGGGAAAACGGAACTCCAGATGCGCGGCGAACCATTCGGACCGCACCGGATAACCAGCGGCGTTGAGGTCGACGATGACATCGGCGAAATCTTGTTCGATAAAGTGTGGCAACAGGAAGCGATCGTGCAGCTCCGTGCCCCAGCGTGCCAGCTTCGGCGGTGCATAGGGTTCGCGCCAGAACCGCGCGACCAGCGCCCGCAGCAACAATTGTTGCGCCAGGCTCATGCGCGCATGGGGCGGCATCTCGAACGCACGCAGCTCCAGCAACCCGAGGCGCCCGGTGGCACCGTCCGGCGAATAGAGTTTGTCGATGCAGAACTCGGCGCGGTGGGTGTTGCCGGTCACATCGATCAGCAGATTGCGCAGCAGTCGATCCACCAGCCATGGCGGGCATTCCTCACCCGCTTCAGGCATTTGTGCGAAAGCAATTTCCAGTTCGTACAAGGCATCGTTGCGTGCTTCATCGACGCGGGGGGCCTGGGACGTCGGGCCGATGAACAATCCGGAAAACAGGTAGGACAGCGACGGATGGTTGTGCCAATAGCTGATCAGGCTGCGCAGCAGATCCGGGCGACGCAGAAACGGTGAGTCCCCCGGGGTCGCGCCACCCAGCACGAAATGGTTACCGCCACCCGTACCGGTGTGCCGGCCGTCGATCATGAATTTCTCGGTGGTCAGCCGGGTCTGGCGCGCTTCTTCGTAGAGGAATTCGGTGCGCTCGACCAATTCATCCCAGGTCGCGGACGGTTGCACGTTGACCTCGATCACCCCCGGATCCGGGGTGATGCGGAAGTTGCTCAGGCGTGGATCGCTCGGCGGCTCATAGCCCTCCAGCAATACCGGACACAATAGTTCTTCAGCGGTGGCTTCAATGGCCGCGACCAGTTCGAGGTAGTCCTCGACCCGCTCCAGCGGCGGCATGAACAGGTACAACCGGCCTTCCCGCGCCTCGGCGCAGAAGGCGGTGCGGGTCAGCCAGTCGGCGGATTCGTCGATCTTCGGTGCGCGCTCTTGCACCTCGGCAGTCTCGCTTTGGCTTTGCAGTTGCGCGGTGTCGGGCAGCGGCGGGAAGTCCTGATTCGGGTCTTGCGGATGAATGAACGGATATTCCGCCGCTTTCACCCAGGGTTGCGAACCCAGCGGCAAGCGATAGCCCAACGGTGAGTCCCCCGGCACCAGACGGCAGTGCTCGTCGCGCAGATACCAGCGCCCGCTCTGCCACTGGTCGCCCTTGGCGGTGCGCGCCAGCGGCAGGACCTGGCCGATGACCTTGTCCAAGCCTTGACTGAAGACCTTGCGCAGACGCTCACGCTCCAAAGGCTCTTCCAGACGTGAGTCTTCGGCACTGACGTTTTGCGGCAGCATCCCTTCGCGCCAGAGGTAATAGAAATTGTCTTCGTAGGCCGCAAACACAAAGCGTGTCGGAATCTTCAGGCGTTCGGCGACACTCGCCAGAAAACGCCCGGCCAGTGCGCCATCCGCGCCGTAGTCTTTCTGTTCGTCGGCGATCAGCGCGCTGTTGTGCCAGATCGGCACGCCGTCACGGCGCCAGTAGCAATTGAGCGACCAACGCGGCAGTTGCTCACCGGGATACCACTTGCCCTGCCCGAAATGCACCAGCCCCTTGGGTGCGTAGTGTTTACGCATGCGCTGGAACAGTTCGGCGGACAAGCGCCGTTTATCCGGCCCCAGTGCGGCGGTATTCCACTCGGCACCATCAGGGTCATCAATGGACACAAAGGTCGGCTCGCCACCCATGGTCAGGCGCACATCGCCGTCCAGCAAGTCAGCATCGATCTGTCGGCCCAGGGCTTGAATCGCTAGCCACTGGTCGTCGGTGTAGGGCTTGGTGACCCGTGGTGCCTCCCAAATCCGCTCCACGGACATTTCGTGGCTGAATTCGCACTCGCACGGCTCCACCAAGCCACTGATCGGCGCCGCAGAAGACGGATCGGGACTGCAGGCCAACGGAATATGCCCTTCCCCGGCAAACAGCCCGGAGGTCGCGTCCAGGCCAATCCAGCCGGCACCGGGCAAGTACACTTCGCACCAGGCATGCAGATCGGTGAAATCCACGTCGGTGCCGGACGGACCGTCGAGACTTTTGACGTCGGCGGTCAGCTGGATCAGGTAGCCCGACACGAAACGCGCCGCCAGCCCCAGGTTGCGCAGCAGTTGCACCAGTAACCAGGCGGAATCACGACACGAACCGGAGGCCTGTGCGAGGGTGTGCTCAGGTGTTTGTACGCCGGGCTCCATGCGGATCAGGTAGTCGATGTCTTCGCTCAGGCGCTGGTTGAGCGCGACGAGAAAGTCCACGGCGGGCAACGGTGTGCGGTCGATGCCGTCCAGATAGGCCTTGAACTTCGGCGTCAGGGGCAGGGTTTCCAGGTATGGCGCCAGCTCCTTGCGCTCATCGACGGCATAGGCGAAGGGGATTTTTTCTGCATAGGGTTCGAGGAAGAAGTCGAATGGATTGAAGATCGCCATTTCTGCCAGCAGATCAACCTCGATTCGCAATTCCTCGGTTTTCTCCGGGAACACCAGTCGCGCCAGGTAATTACCCTGAGGGTCCTGCTGCCAGTTGATGAAGTGCTGTTCGGGCGAGACTTTCAGCGCATAGGACAGAATCCGCGTGCGGCTGTGAGCGGCGGGACGCAGGCGAACGATCTGCGGGCCGAGCTCGACAGCGCGGTCATAGCGGTAATGCGTGACGTGGTGCAATGCGACATGAATCGACACGGCGTGCCTCCTGCGAGCCTTGAGCGTATGGGAAAGCGCGCAAGAGTTATGCCATCCAGCAACGCTGGCGCTTTCTTCGGTTGCCTGAGGCAGTACAGCACCAAAATCGGGCGATGCAGGAAAATGGTTGAGAGCGTTTGCACGAATATGTCGCGAAGATCGAAAGATCGCAGCCTTCGGCAGCTCCTACATATGTACGCATTACCAATGTAGGAGCTGCCGAAGGCTGCGATCTCTTGTTGTTCAGGCACAAAAAAAAACGCCAACCCGAAGGTTGGCGTTCTGTTCAGCTCAAGCGAGGCCTAGCGCGGCACGACCGGCTTGCGGGTCGGTTTGGGGCCTTTGCCCTTGGCCGCGTCCTTGCGTTCCTTGGCCGCCTGCTGGTTGCGGGCGAACGCCGCTGCCTTGGCCTGTTCGCGCTTGTCCCACGGGTTGCCGCCATCGCTGGCACGCGGTGGCAGGCCGGTGTGCTGGGTCAGGATCTTGGTGGTCTTTTCCCCTGCAACCTTGTGGCTGCCGGCCGGCGTCGAATTCTTGCGACGGGCGCTCTGGTAGCTGTCGGTCGATGGCTGGTGCAAAGGAATCAGCTGGTTCTTGCCTGGCCCGATCAGGTCGGCGCGGCCCATGCGGGTCAACGCTTCACGCAGCATCGGCCAGCCTTTCGGGTCGTGATAACGCAAGAACGCCTTGTGCAGACGACGCTGCTCTTCGCTCTTGACGATGGTCACCGCGTCACTCTTGTAAGTGACCTTGCGCAGCGGGTTCTTGCCCGAGTGGTACATTGCGGTGGCGGTGGCCATCGGCGACGGGTAGAACGCCTGCACCTGGTCGGCACGAAAACCATTGCCCTTGAGCCACAGGGCCAGGTTCATCATGTCTTCATCGGTGGTGCCCGGGTGGGCGGCGATGAAGTACGGGATCAGGTACTGCTCTTTGCCCGCTTCCTTCGAATACTTCTCGAACATGCGCTTGAACTTGTCATAGCTGCCGATGCCCGGTTTCATCATCTGGTTGAGCGGACCTTCCTCGGTGTGTTCCGGGGCGATCTTCAGGTAGCCACCGACGTGGTGGGTCACCAGTTCCTTGACGTACTCCGGCGATTCGACCGCCAGGTCATAGCGCAGGCCGGAAGCGATCAGGATCTTCTTCACACCCGGCAACTCACGGGCGCTGCGGTACAGCTGGATCAGCGCCGAGTGGTCGGTGTTCAGGTTCGGGCAGATGCCTGGGAACACGCACGATGGCTTGCGGCACGCGGATTCGATTTCCGGGCTCTTGCAGGCAATGCGGTACATGTTCGCGGTCGGGCCGCCGAGGTCGGAGATCACGCCGGTAAAGCCCGGGACCTTGTCACGAATTTCTTCGATCTCGCGAATGATCGACTCGTGGGAACGGTTCTGGATGATCCGGCCTTCGTGCTCGGTGATCGAGCAGAAGGTGCAGCCGCCGAAGCAGCCACGCATGATGTTCACCGAGAAGCGGATCATGTCGTAGGCCGGGATTTTTTCCTTGCCGTACGCCGGGTGCGGAATGCGCGCATAAGGCATGCCGAACACGTAGTCCATTTCTTCGGTGGTCATCGGAATCGGTGGCGGGTTGAACCAGACGTCCACTTCGCCGTGCTTCTGCACCAGCGCACGGGCGTTGCCCGGGTTGGTTTCCAGGTGCAGCACCCGGTTGGCGTGAGCGTAAAGCACCGCATCGTTGCGGACCTTTTCCACGGACGGCAAACGGATAACGGTCTTGTCGCGGGTCATGCGCGGGCTGGCCAGGATCTGCACGACCTTGGCTTCCTGCGGGTCTTCGACCGGGCCTTTTTCCTGCTCGATGGCGCAGGCCTGGGTGTCCTGGGTGTTGACGTACGGGTTGATGATCTTGTCGATCTTGCCCGGACGGTCGATGCGCGTGGAATCGACTTCGTACCAGCCTTGCGGCGTGTCACGACGGATGAACGCGGTACCGCGCACGTCGGTGATGTCTTCGATCTTGTGACCGTAGGACAGACGCTGGGCGACCTCGACGATGGCCCGCTCGGCGTTGCCGTAAAGCAGGATGTCGGCGCTGGCGTCGATCAGGATCGAGTTGCGCACACGGTCTTGCCAGTAGTCGTAGTGGGCGATACGGCGCAGGGACGCTTCGATGCCGCCGAGCACGATCGGCACGTGCTTGTAGGCTTCCTTGCAGCGCTGGCTGTAAACCAGGCTGGCGCGGTCCGGACGCTTGCCCGCCAGGCCACCCGGCGTGTAGGCGTCGTCGGAACGGATTTTCTTGTCCGCGGTGTAGCGGTTGATCATCGAGTCCATGTTGCCGGCCGCGACACCGAAGAACAGGTTCGGCTCGCCGAGCTTCATGAAGTCGTCTTTGGACTGCCAGTTCGGCTGGGCAATGATCCCGACGCGGAAGCCCTGGGACTCCAGCAGCCGGCCGATGATCGCCATGCCGAACGACGGGTGGTCGACGTAGGCATCACCGGTGACGATGATGATGTCGCACGAATCCCAGCCGAGCTGATCCATCTCCTCCCTGCTCATGGGCAGGAACGGCGCTGGCCCGAAACATTCGGCCCAGTACTTGGGATAGTCAAATAACGGCTTGGCTGCTTGCATGTCGATAACCGGTGTTGGCTTTCATTGAATTTCGCGGGCGCGGAATATAGCACAAATTTTGACCAATTCCGACGGCTATGGTCGGAAATTGCGGTGACCCCATCGCGAGCAAGCTCGCTCCCACAGGTTCAATGTGATCCCTGTGGGAGCGTGCCCTTGTGCTCGGTTTCCGGGTGATACACCTCGTCGCGATAAACGAACATGATCACGTCGGCGTCCTGCTCGATCGCTCCGGATTCCCGCAAGTCGGAGTTCACCGGGCGCTTGTTCGGCCGTTGTTCCAGGGAACGGTTGAGCTGGGACAACGCCACCACCGGGCATTGGAATTCTTTCGCCAGGGCTTTCAGGGACCGGGAGATTTCGGAAATCTCGTTGGTCCGGTTATCACCACTGGAACCCGGGATCTGCATCAGTTGCAGGTAGTCGATCATGATCAAGCCGACTTCGCCATGTTCACGTACCAGACGGCGGGTCCGGGCGCGCATTTCCGACGGGCTGATGCCGGCGGTATCGTCGATGAACAGCTTGCGGTCGTTGAGCAGGTTGACCGCCGAGGTCAGGCGCGGCCAGTCGTCGTCTTCCAGCTGACCGGAACGGACCTTGGTCTGGTCGATACGGCCGAGGGACGAGAGCATACGCATGATCAGCGATTCGCCTGGCATCTCGAGGGAGTAAACCAGAACGGCCTTCTCGCTGCGCAACACGGCGTTTTCCACCAGGTTCATCGCAAAGGTGGTTTTACCCATCGATGGACGGCCGGCGACGATGATCAGGTCGGACGGTTGCAGGCCGCTGGTTTTCTCGTCAAGGTCGGTGTAACCCGTGGACAGGCCAGTGATGGCGTTGTCGGTGTTGAACAAGGTGTCGATGCGGTCGATGGCCTTGGTCAGCAGGTCATTGACGCCCACCGGGCCACCGGTTTTCGGTCGGGCCTCGGCGATCTGGAAGATCTGCCGTTCAGCCTCGTCGAGAATCTCGGCGGCAGTGCGACCTTCAGGGTTGAACGCGCTGTCGGCAATCTCGGTACTGATACCGATCAGCTGGCGCAACGTCGCCCGCTCGCGAACGATCTGCGCATAGGCCTTGATGTTGGCGACGGACGGGGTGTTTTTCGCCAGCTCGCCCAAGTAACCGAGGCCGCCGACCTGTGAAGTCTGACCTTCCTTGTCCAATTGCTCGGACAGGGTCACGACGTCGATCGGCATGTTCTGATCGGCCAGCTTGGCGATCGCACGGAAAATCAGGCGGTGGTCATGTCGATAGAAATCGCCGTCGGAGACTTGATCGAGCACACGCTCCCAGGCGTTGTTGTCCAGCATCAGACCACCGAGTACAGCCTGTTCGGCCTCGATGGAATGCGGCGGCACTTTCAGCGCGGCGGTTTGCAGATCGTATTGCTCAGGAGCGGAGATATCGTTCATGGCCACTTGAAATTGGAAGTTTCAGAAAGACAAAGGGCACGACCTGTAAACAGGATCGTGCCCGATGTTACCGGCAAGCACCCGAGGGTGCCAGCCGACAAGTGCTGCTTAAGCTGCTACCACGACAACGCGTACGGTGGCTTCAACTTCGGCGTGCAGGTGCACGGCTACGTCGAATTCGCCTACGTTGCGGATGGTGCCGTTCGGCAGACGAACTTCGCTCTTCTGCACTTCAACGCCGGAGGCGGTCAGTGCGTCAGCGATGTCGTGAGTACCGATCGAACCGAACAGCTTGCCTTCGTCGCCAGCGGTGGCAGTGATGGTCACTTCCAGCTCGGCCAGTTGGGCAGCGCGGCTTTCAGCCGATGCTTTGCGATCTGCTGCAGCTTTTTCCAGCTCAGCGCGACGTTCTTCGAACGCAGCCAGGTTGGCTGGGGTCGCAGCGGTAGCTTTGCCATAAGGCAGCAGGTAGTTACGACCGTAACCAGCCTTAACGTTCACTTTGTCACCCAGGTTGCCCAGGTTGGTGACTTTTTCCAGAAGGATCAGTTGCATGTGAAAATCCTCTTAACTTTTAACCTTCACCGTTCGCGTTATCGGCATCTTTCGGTGCCGAACGACCGCGAAAATCAATCAGGCTGTCGACGATGGCCAGGACCACCAGCAACGGATAGATCAGTTGCATGAACAGCAACAGCGTCACGTACAACCCCACCAACCAGAACCTGGCCAGTCGCTTCTGCGCCACCAGCCCGTGAATCAGGGCCAGCCCGGCGAACACCAGCGGTACACTGCACAACGGCGTCAACATGGCCATCTGCGGACCGATGTTCGGCCCCAGAAGCATGCACGCCAGCAGCAACATCGCCGGCAACAGCGGGATACGGATGGCGCGAAACTCGCGACCAAAACCGCCCGGGTTGTACAACAACGCCTGCCAGTAGCGCCCGACAAGCAGGCTCAGCAAGCTGACGATTTGCAACAAAGCCGCAATCAGGCCGGTCAGGACCGGTGCAATCAGGGACGCGAAACGCGCTTGTTCGTCTACCGACAACTTCTGGTAGACGTCGCCGAGTAGCGACGGCATGACTTTGATCAAAGCCTGCGCCAGCATCTCGATCTGGGGAGCAAAAGCTGTCCCCAACACCACTGAAAACACCACTCCCATCGCTATGCTGACCAGCAGCACGCGGTTCCAGGACTCGCTTGCGCGCAAAACCAACGCAAGGCTCGCAGACCCCAGCAGCACCAGAAGTGCCCGTGGGTCTTCGGAGTACAGCCACCAGGCCAATGCCGGCAGCAGTCCCAGAGCAAGAACGCCCAGGGCGTCCCTCAATCCGCGCCGCAAGAGCACAAGGCATCCTGCGGCAGCACCCAACCAATACAACAACGGCAATGCCGCGCATCCAGCCACTACGAGAGTGGCCTGCATACGGCCGCGCATGATGAACTCAGCTATGGCCCGCATGCATTCAATCCTTTGCTACGTGTCGACTGCCCGGTCTCAGCGGCCGTGGCTGTCGGTGTAGGCCAGCAGGGCCAGGAAGCGGGCGCGCTTGATAGCGGTGGCCAGCTGACGCTGATAACGAGCTTTGGTACCGGTGATGCGGCTTGGAACAATTTTGCCGGTCTCGGATACATAAGCTTTCAGAGTGTTGAGATCTTTGTAATCGATCTCTTTCACGTCTTCAGCGGTGAAGCGGCAGAATTTACGACGACGGAAGAAACGTGCCATTTGATAGGCTCCTTAAAAGGTCCGTGGATTACTCGTCAGCGTTATCGCTGTTGTCGCTGTCATCACTATCAACGCTTTCAGCGCCTTCGTGCTCAGGACGGTCGCGACGCTCACGGCGCTCACTGCGGTTTTCTTCTGCCTTGAGCATCTCGGACTGGCCGGTAACGGCTTCGTCGCGACGGATGACCAGGTTACGGATCACTGCATCGTTGTAGCGGAAGTTGTCTTCCAGCTCGGCCAGGGCCTTGCCAGTGCACTCAACGTTCAGCATCACGTAGTGAGCCTTGTGAACATTGTTGATTGCGTAGGCCAGTTGACGACGGCCCCAATCTTCCAGACGGTGGATTTTGCCGCCGTCTTCTTCGATCAGCTTGGTGTAACGCTCAACCATGCCGCCGACTTGCTCGCTTTGATCCGGGTGGACCAAAAAGATGATTTCGTAATGACGCATGAATGCTCCTTACGGGTTGTAGCCTGCCGCTCAAAAGCGGTCAGACAAGGAGTGAATGACACTTATGGACTTGCGGACGCTAGACACGTTGGTGCCTGCCATCGCAGCAAGGGGCGCAATTGTAGAGAAGGGGCGAGGGAGGTGCAAGGTAATTGGTGATTATTTGAACAGCCACCCATTCATGTCACACCACAAAACACTGTGGGAGCGAGCTTGCTCGCGATGGGGGCGCAACATTCGACATTAATGCTGAATGTTACGCCGCTATCGCGAGCAGGCTCGCTCCCACAGGGACTGCAACTGGATCAGGACTTCTTGGCAGCAGCCTTGGCCTTGACGCTACGCTGACGCTGTGCTTCGAACAGACAGACACCCGTCGCCACGGAAACGTTGAGACTGCTGACGCTACCGGCCATCGGCAGGTTCACCAGATAGTCGCAATGCTCGCGGGTCAGGCGACGCATGCCCTTGCCTTCGGCGCCCATGATCAGGATGGTCGGGCCAGTCAGGTCCTGGTCATACAGGCTGACCTCAGCCTCACCGGCCGTACCGACAACCCACAAGCCGCGCTGCTGGAGTTTTTCCAGGGTGCGCGCCAGGTTGGTCACGGCAACCAGTGGAATCACTTCCGCCGCACCGCAGGCGATTTTTCGCACAACCGGAGTCAGGGTCGCCGACTTGTCCTTCGGCACGATCACTGCCAGCGCACCCGCCGCATCGGCGGAACGCAGGCAAGCGCCGAGGTTGTGCGGATCAGTCACGCCGTCGAGCACCAGCAACAACGGCGCGCCGTCGGTGCGATCGAGCAGCTCGTCGAGCATCGCTTCGCCCCAGACCTGGCTCGGACTCACATCCGCGACCACACCCTGGTGCACGCCTTCGACCCAGGCATCCATTTCGCGGCGCTCGGCCTGGCCGACCTGGACCCGGTTTTCGTTGGCCAACTCGATCAGCGTCTGGACCCGAGGATCATTGCGACCTTCGGCCAGCCAGATCTGCTTGACGCGTTTCGGGTGGTGACGCAACAACGCTTCTACAGCGTGTACGCCGTAGATCTTTTCCAACTGACTCATGGCTTGGCCTTAGGTTTACGCGCCCCGCCACTCTTGGCTGGAGCCGAGCCCGCTTTTGGCGGACCTTTACGATGTTTGCTCGGTTTGGCTGGCTTGCCGCCGACGGCCTTGTCAGGCGTCGACCGACTGGTCTTTCCCCCAGACGCCGCTTTACCGCCGCTTTTCGCACCGGCCAGCAACGCCTGTTTCATTTCACGGCTTTTGCGCACTTCGGCGTTTTTCGCCGCCGCATCGCTCGGGCGATAGGCTTCTACAGCCTTTTCCTTGGCAGGACGACGACCGGTTTTCGCCGGGGCCGGTTCTGCTTCGACTTTAGCCGCGGGCGCTGCCGCTTCGGTGCCACGTTTTTTGCGGCCGATCGGCGCACTGATGGTTTTTTCAGCCATCTCGAAGTCGATCTTGCGTTCGTCGAGGTCGACGCGCATGACCCGCACTTCCACGGTGTCACCCAGGCGGAAACTGCGACCGGTACGCTCACCGGCCAGGCGGTGGTGCACAGGATCGAAGTGGTAGTAATCGCCCGGCAGCGCGGTGACGTGCACCAGGCCTTCGACGTAGATATCGGTCAGTTCGACGAACAGGCCAAAACCGGTCACTGCGGTGATCACGCCCGGGAACGATTCGCCCACGCGATCTTTCATGAACTCGCACTTGAGCCAGTTCACTACGTCGCGGGTCGCTTCGTCGGCACGGCGCTCGCTCATCGAGCACTGCTCGCCGAGTTGCTCCAGGGCCGCTTCGTCGTACGGATAGATGCGCGCTTTCGGAATGGTCATCGCACCGGCACGGCGAACGTGCGGGGTGTTCTGCTTCGAATGGATCACGCTGCGAATCGCCCGGTGCGTGAGCAAGTCCGGGTAGCGGCGGATCGGCGAAGTGAAGTGCGTGTACGCCTCGTAATTCAGGCCGAAGTGGCCCTGGTTATCGGCGCTGTACACCGCCTGGCTCAACGAACGCAGCATGACAGTCTGGATCAGGTGGAAATCCGGGCGATCCTTGATACCGGCCAGCAGTGCCTGGTAATCCTTCGGTGACGGACCGTCCTTGCCTTTGTGCAGGGACAGGCCGAGCTCGCCGAGGAACGCGCGCAGCTTTTCCAGACGCTCCGGTGGCGGACCATCGTGAACGCGATACAGCGCCGGGATTTCGTGCTTCTTCAGGAACTCGGCAGTGGCCACGTTGGCCGCCAGCATGCATTCCTCGATCAGCTTGTGCGCGTCGTTACGTATAGTCGGACGGATTTCGGCAATCTTGCGCTCGGAACCGAAGATGATCCGGGTTTCCTGGGTTTCGAAATCGATCGCGCCACGCACATGGCGAGCCGCCAGCAATACCTTGTACAGCGAGTACAGCTGCTTGAGGTGCGGCACCACGTCGGTGTATTCGCCGCGCAACTTGCGCGCTTCGGTGGCTTTCGGCGTTTCCAGCATCGCGCTGACCTTGTTGTAGGTCAGACGCGCATGGGAGTGGATCACCGCTTCGTAGAAGCAGTAGTCGGTCATTTCGCCGGTTTTGGAGATGGTCATCTCGCAAACCATGGCCAGACGATCGACTTGCGGGTTCAGCGAACACAGGCCGTTGGACAGCTGCTCAGGCAGCATCGGAATCACGCGCTCAGGGAAGTACACCGAGTTGCCGCGAACCTGAGCCTCGGCATCCAGCGCCGAACCGAGCTTCACGTAGCTGGATACGTCGGCAATCGCCACGTACAGCTTCCAGCCGCCCGAGAACAGGCGCAGCTTGCCCGGACGGGCTTCGCAGTAGACCGCATCGTCAAAGTCGCGGGCATCTTCGCCGTCGATGGTGACGAACGGCAGATGACGCAGGTCGATGCGCTTCTCTTTGTCTTTTTCTTCGACTTCCGGCTTGAGCTTGCCGGCTTCCTTGAGCACGGCGTCAGGCCAGACGTGAGGAATGTCATAGGTACGCAGGGCAACGTCGATCTCCATGCCCGGCGCCATGTAGTTGCCCACGACTTCAACCACGTCGCCTTGCGGCTGGAAGCGTGGTGTCGGCCAGTGAGTGATCTTCACTTCGACGAACTGACCGATCTGCGCGCTGGCGTTACGACCCGGCGTCACCAGCACTTCCTGCTGGATCTTCGGATTGTCGGCAACCACGAAACCGATGCCGCCCTCTTCGAAGTAGCGGCCAACGATGGTTTCGTGAGCGCGAGACACCACTTCAACGATCATGCCTTCGCGGCGACCACGACGATCCAGACCGGAAACACGGGCCAGAGCACGGTCACCGTCGAACACCAGACGCATCTGCGCCGGGCTCATGAACAGGTCGTCACTGCCATCGTCCGGCACCAGGAAGCCGAAGCCATCGCGGTGACCGCTGATGCGGCCCAGGATCAGGTCGAGCTTGTCCACCGGCGCATAAGTGCCGCGACGGGTATAAATGAGTTGAGCATCGCGCTCCATGGCGCGCAGGCGGCGGCGCAGGGCTTCGATCTGGTCTTCTGTGGTCAGACCAAACTCTTCGACCAGTTGCTCGCGGTTAGCAGGCGAACCTCGATCAGCAAGGTGCTGAAGGATCAGTTCACGGCTAGGAATAGGGTTTTCATATTTTTCCGCTTCACGAGCGGCCTCGGGATCGAGGGACTGCCAATCGGCCATTAGAGAGTTTTCACCTTGTCTATATACGGGTTAGTTTGGCATAGGCGTAATGAAACGGGAAATTTCAGGCTAAGACGACCCATCTAAAGCCCTGTATCGACACCGCAAAGCTGTTTTGAAGACCGCTGGCGAAATTTTCCAGGTTTTTTTGATTCCGGGGGTTTACAGTTAAAAAGACGCTCCGTATAGTGCGCGCCATCGACGACGGAGACGTTGCCGATACTGCCCAGATGGTGAAATTGGTAGACACGCCAGCTTCAGGTGCTGGTGACCGCAAGGTCGTGGAAGTTCGAGTCTTCTTCTGGGCACCAATTTCGAGCTTGAGATTAGTTCAATTTCAAGACTCACACAAAAACCCGCGAAAGCGGGTTTTTGCATTTTTGACCACTGGTTTATTATTTTTAGAATCAGGGGTTTACAGATCAAAATGCTCTCCGTATAGTGCGCCACATCAACAGCGGCAACGCTGAAGATGAATGCCCAGATGGTGAAATTGGTAGACACGCCAGCTTCAGGTGCTGGTGACCTTACGGTCGTGGAAGTTCGAGTCTTCTTCTGGGCACCAATTCAAATTCAAGGTTACGACCTTGGATTTCACAGAAACCCGCGAAAGCGGGTTTTTGCGTTTCTGACTTCTGAAAAACAACACCCCCCCTCTGTAGGAGCGAGCTTGCTCGCGATGAACGCTCAAGCGACGCATTTTTTCAGCCAGCACGCGTCATCGTTCAACTCCATCGCGAGCAAGCTCGCTCCTACAGGGATCAGCAAGGCGCATTTGAGAAACAATATCGTTTATCATTGTTGCAAGTTTTTGCAATGCGACAGTGAGGAACCCTGCGAATGATGTTTCGAAATACCCTGCGCCGCGGCTTGACCATCACCCTGCTCGGCCTGGCACTCGCCACTCCCCTCACCCAAGCGGCCGATCCGGTTGCCCTGACCCTCTACAACGGTCAACACAAAGAAGTCGGCGACGCGGTCGCCAAAGCCTTCGAAGCCAAGACCGGCATCCACGTCAATGTGCGTAAAGGCAGCAGCAACCAGCTCGCCAGCCAGATCGTCGAAGAAGGCGATCGCTCCCCCGCCGACGTGATCTACACCGAAGAGTCGCCGCCACTGAACAAACTTGGCGAACAAGGCCTGCTGGCCAAGGCGGATGACGCAACGTTGGCCGTTCTGCCCAAGGAATACGTCGCCAGCAATGGCACCTGGGTTGGCGTGACCGCCCGGGTACGCGTTGTGGCCTACAACCCCAAACTGATCGACGAAAAAGACCTGCCGAAGTCGGTGATGGAATTCTCCAATCCAAAATGGCAAGGCAAGGTCGGCTTCGTACCCACCAGCGGTGCCTTCCAGGAACAAGCCGTCGCCATCATCAAAGTGCACGGCATGGACGCTGCCGAAGAATGGCTGACCGGACTGCGCGCATTCGGCAAGACCTACAGCAACAACATGGTCGCGCTCAAAGCCGTGGAAAACGGCGAAGTCGCGACGGTATTAGTGAACAACTACTACTGGTTCGCCCTGCAGCGTGAAAAAGGCCAGCTCGATTCGAAGCTGCATTACTTCACCGGCGGCGACGTCGGCGGGCTCATCACCGTTTCCAGCGCCGCGGTACTGAAATCCAGCAAACACCCCAAAGAAGCACAGCAATTGCTTGCCTACATGGCCAGCGAGGAAGGCCAGCGCGTGATCACCCAGACCACCGCCGAATACCCTCTGCACAAAGGCATGGCATCGGATCGCGGCCTCAAGCCGTTCAGTGAATTGGAGGCGCCGAACGTCACACCAGCCGACCTCGGTAATGCCGAAGAAGCCCTGGACCTGGAACGTGACGTTGGCTTGAACTGATGAGCGCATCGTTATCTGCCACCAGCCTGCGCAGCAACAACGCGCCCCGCCGCAAGCGTCCGCCGCCAGGGTTGGTGTTGCCGGTATTGCTGCTGATCGTACTCAGCCTCCTGCCGCTGGCCTATGTCGGACTCAAAGCCTGGCAAGCAGGCTGGGCCGAAGCCTTGCACCTGCTGTGGCGGCCCTACGTATTCGGCCTGCTGCGCAATACCCTTGCATTGATGCTGGGTGTCACCCTCGCGTGCGGCGCGATTGGCCTGTCACTGGCGTGGCTGCTCGAACGCAGTAACCTTCCGGGACGACGGCTTTGGGGTGTGATCCTGTGCCTGCCGTTTGCCGTACCGGCCTTTGTCAGCAGCTTCACCTGGGTTTCGCTGAGCGCCCACTTTGAAGGACTCGGCGGGGCGATCCTGGTGATGACGCTCTCTAAATACCCGCTGATTTTCCTGCCGGTGGCGGCGACCCTGCGCAATCTCGACCCTTCACTGGAAGAGTCAGCGCGCACGCTGGGACAGAACCGCTGGGGCGTATTCTTCAGGGTCACCCTGCCTCTGCTCTGGCCGTCACTGCTCGCCGGTTCTTTGCTGATTGCCCTGCACATGCTGGTGGAATTCGGCGCGCTGTCGATCCTCGGCCTGCAAACTTTCACCACCGCAATCTATCAACAGTTCGAGCTGGAATTCAGCAATGCCAACGCCGCCATGCTGTCAGCGGTACTGTTGGCGCTGTGCCTGATACTGCTGTGGCTGGAGCTGCGCGCACGCGGTAAAGGTCGACATGTGCGCACCGGTCAAGGCGCGGCGCGCCATGCGGAACAGGTTCAACTGGGCCCCTGGGCCGTGGCGGGACAGCTTTATTGCCTGCTGTTGGCAATCATTGGCAGCGGGATTCCGCTGGGCATGCTGGCCTACTGGCTGGCGGTGGGATCATCGGCAGCCTTTCCCGTGGCGGCAATCGGCGAAGCATTGCTGTCCTCCCTCGCACTGTCGCTGGGTGGCGCTGCGTTTTGCCTGGTGCTGGCGGTACCGGTCGGCCTGCTGGTCGTACGCTACAAAGGTCAATTGGCGATCTGGGCCGAGCGCTTGCCATATCTGCTGCATGCTCTGCCGGGACTGGTCATTGCCCTGACCCTGGTGTATTTCGCCCTGCACTTCGTGCCGATGCTTTACCAGACTTCGGCATTGCTGCTGATCGCCTACGCCCTGTTGTTTCTGCCGCTGGCCCAGGCGCCGATCCGTACAGCGCTGAACAAGGCGGCACCGCAACTTGAGGAGGCGGCACGCACATTGGGAGCCTCGTCATTCAGTGCGTTCTGTCGAGTGACACTGCCGATTATTTTCCCGGCGCTGGGGGCGGCTTTTGCTCTGGTGTTCCTGGATGCGATGAAGGAACTGACGGCGACCTTGCTGTTGAGTCCAACCGGGCTCAATACACTGGCAACGGAAGTCTGGGCGCATACCGCGAATGTGGAATTTGCGGCAGCGGCGCCTTATGCGGCGTTGTTGATACTGGTATCGGGGTTGCCGGTCTATTTGCTGACGACCCGGATGTATCTGAGTCGTTAAGACCGCCATCGCGAGCAAGCTCGCTCCCACATTTGATCTGAGGCGCCCACAATTTTTGTGTCCGCCAACCATCACTGTGGGAGCGAGCTTGCTCGCGATGAGGCCATCCCTGACAAAACACTAAGCCCTGAACTGCCCCAGGCTCGCCTTCAATTGCGCCGCCAGACCATCGAGCACCTTGCCGCTCGCCGTGGTCTCCACAACCGCTTGCGCCGCCTTCTCGGCCTGGGCATGAATGGTCTGGACCCGCCCCCGCACTGCCTGCGCGCCCTGCGCCTGATGCGCCGCAGCCTGGGTCGCCAGACCGATCGCTGCATGGACCTGCTCGACCGATGCCTGCACCGATTGCTGCAACCGTGCACTGTCACGCAGCACCAATAAACCCTCACTCGCCTGGCGTCCGGCCTGACCAATCGCCGCCACCGCCTCACGCGCACCTTGCTGCAACGCAACGATGTGCGCCTGAATATCGCCGGTGGAGCTCTGCGTCTTGCTCGCCAGTGCCCGCACCTCATCGGCCACCACCGCAAACCCGCGCCCGGTCTCGCCGGCACGCGCCGCTTCGATGGCCGCGTTCAGCGCCAGCAGGTTGGTTTGCTCGGCGATGCCGTGAATCACCGTCAGCACGACCTCAATCTGCTCACTTTGCTGTGCCAGGCGCTCAATCACTTGCGCGCCGGTATTGACCTGACCCGCCAGCTCCTCGATCAGACTGCCGACTTTCGCCGAGGTGCGGGTGTTCTCATCGGTAGCCTGGCGAATGTCCACGACCTGCTTCAGCGCTGCCTGCATGGCATGGCTTTCCGACTGCGCCTCATCAGCCATTTGCGACAAGGCACGCAAACTCTCCGCCACCTCGTCGCGCTGCATGCCAGCCGCCGCATCCGCACCGGCGTTGCGCAAGGTCATGGCGCCAATTTCCACACCGGTACGCTGAGCCACATCGCCCGCCTCGCGCACGATCGGTTGCAATTTATCCACAAAGCGATTGACCGCCGAGGCCATGTCGCCGATTTCGTCCTTGCTGTTGATCTGCACACGCTTGGTCAGATCGCCCTCGCCCGCCGCCAGATCATCCATGGCAACGATCAGCATTTTCAGACGATTGACCACTCGGCGACCGAGCACCACCGCCAACAACAGCAGGACACCGAAACCCACCACCGCCAGACACACGCCAATGCGCCAGCGTAATGTCGCAGCAGCTTCCTGCACGCTGCTGGTGGTGTTGGCCTTCATTTCAGCCGCGGTGGACTGCGCCGACTGCAGGCGCGAGCGCATGGCCGTTGCGCTGTCAGCGGCCGCACCCTTGAGGCTGTCGCCCACCAGTTGATCGCTGCTGGCAATCAACGCCGAGAAGCGCTTGTCGAGGGCCGCGAGATCAGTCTCCACGGAAGCCGTCGAGACGCCCATCAGGACCTTGCCGATTTCCACGCCATTGGGGTTGATCGATGCCTCGGTGTAGAAGACCGAAGGATCGTTTTTCGCCGCATCCAGCACCTTGTCGAGCGCACGCTCGCCCTGGCCTTTTTCCAGCAATGCCTTGTTGATCGGGTTTTCCCGGTTGAGGTAGCGCGTCAGGTGCTGGCCGGTGGCATCGTCATACACCACGAACAGCACATTGGGATTGCGTTGGGCCCGGCGGGCGAACTCGGACAGTGTCGGAACGTCGTTGTCCCACATGGCGCGGGGCGCGACGGAAGCCAGAAGCTGCGCCATGTCGCTGGCGGAGTCCTTCAGATCCTTTTCCAGGGTCGAACGCAATTGCGCCTGCTCCTCCTTGAGTCGCGAGGACAAACCGGCCGTGAGGCGCTGACGTGTACTGGTAGAGAGCTTGTCCAGACTGGAGGTGACTTCGCGCCCTGCCTGCTCGAGCTCAGCAGAGAGCTTTTGACTGTCCGCGCCCAGGCGCAGGCCCAGATCGGCTTCCAGCGCGGTCACCGTGCTCCGGGTCAGAGCAACAGCTACCAGCACCTGCACCAAAAGGGCGATACCAAGGGTAACGAACACGGGCCGCAACAAACGGCTTTGTAACAACGAGAGAACGGCCGACATCTGAAATCCCTCTGCTTTGGCGCCATTAATTTGATAGCACGCCGGAAGCAATGCTTTTTTTAATGTTCACAGCAAAGGTCATGCCGTCCAACAGGCATAAACGACAAAGGCCCCAATTAAGGGGCCTTTGTGTTTTACATCAACGACTTATCAAGCAAACGGATGACGCAGAACGATGGTTTCGTTGCGGTCCGGGCCCGTCGAAATAATGTCGATCGGCGCGCCGACCAGCTCTTCGACACGCTTGATGTAGTTACGCGCAGCCTGCGGCAGCTCTTCCAGGGTCTTGGCACCCAGGGTCGACTCGCTCCAGCCCGGCATTTCTTCGTACACCGGCTCCAGGCCGATGTAGCTGTCGGCATCGGTCGGTGCGTCGATCACTGCACCGTCGGCGTTTTTGTAGCCAACGCAGATGTTGATGGTTTCCAGGCCGTCCAGAACGTCCAGCTTGGTCAGGCACAGACCCGAGATGCTGTTGACGTCGATAGCGCGACGCAGGATGACGGCATCGAACCAGCCGCAACGACGGGCACGGCCGGTGGTGGCGCCGAACTCGTGGCCACGCTTGGCCAGGAATGCACCCACGTCGTCGAACAGCTCAGTCGGGAACGGACCCGAGCCAACACGGGTGGTGTAGGCCTTGGTGATGCCGAGGATGTAATCCAGGAACATCGGGCCAACACCCGAACCGGTAGCGATACCGCCAGCGGTGGTGTTGGAGCTGGTGACGTACGGGTAGGTGCCGTGGTCGATGTCCAGCAGGGAGCCCTGGGCGCCTTCGAACATGATGTCTTTGCCGGCGCGACGCAGGTTGTGCAGCTCGGCAGTGACGTCCAGCATCATCGGCTTGAGCAGCTCGGCATATTCCATGCACTCGTCCAGAGTCTTCTGGAAGTCGATGGCTGGCTCTTTGTAGTAATTGACCAGTACGAAGTTGTGGTAATCCAGCAACTCGCCCAGCTTGGCGGCGAAACGCTCGCGATGGAACAGGTCGCCGATGCGCAGGCCGCGACGTGCAACCTTGTCTTCGTACGCCGGGCCGATGCCGCGACCGGTGGTGCCGATCTTCAGCTCGCCACGGGCCTTTTCACGGGCCTGGTCCAGCGCTACGTGGTAGGACAGGATCAGCGGGCAGGAAGGGCTGATACGCAGGCGCTCGCGCACCGGTACGCCTTTCTCTTCCAGCTTGACGATTTCCCGCATCAGGGCGTCAGGTGCAACCACCACGCCGTTGCCGATCAGGCACTGCACGCCTTCGCGCAGCACGCCCGACGGAATCAGGTGCAAGACGGTCTTCTCACCGTCGATCACCAGGGTGTGGCCAGCGTTGTGGCCACCTTGGTAACGCACTACGGCGGCAGCATGTTCGGTCAGCAGATCAACGATCTTGCCTTTGCCCTCATCACCCCATTGGGTGCCCAGGACTACGACATTCTTACCCATAACACTTGTCCTCATTCGCGCAAACTTGGTGCCGGCGGCAGCCGGCGGGAAAACTCAAGAAGCCAGTGGCGATACTTGCCAAAGCCCGTTCTGCTGAATCAATTGCCGGTCGCAGTCCGCTTCACGGGCGGCGGCCAAAGGTTGTCCAGGCAAGGCCTGAACGACACGCTGACCCTCACTGCGCAACTGGCAAACCTGCTGCCAGAGTGCCGCATCCGTACTGTCAGGCATCCAGATACCGCCAGACGGTAGCTCGATCTCAGCACGCCCCAGGGTCACCAGGGTTTTCAAATCGGTGGAAAAGCCGGTAGCCGGACGGGCGCGACCGAAGTCGGCGCCGATGTCGTCGTAACGACCGCCCTGGGCAATCGACTGGCCAACGCCCGGTACGAACACGGCGAACACCACACCGGTGTGGTAGTGGTAGCCACGCAACTCGCCCAGGTCGAAATACAGCGGCAGCTCAGGGAAACGCACGGACAGCCGCTCGGCAATCGCCAGCAAATCGTCCAGCGCTGCCAGAACAGGGGCCGGCGCCTTGGCCAGACGCTCGCGGGCCGCAGCCAGCACTTCACGACCGCCACACAGGTCGACCAACGCACGCAGCATGCCCGACAGATCGGCAGGCAAGCCCTCGGTCAAGGTAATGACCTCATCGATGGCTTTACGTTGCAATGCATCGAACAACTGCTGCTCGACTTCACCGGACAAACCGGCTGCGCGGGCCAGGCCGCGATAGATGCCGACATGGCCAAGGTCCATGTGCACATCCGGCACATCGGCCAGTTGCAGCATGGCCAGCATCAGGCTGATGACTTCGACATCGCTGCTCGGGCTGGCATCGCCGTACAACTCGGCGCCCAACTGGATCGGGCTGCGCGAAGTCGACAGGGCGCGTGGCTGGGCATGCAGCACACTGCCGGCATAGCACAGGCGGTTCGGACCTTCGCGGCGCAGGGTGTGCGCATCGATGCGTGCCACTTGCGGCGTGATGTCGGCACGGAAACCCATCTGCCGGCCCGATTGCGGGTCGATGACCTTGAAGGTGCGCAGATCCAGGTCCTGGCCCGCGCCGGTCAGCAGGGATTCCAGGTACTCGATATGGGGAGTCACGACAAACTCGTAACCCCAGCTCTGGAACAGATCCAACACCTGACGACGCGCGACTTCAATACGCGCCGCTTCCGGTGGCAGTACTTCTTCGATGCCATCTGGCAGAAGCCAGCGGTCTACCGTTGCCATTACGCCTTCCCCTATATCCGGGCGACCAGCCTGTCGGCGAGCCTTGAGTGAAGCAGAAAATGATCGGCTTATGCGCAATCCACGCGCATGAGCGACGGAGCGAAAAGCCTTTCTACCGGCTTCGCCAACCACTTTCCTCGAAAAACTGTCGAGCCAATCGGCCCGGCATCTGCTTAAAAACAGCAATCAAACATGCAGACGCAAAAAAGCCGGGAATTTCCCGGCTGCCGCATCATACACACGTTTTCCCAAAGGATCACCCCGCCAGAGGTTTTAGCCGCCCGGCGGGAGGATTCAGGTCAACGTCGTATCAAGGCTTGGCTTTTTCCAGGTAGTGGAAGAAGTCACTGCTTGGGTCGAGGACCATGACGTCGGATTTGTTCGCGAAGCTTTCACGGTAGGCACGCAGGCTACGGTAGAACGCGTAGAACTCCTGATCCTGACCGTACGCCTTGGAGTAGATCGCAGCGGCCTGGGCATCACCGTCACCGCGAACCTCTTCGGATTCACGATAGGCTTCAGCCAGCAGCACGCGGCGTTGACGATCGGCGTCGGCACGGATGCCTTCGGCCAGCTCGTTACCCTTGGCGCGGTGCTCGCGAGCTTCACGCTCACGCTCGGTGCTCATACGCTCGAACACACTGCGGTTCACTTCTTTCGGCAGGTCGATGGTCTTGACCCGAACATCGACAACTTCGATGCCCAGTTCTTTTTCAGCCATCTTGTTCAGCGAAGCCGTGATGTCCGCCATCAGCGCATCACGCTCACCCGACACCACTTCGTGCAGGGTGCGCTTACCGAACTGGTCACGCAGGCCCGATTCCAGACGACGGGACAGACGCTCGTCGGCAATCTGCTTGAGGCCGGAAGTCGCGGTGTAGTAACGCTCTGCGTCCTTCACGCGCCACTTGGCGTAGGCATCGACCATCACGGCCTTCTTTTCCAGCGTCAGGAAGCGTTGTGTCGGTGCATCCAGCGTCATCAGGCGTGCGTCGAATTTACGCACCTGGTTAACGTAAGGCACTTTCACATGCAGGCCAGGCTGAACATCGGTCTGGACCACGCGACCGAACTGCAGCAACACCGCACGCTCGGTCTGAGCCACGATGTAGAAGCAGTTCCAGGCAGCGATCGCCACGACGACGCCGACAATAAGGGCGATCAGCGATTTATTGCTCATCAGCGACTCTCCCTGGTACGAGCTTGCTGTTGCTGCAGATCTGCTGCCGCACGCGTATTCGCTTCATTGCTGGTGGCTGCCGCACTGCTCATCGGAGTGCTGGTGCTGCGACCACTTTCGACCATCTTGTCCAGCGGCAGGTACAACAGGTTGCTCTGGCCATTCTTGTTGCCGGTCACGAGAACCTTGCTGGTATTGCTGAAGACTTCCTGCATGGTGTCCAGGTACAGACGCTGGCGGGTGACTTCAGGTGCCTTGCGGTACTCGGCGACCAGCTTGGTGAAGCGATCGGCCTCACCCTTGGCGCGCGAGACGGTTTCGTCACGGTAGCCATTGGCATCTTCGAGAATGCGCTGGGCCTGACCACGGGCTTCCGGCACGACGCCGTTGGCATAGGTTTCAGCCTGGTTACGCGAACGCTGCTCGTCTTCACGGGCACGGATCACATCATCGAAGGCTTCCTGGACTTCACGCGGTGCCGCTGCGCTCTGTACGTTGACCTGGGTGACGGTGATACCGGTGCGATAGGTATCCATGAAGCGTTGCAGGCGCTCCTTGATTTCGCTGGCCATCAGTTCACGACCTTCGGTCAGGACCTGGTCCATCGCGGTGGAACCCACCACATGGCGCAAGGCGCTGTCGGTCGCGTGCTGCAGGCTGATTTCCGGCTGATCGACGCTCAGCACGAAGTCCTGCAGGTTGCTGATCTTGTACTGCACGGTCAGCGGCACTTCGACGATGTTCTCGTCTTCAGTCAGCATCTGGCCCTGCTTGGTGTAGGCACGCTCACGCGTGACGTTTTCCATGTACTTCCTGTCGATCGGCGGGAAATAGATGTTCAGGCCCGGACCCACGGTTTCGTAGTACTTGCCGAAGCGCAGCACCACGGCCTGCTCCTGCTCGTCGACGACATAGACCGCGCTGTACAGCCAAACGGCGGCCAACACGACCAGACCGATGCCGAGCAGGCCGCCAAAGCCGCCACTCTTGCCCGGACCACCGCCGTCGTCGCCACCACGTTTCTTACCACCACCGAACAAACCGTTCAGGCTTTCCTGCAGCTTTCGGAAGGCCTCGTCGAGATCCGGTGGTCCCTTGCGGTCGCCGTTGTTACGACGCTTGCCACCCCAAGGATCCTGATTATTCGAGTTGCCACCCGGCTCATTCCAAGCCATAGCGCTCTCCATCTGATAAAGCAAAGACGCACCCACGGCGCGCCGACCAATGCTACAGAATGCCTGTCACCACGGCACAACCGCTTTCTCAGGCTTTTATTGCAAAGTGTGTTGCTCGATGAATTCCATCGGTTGCAAACCTTCGCGGCTCACCAGCCTATTCAATTCGGCTCGTGGCAAACGAACGGCCAGTAAACTGATGCCTTCGTCATCGTGTTCTTCTTTCTGTACCGCACCGAGTTCGAAAAACTGCGCACGCAGTCGAGCAAATCGGTTCGGCAAGCGCAAGGTGCCAACAAACAACTCATCGCCAAGCAGCTCGGCCACGGCCTGCTTGAGCAAATCCAGACCCGTACCATCTTTCGCCGAAAGCCAGACCCGCTGCGGTTTGCCATCGGCATCGCGCTGGATCTGCGGCTCCACGCCCTCGAGCAAATCGAGTTTGTTATAGACCTCCAGGATCGGCAAGTCTTGGGCACCGATCTCTCCGAGCACCACCATGACCTGTTCAATCTGGGCCATACGCTCGGGTTCATGGGAGTCGATCACGTGCAGCAACAGGTCGGAGTTACTCGACTCTTCGAGCGTAGCCCGAAATGCCTCGACCAGCTTGTGCGGCAAGTGGCGAATGAAGCCCACGGTGTCAGCCAGCACGATCGGACCGAGGTCATCGAGTTCGAGTCGACGCAAGGTCGGGTCGAGGGTGGCGAACAATTGGTCAGCCGCGAAGACGTCGGAGTCGGTTACCGAGTTGAACAGCGTCGATTTGCCGGCGTTGGTATAACCCACCAGCGAAACCGTCGGAATGTCAGCGCGCTTGCGGCCACGACGCGATTGCTCGCGCTGGCTGCGGACCTTTTCCAGGCGCCCCTTGATCTGCCGCAGGCGCACCCGCAACAGGCGCCGGTCGGTTTCCAGCTGGGTTTCACCCGGACCGCGCAGGCCGATACCGCCTTTCTGCCGTTCAAGGTGAGTCCAGCCACGAACCAGCCGCGTACTCATGTGCTCAAGCTGGGCCAGTTCAACCTGGAGCTTGCCTTCATGGGTGCGGGCGCGTTGAGCGAAGATATCGAGAATCAAACCCGTGCGGTCGATCACGCGACACTCGAAAATACGTTCGAGGTTACGTTCCTGACTGGGCGTGAGGATGTGATTGAAAATCACCAGATCGACCTGTTCGGCCTGGACCAGATCGCGCAACTCTTCGACCTTGCCGCTGCTGATCAGGGTTTTGGCGGTTGGCCGATGACGCGGCACGTTGAAAAACGCGACGGTCTCGGCG
This sequence comes from Pseudomonas sp. P1_F7, assembly GCF_056405655.1. Lineage (NCBI taxonomy): Bacteria > Pseudomonadati > Pseudomonadota > Gammaproteobacteria > Pseudomonadales > Pseudomonadaceae > Pseudomonas > Pseudomonas sp. P1_F7. Next base: position 164,371 of record NZ_JBFUBR010000005.1, read on the forward strand.
CCAGCCGAAATAGCCAACTCCTGAAACTCCTGCGGATCTTCGCGCGCCTCAGGGTCCTGTCCATCCAAGTGAACGAGAATGGCTCGCTCACCACCACCGTGGCGCTCAAAGAACAAAGGAGACTCCTATCAGGCGTTACCTGGCTCAGCGTCACCAGCTTCGGATTCGGTTGCGCTAGGCAGACGAATTGGACGAACCGGCACCACTGTAGAGATCGCGTGTTTGTAGACCATCTGGCTGACGGTGTTTTTCAGCAGGATAACGAACTGGTCGAACGACTCGATCGTGCCTTGCAGTTTGATACCGTTGACCAGGTAGATGGACACCCCAACTTTCTCTTTACGTAAAGTATTCAAGTAAGGGTCTTGTAGCGAATGCCCTTTTGACATGTGCCGCACTCCTTTAAGGATTCAATATAAAAAATAGGTAAACAGATGGCTTGAGCCGCCACACCCCCAAGGATAGACGGCAATTGCAAGGACTCAGCTCAATATGGAGATGGTCCCAAGGTATTTCAAGGCGCGCGGCAGATTGTCGCAATCCAGACTGTCCAGCCAATGCAGATCAGTCCAACTGCGCAGCCAGGTGAACTGGCGCTTCGCCAATTGGCGCGTGGCAATGATTCCACGCTCCTGCATCTCGGCTGACGTCAGCTTGCCATCCAGGTAGTCCCAGACTTGGCGGTAGCCTACTGCACGTATAGACGGCAACCCGACATGCAGGTCACTTCTCTTACGCAGGGCTACGACCTCATCAATGAATCCCTGTTCCAACATTAAAGTGAATCTTTGTTTAATTCGCTCGTGCAGTACCTGGCGATTTGCCGGGGCAATGGCCAAGTTCGCGACAGTATAGGGCAATTGTTGCAGTCCCGAAGCGGCTGCTTCGGTACTTTGCACAGATTGTCGCAATCGCAGGGCGGTCATGCTTTGACCGCTGACACGATAAACCTCCAGTGCTCGACTCAATCGCTGGGGATCGTTCGGATGTATTCGAGCCGCAGACTCCGGATCAATCACCGCCAATTGTTCGTGCAAGGCTTGCCAACCAAGGCGTGCAGCCTCTTCTTCGATTTGCGCACGGACGTCGGGGTCGGCGGCCGGCATATCCGCCAGACCTTCAACCAAAGCCTTGTAATAGAGCATGGTGCCGCCCACCAGCAGCGGAATTTTTCCGCGTGAGGTGATATCGGCCATGGCTTCCAGGGCGTCACGGCGGAAATCCGCAGCCGAATAGCTCTCGGCCGGGTCGAGAATATCGATCAGACGATGCGGATATTGCGCCAGCAGCTCCTTGGAAGGCTTGGCGGTGCCTATGTCCATGCCACGGTAGACCAGCGCCGAATCGACGCTGATCAACTCGCAAGGCAGGACTTTGCTGAGTTCGATGGCCAGGTCGGTCTTGCCGGCGGCGGTCGGACCCATCAGGAAAATCGCAGGAGGGAACTGGCTCATCAACGACCGCGCAAGAACAATTTGTCCAGATCGTCCAGGCCCAGCTGGGTCCAGGTCGGTCGGCCATGGTTGCATTGACCGCTGCGCTCGGTGTTTTCCATGTCGCGCAGCAGACCGTTCATTTCCGGCAGGGCCAAACGCCGGTTAGCACGAACCGCGCCATGGCAGGCCATGGTCCCAAGCAATTCGTTCAGGTGCGCCTGGATGCGATCGCTGGTGCCGAACTCCATCAGGTCCGCCAGGACGTCGGCGACCAGCCGGTTGGCTTCGGCCTGCTTGAGCAGCGCCGGAATCTGCCGGATCGCCAGGGTTTCCGGGCCCAGGCGTTGCAGCTCAAAGCCCAGGCGCTGGAACCAGGCGACATGTTCCTCGGCGCAATCGGCTTCACGCTGACTGACGGCCAGGGACTCCGGCACCAGCAACGGCTGGCCGCTCAGGCCCTCACTGGCCATCGCCACCTTCAGACGCTCATACATGATCCGCTCGTGAGCGGCGTGCATGTCCACCAGCACCAGGCCCTGAGCGTTTTCCGAAAGAATGTAGATGCCCTTGAGTTGTGCCAGCGCATAACCGAGCGGCGGAATGTCGTCCTGCCCGGCCGGCAGCGCGACGGCATTGGCCTCGGGCAGCGGCGCAAAAAACTCGCGATAGGCGGCCTGTGCTTCGGCGACAGGCACACCGGACTGCGGACGCGGCGTGTATTGATACTGATAACCCGCACCAGCTCCCGAGCCCGCCGGCGTATTGAACGACGGCTGAGCCTGAGGCTGTTCCAGCAACGCATTGGCAGCCAGGCGCATTTCACCCTGGGGCCCGAACTCACCGGCCTCGAGGCCGGTAGGCCGGACGATGGCCGTGGCAACTGGCGCCGCCAGATGATCGTCGGGGCGCACATCGCCCAAGGCGCGGTGCAAGGTGCCGTAGAGGAAATCGTGAACCATGCGCCCTTCACGGAATCGCACTTCGTGCTTGGTCGGGTGCACGTTGACATCGACGCCCGTCGGATCGACTTCGAAAAACAGCACAAAGGTCGGGTGCCGACCGTTGAACAGCACGTCGCGATAAGCCTGGCGTACTGCGTGAGCCACCAGTTTGTCGCGCACCGCACGGCCATTGACGAAGAAATACTGCAAGTCCGCCTGACTGCGGTTGAAGGTCGGCAAGCCGACCCAGCCCCATAGATGCAGGCCGTTGCGTTCGATCTCGATCGGCAGTGCCTGCTCGAGGAAGCCTGGCCCGCAGATCGCCGCCACGCGCCGGGCACGGGCCGCATCATCATGGGCCTCGTGCAGGCTGAGGATGGTCTTGCCGTTGTGGCGCAGATGGAACGCCACGTCGAAGCGCGCCAGGGCCAGACGCCTGATCACTTCTTGCAGGTGATCGAATTCGGTTTTTTCGCTCTTGAGAAACTTGCGCCGCGCCGGCGTGTTGAAGAACAGGTCGCGCACTTCCACCGACGTGCCAACCGGGTGGGCCGCAGGCTGCACGCGAGGCGCCATGTCACGGCCTTCGGTCTCGACCTGCCAGGCCTGATCGGCGTCGCGGGTGCGCGAAGTCAGGGTCAGACGCGCGACGGAGCTGATCGAAGCCAGGGCCTCACCGCGAAATCCCAGGCTCATGACCTGTTCGAGGTCTTCCAGGTTGCGGATCTTGCTGGTGGCGTGACGGGCCAGTGCCAGCGGCAGGTCATCGGCGGAAATGCCGCTGCCATCGTCACGCACCCGCAGCAACTTGACGCCGCCCTGCTCCACATCGACATCTATACGCCTGGCGCCGGAGTCGAGGCTGTTTTCCAGCAATTCCTTGATCACCGAAGCCGGGCGTTCAACCACCTCTCCCGCCGCAATCTGGTTCGCCAGTCGCGGACTGAGCAGCTCGATACGAGCGCTGTTGTTCACAACCTGATTCATTCTTTGGCCGCCAATTCAGTGCCCGGAATAGTCAGATGCTGACCGATCTTGAGCTCATCGCTCGACAGGTTGTTGGCGCTGCGCAGGGTGGCGGGCGACACCTGATAGCGCACGGCGATCATCGCCAGGGTCTCGCCCGGGTTGACGCGGTGGTCACGCGGACCTTGCACAATCTTGCCGGAGTCGCGCAGCCAGGCAATGTAAGTGCCCGGCGGCGGGTTCTGCTGGAAGAACTGGCGCACGCCGCTGCTGATCGAACGCGCCAGCGCCTGCTGGTGGCTCGACGCGGCAAGCTTCGAGGCTTCGTCAGCGTTGGAGATAAACCCGGTTTCCACCAGGATCGACGGAATATCCGGCGATTTCAGCACCATGAACCCGGCCTGCTCGACCCGCTGCTTGTGCAGGGGCGTAACCCGGCCAATGTTGCTCAACACCTTCTGGCCAACGTTCAGGCTAGACGTCAGGGATGCGGTCATCGACAGATCAAGCAGCACGCCGGCGAGCATGCGGTCCTTGTCATCGAGGCTGACGTTGCCGGCACCACCGATCAGGTCGGAACGGTTTTCGCTGTCGGCCAGCCAACGGGCCGTCTCCGAAGTGGCACCGCGATCAGACAGGGCAAATACCGAAGCACCGAAAGCGGCGGCAGAAGGCGCGGCGTCGGCGTGGATCGAGACGAACAGGTCGGCGCCTTTCTTGCGGGCGATTTCGGTACGGCCGCGCAACGGAATGAAGTAGTCGCCGGTACGGGTCAGTTCGGCACGGAAGCCTTTCATGCCGTTGACCTGGCGTTGCAGCTCGCGGGCGATGGCCAGCACCACGTCTTTTTCACGCTGCCCGCGAGAACCCGATGCACCCGGGTCTTCGCCACCGTGTCCGGCGTCGATCACCACAATGATGTCGCGCTTGCCGGCCGGGGCTGGTGGCAGCTTGATTGCAGGTTCCGCGGGCGTGACCGGAACCGCCGGCACCGTGGCAACAGAAGGTGTCGGCGCTGGAGGCGGCGCGGCATCCGCGGCGTTATCGAACAGATCGACCACCAACCGGTTGCCGTACTGGGCGTTCGGCGCCAGGGAGAAGCTTTTCGGCGTCACAGCCTTTTTCAAGTCGATGACCACCCGCAGGTCGGTCGGCGTGCGCTGGGCCGAGCGCATGGCGGTAATCGGGGTGTTCGAAGTGTTGACGTTGAGCGGCGCACCGAGGGTCGCGCCATTGATGTCGATGACCAGGCGATCCGGAGCCGTCAGGGTAAAGACGCTGTGTTGCACCGGGCCGGTCAGGTCAAACACCAGTCGTGTGTTGTCCGGTGCCCGCCAAAGACGAACACTGTTGACCTTCGAATCGGCCACAGCGTCGACGGTTACCGCCAAAAACAACACCCCTACGGCAGCCACCAACGCGCGAAAGCGCATACCTAACCCCATCATCTATTTGGATTCCAATGCCAAAGCGGCACACCAGGCCTCGCCACGCGAGCCCTGGGATAAAATTTTCAGCGAACGCCCGCTGTCTTGCGGGCTAATGGTAATGGTCAGGTCAGGCTTTGGCAAAAAGCCTGCACCTTTATCGGGCCATTCGATCAGACACAGGGCATCGTCTTCGAAGTAGTCGCGGATACCGAGGAACTCTAGCTCTTCCGGATCGACCAGACGGTACAAATCGAAATGGAAGGCGCGAATGTCGCCGATCTCGTAAGGCTCAACCAAGGTGAAGGTCGGGCTTTTGACTGCTCCAACATGCCCAAAGCCGCGGATGATGCCTCGGGACAACGTGGTTTTGCCCATCCCCAGGTTGCCCTCAAGGAAGATCAGGCCATGGCCTTGGGTGATTTGGGCAATGCGTGCGCCAAAGTCGCTCATGGCCTGCTCATCGGCCAGGTACAGGGTTACTTCAGACACGGTGCTTGCTCCTCCAACAACTGACGAATGACTGGGATCAGATCACTGGCCGCCAGTCCACGGCCCGATTTTCCTTGTTGCGCCCCGGCATTGGCGTGCAGCCAGACCGCCAGGCAGGCCGCGTCGAATGGCTGCATGCCCTGGGCCAGCAATGCGCCGAGCAAACCGGCCAGCACGTCGCCCAGACCGGCAGTGGCCATGGCCGGGTGCCCCTGATGACACAGCGCCAGACGTCCGTCGGGATGGGCGATCAGGCTGCCGGCACCTTTGAGGACGACGACCGCTGTATATTTTTTACTCAAGGCATGGGCTGCTGCCGGTCGATCAGCTTGAACCTGGGCCGTACTCATTCCGAGTAAACGCGCAGCTTCGCCCGGATGCGGCGTGAGCACGCAATTCTTGGGCAAACTCACACGATCCTCAGCCAACATATTCAGTGCATCGGCGTCCCAGACTTGCGGCAGCGGCGCGTTGGCGGCGGCCGACAACAAGCTGTGCCCCCAGCCAGCCTGGCCCAGCCCCGGACCGACAACCAACACAGAAACTTTTTGAAGCAAACCCATCAACTGATTGGCCGACGAAGTGCCCAGCACCATCGCCTCGGGGATCCGCGCCAGCGCGGCGGATACGTGTTCGCTGCGGGTCGCCACCGACACCATGCCCGCCCCGCTGCGCAGCGCACTTTGCGCGCTCAGCAGGATCGCGCCACCGAAACCGCGATCACCGCCGATCAGCAGCACATGGCCGAAGCGGCCTTTATGGGAGGTCGGGTGCCGGGGCGCTGGACGCGGCAGGTTTGCGGCAGTCAAACGACGAGCGGTGAAAGCTGCGCCGCCAATCAACTGCGGATCGGCGTGCAAGTCATTGAATACCAATTCGCCGACCCCATCCGCCGCCTCACCGGTGAACAACCCCAGCTTCAACCCGATGAACGTCACCGTCAGGTCGGCACACACTGCGCAGCCAAGCACACGGCCGGTATCGGCGCACAGCCCAGAAGGGATATCCACCGCCGCAACTGGCAATCCGCTGGCGTTGATCGCGGCGATGGCACTGGCATACGGCTCACGCACGTCGCCGCTCAAGCCGGTGCCGAGCAAAGCATCCAGCACAATACCGCGCAATCCGGATTGTGCGGTCCAGGGCTCGATGACCACTTTTTCAGACACCGCCTCGGCATGGGCCAACGCCGCATCGCCCTGCAAGCGTTGAGGGTCCCCCACCGCCAGTACCCGCACTGCCCAACCGGCACGCTTGGCCAGCGCCGCCACCAGATACCCGTCCCCGGCATTGTTGCCATGTCCGGCCAGCACGCTCAGTTCGTTCGCTGTCGGCCACTGCCGCACCAGCGCGCGCCACGTCGCCCGCGCCGCCCGCTGCATCAATTCGAAGCCCGCTGTGCCGGCGGAAATCAGGCTCGCGTCGAGTGCTCGCACCTGGGCGGCGCTATACAGCGCGTCGGGTAATTCATCTTTAGTGTGCGGCATGCGTCTTCGGGCTCCGATGTCTGGCAGAATTATACGCACCTCAGCTCCGGTTTCTCTCGTCTCATGCCCGCTATTACCACAGACCTGCCCGCCCTCGCCCAATCCATCAAGGACTGGGGCCGCGAGCTGGGCTTTCAGCAAGTCGGCATCAGCGGCCTCGACCTGGCCGAGCATGAGCAGCACCTGGAACGCTGGCTCGCCGCCGGCTACCACGGCGAAATGGACTACATGGGCGCCCATGGCAGCAAACGCTCGCACCCCGAAGAACTGGTGCCGGGCACCTTGCGCGTGGTTTCGCTGCGCATGGACTACCTGGCCGGCGACACCCAAATGGCGAAAGTGTTGGCCCAACCGGAAAAAGCCTACGTCTCCCGTTATGCCCTGGGTCGCGATTACCACAAGCTGATCCGCAAACGCGTGCAACAACTGGCGGAAAAAATTCAGGCAGAGATCGGCCCGTTTGGGTATCGCGCCTTCGTCGACAGCGCGCCGGTGCTGGAAAAAGCCATCGCCGAACAGGCGGGGCTTGGATGGATCGGCAAAAATACCCTGGTCTTGAATCGCAAGGCCGGCAGTTATTTCTTCCTCGCCGAACTGTTCGTCGACTTGCCGCTACCGGTCGATCCGCCCCACGCAACCGAACACTGCGGGCGGTGCAGCGCCTGCCTCGACATCTGCCCGACCAATGCCTTCGTCGGCCCCTATGTACTGGATGCCCGGCGCTGCATTTCCTACCTGACCATCGAACTCAAAGGCGCGATCCCTGAAGACCTGCGGCCACTGATCGGCAACCGGGTGTTCGGCTGTGATGACTGCCAGATCGTCTGCCCATGGAACCGCTTCGCCCGTCCGTCCGGTGAAAGCGACTTCAAGCCGCGGCACAACCTGGACAACGCGCAGCTGGCCGAACTGTTCATGTGGGATGAAGAGAAATTCCTGAGCAGCACCGAAGGCTCGCCGCTGCGCCGGACCGGTTACGAAAACTGGTTGCGCAACCTGGCGGTGGGCCTGGGCAATGCGCCTTCAACGATTCCGGTGCTGGAGGCGCTGAAGGCGCGACGGGAACATCCTTCGCAACTGGTGCGTGAACATGTCGAATGGGCGTTGCGGCAACACGCCGAACGTCAGGCTTCGTCGCTGTAGACGAACTTGGGCATTTCCCAATGAAAACGGATCGCCAGCAAGCGCAACAGAAAACCGCCGAACAAGGTGATCAGAATCGATTGTTCATCGGGTAATTGCAGATAGATGCAGAGCATGTAGCACCACGCCGCCGCAAACGACACGCTGGCATAAAGCTCACGCCGGAAGATCAGCGGAATATCGTTGCAGAAAATGTCCCGCAGGATGCCGCCGAAGACGCCGGTGATCACGCCGCTGACCGAGGCCACCAACATGCCATGGCCCATTTCCAGGGCGGTGATGCAGCCGATCAGGGTGAACGCAACCAGCCCCATGGCATCGAGCACCAGAAACAGCGAGCGCAAATGCCGCATCCAGCGCGCCGTGAACACTGTGATCATGGCGGCAGCCGTGGTCAGCACCAGGTATTCCGGGTGTTTGACCCACGTCAGCGGGTAATGCCCGAGCAGCACATCGCGTACCGACCCGCCCCCCAGCGCCGTGACGCAAGCGATCAACACCACACCGAACCAGTCCATGCCACGACGCCCGGCAGACAGGGCGCCGGTCATGGCTTCGGTGGTGATGGCGATCAGGTAGAGCATCAGCAGCATGGTGGCGATCCTTGCAAAAAGGCGCGCAGTCTACTCAGTTCACCCAGGCACCAAAAGAGGGCAAGAGAAAGCCCTCGCCGGACACCATCAGAATTTGATGAAATGCTTGCGGTAGTGCTGCAACTCGGCGATCGATTCGCGAATGTCGTCCAGGGCCAGGTGGGTGCTGCCCTTCTTGAAGCTGTCACGTACGTCCGGTGCCCAGCGCGCGGCCAGCTCTTTGAGCGTGGACACGTCGAGGTTGCGGTAGTGGAAATAGCTTTCCAGAGATTTCATGTGGGTATAAAGGAAGCGACGGTCCTGGCAGATGCTGTTGCCGCAGATCGGCGACTTGCCCTTCGGCACCCACTTCTCCAGGAATGCGATGGTTTCGGCTTCGGCTTCGGCCATGCTGATACGGCTGTCACGCACACGCTGGGTCAGCCCGGAACCACCGTGCTGACGGGTGTTCCACTCGTCCATGCCGGCGAGGATTTCGTCGCTGTGGTGAATGGCGATCACCGGGCCTTCGGCCAGGGTGTTCAGGTCACTGTCGGTGACGATGGTGGCCATTTCGATGATGACGTCGGTGTCCGGGTTCAGACCGGTCATTTCCAGGTCGATCCAGATCAGGTTCTGCGAGTTTTCCATGTGTCGGCTCCTAGGCAATGCTGCGCAGTTTAGCCTAGGCCGGTAGCCGGGCGTGCTAAACTCGCGGCCGTTTTACCTAATCGCTGCATTCTTGATACGGAACACCCATGGCCAAACGCCAACTCAATCGTCGTCAAAACTGGCGCATCGAAAAGATTCAGGGCGAACGCGCTGCCCGCGCCGCCAAACGCGAGTCCTCGGCTGTCGAGGCGCTTGAGGGCGGCGATCTGGGCCCGGAACAGCACGGTCTGGTGATCGCGCACTTCGGCGTGCAGGTCGAGGTCGAGGCCCGCGACGGCGAACTGGCCGGCCAGGTATTCCGTTGCCACCTGCGCGCCAACCTGCCGGCGCTGGTGACCGGCGATCAGGTGGTCTGGCGTGCCGGCAACCAGGGCATCGGCGTGATCGTGGCGCAACTGCCGCGCAACACCGAGTTGTGCCGCCCGGATAGTCGTGGCCAGCTCAAGCCGGTTGCAGCCAACGTCGACATGATCGTCATCGTGTTTGCACCGCTGCCCGAACCCCACGCCAACCTGATCGACCGCTATCTGGTGGCGGCCGAGCATGCGGGCATCAAGCCGCTATTGCTGCTGAACAAATTCGACCTGATCGACGACAACAACGCGCCTGCGCTGAATGCCTTGCTCGCCGTATACCGCACCCTCGGCTATCCGGTGCTGGAAGTGTCGGCGCACCACGGCAACGGCATGGAGCAATTGCAGACGCAACTGGACGGGCGCATCAGCGTGTTCGTCGGCCAATCTGGTGTCGGCAAGTCTTCGCTGGTCAACAGCCTGCTTCCGGAAGTCGAAACCCGCGTCGGCCCGCTGTCCGAACTGTCCGGCCAGGGCACCCACACCACCACCACCGCGCGGTTGTTCCACTTCCCCGGCGGCGGTGAGCTGATCGACTCCCCGGGCATCCGCGAATTCGGCCTGGGCCATGTCAGCCGTGCCGATGTCGAAGCCGGCTTCATCGAGTTCAACGACCTGCTCGGCACCTGCCGCTTCCGTGACTGCAAGCATGACCGCGAACCCGGTTGCGCCCTGCTCAAGGCCCTTGAAAACGGCCGCGTGCAGCAGCAACGGATGAACAGCTACCGCTCGATCATCGCCAGCCTGCCGGAAAACGGCTACTAAACAGACATACCGACCGCCCTGCATTCAGCCGGGCGGCCGGTGGCTGGATCTTCCCCCGCTTAAACATCAGACTTTTCTGTAAGGCGTGCGCACGCTCGCTTGTAGGGCATTTCTCTTTCCGCGCCGACACCTTGTGGCCGCCCTGTATTCACCTAAGTTCAAACCCTCTTCGCACTCCAGCGACTCCGAGGGACACCCATGCAAACCTACCACCTGTTCATCAGCCACTCGTGGAACTACTCCGACGCCCACGACAATCTCGTGCGTCTGCTCAACGCCAAGCCCGGTTTCACCTACAAGAATTTTTCGGTGCCACCGGACAACCCGATTGTCGGCGCGAAAACCGACAAACAACTCGAGGAGGCCATCGAAAACAAGATTCGCCCGTGTTCGGCGGTATTGATCATGGCCGGGATGTACTCCACCTACAGCAAGTGGATCAACAAGGAAATCGAGATCGCCCAGCGCATGGGCAAGGTGATCATTGCGATCAAGCCGTTCGGTGCCGAGCGCATTTCCACGGTGGTACGTGACGCGGCACATGCCGAATGTGCGTGGAACACCAACAGCATCATCGATGCGATTCGCCAGCATACGGCGGTGTAACCATGCGCAAGGGACTGTTTATCGGCATCAACGACTACACCCATGTGTCGCGCCTGAGCGGCTGCAGCAATGACGCCATGGCCATGGCCTCTGTGCTGAAGACCGACGCCAATGGCGATCCGAACTTCAAGAACATCGTACTGACCTCCGCCGAGGACTACCTGAGCCGGGAAAAACTCGAGGACCAGATCCGCGAGCTGTTTTCCGGGGACTGCAATGTCGCGCTGCTGTATTTCGCCGGCCATGGCAGCTTCGATACCGACACCGACGAAGGCATGTTGATCCCGCAGGATTACAAGAGCGCCAAGGACGGGATTCGCCTCAGCGACATCCTCAACTGGGCGAGCAAAGCCACGAAGATCAAAAACAAAGTGATCATTCTCGACTGTTGCCAGAGCGGCTCGGCCGGCGAACTGCGCGCCTTGCGCAGCGAAGGCAGCGTGGTCGGCGAAGGCATGACCATTCTGACCGCCTGCAAAAAGGAAGAGCCGGCAATGGAGGGCGTGCAGCACGGCGTGTTCACCGGATTGTTGCTCCAGGCCCTGCACGGTGGAGCAGCGAACATCCTGGGCAAGATCACCCCCGGCAGCCTTTATTCGTTTGTCGACAACGCCCTCGACGCCTGGGAGCAGCGTCCGGTGTTCAAGACCAACGTCTCGCAGTTCATTTCCCTTCGCGAAGTGTCGCCGCTGATCCCCAAGGAAATCCTGCGCAAACTCCCCGAATGGTTTCCCGAAGCCGAGTCGGTGTACCCCCTCGCTCCCAGCTTTGAGCCCACCGAACCCGAGTTCAACCCGGAACAGGGCGAGGTCTTCGCCCAACTGCAAAAGTGCAACCGCCACAGCCTGGTTGAACCGGTGGACGCCGAACACATGTACTACGCCGCCATCCACTCCACCGGCTGCCGCCTCACCGCCCTCGGCGCCTACTACCGCGAACTCGCGATCAAGGGACATTTCTGATGCCAGTGTTTATCAGCTACCGCCACATGGATCGCGCCCACGCGGTCAAAATCAACGCGCGCCTGATCCAGGCCAACATCAAGACCTACCTCGACGTACTGGATCCCGAATCCCAGACCACCGATGACATCACCGGAGTGATCACCCGCAACATCAGCGAATGCACGCACCTGCTGGCAGTGGTGTCGGAGAAAACCGCGCTGTCCTGGTGGGTGCCGTTCGAAATCGGCGAGGCGACCATCACGAATCGGCGCATCTGCTCGTACAGGACAGGCCCGACAGAGCTGCCGCTGTACCTCGATAAATGGCCGAAGCTGAGCAGCGACCGGGACATCGAGTTCTTTATCGATGCTTATCGCAACGAGTCGACGCTCAAGCGCTCGATGTCACTAGAGTCGGTGACTGGTAGCGAGTCGGTGCGCAGCGTTAACAAATCCAATGCGGATCGCTTTCACGCCGATCTCAAATCCAGAATCATCCGCGGATTCTAAAAGACAGCACCCACAAAAAAAGCCGCGAACATTGCGGCTTTCTATTTTCAGCGTGCGGTCTTTTCCAGCTTCCAGCCCAGCGCATCCAACGCGTCACAGCCCTCCTGTATCAGTATGTGTGCAGCACTGGCGAAATGTTCCAAATCGTGACCTTCAGCATCTTTCACGCACAAGCAGGTGACACTGTTGAGCAGGTTGCGTGCGGCCTTGATTCGGTGAGTGGCGGTTTCGAGAAGATCGGAAGCTCGAGCTTCAGTGTCGATGTACAGCGTGCTCCCGACGCTGAAGTTGCTTTGGAGCGGGTGGAATTTGGACATGGTTTGAATTCCGTCTGAAAGATGAAACTCCCACCCTTTTCGCGGCTAATCGAATGGGGTGGCAGCTGTACGCGGGTTAGCCGACCGGTCAGAGGAACCCGGCACACCCGAAGGCGTCCCACGCACAGCCACCATAGACATATGTCAGGCAGCAAAAAGCGCCGCGATTATACGGGCGCTTGTGCATTCCTCTCAAACGACCGGCTAAAGTCGATCACCGATTCGTCGGCGACAGGCGAACTGTACCGAGGCCCCAAGCGAAGTAAAACCCGGTTTACGGCTCTCAGACCCGTCCTACACAATTCTCGGACCAAACCTCATTCCTTGAGTTTTCTCGCAATGCAGCGGATCTGAATTCATTCTTACAAGTACAAAAAAGCCGACATCGCTGTCGGCTTTTTTCGGTCACTGCTTGGGCGGTTCAGCCGGTTTGGCTGGCTCACCCGGTTTCGGCGCCGGGTCATCAAACAGATTCAGACGCTCCCGAAGTTCGTGAGCCGGCAGCGGTTCCTTATCCGCCGGCAACGCGTTTGGATCGACCGGTGTAGCCGGTGTGGCTTCCGGAGCAGCCGAACCTTGCGGCGCATCAACAGCAGGCTCCGCACCTTGCGATCCCTCGATCGCACGCTGGGCTTTCTTCGTCAGTACGACGATGTCGATACGACGGTTCACCGGGTTGAACGGATGCTCGCGATCGAACAGGGCCGACGAGGCATAGCCGACCACCCGCGCCACCTGAGCATCCGGATAGCTGCCCGCCACCAGAGCACGACGTGCGGCATTGGCACGATTGGCCGAAAGCTCCCAGTTACCGAAATCACCGGTGCCGGTGTATGGCTTGGCATCGGTGTGGCCGCTGATGCTGATCTTGTTCGGCACCGCTTTGATGGTGTCGGCCATGGCCAGCAGGATGTCTTCGAAATACGGTTTCAGACGGGCCGAACCCGAGTCGAACATCGGGCGGTTTTCCGCGTCCATGATCTGGATACGCAGGCCGTCCGGGGTGATTTCGAACAGGATCTGATCCTTGAACTTCTGCATCTGCGGGTTTTCTTCGACCTTGTTCTGCAGTTCTTGCAGCAACAACTCGAGGCGTTCTTTTTCGACCTGCTCGGCCATGCCTTCGACCTGGTCGGTATCGATGGTGACCTTGTCCGGCTGTGGCTGGGACTTCACCTCGGGGTTGAGGGTGTTTTCCGGCGCCATGGTCGGCGTGCCGCCCAGATCGATGATGTAGGGCGTGCCGCTTTCGGAAAAGCCGATCGGGTCCTTGAAGTATCCGGCGATGGCAATTTTCTGTTCCGGTGTGGCGGTGGACAGCAGCCACAACACCAGGAAGAACGCCATCATCGCCGTGGCGAAGTCCGCGAAGGCGATTTTCCACGCGCCTCCGTGATGCCCGCCGGCGATGCGCTTGACGCGCTTGATGATTATCGGCTGGTTATTTTCCATGGCTTATCGACCGCGAACCGCTTGTTCCAGCTCGGCGAAGCTAGGACGGTGTGCCGGGTACAGCACCTTGCGCCCGAACTCCACGGCCAGCGATGGCGGCATGCCGGAAGCCGAAGCCACCAGCGAGGCCTTGATGGCTTCGTAGACGTTCAGCTCTTCCTTGGCATCGTGGGCCAGGGAATGGGCCAGCGGGCCGAAGAAGCCGTAGGCGGCGAGAATACCGAAGAAGGTGCCGACCAGTGCCGCACCTACGTGCAGGCCAATGGACTTCTGGTCGCCTTCACCCAGCGAAGCCATGGTCACCACGATACCCAGTACCGCCGCGACGATACCGAAACCGGGCATGGCATCGGCGATGCCGTTCACGGCATGGGATGGATGCTCCAGGTCTTCCTTGAGGCTGAACAGCTCCATGTCGAACAGGCCTTCCAGCTCGTGAGGAGCCATGTTGCCGGAGGACATGATGCGCAGGTAATCGCAGATGAACGCAGTCATGCGCTCGTCCTTGAGAACGGTCGGGTACTTGGCAAAGATCGGGCTCGCGGCGGCATCTTCGATGTCGCCTTCGATGGCCATCATGCCTTCGCGGCGGCTCTTGTTGAGGATCTCGTAGATCAGGCCCAGCACTTCAAGGTAGAAGGCGTGGTTGAAACGTGAACCGAACATGCTCAGGGACTTCTTGAGCACGTGCATCGTCATGTAGCCGGGGTTGGCCTGCAAGAATGCGCCGAGGGCGGCGCCGCCGATAATCATGACCTCGAAAGGCTGGATCAGGGCGGCAATCTTGCCGTGGGAAAGCACGTATCCGCCGAGCACGCTCGCGAATACGACGATGATGCCGATAATTTTAGCCATAGGTTAGGAGAGCACTTACTGAGTCGGGTTCAAGGTCATATTCGGAAGTTAAAAAATCTCTTCTTCTCCTTATCGGCAAAACTGCGCCAGACTATAGCCCGTTCAGGCGAAAAGCTAATTTGACCCCATCCGGGCATAGGTAATGTTGACGATGATCGCCTCCCACCATGGTTAACGAAACGAACGTTCCACCGCTAAAACCGACGACGCTCGAAGGCTGGGTCAAGCTGCTCGATGGCGTACGCCTGCCGGTTCCGCAAGCCAGCCACGACCGGGTCTGCAAGGCCATCCGCGACAATCGCAGCTCGCTGCGCGACATCGCCGACCTCATGCAAGGCAGCCCGGCCCTGGCCTTGTGTGTGATTCGCGAAGCCAACCGGCACACCCACGGCGGCATGACCGAGCCTGCGGAAAACCTTGAGATCGCGATCAATCGCCTCGGCCTGAAGCGCACCGAAGAGCTGCTCGCGCGCCTGCCGGCCGAACCCCAGTCCGAGATTCCCAAAGCCTTGCGTCAGCTGCAGATGATCAGCCAGCACGCCACGCAACAGGCCAACGGTTTTTTTGCCAGTCGCCTGGCGCGGCTGTGGCAGGACATCCACTGGGGCAGCCTGCTGTTTCTTTCGCCGCTGTGGCCGCTGGCGCTGACCCATCCGAAACTGCTCGAAGAATGGGAGATGCGGGTCATCCATAAGGGTGAGTCGGCACGCAAAGTCGAAAAGCAATTGTTTGGCGTACGCCTGCTGGACATCGGCCAGGCGCTGGTGGAGGTCTGGCGCTTGCCGATCTGGGTGCAGCAGGGTTATCGCCTGTTGCTCACTGAACAGCGGGAACTGGTGAAAGTCCTGCGCATCGCCCGTGACAGCGAGCATCCATTGCGCCAGCAGAACAGCCTCGATGACGATCCGACCCTGCGTCGCTGGCTCAATCAACCGGCCAATACAGTATTGCTGGCCAATGGGCTGGCACTGTCGGCGCAACACGCTTGGGACAGCCCGCACAGTGAGCGCTGGCAGTACCTGACCAGCCTTTACCTGAAAATGCCGATGGATGAGGTGCAACAGCAATTGCACCAGCAAGCCGCCAACAGCGCACGCCAACACGCCATGCCCGACCTCTGGCACCCCGCCGAATCGCTGATCTGGCCGTGGGGCATGAACCGTGTCCACGCCGGGCTGCTGCCGGCCTCGGCACCCACCGCCGAAGACCTGGCGAAGTGGCGCAAGCAATGTGCCGAATTGCTGGTCGAGCCGAGTCGCTTCACCAACGCCATGCACCTGACCATCGCCGCCCGGGATGCCCTCGCAGCGTGCGGCATGCGCCGGGTAATGATCCTGATGGCCGACCGCACCCACGCCAATCTGCGCGTGCACCAGACGGCCGGCCTGCCGAAGGAAGCGGCCGGGTTGAACTTCGTGGTCAGCCAGAGCAACGTGTTGCAACGCCTGCTCGCGCAACAGGCCCAGGTGCGCCTGACGCCAGCCAACAACGCGCAATTCTCGGCCCTGCTGCCCAATAGCCTGCGTTCGCAGTTCAGCGGCGAACACCTGCTGCTGCGCTCGCTGGTCAACAATGGCCGGGTGATCATGATCGTCGTGGCGGATCAAGGCGGCGGGCCGTTTTCGGAAATTTCCGTACAGGCCTTCGGTAAAACCGCGCAGTGCATCGAGAAAGCCCTGCACAGCTTTAGCCACCGAGGCCAATAAGCTGCGTTACAATCCTCCCTTTTGTGCTCTGGAGACCTCACATGTCTGACTTCTCTGGCTTGCCGCTGGTGATCGAGCCGAGCGACTTGCTCCCTCGCCTCGACGCCCGCCAACTGATCCTGGTGGACTTGACCAGTGCCGCCCGCTATGCCGAAGGGCACATACCCGGCGCGCGCTTTGTCGATCCGAAACGCACGCAACTCGGCCAGGCGCCCGCCCCGGGTCTGATGCCCCCGCTGGCAGCACTCGAAACGCTGTTTGGTGAGCTGGGACACAACCCCGATGCGGTCTACGTGGTGTATGACGACGAAGGCGGCGGTTGGGCCGGACGCTTCATCTGGCTGCTGGATGTTATCGGCCACAGCAAGTACCACTATGTCGACGGCGGCCTGCGGGCCTGGCTGGCAGAAGGTTTGCCCATGTCGATCCAGATCCCGCCACCTGTTGGCGGCCCGGTTCCACTGACCTTGCACGACGAACCCACCGCCACCCGCGAATACCTGCAAAGCCGCCTCGGCGCCGCCGACCTGGCAATCTGGGACGCGCGCGGGCCGCTGGAGTATTCGGGTGAGAAAGTGTTGGCGGCCAAGGGCGGACACATTCCCGGTGCGGTCAATTTCGAATGGACCGCCGGCATGGATCAGGCACGCCATCTGCGCATCCGCACCGACATGCCGCAGATCCTCGAACAACTCGGGATCAGCAAAGACAAAGAAGTGATTACCCACTGCCAGACTCACCATCGTTCTGGCTTCACCTATCTGGTGGCCAAGGCTCTCGGTTATCCGCGGGTCAAAGGCTACGCCGGCTCCTGGGGCGAGTGGGGTAATCATCCCGACACGCCCGTAGAGATTTAAGGTTTTTAAGGACAGTTAATGAACAAGCGTCTGTTTATCGTCAGCCAGTACCTGCTGCCCCACAACTTGCTCTCGCGACTGGCCGGCTGCATCGCCGAATGCCGCGTGCGCTGGTTCAAGAATGCCTTTACCGCCTGGTTCGCCAAGCGTTATCAGGTGGACATGTCCCAGGCGCTGGTCGAAGACCTGACCGCCTACGAGCACTTCAACGCGTTCTTCACCCGCGCACTGAAAGACGGTGCCCGTCCTCTGGACGAGACCCCGGGCACGATCCTCAGCCCGGCCGACGGCGCGATCAGCCAGCTTGGCCCGATCGAGCACGGTCGTGTGTTCCAGGCCAAGGGTCACAGTTTCAGCGTGCTGGAACTGTTGGGTGGCGATGCGGCAAACGCTGCGCCGTTCATGGGTGGTGACTTCGCGACCATCTACCTCTCGCCGAAGGACTACCACCGCGTGCACATGCCTCTGGCCGGCACCCTGCGCGAGATGGTCTACATCCCGGGCCGGCTGTTTTCGGTCAACCAGACCACCGCTGAAAACGTTCCGGAACTGTTCGCCCGCAACGAGCGCGTAGCGTGCATTTTCGACACCGAGCGCGGACCGATGGCCGTGGTGCTGGTGGGCGCGATGATTGTTGCGTCGATTGAAACCGTCTGGGCCGGCCTGGTCACGCCGCCGAAGCGCGAGCTGAAAACCTTCCGCTACGACGAAGCCGCACGCGCGCCGATCCACCTGGAAAAAGGTGCAGAACTGGGCCGCTTCAAGCTGGGTTCGACCGCCGTCGTGCTGTTCGGGCCGGATCAGGTGAAGTGGGCTGAAGAAATGACCGCCGGTACAGCGGTGCAGATGGGCCAGGGCATGGGCCTGCCAAAGGCCTGATCTGTAGAGATCTAATGTGGGAGCGAGCTTGCTCGCGATTGCATAGTGTCAGTCGACATCTTCGTTGACTGATACACCGCTATCGCGAGCAAGCTCGCTCCCACATTTATTTGTGGTGCCTAGAGCTGGCCGTCGCGATCGCGGAAGCCCAGCAGATACAACACGCCATCCAGCCCGAGGGTGGAAATCGCCTGCTTCGCCGACTGCTTGACCAGCGGCTTGGCGCGGAATGCCACGCCCAACCCGGCAATCGCCAGCATCGGCAGATCGTTGGCACCATCGCCTACCGCAATGGTCTGCTCCAGGCGCAAGCCTTCCTTGTGTGCCAGTTCCTTCAGCAAATCCGCCTTGCGCTGCGCATCRACAATCGGCTCGATGGCGACGCCGGTGACCTTGCCGTCGACCACTTCCAGTTCGTTGGCAAACACGTAGTCGATACCCAGCTTGGCCTGCAATTGCTTGGCAAAGTAGGTGAAACCGCCCGAGAGAATGGCGGTCTTGTAACCCAGGCGCTTGAGTTCGGCGAACAGGGTTTCAGCACCTTCGGTCAGCCGCAGCGAGGCGCCGATGGAGTCCAGCACATTGACGTCCAGACCTTTGAGCAAGGCCAAACGCTCCTTGAAGCTGGCGCGGAAATCCAGCTCACCGGCCATCGCCCGCTCGGTGATTTCCGAAACCTTGTCACCCACACCGGCCGCCTTGGCCAGTTCATCGATCACTTCGGCTTCGATCAGCGTTGAATCCATGTCGAACACCGCCAGGCGACGGTTGCGACGGAACAGCGAATCTTCCTGGAAGGCGATATCGACGTTCAGTTCCTGGGCAACGCTGAGGAATTCGGCACGCAGCGCCTGCGGATCAGCCGCTTCGCCACGCACGGAAAACTCGATGCAGCCCTTGCCCTTGTCGGCCGGCGTATCCAGCGGCATGCGCCCGGACAAGCGATCGATATGGTCGATGTTCAAGCCATATTTGGCGGTGATCGAGCTCACGGCCTGCAACTGCCCGGCTGTCACCTTGCGGGTCAACAGGGTCACGATGTGGCGCTTTTTGCCCTGGTTGCCGACCCACTGCTGGTAATCCTGTTCGGACACCGGCGTGAAACGCACCTGTTGATCGAGCTCATAGCCCTTGAACAGGATGTCCTTGAGCACGGACTTGCCTTGTTCGGTATCGGGAATTTCAACCAGGATGCCGAACGACAAGGTGTCGTGGATCACCGCCTGACCGATGTCGAGAATGTTCACACCACCCTGGGCCAGAACGCCGGTAATGGCCGCAGTCAGACCCGGACGGTCGACTCCCGTGATGTTTATCAGGACGATTTCGCGCAAGGCGCACCCCCGCAGGTGGAAAAAAACCGCATTCTACCCACTTTCAGTGACCATCGGGCACCGTGAGCGCTTTGACGGCCTAGGGCCTGTCGCTATACTGCGCGTCAACTTCACGGACAAAAGAGCCGAGCTCAAGTGAACCGGCCCACGCCAGTAAAAACCGACAACTTCTTCCTGCTGATCTTCCGGGCACTGCGCCACCGCCGTGTACCGATTGCATTGCGCATCGCCAGCCATAACGTGATCCTGGTCGCCCTGGCCCTGGTCATCTATGCCGGCGTGATGGGCTTGCAGTTCAAGCAGGCCATGCACGAGCAGGCAGATGCGCTGGGCGAAAGCCTGACCACGCAGACGGCCACGTCGGCCACCGAGCTGTTGGTGTCCAACGACATCCTCAGCCTCAACGTGCTGCTCAATAACCTGACCAAGAACAAGCTGGTGGCCCACGCCGCCATCTACAGCCCGGACAACCGCATCCTCGCCGAATCCGGCCAGCGTCCCAAGCATGGCCTGCTGGGCGAAGCCGAGGGCATGTACCAAAGCAAGATCACCTTCCAGGACGTAACCGCCGGGCAATTGCGCATCAGCCTGGACATGGACCAGTTCCAGCAGCCGATGACCATCAGCCTGCAAAGCATGGGCATCCTGAGCGCCATCCTGCTGGCCCTGTCTTTGGCCTTGAGCCTGCGCATGGGGCGTTATCTCTCCACGCCGCTGCTGCAATTGCGGGTATGGCTGCGCAATATCGATGAATACACCCCGGCCACCGACCGCCAGGACGAAATCGGCGACCTGGCGCGCCAGCTGCACGCCAACTTCGCCCCGGAGCCCGCCCCTGTGCCGGATCCGGAACCGGAATTCGACGACACGGATGACGAGGCCGACCCGGCCTTCGAAGTCCGTAACCTGCGCGACCCGAGTTTCGACGAAAGCCGCCCGGTAGCGGCGCTCAAGCCAGCGCCACGGCAGATCGTCAGCACCGTCGAAGACGACGATGATGAAGACCCGTTCGCCGATCTGCGCGACGAGTCGCTGGACAGCCCCCCACAACCGGTGATTCGCAAGGCCACGCCGAGCGTACCACAGCACAGCGCGGTGCTGGCAGTGCAACTGGGTTCCCAGGAGCAACTGCGACGCCTGCCGCGGGCGCGTCTTGAAGAACTGCTCGAACGCTATCGCGATTGCCTCGATCAGGCCGCATCGCTGTATCAAGGCGAAGTGGAGACCTTGAACGACGGCAGCACGCTGATGCTCTTCCACACGGAAGACTGCGGTGACGATTACCTGACTAACGCCATTTGCTGTGGCGAGCTGCTGCGGGCCCTGGGCCACCAGTTGCAGATCGAAGTCGCGGACAGCGGCATCACCCTGCAATTGCAGCTGGGCCTGACCCTGGGCGACGAACTGTTTGGCCTGAGCCAGATCGACCTGCTGCTGACCGACCCAGCCCAGGACGCCCTCGCCTTGTCGCAACACAGCCGCAACCTGCTGCTGGTGGAACGCAAGATCAGCGATGACGCGTTGATCCGCCAGCGCGCACGGATCCGCCCGATTGCCAGCCCTGAAGGTGCATGCTGCGTGGAACGGTTGATGGAGCCGTATCCATCGATGCTGGAACGGCAATTGGCACGGATGCACGAGCGTCGGGCGTAGGAGCTGCCGAAGGCTGCGATCTTATAGCCTTTAAACCTGGAAGCCCGCAGATGAGTGATCGTCTGCGGGCTTTTTTGTGGCCTGTTCTGGCCTCTTCGCGAGCAGGTCGGATCGCCGCACCGTCGCTCCCACAGGGGATCTTCAGTGAGCACACTCTTGGGCTAACCCGGATCAAGTGTGGGAGCGAGCTTGCTCGCGATGAAGCCGGAACTGACGCTAAAGATCTCCAGCCCGCAGAAACTACAAAGCCCGCACAGGGCGGGCTTTGTATGGACTCAGTCCAGGCTTAGAAGCGGAACACTTCCATATCCGTACGAATCGGCGCAGCCATCGGGATCTTCGGCTGCTTTTCCTGTTCTACCGCAGGTGCTGCCGCCTTGGCTGCCGGCTTGCGCGGGACGTCGGCGATCGGCGGCTGATTGGCCAGCGGCTTGAGCGCCACCGACAGTTGCTCGGCCAGGCGTTGCAGCAACACGCCCTGCGCCTGGACCTGAGCCGCCGTACTACCGGCATGCTGTTCCTGCAAATGGACGATGCGGTTGTCGCGGACCTGCCCGCGACGGTCGATCAGGCGCCATTGCGCGTCGAGGATCGCCGGTTGTTTTTCACCCGAGTCCAGCCGCGTGATGGTCAGCAGCACCTGAACGTCCGGGGTGAAACCCACTGTCGCCGGGGCCAGCACTACGCGCTGGCTGTCCAGGCGACCTGCGACCTGACGCAGCAGCAGCTGATCGATATCCGACGAAAGGCTGCCAGCCCAACGACCGTCGGTCGAGGCTTGCAGGCTGCCATCCGGCTGACGCTGCAACAGGGTTTCGCGCTGCAGGTAGTCAGCCACGGTGACCGGCCCCAACAATACCGCCATGCCCGCGTTCTGTGCAGGCTGAACCGGACTACCAGCGTCCAGCTGATACAACGACACCGGCTGGTGAACGCTGCAACCCGCCAGGCCAAGAACGCCGGCGAGCAAAAGAATAAAAGGAAGGCGCAGAGCAGTCATCGTCCCATCCAGGTGGTAGCTAAAAGGCTGACCACAGTGAAAATACTCAACAAATATGAAGAACGCGCGGCAATGCCGGCGCTTGAAAGGCCATATCATCCGTGAATATGCGTTCCGACTCCAGCGCAAAGCGCCGAACTACGGGTTAATTCGTAGTTCGGCGCTTCTAAGTCGCCTAATTGAGGTTTTCGACGAGCAGCGCATCTACCCGCTGGAAGCCACGCGGCAACTTGTTGCCACGACGGCCACGTTCACCCTTGTAGTGTTCGAGGTCGTCCGCTTTCAGTGACAAGGTACGTTTCCCGGCCTGCAACACCAGTGTTGCACCGTCCGGCAATACGGCGATGTCCGTCACATACTCTTCACGACTGGCCACACGTTCACCGGGAATCCCGATGATCTTGTTGCCTTTGCCTTTACCTAATTGTGGCAGGTCGCTGATTTTGAAGATCAGCAGGCGACCTTCGGTCGTCACCGACGCCAGCCAGTTCTGCTCACGATCGGCCACAGGGCGCGGCAGCATGACCTTGGCGTTGTTCGGCAGGCTCAACAGCGCCTTGCCCGCCTTGTTCTTGGCCTGCAGGTCTTCACCCTTGACCACGAAACCGTAGCCGGCGTCGGAGGCGATCACATACAGCGCATCGTCTTCGGGCATCAGCACGCATTCGAAACTCGCCCCTGGCGGCGGCGTCAGGCGACCGGTCAGTGGCTCGCCCTGGCCACGGGCCGACGGCAAGGTGTGGGCGGCCACCGAATAACTGCGGCCGGTGGAGTCGATAAACACCGCGAACTGGTTGGAGCGTCCGGCCGCCAGCGCCTTGAAGCCGTCCCCGGCCTTGTAGGAAAGCCCGGTGGCGTCGATCTCGTGGCCTTTGGCGGAGCGAATCCAGCCTTTTTCCGACAGCACGACCGTCACTTTCTCGTTCGGCAGCAGATCGTGCTCGGTCAGCGCCTTGGCTTCAGCACGCTCAACAATAGGCGACCGGCGGTCATCACCGTAGGTTTCCGCGTCCTTGATCAGCTCGCTGCGCACCAGTTTTTTCAACTTGGCTTCGCTGCTCAGCAGGGCTTGCAGCTTGGCTTGCTCCTTGAGCAGTTCATCCTGCTCGGCACGCAGCTTCATCTCTTCCAGTCGCGCCAACTGACGCAGACGGGTGTCGAGGATGTAGTCAGCCTGGATT
This sequence comes from Pseudomonas sp. P1_F7, assembly GCF_056405655.1. Classification (NCBI taxonomy): domain Bacteria; kingdom Pseudomonadati; phylum Pseudomonadota; class Gammaproteobacteria; order Pseudomonadales; family Pseudomonadaceae; genus Pseudomonas; species Pseudomonas sp. P1_F7. Next base: position 187,918 of record NZ_JBFUBR010000005.1, read on the forward strand.
TCGCTCAGGGCGAAACGCTCGATCAGCGCGGCTTTCGGATGCTCCTCGGTACGGATGATGTGGATCACTTCATCCAGGTTGAGGTAGGCAATCAACAAACCGTCCAACAGGTGCAGGCGACGCTCGACCTTGTCGAGGCGGAATTGCAGGCGACGACGTACGGTCTGCACCCGGAACTCCAGCCATTCGACCAGCAGCGCGCGCAGGTTCTTCAGCTGCGGCTTGCCGTCCAGGCCGATGATGTTGATGTTGACCCGGTAGCTCGACTCCAGCTCGGTGCTGGCGAACAGGTGCTGCATCAGCGCATCGTGATCGAAGTTTTTCCGCGCCCCCGGAATGATCACGATCCGGCATGGGTTTTCGTGGTCGGATTCATCACGCAAGTCAGCAATTTGCGGGGCCTTGGACGGCTTGGCCTGCATCATCGCGGCGATCTGTTCCAGCACCTTGGCGCCCGAGACCTGATGCGGCAGCGCGGTGACGATGATGTCGCCGTCTTCGATGTGATACACGGCGCGCATGCGCACCGAACCGCGACCGGTTTCGTAGATTTTCAGCAGGTCGGCGCGCGGGGTGATGATTTCCGCTTCGGTCGGGTAGTCCGGACCCTGGATGTGTTCACAGAGCTGTTCGACCGTGGCCTTGGGCTCGTCGAGCAAGCGCACGCAGGCGGTGGCGACTTCGCGCAGGTTGTGCGGCGGAACGTCGGTGGCCATGCCCACGGCGATACCGGTGGTGCCGTTGAGCAGAATGTTCGGCAGACGGGCCGGCAAGACCAGCGGCTCGTCCAGCGTACCGTCGAAGTTCGGCCCCCAGTCCGCCGTGCCTTGGCCCAGCTCACTGAGCAGCACTTCGGAATAACGCGACAGCCGCGCTTCGGTGTAACGCATGGCGGCGAAGGACTTGGGATCATCCGGCGCGCCCCAGTTACCCTGACCGTCGACCAGTGTGTAGCGATAGCTGAACGGCTGCGCCATCAGCACCATGGCTTCGTAGCAGGCCGAATCGCCGTGGGGGTGGAATTTACCGAGCACGTCACCGACGGTACGCGCCGATTTCTTGTGCTTGGAATCGGCGTCCAGCCCCAACTCGCTCATCGCATAAATGATGCGGCGCTGTACAGGTTTCAGGCCGTCGCCGATATGCGGCAAGGCACGGTCCATGATCACGTACATGGAGTAGTTGAGGTAGGCATTTTCGGTGAAGTCAGCCAGTGACCGGCGTTCTACACCGTCCAGGCTGAGATCAAGGGAGTCGCTCATGCGGGCCTCATCGGTTCGTTGTCTGGCGCAGCAGCATGGTGCCACCGCGCTGGGTAAATTCAAGTTTGTTCAGTGCGCTCATGCCGAGCAACACCTGATCGCCATGCAACCCCGGGGCCACCAGTGCGCGTACATCCCGCAGCACGATGTCGCCCAGTTGCAGGCGTTCGATACGGGTTCGATAGCCCTGGCTCAGGCCATTGGCCGTACTCAGGGTCACGCCGAAACCTTCTTCGAGCTTCAAGCGCCTGGCCAGGTCCGCCGGAATCGACACATCGGTCGCCCCGGTATCGAGCATGAAGTCCACCGGCTGACCATTGATCTGACCACTGGCGACAAAATGCCCCTGAGCGTTGCTCACCAGTTTCACCTCAATGAAACCTTCGCCCTGCTCAGAACTGACCACCACATTCGGATTTTGCTGACGCGCTTCCCACTGGCCGAAAAACCGCGTGGCCAGAAACAGCGCCGCACACCAGGCCAGCACCATAAACACCCGGCCGATGCGCTGCCCCGGGGTTTGTTGTCTCATGGCTTGGCACTCCAGCCACCTTCCGGTGCAGCGAAGCGCCAGACCACCGGACGGACTTCACCATCGACGCGCGCACCGAAGTTATTGTCGACACCGATCCAGGCGCCATCGGCATCCACGATCAACGCTTCTTCCAGCCCGTAGTTCTGTGGATAACGACGGTTTTCCTGCAACAACTCGGCAGCGTACGACCAACAGCGCTCGACCTTGGCCGTCTGCAGATCCCGGCGGCAGATCTGGTAGGCGCCGCGTTCAAGGGTGAACAGCTTGCCGTTGAACAGCGACAGGTCAGAGAAGTCCCGCGAGGCAGCTTTGGCATGGGGAAACTGCTCGGGCTGCATTTCCATGCCCGCCTCGCTCAGCAGCACGCAACCACCATCACAATCCCACAGGGTCTGTTTGCGCTTGATCATCAGCAGTCCGCGACCTTGACGCTCGGCGGCGAGCCACATCTGATCGCCTGCCGGATTGACCGCCAGCCCTTCGAACAACGCATTGAATTGCAATAGCAGACCTCTGGCCCGCGCCTCGCGAACCAGCATCGGCGAAATTTTCAGCCAGGCGGCGGGCCCCGTTGGCGGCACTTGCAAGACAGCGGCATGGCCTTCACTGACGATGTAACGATTGCCGGCGCTGTCGCAGGTGATGCCCTCGAAGTCCAGATCGCCGCCACGCACGAACGAAGCCCCCCAGACGCGAGACTTCAGCCCCCAGGGCAAACCGCTGTCAGGCACCAGCGGTACGTCGATGTGCACCGTTTCGGCCTGCCAGGCAGATTCGCTGGTATCGAGGCGGTAGATCTGGTCATCGTCGCGGTCGGAAACCGCCCACAGATCATGACCGCACTGCGCCAGCCCGGACAGGTTGCCACCGCGCATGCCATCAACGACATGCCCGGACAACAGGCGCAATTGTGGCGCCGGCTCGGCAGATACCGTGATCGAAGTCAGCAGCAACCCACAGGCCAGGGCAAAGCCCAGACGCATCAGCCCAGCACCTCGGCCAGGTTGCCCTTGGACTCCAGCCAGGTCTTGCGGTCACCGGCGCGCTTCTTCGCCAGCAGCATGTCCATCATTTCCGAGGTAGCCTCGAAATCTTCCAGGGTCAACTGCACCAGACGCCGGGTGTTCGGGTCCATGGTGGTCTCGCGCAGCTGCGGCGGGTTCATTTCGCCCAGACCTTTGAATCGGGTGACTTGCGGCTTGCCGCGCTTCTTCTCAGCCACCAGACGATCGAGGATGCCATCGCGTTCGGCTTCATCGAGGGCGTAATAGATCTCTTTGCCCAGATCGATGCGGTACAACGGCGGCATCGCGACGTAGACGTGACCGGCATCCACCAACGGGCGGAAATGCTGGACGAACAAGGCGCACAGCAAGGTCGCGATGTGCAGACCGTCGGAGTCGGCGTCGGCGAGGATGCAGATCTTGCCGTAGCGCAGCTGGCTCATGTCCGCCGCGCCCGGATCGACACCGATGGCCACCGCGATGTTGTGCACTTCCTGGCTGGCCAGCACTTCGCTGCCGTCGACTTCCCAAGTGTTCAAAATCTTGCCGCGCAACGGCAGGATCGCCTGGAATTCCTTGTCCCGCGCTTGTTTGGCAGAACCGCCGGCGGAATCACCTTCTACCAGGAACAGTTCGGAACGCATCGGGTCCTGCCCGGCACAGTCGGCCAGTTTGCCCGGCAGCGCCGGGCCTTGGGTAATGCGTTTGCGCTCGACCTTCTTGCTGGCCTTGAGGCGACGACCGGCGTTGTTGATCGCCAACTCCGCCAGCAGCATGCCGGTTTCCGGGTTGGCATTGAGCCACAGGCTGAACGCATCCTTGACCACACCGGAGACGAACGCCGCCGCTTCACGGGACGACAGGCGCTCCTTGGTCTGGCCGGAGAATTGCGGTTCCTGCATCTTCATCGACAACACGAAGGCAATGCGTTCCCAGACGTCTTCCGGCGCCAGCTTCACACCGCGCGGCAACAGGCTGCGGAACTCGCAGAACTCGCGCATGGCATCGAGCAGGCCCTGACGCAAACCGTTGACGTGGGTGCCGCCCTGGGCTGTCGGGATCAGGTTGACGTAGCTTTCCTGGACCGCGTCGCCACCTTCGGGCAGCCACAGCAACGCCCAATCCACCGCTTCTTTATTACCGGCCAGGCTGCCGCAGAACGGCTCGTCCGGCAGGCGCTCGAATTCGCTGACCGCATCCACCAGGTAGGAACGCAGGCCGTCTTCGTAATGCCATTCGACTTTCTCGCCGGTGGCCTTGTCTTCAAAGCTGACCAGCAGCCCCGGGCACAACACGGCCTTGGCCTTGAGCACATGCTTGAGGCGGCTGATGGAGAATTTCGGGGAGTCGAAGTATTTCGGATCCGGCGCGAAGAACACGCTGGTGCCGGTGTTGCGCTTGCCGACAGTGCCGATGATTTCCAGCTCGGTGGCCTTGTAGCCATCCTTGAAGGTCATCTGGTATTCGTTGCCGTCACGTTTTACACGCACCCGCACTTCGGTGGACAAGGCGTTGACCACGGAAATACCTACCCCGTGCAAGCCGCCGGAGAACTGGTAGTTCTTGTTGGAAAACTTGCCACCGGCATGCAGCTTGGTGAGGATCAACTCGACGCCCGAAACACCTTCCTCGGGGTGAATGTCCACCGGCATGCCACGGCCGTCATCGCTGACTTCCAGGGAATGGTCGGCATGCAGGATCACCTGTACCGATGTGGCATGCCCGGCCAAGGCTTCGTCGACACTGTTGTCGATGACTTCCTGGGCAAGGTGGTTCGGCCGACTGGTGTCGGTGTACATGCCGGGGCGTTTGCGCACCGGGTCGAGGCCCGAGAGGACTTCGATGGCGTCTGCGTTATAAGAGCTAGCGCTGGGAGTGGCCATGGGGTCTCGTCGTCAGTGTTCGGTGAAAAAAGAATTCATGGGGCTATCGCTCACAATGCGGTGAAATCGATTGCCTGATACAAATCGGCGCCAATGCCGGCAAAACTCAACATGGCCGGCAGTTGCGCGGCAAAACCCTGGAAACTGTGGTCGCCGCCGGCCTGGATACGCAAGGCGCATGCCCGGTAATACTGCTGGGCGAGGCGATAGTCCAGCGTTTCGTCAGCTGTCTGCAACCATACCTGATAACGCAGTGGATCCTGGGGCGCCGCCACTTCCAGTTCGGCCAGGGCCGTCACGTGGTCGTGGGTCATTTCCCAAGTCTCATCGGTATACAGGTTTTTCTGCGTTCCCAGAAAGCCGTCGAACATCCGGTGCGGGCTGACGGCAGGGTTGATCAACAGGGCTTTCAAGCCAAGGCGCTCGGCCAGGTGAGTGGCATAGTAGCCGCCGAGCGAGCTGCCGACCAGCAGTGGCCGCCCCAGCTCGGCAATCGCCTGTTCCAGCTGCTCGATAGCCTGGCGCGGGTGATGATGCAATGCTGGAACGCGCAAGTGTTCGCTCAGGCCCAGACGCTCCATCACGTCGATCAACTGGCAGGCCTTCTTCGATAACGGCGAGCTGTTGAGGCCGTGGATATAAAGGATCGAACCGGACATTTGAGCTCCCTGTGCGTCGGCTAAAAGAGGCGGAGTTTACTGTAGGAGCGAGCTTGCTCGCGATGGTCGTCAACGATAACGGTGAAAACCTGGCGCCCCGCGGCGTTCTCAGGCTAATCGCGAGCAAGCTCGCTCCTACAGGGGGGGGGTCAGTAGCCGTTGGAGCCGTAATCCACGGTGAAATCGAACCCGGTGACCCGCTCCACACCGGTTTCCAGCCGCCCGTCGGGCAGCAGTCGCAACCAGCGATAGCCTGGCGCCTGTTCCCCGACCTTGAAATCCTCGCTGCCGGGTTCGAACTGGATGCAGGTCGACGGCGAGGCGATCAGACGCACGCCGTTACGTAATTGATCGATTTCCTGGTGCACATGTCCCCACAGCACGGCACGCACCTGTGGAAAACGATCCAGCACTTCAAAAAACGCCTCGGGATTGCGCAAACCGATAGGCTCCATCCACGCGCAACCAATCGAAACCGGGTGATGGTGGAGGCACACCAGATGATGGCGTTCCGGCGCTTCGCTCAACGAGCGGACGAGCAACTGCAGTTGCTCATCCTGCAAATAACCCGGCACCGAGCCTGGCACCGCCGAATCGAGCAACGTGACCCGCCAGTTGCCGATATCCACCACAGGTTCGAGCAAAGCGCTCTGCACCGCCGCCTCAGCCATTATCTGCGGCTCATCGTGATTACCGGGAATCCAGCGCGCCGGCGCATCGAGCTGGCGCGTCATGTCGCGAAACTGCTGATAGGACTCCAGCGTCCCGTCCTGGGACAGGTCCCCCGTAGCCAGGATCAAGTCAATCCGCGGCTGTTGCGCGCGCACCAGTTCGATGACCTTTTGCAGGCTGTCACGGGTGTTCATGCCCAGCAACGCGCCGTCCGCTTCGGCAAACAGGTGGCTGTCGGAGAGTTGCACCAGCAACGCCGGATCGGCGGTGGTCAATGTGGATACGCTCGGCAAGGCGTTCTCCCAGGGCGTGATCACGGGGATGGGTAAGTGCCGCAATTATGCTGGGGGATGATCGAAAGGGGAAACCTGTGAACCGGACATAGTTCACAACTGCGCTTCACAACTAACGTACTACTTCGTACTCATGCCCCAGCGCCAGGCAATGGCTCAGCCATTCGCCCAGAAACATGTTCAGCTGGGCCTTTTCGTCCGGCTGGTGCATCGAGGCGTTCGGGTAAGGATAGATGCCGCGAAAGCGTCGCGCATGTTCGGCGCTGACCACTTCGGCCATGCGTGCGTCGTGATAGACCTGCACTTCCAGCTGCGGCACCGGCAGCCACGGCAGGCTGTGTTCCTGACGCACTTGCAGGGTCGTGGTGTAAGGACAGGTCAGCAGCACTTCCAGGGCCAGCACACCGAGCATCTGGTCGCCATGGGTCACAGCGATGCGCCGCGCGGCGGGCTCGCTGCGCATGTCCGGCAGCAGTCGCATCAGACGCGCGTAGTTCGCCTCGCAGGACGCTTGCAGCCCCACCAGGTCCACCCGATAGCGATCGCGCAGCTTGTTTACGACCATAACCCCCTCACTTCAACGCGGTTCAAAGCCAGCCATTGCAAGGCAATGATGCTCGCCGCGTTGGCAATACGTCCGTCGCGCACGGCTTGCAGGGCATCTTCGAAAGCCCAGACCGTGACGCGAATATCTTCTGCCTCTTCCTCCAGCCCATGCAGGCCGCCAACCCCGGTAGTGTCGCAACGCCCCAGGTACAAATGCACGAACTCGTTGCTGCCGCCCGGCGATGGAAAGTATTTGAGCATCGGCCAGAGCGCCCCGATTACCAGCCCAGCTTCCTCCTGCGCCTCGCGGTGAGCAACTGCTTCCGGCACTTCATCCTTGTCGATCAGACCAGCGACCAGTTCGATCAGCCACGGGTTGTCGGTCTTGCCCATGGCACCGACGCGAAACTGCTCGATCAGTACCACTTCATCGCGCTGCGGGTCGTAGGGCAGCATGCAGACCGCATCATGGCGAACGAACACTTCACGATTGATCTCGCGGCTCATGCCCCCGGCGAACAATTCGTGACGCAAGTGCACGCGTTCGAGTTTGTAGAAGCCCTCGTAGCACTTTTCGCGCCGCACGATATCAACGGCGGTCGGAATGGCGTTGGCAAAATCCGTCATGACTATCCTCTTTACTGCAAATCCTGTTCGAGGCTGCTTCTTTTCCTGGGCCTCGACTTCGCGCCATCCTAACGCGCCCGTGACGTTTGATGCAGCCCCTTTCCCGTCAGCGGGATGGACGGTGAGGGCGAAACCCACTCTAATTAGCTTAGTGGCGAACTGACTGCTTTGTTGAGAGTCGAAGCCGGTAACTTTTTGCCTTCCCCTGTTTCAGAAAGGACGCTCATGTCGCTTTTCAAAATCGCCTCCGTGGCCGCTATCGCCCTGACCCTGGGCGCTTGCGCGAGCCTGTTCCAGCCCAACTATCGGACGCCGCTGGAAACCACCCGCGATGCCTCCGAGCAACTCAAGCCCGGTTGCAACAACCCGGATTGCCCGCTGGTCAACATCGACACCCTGCACTTTCCGGACGAGCCTGCACTGGACGGCATCATCGAAAAGCGCCTGCTGCAAATGACCCGCACCTCGCCCGATGCCCCGGTGGCGCCGACCCTGGCGGCCTATCGCGAAGAGTTTCTGCGCACCGCCGGCCCGCGCAACAGCAGCTATCTGCAAGCGAAGGTACGTGAGCAGCATGACGGCTTGGTGATCATCGAATTGTCCAGCTACCTGGACACTGGCGGTGCCCATGGCACCCCAGGTCGAGGTTTCATCAACTATTCGCGCCAGCAGCATAAAGTGCTGACGCTGTCGGACATGCTGGTGCCGGGGCAGGAAGACGCGTTCTGGAAAGCCGCGCAGGTGGCACACAACAGCTGGCTGATCAGCACCAAGCTCGATCAGGAACCGGAGTTCGTGAAGAGCTGGCCGTTCCAGAAAACCCAGAACGTGGCGCTGACCTACGGCGGGGTGATCCTCAAGTACGAAACCAGCACCATCGCACCTTACGCACTGGGCCACGTCGAACTGAAGATCCCCTACCCTCGCCTGAACGGCATCATCAAGCCCGAGCTGTTTCCCGGCCGTAACTGAAGACCCGGCCCAGCACTAGCTGGAGCAACCCTGCCACCACCAGTGCCGGCAGGGTTGCGCCGACATCCGGATACAGGTTGGCCAACAGGTGATAGGTGCTGACCCCGCCTAGCCAGGCGAGCAGCGCCGGCCAGCGCAGTGCGGCCGAGGCCACCTGGGCGCTGCGCTTGCGCAGGATGAAGTGGTCCACCAGTACCACGCCGAACAACGGTGCAAACACCGATCCGATCAGCAGCAGGAAGTTCTGGTACTGGGCCAACGGTGCCAGCAGGGCAATCAGCGTGCAGATAACGCCGATGGCCAGCGCCAGGTGCTCGACTTTGGCGCGCAGCAGAATCCCGCTGGACACCGCTGCCGAGTGAATATCGGCAAAGGCGTTTTCCGATTCATCCAGAAGAATCAGCAGCAGCGGAATCCCCAGGCCGGCGCCAGCCAGCGCCAGCAGCAAGGCATTGACTTCACCGCTCGGCGCGAACGCCAGGGTGTAGGCCACGCCCAGGCTCATCAGCCAGAAATTACCGATGAAGAAACCGATGGCGGTGCCACCGAAGACGTTTTTCGCCCGCTTGCCGAAGCGCGAGTAGTCGGCGATCAGCGGCAACCACGAGAGCGGCATGGCAATGGCGATGTCGAAGCCCACGGCGAACGGCATCGAACCGTCACCGGTCTGGGCCCACAACGCGGCCAGGTCAGCCTTGGCGAACAGGTTCCAGGTCAGCCAGGCGCACGCAGCCAGCAGCAGCCAGATACCCCATTTGCGCAGGATCTGCCGCACGAAGGTCAACGGTCCGCTGACCGCGAGCAAGGTCGCCAGGGCGCCGAAGAACAGCGTCCAGAGCATGGGATTGGACAACAGGCTGCCTTCATTGAAGGCCTTGGTGCCCAACAGACTGGCGGCATCGCGCATGACGATGATTTCGAACGAACCCCAGCCAATCAACTGCAACAGGTTCAGCACCGCCGGCAGGCTCGCGCCTTTGGTACCGAGGCTGAGCTTGAGCGCGGCCATCGACGACAGGCCGGTGTCACTACCGATCACCCCGACCGCCGCCAGCAGCAGAACGCCGACCAGGGTGCCGAGAAAAATCGCCAGCAACGAACCGGACAGGCCCAGGCCCGGCGCGAGCAATGCACCGGTCTGCAGAACCATCAGGCCGATGCCGAGGGAGAACCACAGGGAAAACAGATCGCGGCCGCCGAAGACACGTTTGTCGATCGGAACCGCAGAATCCGGGGAGTAAGTGCTGGGTTGAATGCTCAAGGGTGTTATCTCAGAGGGACATTTGTTGTTCTTTTGATCGCGATGGCGGCGGTGCAAGCACCGCCGACCTCAGGTCAGATCAAACTTTCTTGTACAGCTGACTGCCTTCCTGTTTGAACCGCTCGGCCTGGTCCGCCAATCCCTGGGCGACTTCGGCGTCGACCGCTTCGATCCGTTGGTTGGCCGCATACTCGCGGACTTCCTGGGTGATCTTCATCGAGCAGAATTTCGGCCCGCACATCGAGCAGAAGTGCGCGACCTTGGCCGAATCCTTCGGCAGGGTTTCATCGTGATACGAACGCGCGGTGTCCGGATCGAGGCCCAGGTTGAACTGGTCTTCCCAACGGAATTCGAAACGCGCCTTGCTCAAGGCATTGTCGCGGATCTGTGCGCCCGGGTGCCCCTTTGCCAGATCGGCGGCATGCGCGGCGATCTTGTAGGTGATGATCCCGGTCTTCACATCATCCTTGTTCGGCAGGCCCAAGTGCTCCTTCGGCGTCACGTAGCAGAGCATGGCGCAACCGAACCAGCCGATCATCGCCGCACCGATACCGGAGGTGATGTGGTCGTAGCCCGGCGCGATGTCGGTGGTCAGCGGGCCGAGAGTGTAGAACGGCGCCTCGTCGCAGCATTCGAGCTGCTTGTCCATGTTCTCTTTGATCAACTGCATCGGCACGTGGCCCGGGCCTTCGATCATGCACTGCACGTCGTGTTTCCAGGCAATCTTGGTCAGCTCGCCGAGGGTCTCCAGCTCGCCGAACTGCGCTTCGTCGTTGGCGTCGGCAATCGAGCCCGGACGCAGGCCATCGCCCAGCGAGAAGCTGACGTCGTAGGCCTTCATGATTTCGCAGATGTCTTCGAAATGGGTGTAGAGGAAGTTCTCTTTGTGGTGCGCCAGGCACCACTTGGCCATGATCGAACCGCCACGGGAGACGATGCCGGTCACGCGCTTGGCGGTCATCGGCACGTAGCGCAACAGCACGCCGGCGTGAATGGTGAAGTAGTCGACGCCCTGCTCGGCCTGCTCGATCAGCGTGTCGCGGAACAGCTCCCAGGTCAGGTCTTCTGCCACGCCGCCGACTTTTTCCAGGGCCTGGTAGATCGGCACCGTACCGATCGGCACCGGCGAGTTACGGATGATCCACTCGCGGGTTTCGTGGATGTGCTTGCCGGTGGACAGGTCCATGACCGTGTCCGAACCCCAGCGAATGCCCCAGGTCAGTTTCGCCACTTCTTCTTCGATGGACGAACCCAGGGCGCTGTTGCCGATGTTGCCGTTGATCTTCACCAGGAAGTTACGGCCGATGATCATCGGTTCCAGTTCGGTGTGGTTGATGTTGGCCGGAATGATCGCGCGGCCACGGGCGATTTCGTCACGGACGAATTCAGGGGTGATGATTTTCGGCACGCTGGCGCCGAAGCTGTGGCCGGCGTGTTGCTGGTCCAGCAGGCCGGCGGCGCGGGCCACTTCCAGCTTCATGTTTTCGCGGATGGCGACGTATTCCATCTCGGCGGTGATGATGCCTTTGCGCGCGTAGTGCATCTGGCTGACGTTGGCGCCCGGCTTGGCGCGGCGCGGGTTGTTGACGTGAGCGAAGCGCAGTTTGGTCAGCTCCGGATCGGCAAGGCGCTCCTGGCCGAAATTCGAGCTCAGGCCGCTCAGGCGCTCGGTATCGCCACGGGATTCGATCCACGGCGAACGCACGTCGGCCAGGCCTTTGCGTACATCGATGATGACATTGGGATCGGTGTACGGGCCCGAGGTGTCGTACACCACCACCGGCGCGTTGACCTCGCCACCGAAGTCGGTCGGCGTCACGTCCAGGCTGATTTCGCGCATCGGCACGAGGATGTCCGGGCGGGTGCCCTGAACATAGATTTTTTGCGAGCGGGTAAACGGCTGAACCGATTGCTGATCGACCTTGGCCGAGTCACTCAGATTGGTTGCGATTTTTGATTTTGTAGTCATCACGGGCTCTCCAGACACACATCCAGGCAGTGGATTTTTTGTCGGAGCGAACCTGTAAACGAATGGACGCACGGGTGCTGGAAAACCAGCTGTGCTGTGCTCAATACTCGAGGGGTGTTCGATTGTCGAACAACATCCCGGACGAAGCACAAGAGGACTCGCCGGGTGACGAGAAATCTTGTTCCCTACGCAGGCGCTAACCTGATCAGGTTCAACGGGATCCGAAATTATTCGATCTCAGCCTCATAGCAAGGCACCCCGACAAGAACCCGGCCAGTCTAGACACAACCGGCAAAGAACGCCAACCCCACGGCAAACACCATGATGAATGGCGTAATAACACGCAGTATCAGGATTGTTGCAGCCCCAATGCACAACTACACTCGCTACGCTGAGCCGCGCATTGACGCTGTCAAAGCAGGGCCTTAGCCTTGGCGCTCAAATTACCTCTGTAATATCAATTCTAGGGATCGTCTATGCTGCGCAAACTCTCACTGGCCCTCGCCGTGTCTTGTGCGTCCAACGGAATGGCCTGGGCAGCAGATGTGCCCTTATCGGCCAAGACGGACCTGGTCAGTGTTTATCAGGAAGCCGTCAACAACAACGCCGATCTGGCGGCTGCCATCGCCCAATACGGCGCGCAGAAAGAAGTCGTACCCCAGGCCCGCGCCGGGCTGCTGCCGAATCTCTCGGGTGGTGCAAATATTTCCGAGGTGCGTACGGATCTCGATCAGCCGTCCGCCACGTCCAACCGCGACGCTCATTCCTACCAGGCCACTTTGGCGCAGCCGCTGTTCCGGGCTGATCGCTGGTTCCAGTTCCAGGCAGCCAAGGAATTCAACGAACAGGCCGCCCTGCAACTCTCGGCGACCGAGCAAAACCTGATCCTGCAAACCGCTGACAGCTATTTCAACGTGCTGCGCACCCAGGACAACCTGGCCTCGACCAAGGCCGAAGAAGCGGCGTTCAAACGCCAGCTCGATCAATCCAATGAGCGTTTCGATGTCGGCCTCTCGGACAAGACCGACGTATTGAACTCACAAGCCAGCTACGACACCGCACGCGCCAACCGCATCGTTGCGCAGCGCCAGGTGGACGACGCCTTTGAAGCATTGATCACCCTGACCAACCGTCAGTACAACTCGATCTGGGGCATCAGCCATAACTTGCCGATCCTGCCGCCAGTACCGAACGACGCCAAGGCCTGGGTCGAAACCGCGGGCAGGCAGAACCTCAATCTGCTGGCCAGCAACTATGCCGTCAGCGCCGCCGAGCAGACCCTCAAGCAGCGCAAGTCCGGGCACTTGCCAACGGTTGACGCGATAGCCAAGTACGAGAAAGGCGACAACGACGCACTGGGCTTCAGCAACCCGAACAACCAGCCCCTGCCGTACGGTGGCAACGTCGAGCAAACGACCGTGGGCCTGCAACTGAACATCCCGATCTACAGTGGTGGTTTGATCAACTCCCAGGTGCGTCAATCGTATGCTCAGCTGGACCAGACCGAGCAGCAACGCGAATCCCTGCGCCGCAGCATCGTGGAAAACACCCGCGACCTGCACCGCGCGGTGAACACGGATGTCGAGCAGGTACAGGCGCGCAAGCAATCGATCATCTCCAACCAGAGCGCGGTGGAAGCGACTGAAATCGGCTATCAGGTGGGTACGCGAAACATCGTCGACGTGCTGGATGCACAGCGTCAGCTCTACACCTCGGTGCGCGACTACAACAATACCCGCTACGACTACATCCTCGACAACCTGCGCTTGAAGCAGCAGGCCGGCACGTTGAATCCGGGGGATCTGCAAACCCTGGCACGCTGGCTCAATCCCAACTACAACCCGGACAAGGATTTCCTGCCACCGGATCTGGCCAAGGCGGCAGAGGAGCAGTTGAAAGCGCGACCTGATCAGTAAAAGCAAAAGATCGCAGCCTGCGGCAGCTCCTACAGGATGAACATCAAGCCTATGTAGGAGCTGCCGCAGGCTGCGATCTTTTTCTGTCCGACGACTCGGCTACCGGTCGATCAACCGCCCCAACCCGTCCAGCAACCGCTGCAACGCCCCCTGATTGGCGCGCATCACTTTCAACCCGGCCTCTGCCATGCGCTGCGCATCTTGCGGCAGTTCGAACAGCCGCTGCACCGCCACCGCCAGCCCTTCGGCATCCTCCACTTCCTGCAACGCCCCGGCACTGCGCAACTGCGCGGCGATTTCGAGGAAGTTGAAAAGATGCGGCCCGCTCAACACCGGTTTGGCGAGGGCCGCCGGCTCCAGCAGGTTATGCCCGCCGTTGGGTACCAGGCTGCCGCCGACGAATGCGCTGTCAGCCAAGGCGTAGAGAAACAGCAACTCGCCCATGGTGTCGCCCAGCAGCACCGTCGTATTCGAACTGACCGCATCGCCGCTGGAACGCCGGACCGTGGCAAACCCTTGTTGCAGGCACAACCCGTACACCGAATTGAAGCGTTCCGGATGACGTGGTACCAGAATCAGCAAGGCATCGGGATGACTGACCAGCAACTGACGATGGGCCGCCAGCACCACCTCGTCCTCGCCGTCATGGGTACTGGCCGCGATCCACACCGGTCGCTCCAGCGCCTGCCATTGCCCGCGCAATTGGCTGGCACGCTCCAGCAGTTGCGGGTCGATAGTCAGGTCGAACTTGATCGAACCGGTCACTTCGACGGTTTCCGCCCGCGCCCCCAGGTCGCGCAAGCGTTGGGCTTCGGCTTCGGTCTGCACCGCGAACAGGCTCATCTCGGCCAGCATCGGCTGGGTCAGCTTGGGGAACCGGCCGTAGCCCCTGGCCGAACGCTCGGACAGCCGCGCATTGGCCAGTGCCACGGGAATCCCGCGTTTGGCACATTGATGAATATGGTTGGGCCACAGCTCGGTTTCCATGATCACCGCCAGTTTCGGCTGGATCCGATCGAGGAAACGCCGGGCAGCGCAAGGCAGGTCATAGGGCAGATAACAGTGCTGGATGCGCGACTCATTGGCGAACAGTGCATGGATGCGTTCCGAACCGGTCGGGGTCATGCAGGTCACGGTGATCGGCAGATCCGGATAACGCGCCAGCAAGGCGCGGATCATCGGTGCGGCCGCAATGCTTTCGCCCACCGACACGGCGTGCACCCAGATGCCGCCCGGTTTCATCGCCGGCATCCCGTAGGAAAAGCGCTCGCCGATGCGCCTGGCATACGCCGGTGCCTTGCGCGCACGCAGCCAAAGCCGAATCGCTACCAATGGCAGCCCCAGATAAAACAGCGCGGTATAGAGAGTTCTATTCATGGCGGCGGAGTTTATCGACTTTTTTCGCCAATCGTCTGCAAGTGCACGGCAAAACGTTCGGCGAGCCAGCGCGCGGCCGGACCGAGCGGTTCATCCCGGCGCCATACCAGCTCCACCACCAGGGCCGGCGGGGTCCATTCGCTGACCAGTTCGACCATCTGGTTCTGATAGGTCGGGTACTGCACAACGTGGCGTGGCAACCAGGCCCAGCCGAGGCCGCGCACCAGCCATTCGGCCATCACATAGAAGCTGTCGGCGCGCCACACCTGCGGGCTGGCGGGATCACTGCCGGGATAAATGCTCGACTCCGTGGACATCAGCAACTGCCGATGTTGCGCCAGTTGTTGGCCGTCCACCGCGCCTTTGCGCGCCAACGGATGATCCTTGCCGCACACCGTGACCATTTCCACGCTGCCCAGCACCCGCCGCTCAAGCGCCTCGGGAATCTGATCGTGAAAGAACAGCAGCCCCAGATCGGCGCGCCGCTCCACCAGCTTGCGCGCGACATCGCCCTGGGCGGCGCTGGTCAGTTGCACTTCAAGACTGGGGAATTTTTCCGCCAGGGCCTCGAAGCTTTCGATGATCGGCTGATAAGGCATCGCCTCATCCTGCGCCACACGCAGTCGCGCTTCCTGCCCGCGCATCATCGCCAATGCCCGGCCGTTGAGTCGTTCGCACTGGCGCAACACCTCCCGCGCTTCGTCCAGCAATGCCGTGCCGGCTTCGGTGAGTTTCGGCTGACGGCCGCTGCTGCGGTCGAACAGGCTGACGCCCAGGTCTTCTTCCAGCAACGCTATCGAACTGCTGACCGCCGACTGCGCCTTGCGCTGATCCCGCGCCACGGCAGAAAACGAACGCTGCTCCGCTACGCTGACAAACAGCCGCAGCTGCTCCAGATTCCATTGCATGCTCATGGCTCAACCCATCTTCTAAACAGATAGGTAATGACTTTACCGCATCTGGCGAATCACTAGAATGCCGACCTCAGAGAGCAACACTTCACACGAGGATTGACCCATGACCGCTTACTACTACCTGGCCATTGCCATCTGCGCCGAAGTGATTGCCACTGTTTCGATGAAAGCGGTCAAAGGCATCAGCACCCCGCTGCCACTGGTGTTGGTCATCGTCGGTTACGGGATCGCCTTCTGGATGCTGACCCTGGTGGTGCGCAGCGTTCCCGTGGGCGTAGCGTACGCCGTGTGGGCCGGTATGGGGATCGTGATGGTCAGCGTCGCGGCGCTGTTTATCTATGGGCAGAAACTGGACGTACCGGCGATGCTGGGGATGGCGTTGATTGTGCTGGGTGTTGTGGTCATCCAGCTCTTTTCCAAAACTGCCGGGCATTGATAAAAAGATCGCAGCCTGCGGCAGCTCCTACAAAGGCAGACCGGCCCCACCCGTAGGAGCTGCCGCAGGCTGCGATCCTTTTCCCGTCTCAGCTCCAATCCATGAATCTGTATACTGCGCCCTCGTCTTGAACACAGAGGTCGCTGCATGCCATCCGTTATTTCCACCGACGTGCTGATTGTCGGCGCTGGTGTCGCCGGCCTCTGGCTGAATGCGCGCCTGCGTCGCCAGGGTTTTTCGACCGTGCTGGTGGAAAGCGCCAGCCTCGGCGGCGGGCAGAGTGTGAAGTCCCAGGGCATCATCCACGGCGGCGCCAAATACGCGCTGCATGGCGCCCTGACCGGCGCCTCGGAAGCCATAGCCGACATGCCGCGCCGCTGGCGTGAAGCCCTGGCCGGTGACGGCGAGCTGGACCTGTCCGGCGTACGACTGCTGTCCGAAGCCCATTACCTCTGGTCCCCCGGCACCCTCGCCGGCAACCTCACCAGTTTCTTTGCCAGCAAAGCCGTGCGCGGTCGCGTCGATCAGGTCAAGGGCGAGCAATTGCCGCCAGCCCTGCAAGACAAGCGCTTCAAGGGCAAGGTCTATCGCCTCGCGGAACTGGTGGTCGATGTGCCGAGCCTGATCCAGCGCCTGGCCGATCTGGCCGGTGACGGCTTGCTCGCCGGTCAGAAGATCGAGCCGTTGCTGGAAGGCGGCGTGCTGGTCGGCCTGAAGGTGGACGAGCGCGAGATCCGTGCCCAGCGCATCGTGCTCAGCGCCGGTGCCGGCACCGCGGCATTGCTTGAAGCGCTGGGCCTGAGCCAGCCCGCTATGCAGCGCCGCCCGTTGCACATGATCATCGCCAAGGGGCCAAGCCTCAAACCGCTGTACGCCCACTGCCTGGGCGGTGGCACCAAACCGCGCATCACCGTGACCACGCACCCGGCGGCGGATGGCCAATGGGTCTGGTACCTGGGCGGCGATATCGCAGAATCCGAAGGCGTGACCCGTGAGCCCGCCGAGCAGATCGCCACCGCACAGAAAGAACTCGGCCAATTGCTGCCATGGATCGACCTGAGTACGGTGCAATGGGCGACCTTGCGCGTGGATCGCGCCGAACCGCTGCAATCAGGCCTGACCCGCCCCGACAACGCCTTTGTTGCCGAGGAAGGCCGCCTGCTGGTGGGCTGGCCGACCAAACTCGCTCTGGCGCCAGACTTCGCCGACCGCGTCATCGCCAGCCTGACCCGCGACGGTATCCAGCCCAGCCACCCGGCAGCGCTGCCTGAACTACCGAAGCCGCCAATGGGCGTGCCTGCCTGGGAGCAACTGCTGCCATGAGTCAACCGACCCTGCACGACCTGCATCGCCCGTTGGGCAGTACCGGCCTGCTGGTTTCTCCCTTGGGCCTGGGCACAGTGAAACTGGGCCGCGACCAAGGGGTGAAGTACCCCAACGGCTTCCGGATTCCCGATGACAATGAAGCGCGCATGCTGCTCAAGCTCGCCCGCGACCTGGGCATCAACCTGATCGACACCGCCCCGGCCTATGGTCGCAGCGAAGAGCGCCTCGGTCCGTTGCTGCGCGGCCAGCGTCAGGATTGGGTGATTGTCAGCAAGGTCGGCGAAGAATTTGCCGACGGCCAGTCCAGTCACGATTTCAGCGCCGCACACACTCGGATGTCGGTGGAGCGCAGCCTGCAACGCCTGGAAACCGACTTCATCGACCTGGTGCTGGTGCACTCCGATGGTAACGACCTGGCGATCCTCAATGACTGCGAAGCCTACGAGACCCTCGCCGAGCTCAAGGCCGAAGGCAAGATTCGCGGTTTCGGCTTTTCCGGAAAAACCGTCGACGGTGGCTTGAAGGCACTGGAGCAAGGCGACTGCGCGATGGTCACCTACAATCTGAACGAACAAAACGAGAAGGCCGTCATTGACTATGCTGCTGCACACGGCAAAGCCATTCTGGTCAAGAAAGCCCTCGCCAGTGGCCATGCCTGCCTGAGTCCGGGCGTGGATCCGGTGCGCGCCAGTTTCGAGTTGTTGTTTGAACATCCGGGTGTTGCCAGTGCTATTGTCGGGACCATCAATCCGCTGCACCTCGCCCACAATGTCGCGACCGTTGCCCAGGTCCTACGTAGCCACTGACGCCGCCCGCGCGGCCTTAAGCAGGAGCCGACATGTCGCGTACGCTCATCAGAAAGAACCCGAGCAACTTCAAGACCCTGCCGTTATTCGTCGAAGCAACCCCCGAAGGCCTGGCTTATCAGAGCGTCGGCAGGCCGCTGAATTTCTCCCAGACCTTGCAACGTCGTCGGCCGGTGACGGTTGGCGACAGCGAACGGTTTGCCCTGGAACTGGCCAATCTCGGGGTTTCGGTGCGCCTGACCCTGCATTGGCAGAATCGCGACTATTGGGTGCTGGTGCGCCAACGCCGGCAGGACCGTGGCGATGTGGTGCTCAAACTGATCTCCGGGTACGTGCCGGCCCATGAACTGAACCTGCCCTTGCACACGGCGATCCAGGAGATAGCCGAAGAATGCCTGCTGGAAACCCCGGAAGGCTGGCTCGGTGGGCGGTTCAATGACACCTGGCTGCCGACGCCCTACTCGGCCGCCCTGCATTACCGTGAAGCCCTGCCGTTTCGCTTGTCGCCACTGTCCGGCTCGGCGCGGCCGGTACGTTGCGCCAACTTGATGCTGATAGAGCGTCCACGGGCTTACGTGCATTTGCCAACGGCCTCACTGCAACTGATCTACGACTTGCGCCTGGACGTTCCCAAGGAAGCCAAATCCCTGAGCCTGTTCCATGTGGACGAACGACTGGAAGGCGATCAACTCGTCGCCCGCCTCGACCGCAAGCGCCCCGATCTGTACTTGATGCCCTTGCAGGACGGTCACCCGATGGCTGAGCTGTACACCTTGAAAAAGGATCAGCTGTACCCGGCCAGCACGCGCGGACTGTATCTGGCCGAGAGTTTCGCCCAACAGGAAGGCTGGCTGGTTCGCGATGAACGAATTCGCTGGAAGGACTGGGTGAGACAGCAGGGTCTGACCCCGCCGGGGAAGGATTCGGGTCTGGCGCGGTTGCGCGGGAAGGCCAAGCTGCTGCTGAAGAAAATCGTGCCGCGTAAAAAGGTAAGCTCTTAAACGCAAAAGATCGCAGCCTGCGTACTCCATGTAGGAGCTGCCGCAGGCTGCGATCTTTTGATTTTACGACCCCCAGGCTACGGGAAAAGATCGCAGACTACGCCAGCTCCTACGACTTGCGGATCTTCTCGACAATCGCAGTAGTGGAGCTGTTTTCCACCAGCCCCAGCACTTTCACGGTACCGCCATAGGCCTTCACGATGTCCGCGCCGACCACCTGGTCGATCCCGTAGTCGCCACCCTTGACCAGCACATCCGGCTTGACCGCGCTCAGCAGGTTTTCCGGAGTGCCTTCCGAGAAACTGATGACCCAGTCCACCGCACCCAGACCGGCCAGTACGGCCATGCGCCGGTCGACACTGTTGATCGGACGGCCCGGCCCCTTCAGGCGGCTGACCGATGCATCGTCGTTGATCGCCACGATCAGGCGATCGCCCTGGGCCCGCGCCTGTTCCAGATAGGTCACGTGGCCGGCGTGCAGGATGTCAAAGCAACCGTTGGTGAACACGATCCGCTCTTTGTGCGCGCGGGCATCATCGACCGCCAGCAACAGTTGCTCAAGACCCAGCACACCGCGCTCGGAACCCTCCTCGCGCTGGATCGCACGACGCAGTTCCGGCGCACTGATGGCCGCCGTACCGAGCTTGCCGACCACGATGCCCGCCGCCAGGTTGGCCAGGGCCACCGCGTGGGGCAGTTCTTCGCCAGCGGCTATCGCGGCCGCCAAGGTGGAAATTACTGTGTCGCCGGCACCGGTCACGTCGAACACTTCACGGGCACGGGCTGGCAAGTGCAGCGCCGGATGATCCGGACGCAGCAAGGTCATGCCGTGCTCACCACGGGTCACCAGTAAAGCGCCGAGATCGAGGTCGTGCATCAGTTGCGCGCCCTTGCTCACCAATTCGTGCTCATCGGCGCAACCACCGACGATGGTTTCGAATTCGTTGAGGTTTGGCGTAATCAGGCTCGCACCGCGGTAGATCGAGAAATCCTTGCCCTTGGGATCGGCCAGCACCGGAATGCCACGGGCACGGGCGGCCTGGATCAGCGCCTGATGGTTTTTCAGCGCGCCTTTGCCGTAGTCGGACAACACCAGCACCTTGATGCCCTCGAGCAACTCATCGACCTGCGCGGTCAGCGCCAGCGCGTCGGTGGCGAAGGGCTCTTCGAAGTCGATACGCAGCAGCTGCTGGTGACGGCTCATGACCCGCAGCTTGACGATAGTCGGCTGGTGCGCAATGCGCTGGAAGATGGCCCGCACGCCGGCGCCCTTGAGGCTGTTGACCAGGCTGTTGGCGGCTTCATCGTCGCCGGTTACACCGACCAGCGAGGCCGGAGCCCCCAGGGCGGCAATGTTCAAGGCAACGTTGGCAGCGCCGCCCGGACGGTCCTCGATGTGATCGACCTTGACCACCGGCACCGGCGCCTCAGGGGAAATCCGTGAGGTACCACCATGCCAGTAACGGTCGAGCATGACATCGCCGACCACCAAGACAGGGGCTTGATCGAATCGCGGCATGGACAACTTCATGGTGCAACCCACATACAGAATGAACAGGGGCGCGATATTAACACAGGGTTGGTGTCGGCTTGTGCGGTGGCTGCAACCGGATGATTCGCCGGGCTTTATTGCTCATTTTTTGAGCAGAAAACCCGCCAGGCGACGACACGCATCGCTCATCTCCATCGCTTGTGTATCGATTTCGCACTCCGCCTGCAGCGGTGCCTCGTAGAGACTGTCGATGCCTGTGAAATCCTTGATCCGGCCTTCCCGGGCAGCCCGATACAAACCCTTGGGATTTATTCCGGTTTGGTCAAGAAGCGTAAAGGCCTGGATACAAAGCACCGGACGCGTTGCACGTCGGGTGTGCGAAAGGGCGAGCCAGGCTCGCCCTTCCGGGGTCAGGCGATGTCTTCGGCCGGGGCGTCGAGGCCCATCGCGTTGAGGCGCGAGTAGTAGCCGTTTTGCGCCAGCAGTTGTTCATGGGTGCCGCGCTCGACGATTTTCCCCTGATCCATGACCAGGATCAGGTCGGCCTTCTCGATGGTCGACAGGCGGTGAGCGATCACCAACGTGGTACGACCTTTCATGACTTGATCCAGGGCGGCCTGAATATGCCGCTCGGACTCGGTATCGAGTGCCGAAGTCGCCTCATCGAGAATCAGCAGCGGAGCATTCTTCAGCAGTGCCCGGGCAATCGCCAGGCGCTGGCGCTGGCCACCGGACAACAGCACGCCGTTTTCCCCGACCTGGGTGTCCAGACCTTCAGGCAATTGAGCAATGAAGTCCATCGCGTAGGCATCCTTGGCCGCCTTTTCAATGTCTTCACGGGGTGCGCCGGCCAGGTCGCCATAGGCGATGTTGTTGGCCACGGTGTCGCTGAACAGGGTCACGTGCTGAGTCACCTGGGCGATATGCCGACGCAGGTTCAACAGTTTGTACTGTTCCACTTCGACACCGTCGATGAGGATTTCGCCCTTGTCGTGGTGATAGAAACGCGGAATCAGATTGGCCAGGGTCGACTTGCCGCTACCCGAACGCCCCACCAGCGCCACCATTTGCCCGGGCTCGACCGAGAAGCTGATGTCATTGAGCACCTGACGCTCGGTGTCAGGGTATGTGAAGCTGAGGTTGCGCACGTCCAGGCGACCGCTGACGACGTCACGCTCGACGGAGCCGGTATCGACTTCGGGCGCGACATCCAGTTGCTCGAAGATACTTTCAGCACCGGCCACACCCTTCTGAATGGTTGAGCTGACTTCGGACAACTGGCGAATCGGCTTGGGCAGCAAGCCGGCCAGGGTGATGTAGGCCACCATGTCGCCAGCCGACGCATCGCCACGCAGGAACAGCACCAGGAACATCAGCACGGCCATGGCGGTGTAGATCACCAATTGCAGCAGCGGCGTGTAGATGGCACCGGTGCGGGTCATGCGCAATTGCTTGTCGGTGTTGCCCTGGCTGGCGTCGAAGAAGCGTTTCTCTTCATACTTTTCACCACCGAAGCTGCGCACCACGCGATAACCCTGGATGGTTTCGGACGCCACATGCGTCACGTCCCCCATGGCCAGCTGGATTTTCTTGCTCTGCTTGCGGAATTTCTTGCTGGCCGTGCGCACCATGATGGCGATCAGCGGCAGGATGGCGACCATGACCAGCGTCAGGCGCCAGTTCATGAACAGCAGCGAGGCAAACAGGAAGATCACCGTCATGCCTTCGCGAATTACGACCTTGATCGCATCTGTTGCCGCCCCCGTGACCATGGTCACGTTGAAGGTGATACGTGAAATCAGATGCCCCGAGTTATGCTTGTCGAAATACCGGTTTGGCAACACCAGCAGGTTGTTGAACAACTGGACGCGCAAGTCATGGACCAGGCCCAGGGAAACCTTGGCCAGGAAGTAGTTGCCCAGGTACGACCCCAATCCCTGCCACGCGGCAATCAGGATGATCAACAACGGCACCGCCTGCAGCAGTTGCAGATCCCGCAGGTAGGGCACGGTTGGAAACAGCGCCGCTTCGGGGTTGGACAGACCGTCGACGAAGTACTTGAGGATGTAGCCCAGCATTGGCTGCGTCGAAGCGAAAATCAGAAAACCGACGATGCTGATCAGGAACAGGCTGATATACGGCCGGACATAGCCGAGCAGACGGAAGTAGATTTTCAAGCTCGATGGGCTTGCGGAGAGACTGGAGTCGGTCATATCACGCGAATGTCGATGAAAAAGGACGCTGACTTTAGCACAGCTTCCCCAGGGTTCTGGCAATCGCATACAGTCTGTGTATTGTGGCGCGTCAAATAGCCACCTGCTGTCCCTGCCTTGGTACGGTCGCTCAATTCAGGAATAAGTTACTCAGCATGCAATTAAACGCTTTGAACAGCACCTCCAATAGAATCTTCGATTTCATTTGTTTGTGGATCCTTCCGCTCGGTTATTTGTTGCTGCTTTGTGCACTGTTTTTCCTGCCGGGGCGCAGTGTGCATCACAAGCTTTACTATGGCCTGTTCAGCATTCCGGCACTGATTGCACTGTGCCTGCGCCCGCGGATCAGCAAAGAACTGCTGCACGAACCGGTCGTCATTGCAGTCCTGCTGTTTGTGGCGTGGGCACTGCTCAGCCTGGGCTGGCGGCCAGGCGACGACATCGACTTTGGTCAGTTCAAACCGCCATTGCATACCCTGATGCTGTTCGTTGGCTGCTACCTGCTGGTGCGCTATCGCAGCGAAATCATTCAGCCCCTGCTGTTCTGCGCCGCAACGGTGGCGCTGATCGCCTCTGTCTACAATCTGTACAGGTTCGGCCAGATCTACCAGCCGGAAATGCGCCTGATCGGTGTCGGCGCGTTCGACAATCCACTGCTCAGCTCCCACGCTTTCGGCTTTTTCTGTACCTACTGGCTGAGCCTGAGCATGACCTGCAAGCGACGCCAGGTACTTTGGTTGAGCATACCGGCGATGGCGATCATGTTCGCCACCGTGCTGGCCACCGGTTCCAGAACCCCACTGGTTGCACTGACACTGGCTGCGCTGTGGCTGTGTTTCATCTGCTGGAGTCGACGCTCGATCTTCCTGCTGGTCTCCATGTTCATCGCCGGAACGGCGACTTTCGTGCTGTTTACACACAAAATCATCGAAAGAGGCAGCTCCTTCCGTATCGAGCTCTGGCAATTGGCCCTGGACAGGATTGCTGAACACCCATGGATCGGGCACGGCTACAACGCCGAACTGACCCTGGACCCAGGCGTCGGCTACAGCCTGCAGGAGCCCCATAGCTTTGCCCTGGGCGTGCTCTACTACGTCGGCATTATCGGTCTGCTGCCATGGCTGTTCTTCCTTGCGTGGAGCTTCATCAGTAGTCGGCGCCATCGCGTGCAACCGCTGTTTATCATTGCCTCGGCCTGGCTGGCCTTCGGTATCGGCGCGGGCCTGACCGAAGGTGGCGGGATTATCTCTCGCCCCAAGGAGCACTGGTTCCTGCTGTGGATCCCGTTGGCACTGATTGCTGCATTGAGCATCAATCAACGGGCCAGGCGCCTGCTGGACAGGCCGATCAAGACCGCGTCGCCAAGCGCCCTGCAACAACTGACTGCCGATGCCCGGGTCATCGAAGAGGATGGTTTGGGCCCCAAAGTCCTGCGCCTGACCGATGGCAGCTTTCTCAAGCTGTTCCGCCGCCGTCGCTGGTACACATCGGGCAGCTTCACGCCCTACTCCGATCGTTTTGCCGTCAACAGCGTGCAACTGCGCAGCATGGGCATCCCGACACCGCCCATTCTCGACCTTTACCGGTTCGAAGACGGCAGCACTGCTGTGCACTACTCTCCGTTGCCGGGCAACACGCTGCGCCAGATCCTGCAAGGCATCACCGCCCCGGCGGTACGCCAGGCACTGGTGGAGCGCTTCGGCAAATTCATGGCTCAACTGCATCAGCAAGGGGTCTACTTCCGCTCCCTGCACCTGGGCAATGTGCTGGTGCTGGAGGACGGCGAGTTCGGCCTGATTGACCTGGCCGATCTGCGAATTTACCCGTCATCACTGAGCCCTTCCCTACGTCGGCGCAACCTGCGCCACATGCAGCGCTACGCAGAAGATCGGCATTGGCTGTTCGAGGATCACTTCGAAGCGCTGCTGCAGGGATACGCCGCGACGGCTTCGAAAGCCGACGTGGCTAATTTGCACAGGCAAGTGCTGGCCGGGCGTTCTCCGACCCAGGCTCACTGATGACAGAAACCAACCTGCTTATCGCGATGGCGGCCTACCTGCCCGCCATCGCGACCGCGACGCTTCCGTTGCGCACCGTGCGATAGCTGGAGCATTGCGGTGAAAGCGCCTTGAGTCCAGCCTTGGCTCAGTCTTTTTCCAGCCGCGAGAAATACATCCGGCCCAATCCACGCCAGGTTTTCTTGTTCCAGGCCTTGAACGGAATCTGCGCCAGCAACTCACGCGCCAGCTTGCGATCACGGTTGGCGGTCTTGAGGAACATGGAATTGAGAAACTTGTAGCGCACCTCGTCATACAGCGGGTGATCGCTGAAGAGCGCGTAGGTGCGCAGGATGCTGTCGATCATGAAGCGGTGGTTCTTGTAGGAGTTGGTGGCGTGCTTGCGATAGCGCGCCATCAACACATTCAGACCATCGATGAAGTAACCGGCATGGGTCACCTTCAACTCGATCAGCAAGTCTTCCAGGCGAATGGTCGGGTCGAAACCGCCCACCTTGTCCAGCGCTTCGCGACGGATCATCAGGGTGGGAGCCGGAGGATAGGGCTTGCGTTCCAGGAACATGTCGTCGAAGTCCAGGCGACGGAACGGCACATCCCGACGCTGGCGCTTCTCCGGGTAGAGATTGCCGTCGGCATCGATCAGCTCGATGTTACCGGCGCAAATGCCGACCTCGGGCTTGCCGTCCATGTGAGCGACCTGGGTGGCGATTCGCTCCGGCAGCATGATGTCATCCGAACCGAACGGCACGATCAGGCTGCCCTTGGCCCGGGCAATTGCACCGTTGAGTGTATTGGTCAGCCCCTGGTTTTCCTGAACCCGGAAGTCGAAACCATGGATGGCCTGCAACGCCTTGATCCGCTCGACGCTGTCATCTTTCGAGCCATCGTCGACCACCAGCAACTCGATGTTCTGATAGGTCTGGTTGAGGACGCTGAGAATGCTTTCCTCAATGTAAGGGGCGTGGTTGTACGACGCGATAATGACCGTGACGATGGGTTGCGCGTCGTTCATGGCTGTTCCTTGCGGGCCTGTTCCAGGCCGGAGTCGATCAGATTGAGGTATTCGCGACGGAATTCCTCGATGTCATGGTGTTGTTGCAGATAACGGAAAGCCTGCTCGCCCTTGGCCTTGAGCTCGTCATCCGACAGCCCGAGGTAAGTGTCCAGCGCAGCCTGCAGCGTCGGCACATCCTTCGGTGTAATCGCCAGGCCACCGGCCCCCTCGATGAGCGGCAACATGGCCGGCACATTCGAGGCAATCACCGGCAAATGCCCGCTCATGCCTTCAAGCAGCGCCAGCCCGAGGCCTTCGGCCAAAGAAGGCATGGTCCAGATATCGAAAGCGCGAATGTACTGCAGGGCAATTTCCTTGAACCCCAGCAAATGGGCGCGACCGCTGAGGCCGAGGCGGTCGATTTCCGCGGCCAGGCGCGACTCTTCACGGCCGGCGCCAATGATCGCCAGCTGGGTATTCGGGTATTTGTCCTTGAGCGCGGCAAAGGCCTGCAGCAAATAGATATGGCCTTTGACTGGCACCAGTCGTCCCAACGCACCAATCAGCCGCACCGACGGATCGATGCCCAACAGTTCACGGGCCTTTTCACGACTGTGTTGCAGACCTTCGGCTTGCTCGATGTCGATGGCATTGGTGATGGCGTAGGTATTCTGGTCGGTGAAGCCGCAGTCACAGTCCAGCAGATACTGCTTCACCGCTGGCGACACGCCGACGAAACGCCAGTGACGATCGATCAGGCGCTGGGTCTGGCGGCGCCGGTAAAAACGGTCGTACTCGCCAAAGCCGTGGGAAATGCCGATGCACAACGGCACTTTCAACCAGCGATTGAGCGCCAGCATCATGTTCACCGGCTTGAAGCGGTTGCAGATCACCACATCGAATTTTTCCCGACGGCAGAACTTGTACAACTGCCACATGGCCCGCAGGCGCATGCCCTTGAGGGACTTGTCGGAAAACTCGAAGTACACCGAACGGTCGGCTCGGCTCACCGCTTCACCCGGCCCGGGTTTGCCGCGCAAAAACGCAGCGGTCACTTCATAGCGATCACTGGGCAGGGCCTTGACGATTTGCTCCGCGAGGTCGGCGAAATCATGGGCTTTGACGTTGTAGTCAGGCTGCAGTTGCAGGACCTTTGACCGCTGACTCATAACTCTCCCCGCTGAGAAACATTGCCTGGTGTGTGCTTGAGGGACCACAAAAGCTCGTGGCGCCGGACGGCCTTGCGAAAGAACTCGTTCTCGCCATAGGTGGGCGGCAACCGCCCGGCCAACAAGCGTTGTATCAACCGACGCAAACGGCGCTTGAACGGCATCGCCGGTTGCAGGTCATGCATCATGCCCAACGCCATGGCCTTGTCTCGCTGTTGTTCCAGCGACATCGGCAGGCAATAAGGCTGCATCGGTTGGGCCGAATCGAAGGCGGGCGGCAAGGCGATGCCATCACTGGTATCGCCCATCGGCCAGCGATCGTTGTCGTGCAGGTGGTTGGCATAGCCCAATAGCGTGGTCGGTTGCCAGTCCAGGCCTTGCAAGGCTTCGAGGACTGCCGCCTGGGCGCAGATATGATCGGGATGCGGATCCAGGGTCGGATGCGGCAGGACGATAACCTCGGGCCGGGCCCGCAGCAGCAACTCACGCAGATCCGCCAGCAGATTGTTCCAGGTCGGCGCGCCATCGGCATCGGCAGGCAGCGCGAAAGAATTCAACTGACGGAACAGACGGGTGTCGCTCAGGTCCGCTTCCCGCGATCCCGCCGCCACGGCAGGTGCGGCCTGCATGCTCGCCAGTTGCAGACAGAAATAACCAAGCTGTACGCAGTGAGCCTCGGGCACGCCGGCCCAACGTGGCACGGCGATGCTGTCCCAGGCGCGCAGACGGCCTTTCAAGCGGGCCGCATCGACCTTGTTCAGGCCCATCTGCTGATAGTGTTCGGCTTCGATTTCGCCCGCTGTCAGCGTGACGATCCAGGATTCGTCGGCCTGGCTGTACAGACCGTAGGCCGCCAGTTCGGCGTCATCGGCGTGGGGCGCGATGACCATCACCCGCTGACGCCGGTAATCCGGATGTTCCAGTGCCCACAGCACAGGCTCACCGAACACACGACAGAAACGCCCGCGCAAGCGCAGGTCACCACGGGACAGCGCCTGAGCCTGACCACTGAGATTGAGGTAACGCAGGCCGTTTACGCCCCGTTCGAAAGTTTGTCGGTCCGGGTTTTCGCCACCCGCCAACTCGACCACCGGGTCGATAAACCGTCCCAGCCAGGTGCTTTTTACCCGCAGGGCCAGCACCAGCGTCGCGTCGTCGACCAGCATCACGCCCTCGTCCAGCCGCAAATGTTCACCGCTCAGGTGCACCTTGGGCTGTGGCGTGTACGGGGGAAAGCTGTACTGGTAATCGTCTTTCGGTGAGTAGAACAGATGGTCGGCAAACCAGGCTTCGTGGGCGATCCAGCCCAGAACCGCCAGCACCAGCGGCAACCACCAGGCCACCAGCACACCCATGACGATCAACAGCACCAACGCAATCAGCAGGCCGATACGTTTATTGCGCCGATGGCGCTTGAGCAGTTGCTGTTTGCGGCTCATGGCTTGGCTCATACGGTGAAGACCGGCACGGGGTTGCACCAGCGATCCTTGTATTCACGGTCGGCGCGACCGAAGGAAAAGCGTAGCGGCTTATCCTGCGCCCGGGCGTGTTCCCAGGCGCTTTGGGTATTGAGGAAACTCAACACACTTCCAGGGCTGAACTCGCGAGTCTCGGGATCGACCCCGCCGTTGATGTACTCGACGCTGATCCACTGCGGGGTTTCGACGCGGTACACCAGTTGAATCGCAATCGGCGCATCGTTGAGGAAAATCACCGAACCGATCAGCAACTCGCGCAGCAACTCGATGACCTCGGCCATGCGTTCGGCACCCGTCGCCGGGAAACCCCAGCGACGCTGGAACAGGTCGCAGTAAATCGCCGCCAGATCGAAGCTGGAAAATTCGGACACCGGCCGCACCACACCACCGGCCTCTTCCAGCAAGCGCAATTCGCGGCGCTGGTTATAGCGAAACTTTTTCGACAGCTCTTCGGGCGTGCGGGCCATCGCCAGTTGTTCGGTCTGCAACTTGATGCCAGTGAAACGGCCCTCGTTCAGCGCCGACAGATACCGCGCGCGATGGCGCAAAGGCACCTGGGCATCGGCAGCGGCCGGCAGGATGATCTCGGCGTTGCCCAGGTCGAACAGACCTTTTTTGCCGCGACGCTTGAGCACGTCCTTGGACAAGGCAAGGTCGCGGCCCCAGGTCGGGATCGCCGCCTTGACCTCATCGCCCTGCACCCAGGCCAGATAACGCACCGGAATGTCGGCCAGTTGCGCCAGCCGCTCGACCACCACGGGATGAGTTGCGACGCTGCCGCCATAACGCTGCCAGGTTTCGGTGTAAGTCGAGGCGTCGACTACCGCCCAGCCACGCTCGCGCCAGCCTTGAAATCGGTTGAGCATCAGCCCCTCTGTGCCAGTTCGGTAACGTGCGGCAAGTGCCAGAAAGCATCGCGCACTGCGCGATCGGAGAAGCGTTCGCGCAAGCGCTCGAGCATCAACTCGGCACACTGCCGGTGTTGCTGATCATCCATGCCGGCCAGATGTTGCAGCCCTTGGGCCAGGCGCTCGGCATCGCCCAACGGGAACAGGATGCCCACGCCTTCGACCACTTCTTTCGCTCCGCCGCACGCCGTGGCCAGCAAAGGTACGCCAGCGGCCATGGCCTCCAGCAGCACCATGCCGAACGGTTCGTGATCGGAACTCAGGGCAAACACATCGAAGGCCCGGAAGTAGTTGCGCGCATCCGGCACCTGACCGAGGAACAGCACCCGGTCACCGATGCCCAGCTCCCGGGCCTGAGCCTTGAGGTTTTCCTCCAGGCGCCCCTTGCCGAGAATCACCAGTTGGCTGTTGGCCGGCAATCCCGGCAACGCCTCGGCGAAACCCTGCAGCAGCGTGGCCTGGTCTTTGTCCGGATGCAGCCGTCCGACGTTGCCGACGATCCACGCATCTGCTGCCAGCCCCAGGGTTTCCCGGGCCTCGCGAGCCGACACCTGGGTCGCCTGCAAGGCGTCCACATCGATACGGTTGTACAAGGTCTGAATTCGAGAAGCCGGCCACTTCGGCAGGCATTGGCGCATGTCGTCGCGCACGGCGTCGGACACACCGAGCAGACTCAAACGCTTGCGGAAAATATGCGCGAACAGTTTGCGGCTGCCACGCTTGTAATCGTCAAAAGCGTGATGCACGCCAATCACCGGCAACGACGTGCCGAGCAAGGCGATATAGATCGGCTTGAAGCGGTGGGCGATGCAGAAACTGAAGTTGCGCGACGCGGCGATCTTGCGCAGATCGCCGATGGCACCCAGCTTCAGGCCACGGATGGCCTTGGAGCTGTACTCCATGAACAGCACTTCATCGGAAGCACAACCCGCGGCGACTTCGGCATCGGCAACCCCGGTGAGAAACACCGTGGTCACTCGATAACCGGTCCCCGCGAACAGGCTGGCGTACTGCCGTGCGCAGTCCAGGAACGGCCCGTCATAGCCGTGGCAGAACTGCAGCACATGGCGTTCAGCCGAACGTGTCATAGGCGTTCGCGCCCTCTTTGACCACCAGGATGTCTTCCATGATCAGATACTGTAGATCCGAACCGAAGAACATGTTCAGGGCGTCGGTCGGCGAGCAGATCATCGGCTCGCCACGACGGTTGAGCGAGGTGTTGAGCGACACGCCGTTGCCGGTGAGCACTTCCAGCGCTTTCATCATGTCGTAGTAGCGCGGGTTGTATTCGCGCTTGAGCACCTGGGCGCGGGAGGTGCCGTCTTCGTGGACGACTTCCGGCACGCGGGTTTTCCACTCTTCCGCCACTTCGAAGGTGAAGGTCATGAACGGAGCCGGGTGATCGATCTTGATCATCTGTGGCGCCACAGTGTCGAGCATCGACGGGCAGAAAGGCCTCCAGCGCTCGCGGAACTTGATCTGGTGGTTGATCCGGTCAGCCACGCCCGCAATGCTCGGGCAACCGATGATCGAACGCCCGCCCAGTGCACGCGGACCGAACTCCATGCGGCCCTGGAACCAGGCCACCGGGTTGCCATCGACCATGATTTTGGCGATCTGCTCCGGCATGTTGTCGAGCTTGCGCCACGTCGGCTTGTTGGCGTGACGGGCGCAGGCCGCGATCACGTCTTCGTTGCTGTACGACGGGCCGAGGTAGACGTGTTCCATCTTCTCGACCGGTACGCCACGGGCGTGGGACACATAGGCTGCCGCGCCCACCGCGGTACCGGCGTCGCCGGATGCAGGCTGTACAAACAGTTCTTTGACGTCGTCGCGGGCGATGATTTTCTGGTTCAGCTTGACGTTCAACGCACAGCCACCGGCGTAGGCCAGTTTGCCGGTTTCCTTGAGCACGTCGCCCAGGTAGTAGTCGATCATCTGCAGCGCAATTTTTTCGAACAGCGCTTGAATGCTCGCGGCGTAGTGGATGTAAGGCTCGTCGGCGATGTCGCCTTCGCGCTTGGGACCCAGCCACTCGATCAGCTTCGGCGAGAAGTAATAACCCTTGCCCTTTTCTTTGTAGCGACGCAGGCCGATGACGTTGGCGTAGTCGGTGTTGATCACCAGCTCGCCGTTTTCGAACGAAGCCAGGCGCGAGAAATCGTATTTGCTGGCGTCGCCGTACGGCGCCATGCCCATGACCTTGAACTCACCGTCGAGCATATCGAAACCGAGGAACTCGGTGATCGCGCCGTACAGGCCGCCGAGGGAGTCCGGATCGAAGAATTCCTTGATCTTGTGGATCTTGCCGTTTTGGCCATAACCGAAGAAGGTCGTGGCGTACTCGCCTTTGCCGTCGATGCCCAGGATCGCGGTCTTCTCTTTGAAACCGGAGCAGTGGTAAGCGCTGGAGGCGTGGGCCAGGTGGTGTTCGACCGGCTCGATCTTGATCTTCTTCGGATCAAAACCCAGTTGCTCCAAGCACCAGACGATCTTGTTGCGATAGCGCTTGTAGCGACGGTTGCCCATCAGGATCGCATCGAGTGCACGGTCCGGGGCGTACCAGTAACGCTTGGCGTACTGCCAGCGGGCCTTGCCGAACAGACTGATCGGTGCGAATGGAATCGCTACCACGTCAACGTCGGACGGCTTGATACCGGCCTGTTCCAGGCAGAATTTCGCCGATTCGTAGGGCATGCGGTTCTTTGCATGTTTATCGCGTACGAAGCGTTCCTCTTCAGCCGCCGCGACCAGCTTGCCGTCGATGTACAGGGCTGCGGAAGGATCATGGCTAAGGGCGCCGGACAGGCCAAGAATCGTCAATGCCACAGGGGTCTAGCCTCTTTAGTCTGCATGCAGGCGCAAGCGCCTCAAAAATTAATGTGCCCTCGCAATGGGCGAGAGACAGCTAAAGGGCGGGATTATAGCGTAAAAGCAGCGGCAAGCCTCTAGCCGCAAGCGGCCAGCAACTGCGGCGGGGACCTCGCGGCATTTTTATCCGCGCGCAGGTCGCCAATAGATGGAAATATTGCCGTCCACGCTTTGCCGGTAAATTGTGAACGGCAAGACAACGGTGTCCAGCGCGCCAGACAGGGCCAAGTCCACTAAAACGAGCGGTACAAGGATACCCGTAGGGTCTGGCGGCGCATTTAATACACAGAAGTCGTAAGCGAGGCCGCTGTAGACCCGGGGAATGGACTGACAATAAGTCTTTTGCCGGCGCAGCCCCTGCGCGGCTTCGGCTTCATCCTGCAGGACGGTGGCAGCGGTCCCGCAGCCCATTAGCGACACTGATAAAACACCCGCTGAAACTGCCATTTTGATCGTCACAGCCTGACCTCCGAGAACGTCAGGCAAACTAGCATTGGGGCGATTTCGGCCACAGTTCATGACTTCCCAAGATCGCGTAGGACGGTTCACAAGAACTTGTCTGCTTTCTTGGTTGGCAGTTCCGGCCTCATCGCGAGCAAGCTCGCTCCCACATTTGAACTGAGGTGTTCACAGGTTTTGTGTTCACCACCAATCCCTGTGGGAGCGAGCTTGCTCGCGATAGCGGCTTAAGCAGCGCCTGAGATGTCCTTGGGCAAACGCTGATCGATGACCTGATAAAGGGCGCTACCTTCAGGCCAATTGCGCATGAACCGCGCGCGATCCCTGGCATACGCCGGGGCGAAACTGCCAAGGGAGCTGTGCTGGCACATCGAATCGAGGTCGATCAACGCCCAGCGATCTTGCTGCCAGAACAGGTTATGCCCCTTGAAGTCGCCATGGCTGATGCGTTCGCGAATCAGCTCGGCAAACAAATGATCCAGTGCCGCCAGCTCGGCTTCCGGTGCATCACCGCTTTCAACATACGGCGCAAAACGTTCGATGATGTCCGGCCCCGGCAGATACTCGGTGATCAGGTAAGCCCGGCTGCGCAGCCATAGAAAACGCGTTTCCAGCAACGCCAGCGGCTTGGGCGTGGCAATGCCGAGGAACGCCAGACGGTTGCCTTCGCGCCATGAATGCCACGCCCGGCTCGGGCGCCAGAAGCGCTTGAGCCAGTGGGCAACACCCTTGATGTTGTAGCGCTTGATCACCAGCGTGCGGCCATCCACCTCGACCTTGCCGACGCTCGCCGCACCGCCGGTCTTGTACAGATGCCCCTGATCGAGCAAGGCATCGGCCTGCTCCAGCACCGGCCCCATCGACGACACTTCCTCGCGACGGATCGCCCGCAAGCCGAAGGCCCCGCGCTGGACGCTGAACAGCGTGCACTCGCGGCCGACCTTGATCAGGAAGTCCTTGAGGCGCCAGCTGCGGACCTTGTCGATCTGCTTCTGCAACGCCTCCATGGGCAAGGCGTGTTCACCGTTGCTGAGCAGGTAATACACCAGCAACTCTTCAATGAAGGGTTCAATCGACTTCGGCAACTGGGCGAAGAATACCCCGAGGTTTTCCAGGACCTTCTGCCGCGACAGCGGCTGGCCAGGCGTCTCGCAGCAGATACCCGCGCCATCGATCAGGTACAGGCGACCGCCCTGGCGCAGCAGATTGTCCAGGTGCAGGTCTTCCTGCCACAGGCCCTTGCGATGCATCTGACCGATCGCACCCAACGCCTCGGCCAGTACCGCCCCTTGTCCATCGGACAGTACGGGCTGCTGCTCAACCTGCTTCCAGGTGTCGCCCAGACTTTCGGCACGCTCAAGGAAATCAAACAGCAGCCAGCCACCCTCGCCGTCCTTCAGGCCATCGGCCAACAGCTGCGGCGTGGTCAGCCCCTGAGCGGAGAGCAGGCGCACGCCATCCAGCTCACGCTGAAAATGCCGTGCGGCCTTGCTGCCGACCAGCAACTTGGCCAACACCGGCCGACCACGCCAGACGCCGGCACCGACATAACGCTGCCCCGGCAACACCCGTAACAGGCTCAGCAGTTGCAGCTCGGCGGGGCCAGCGGCGTCGGCCAGCGAAACGCTCAGCGGCAAGCTTGGGGTGCGGCCGGCAGACTTCAATTCGGACAAACGCATCAGCGTGGCCTCTTCTGGCTGCGCCGCGCGGTCAACCGCTGCAGCCAGCTGTCGATCAGCGAGCTGTCCTGCGGCTGATCCAGATAGGCGGCCAGCAATTGCCGCAGTTGCGACTCGCCCCACTCGGGCGCGCGACGCGTCAGCGGTTCCAGATCCTTGATTCGGTCACGCTGCCCGTACAGCAGCGGCCGGGTCTTTTCCAGGTCGATCAATTGAGCCTGATAGCCGTTGCCGGTGGCGCGCATGAAAATGTGCTTGGGATAGAAGCACCCGTGCACCTGGCGCGCAGCGTGCAGCTGCCGGGCCAGTTCGCCACTGGCCTTGAGAATTTCCGAGTGCTGTTCAGGGCTCAATTGAGCCCAGCGCTGCAACAGCGAGTCGAGGTCGTCCCAACCGTCCAGGGCGCGGGTCATCAGGATCGCGCGGACTTCGCCATTGACCTTGCGCTCCCCGTAGAACACCGCGTCCAGCGCCGGAATGCCCATCTTCCGGTAACGGGAGATGTTGCGAAACTCGCGAGCGAAACTCGGCTCGCCGAACGGTGCGCGCAAGGTGCGGGTCAGGTAGTTGCTTTGACGCTTGAGGTAAAAACCATGACCTTCCAGATCCAGCCGAAACACGCTGCTCCAGCCACCGCGACCGGTGTTGGGTTCGTCCACCGCATCGAGCTGTTTGGCCCAGAGCGCCTCGAACGTGCCGAGGCCATGGCGCTCAAGCAGCGCACGGTCCTCAGCGGCCAGAAAATCAGTCATTCGCGTCCCTCGAAAAATCTCACCACGTGCCGGATGCGTTTTTTGTCCGCAGCGTTGAGCCGAGGCCGGTTGCGGTATTGCAGGTAAAAGCGCAGGCGCTGGGTAGCCGACAATTGATACTTGGCGACCTTGTCCAGGCACGCCAGATCCTTGGTAATACGGTACTTGAGCCAGAAACCGCGCCAGAAATCGCCGTTGGGGCAGTCGATCAGAAACACTCGAGCCTCATCGTCGATCAACAGGTTGCGCCACTTCAGATCATTATGGGTGAAGCGGTGGTCGTGCATGGTCCGGGTGTATTGGGCCAGCTGGCGACTGACGGTATCGACCCAGGCGCGATCCGACAACTTCGGGTCGCGGCGCTCGGCCAGTGCCGACAAGTCTTCGGTGCGCGGCAGTTCCCGGGTAATCATCGCGCCGCGAGCGTAGGCCGCACCGCGCCGCTCCAGCCCCCAAGCCACTACTTCGGCAGTGGGAATGCCCCACTTGGCGAAGCGCTTGAGGTTCTGCCATTCCATCTTCACCCGAGGCTTGCCCAGGTAACGCCGCAAGCCTTTGCCGGCACCCACATACCGTTTGACGTAATAGTTGACGCCATTGCGCTCGACACGGATGACCTCCGAGAGCACGTCACTGGTCAAACGCTCACCTTGCAGCGCAAACACAGCCTCGAGGCTGCCAAAGTCATCGGCCAGCTCGCTGTAGGCCGGATCCAGTTTCCAACCCGACATCAGAGCGCATCCCCGTATCGCTGTTTACGCTCGTAGAGCTTGTTGGCCTTGCCGTCGAGCCATGCCAGCAAAGACGCTTCTTCAATCAGGATCTGACGCAGCGGCTGCTGGAAATAGCCTTTGAGGAAACGCAGTTTGTCGCGGCGGGTCAGGCCGATGTCCAGCGCGGAAAAGTACAGCGCGGCCAGATCCTTGTTGCGCCAGCGCAAGGTGATCGCCGGGCGGGTCTGGGCGCGGTGCAGATCGATCACCGAGAGCTTGAAGTCGTCCGCGGTCACCGGTTTGTCGGTGTGCAGCAGGAAATGGCAGATGTAGCAGTCGCGGTGGTTGACCCCGGCGCGGTGCATCATGCCGGTCATGCGTGCGACTTCAGCGATCAGCGCGCGCTTGAGCTTTGGCTCCGGTGGCTGCTTGACCCAATTGATACTGAAATCTTCGAGACTGACCGTCGGCGCCAGCTCCTCGGTGACGATGAACGAGTGCTGGTCGGCCGGGTTGCTGCCCTTCTCGCCATACGCGACGGCGGTCATGGTCGGCACGCCGGCTTCCTGCAGGCGTTGAATGGCCGTCCACTCCTGGCCCGCGCCGAGTACCGGCAACTTGGCGGTGAGCAGGTTCTTGAAGATTTCGCCCCAGCCGATACCACGGTGGATTTTCACGAAAAATCCGTTGCCATCGACTTCCGTGCGTAATGTCCGGCGTGCTTCCAGCTCGCGGTACACCTCGCCCTTGAGCCCCTCGACTTCGGCGAACGGGTCGCGTCCGGCCCAGAGGCTCTTGAACGGTTCAGCCAGCATCAACTTCATTTAAGCGTGCTCCGCCAGAATCACATCGGCCGCGTGCTGCGGCATGCTGTAGAGGTCGGCCCTTTCGGCGAAGGCCAGACCATTGCGGCTCCAGGCCGCCCTTGCTTGAGCGTCGTTCAACATGCCGGTCAGGTACTGCGTCAGTTGTTCCTGATCGAACGGTTCGTCCAGCACCAAGCCAGCATCGGCCTCGGCGATGTAATGGGCGTAACCGCACACCGCGCTCACCAGCACCGGCAAACCGGCCACCAGTGCTTCGAGCAGCACGGTGCCGGTATTTTCGTTGTACGCCGGGTGGATCAACAGATCAGCACCCAACAGGAACCGCGGAATGTCGCTGCGACCCTTGAGGAACGTGACGTTGTCGCCGAGCCCCAAAGTCGCGCTCTGCATCTGGAATAACTTGGGGTCATCCTGGCCAATTACAAACAGCCGGGTGCGCTTCCTCAACTCGGCAGGCAATGCCGCCAGCGCCTTGAGGCTGCGGTCCACGCCCTTGGTCTTGAACCCGGAGCCGATCTGCACCAGCAACAGTTCGTCGTCCTTGAGGTCGAATTCAGCGCGGAACCCTGCGCGAATTTCATCGGCATCGGCTGGCCGGCGACGGTCCTGGGCGATACCCGGTGGCAGCAGGTGGAAACGCTCCAGCGGCGTGTCGTAATGCTTGATGAACAGCGGCTGCTGGACCTCGGAAATCATCAGCACTTCGGTCTTCGCCTCTTTGGCGAACACCGCCCGCTCGTACTCGGCGAAGTGGCGATAGCGGCCCCAACGACGGTACAGCGAGTTACGCAGGTTCTGCGCCTTGTCTTCGAAGCAGCCGTCGGCGGCGTAGTAGACGTCCAGACCCGGCATCTTGTTGAAGCCGATCAGGCGGTCCACCGGGCGCTTGGCCAAGTCCGCCTCCATCCACTCACTGAGCTTCTCGTTGCGGCGATGGTTGAAGAACGCCTTGACCGGCGCCACCAGTACTTCGAAACCCGGCGGTACGTCGCCTTCCCAGATCAGCGTGTAGACGCGAATCTGATGGCCGCGCTTCTGGCACTCCAGCGCGATTCGCATGAAATCGCGCTGCAAGCCGCCAAACGGAAAATATTTGTACAAGACAAATGCCAATTGCATCAGCGCAGCTCCTCAGCCATTAACAACGTGCTCAGTCTGCTGGCGACACGCTCGGGGTTCAGTCGCGTGAAGCACAACGGCCACTCGCGTTTCAGGTCAAATTGACGGCCATCTTCGGCCGTCGGTTGATAGGTGCATTTCTTTTGCAGGCACGGTGCGCAAGGGAAGTCGCTGGCCATGTGAATCTGCACCTTGCCATAGGCGCCGGTCAGGCCCGGATTGGTCGGGCCGAACAGCGACAGCGTCGGCACATCCAGCGCGGCGGCCAGATGGCCCAGGCCGGTGTCCACCGCCACGCAGGCTTGCGCGCCGGCCAGCACCTTGCCGACACCCGCCAGGTTCAGTTTTGGCAGCACTTCAGCGTGCTTGAAACCCGCGGCGATTCGCTCGGCCCGGGCTTTCTCCTGTGCATTGCCCCAAGGCAACTTCACCCCGACGCCCAGGTAGCCGACCCGTTCGGTCAGCTCGCGCCAGTAGGCTTCGGGCCAGTGCTTGGTGTCCCAGGTGGTGCCGTGCAAAAACACCACGTAAGGATTCTTGCGCGGCAATTCCACCAGGCGCTCGATATTCAGTCCGTAGTCGCCCAGGCCTTTGGGCAAGTCATAGCCCAGCGCGATGGCGAACAACTGACGCACTCGTTCCACCGCGTGCTGCCCGCGGGCAACGGCCAGACGTCGATCGTAAAAGCGCGCAGCGATTGGCTCGCGTGCCGAGCTTTTATCGAGGCCGGCCACCGGTGCCTTGACGTAACGGGTCAGCCAGGCGCTTTTCAGCAAACCCTGGGCGTCGATCACCAAGTCATATTTCGTGGCACGAACGCTTTGCTTGAAGCGCTTCCACTCGCCGCTCTTGATGGTCTGCCAGATGTTTTTGCGCCAGCGACGGATCGCCACCGGAATCACCTTGCCCACCGCCGGATGCCAGGTCGGGATTTCGGCAAAGCCCTCTTCCACCACCCAGTCGAATTTGATGCCGGGAATCGCCCGCGCCGCGTCAGTCAACGCTGGCAACGCGTGAATGACGTCGCCCAACGAAGAAGTCTTGATCAACAGAACCCGCAAGCTATTTGACCTCGACCACAGTGCCTTGCAACCGCTCCAAGGCTTCGTTCACGGCCTGCGGCATGAGCTGGCGCAGGCAGTTGTAATGGCCGAAACGGCAGGTGCGATCGAAGCACGGGCTGCACTCGATGCCCAGCCGTACGATTTCCACATGCTCGGCCAATGGTGGCGTGAAACCCGGCGACGTCGAACCGTAGACCGCCACCAGCGGGCGGTTCAGCGCGGCGGCGACGTGCATCAGGCCGGAGTCGTTGGACACCACCGAATCTGCACAGGACATCAGGTCGATGGCTTCGGCCAGCGAGGTGCCGCCACTGAGGTTGACCGATTCTTCACGCAGACCGGGAATCAGCCGCGCGCGGATGTCTTCGCCCACGGCATGGTCGTTTTTCGAACCGAACAGCCAGACTTGCCAGCCTTCGCGGATCTTCGTTTCGGCAACCTTGGCGTAATGCTCGGACGGCCAGCGCTTGGACTCGCCGAACTCGGCGCCGGGGCACAGGGCCAACACCGGGCGGTCGAGGGTCAAGCCGAATTTGGCCAGTGCAGTTTCGCGGGTTACCGGATCGATCTGCAGCGTCGGGCGCGGATACGGCTTTGGCAGTTCAACGCCCGGCTCGTAAGCCAGGGCCATGAAGCGCTCGATCATCAGCGGATAACGATCTTTATCCAGCGTGCGCACGTCGTTGAGCAGGCCATAGCGGTATTCGCCACGCCAGCCGGTGCGTTTTGCAATGCCGGCAAAGAACGGCACCAACGCCGACTTCAGGGAATTGGGCAACAGAATCGCCTGGTCGTACTGGCCGGCCAGGGATTTGCCGATGCGCCGACGCGTCGCCAGTTCCAGAACACCGTGACCGAGCGGAAAGCTCAAGGCCTGGCGAACTTCGGGCATGCGCTCAAGAATCGGCCGGCTCCACTCGGGGGCCAGCACGTCGATTTCGCATTGCGGGTGGCGTTGTTTCAGACACTGGAAAAGTGTCTGCGCCATCACCATGTCACCGACCCAACTGGGCCCAACGATCAGAATTTTCATGTGGTTTCCATAAACGAACCGGGGAGGCTTTACGCCTCCCCGCCTCGAGAATCAGCTTAGCCCCAACTCACGCCAGATCCGCATGACCTGTCGCCGTTCGTCTGCGAACTGGTCGCCCGATATCACCCCGGGATCCTTCTGCAAGGCCTGCCGGTGGGCGGCGGAACGGTACGCTTTATACGCTTCACGCAACAGGCCGGCATCTTCGACGGGCATCAGCCCTTCATGTTCCAGCTCTTCCAGAATGCGGATGTTGTCCGTCCAGCGCAGCAATGGCGGGTGTGTTTCGGACCACGCCAGGGCCGCGTATTGCACCATAAATTCAATATCGACGATACCTCCGGCGTCCTGCTTGATATCGAACGGCGCCGTGGCTTCGAAGGCATTTGCCCCGGTGCCGGCCGCCGTGCTCTTGCTGCCGAGGTTATCGCGCATCTTCGCGCGCATCTCGCTGACCTCCTGGCGCAGGGTCGGCAGATCACGAGTCTTGCCCAATATCGCGGCGCGGACTTTCTCGAAGGCCTGGCCGACATCCTGACTGCCCACCAACACTCGCGCCCGCACCAGTGCCTGGTGCTCCCAGGTCCAGGCTTCGTTCTCCTGATAACGGGCAAATGCCCCCAGGGAACTCACCAGCAAGCCCGACGCCCCGGATGGCCGCAGACGCATGTCCACTTCATACAACTGCCCGGAGTTGGTCTGCGCCGTCAGCAAGTGAATGATCCGTTGCCCCAGACGGGTGAAAAACTGCGCGCCATCGATGGGTTTGGGTCCATCGGTTTCAGCCTGCGGATCGCCGTCGTGGATGAACACCAGGTCCAGGTCCGAACCATGCCCGAGTTCCAGGCCGCCGACTTTCCCATAACCGACAATGATGAAGCCGGGATCGCACAACGAACCGTCCGTGCGCAAAGGTGTGCCGTATTTCGCCACCGTTTGCCGCCAGGCCAGTGCCAGCACTTGCTCGAGGATCGCTTCGGCGAGCCAGGTCAGGTAATCGCTGACTTTCATCAGTGGCAGGCTGCCGGCGATTTCCGAAGCCGCCACCCGCAAGCGGTGCGCCAGCTTGAAGTGGCGCAGGGCTTCCATTTGCTGTTCGAGGTCGTCCTCGGGAATCCGCGTCAGGCGCTCGCGCAATTCGGCCGCCAGCTCTGGCGCCAGTGGCGGTTTGAACAGCCGGCCTTCATTGAGCAATTCGTCGAGCAGCAGCGGGAAACGGGTGATTTGCTCGGCGATCCACGGGCTCGCCGCGCACAGTGTCAGCAACCGCCGCAATGCACTGGGGTTCTCGGTCAACAGCACCAGGTACGCGGAACGACGGGCCACGGCTTCGACCAGCGGCAGCACCCGTTCCAGTACCAGGTCCGGATTGTCATGTTCCACGGCCTGTGCGAGCAAACGCGGAATAAAGGCATCGAGACGTTCGCGCCCCAGACGCTGCATCGCCCTCAATTGCGGGCTGCTGCGCAAGCTGGCCAGGGTCTTCAAGGCTTTCGGGGCATCCTTGAAGCCACCCTCTTCCAGTTGGCGGCAAGCGGCCTCATCGTCCTGAGCCTCTTCCCACAGCGGCAACCACTCACCACCGACCACCACTTCGCTTTCGGCGCCCTGCTCTTCGTCGGGATCGGCGATCACCTGCCCGAAGTGCCAGGCCACGCGGCCGCGCCAATACATCAGTTGTTCGTGGAACGCCGTCCAGTTGGCGAAACCCAGCATAAAGGCAATGCGCGCCTGATCCTGCTCGCCACTGGGCAACATTTGCGTCTGGCGGTCGGCAATCGCCTGAATCGCGTGTTCGGTGTAACGCAGGAATTCATAACCTTCACGCAGCTCGCCGATCACGGCCGGCGGCAGGTAACCCTGACCTTCCAGCGTGCTCAGCACCTTTAATAGAGGGCGCTGCTGCAAGCTCAGATCGCGGCCGCCGTGAATCAGCTGGAACGCCTGGGCAATGAACTCGACTTCACGAATACCGCCGGAACCGAGCTTGATGTTGTCGGCCATGCCCTTGCGCCGCACTTCCTGTTGGATCAGCTGCTTCATGGTGCGCAGCGCTTCGATGGCCGAGAAGTCGAGGTAACGCCGGTAGACGAATGGCCGCAGCATGTCTTGCAGTTGCGCGCCGGCCACTTGATCGCCGGCCACCACCCGCGACTTGATCATCGCGTAGCGTTCCCAGTCGCGACCCTGGTCCTGGTAATACTGCTCCAGCGCATTGAAACTCAGCACCAGTGCGCCCGCCGAACCGTAGGGGCGCAAGCGCATGTCGACGCGGAACACAAAGCCGTCGACGGTCATCGGGTCCAGGGCCTTGATCAGCCGCTGGCCCAGACGAATGAAGAACTCCTGGTTATCCAGCGGGCGTTTCACGCCGACGGTTTCGCCGCCCTCGGGGTAGGCGAAAATCAGGTCGATGTCCGAGGACAGGTTCAGCTCCACGGCACCGAGCTTGCCCATGCCGAGAATGACCATCTGCTGTGGCTCGCCACTGCGCCGGCCGGTCGGCACGCCGAACTGCTGGCAATGGCGCACGTACAACCATTGATAGGCCTGATCGATGCTGGCATCGGCCATGTCCGAGAGGTCGCGGCAGGTCTGGATCAAATCGGCCTGGCGGGTCAGGTCGCGCCAGATGATCCGCACCTGGTGGCGTGCACGCTGGCGGCGCAAGGCGCGGCCAAGCAGATCGTCGGTCTCGGCCGCACTCACGGCGGCCGCGATCTGCCCGCACAACTCACCGGGAGCGAAGCCGCGGTCCAGTTCGCCGGACTGCACCAATTCCAGCAACATCAAAGGGTCACGAACACACTGTTCAATCACGAAATCGCTGGCGGCGGTGACGCGGGCAAATTGCGCCCAGCGTTCTGGCGTCCAGGCAGACAGCCCGT
This sequence comes from Pseudomonas sp. P1_F7, assembly GCF_056405655.1. Lineage (NCBI taxonomy): Bacteria > Pseudomonadati > Pseudomonadota > Gammaproteobacteria > Pseudomonadales > Pseudomonadaceae > Pseudomonas > Pseudomonas sp. P1_F7. Next base: position 231,054 of record NZ_JBFUBR010000005.1, read on the forward strand.
GGTCATCAACCAGGGCGGCGACGGCAGCCCGGAACGACTGCTCGGCACGGGTGACAAACGGCAGGAGAATGGCGGGCAGTTCAGCAAGCGAAGGGAGGCTCATGGTCTATCCTTGATCGGCGTACAACGGACTGCATGTAGTGGTTTTCGAAAACCCACTACCTGAGGGACTGTCGAACAAAAGTTAGAAATAGCTGAAATTTCTTTAATTTTGGCAGCCAGCATCAAGCTTTTACCTTTTGTAGTTGGAAAAAGACCAACCTTAACGATTATTCTCACAACACAGCCGGGGGCCACAAGCCACTCATCTGTAGTTTTACTACTCGTATATACATTAGCCGGGCTGAAATGCCGGAAGATTTGTAGTAAAACTACACGCCGCCGGAACAACCTATCGGCAATCCAAGAATTTATATCGTCTGCCCACAAGGCCAGTCGCAAACTCAGGCAACCGATTCTGGAAGCCTTTCCGCCCTGGAGCAAGCCATGCAAGACCTCGATCCCGTCGAAACCCAGGAATGGCTGGACGCCCTGGAATCGGTTCTCGACAAAGAAGGCGAAGACCGTGCTCACTATCTGATGACCCGTATGGGTGAGCTCGCGACCCGCAGCGGTTCGCAGTTGCCTTACGCCATCACCACGCCTTACCGCAACACCATCCCCGTTACCCACGAAGCACGCATGCCTGGCGACCTGTTCATGGAACGCCGCATTCGCTCGCTGGTACGCTGGAACGCGATGGCCATGGTAATGCGTACGAACCTGAAAGATTCCGACCTCGGCGGTCACATCTCCAGCTTCGCTTCCAGTGCGACCCTGTATGACATCGGCTTCAACTACTTCTTCCAGGCCCCGACCGATGAACACGGCGGCGACCTGATCTACTTCCAGGGCCACACCTCGCCAGGCGTTTACGCCCGTGCATTCATGGAAGGCCGCATCACCGAAGACCAGATGAACAACTTCCGCCAGGAAGTCGACGGTCAGGGCCTGTCGTCCTACCCGCACCCTTGGCTGATGCCTGACTTCTGGCAGTTCCCGACCGTATCCATGGGTCTGGGCCCGATCCAGGCGATCTACCAGGCACGCTTCATGAAGTACCTGGAACACCGCGGTTTCATCCAGCCAGGCAAACAGAAAGTCTGGTGCTTCCTGGGCGACGGCGAGTGCGACGAGCCGGAATCCCTGGGCGCGATCTCCCTGGCCGGCCGCGAGAAGCTGGACAACCTGATCTTCGTCATCAACTGCAACCTGCAGCGCCTCGACGGCCCGGTTCGCGGCAACGGCAAGATCATCCAGGAACTCGAAGGCGTGTTCCGCGGTGCTCAGTGGAACGTGACCAAAGTCATCTGGGGCCGTTTCTGGGACCCGCTGCTGGCCAAGGACACCCACGGCATCCTGCAACGTCGCATGGACGAAGTCATCGACGGCGAGTACCAGAACTACAAAGCCAAAGACGGCGCGTTCGTGCGTGAACACTTCTTCAACACGCCTGAACTCAAGGCAATGGTTGAAGACCTGTCCGACGACGAGATCTGGAAACTCAACCGTGGCGGCCACGACCCGTACAAGGTCTACGCGGCGTACCACGAAGCGGTAAACCACAAAGAACAACCGACCGTCATCCTGGCCAAGACCATCAAGGGTTATGGCACCGGCGCCGGCGAAGCGAAGAACACTGCGCACAACACCAAGAAAGTCGACGTCGACAGCCTGAAGTTGTTCCGTGATCGTTTCGACATCCCGGTCAAGGACGATGAACTGGAAAACCTGCCGTTCTTCAAACCGGAAGAAGGCAGCGCCGAAGCCCGTTACCTGAGCGAGCGTCGTACCGCACTGGGCGGCTTCGTGCCTCAGCGTCGCGCCAAGAGCTTCAACATCCCGACTCCGCCACTGGAAACCCTCAAGGCGATCCTGGACGGCTCGGGCGACCGTGAAATTTCCACCACCATGGCTTTCGTGCGGATCCTCGCGCAACTGGTCAAGGACAAGGAAATCGGTCCGCGCATCGTGCCGATCATCCCGGACGAAGCCCGTACCTTCGGTATGGAAGGCATGTTCCGTCAGCTGGGCATCTACTCCTCCGTCGGCCAGCTCTACGAGCCAGTCGATAAAGACCAGGTGATGTTCTACAAGGAAGACCAGAAGGGCCAGATCCTCGAGGAAGGCATCAACGAAGCGGGCGCCATGAGCTCCTTCATCGCTGCCGGCACTTCGTACTCCAGCCACAACCAGCCGATGCTGCCGTTCTACATCTTCTACTCGATGTTCGGCTTCCAGCGTATCGGTGACCTGGCCTGGGCCGCAGGCGACAGCCGCACCCGTGGCTTCCTGATCGGCGGCACCGCCGGCCGTACCACCCTGAACGGTGAAGGCCTGCAACACGAAGACGGTCACAGCCACCTGCTGGCCGCGACCATCCCGAACTGCCGCACCTACGATCCAACCTACGGCTACGAGCTGGCGGTGATCATTCAGGACGGCATGAAGAAGATGACCGAAGAGCAACAGGACGTCTTCTACTACATCACCGTGATGAACGAGTCGTACCAGCAGCCAGCCATGCCGGCCGGTGCCGAAGAAGGCATCAAGAAAGGCATGTACTTGCTCGAAGAAGACACCCGCGAAGCGGCGCACCACGTTCAGCTGATGGGCTCCGGCACCATCCTGCGTGAAGTCCGTGAAGCAGCCAAGATCCTGCGCGAAGAGTTTAACGTCGGCGCCGACGTGTGGAGCGTTACCAGCTTCAACGAACTGCGTCGCGACGGCCTGGCCGTTGAGCGCACCAACCGTCTGCACCCTGGCCAGAAGCCTAAGCTGAGCTACGTCGAAGAGTGCCTGAACGGCCGTAAAGGTCCGGTCATCGCGTCGACCGACTACATGAAACTGTTCGCCGAGCAGATCCGTCAGTGGGTACCGTCCAAGGAATTCAAAGTCCTGGGCACCGACGGTTTCGGCCGCAGCGACAGCCGCAAGAAACTGCGTCATTTCTTCGAAGTCGACCGTCATTTCGTGGTGTTGGCAGCCCTGGAAGCACTGGCTGACCGTGGTGACATCGAACCTAAGGTTGTGGCCGAGGCCATCGCCAAGTTCGGTATCAACCCGGAAAAACGCAACCCACTGGACTGCTGAGGAGAGATTCTGTGAGCGAACTCATTCGCGTACCTGACATCGGCAGCGGTGAAGGTGAAGTAATTGAACTGTTTGTGAAGGTCGGCGACCGTATCGAAGCCGACCAGAGCATCCTGACGCTGGAATCGGACAAGGCGAGCATGGAAGTGCCCGCGCCGAAGGCCGGTATTATCAAGAGCCTGAAAGTGAAGCTGGGCGATCGCCTGAAAGAAGGCGACGAACTGCTGGAGCTGGAAGTCGAAGGTGCCGCTGCTGCGGCCCCTGCGGCAGCCGCCGCACCGGCGGCCAAGGCTGAAGCCAAACCGGCTGCAGCTCCTGCCGCCGCTCCTGCTGCTGCGCCGGCTGCCGCCAGCGTTCAGCAAGTGCACGTGCCGGACATCGGTTCGTCGGGCAAGGCCCAGATCATCGAGATCCAGGTCAAGGTCGGCGACACCGTCGCGGCTGATCAATCGTTGATCACCCTGGAGTCCGACAAGGCGAGCATGGAAATCCCGTCGCCTGCCGCTGGCGTGGTCAAGGCCATCAGCGTCAAGCTCAACGACGAAGTCGGCACCGGCGACCTGATCCTGGACCTGGAAGTGGCGGGTGCTGCGGCACCGGCTGCTGCCGCTCCTGCTCAGGCCGCTGCACCTGCCGCCGCTGCTCCAGCGCCTGCCGCTGCCACCCCGGCTGCACCGGTTGCCGACAGCGTTCAGGACATCCACGTTCCGGACATCGGTTCGGCGGGCAAGGCCAAGATCATCGAAGTCCTGGTCAAGGCCGGCGACACCGTTGCAGCCGACCAGTCGCTGATCACCCTGGAATCCGACAAGGCGAGCATGGAAATTCCATCGCCTGCCGCTGGCGTGGTGGAAAGCGTTTCCATCAAGCTCGATGACGAAGTCGGTACCGGCGACCTGATCCTGAAACTGAAAGTCAAAGGCGCCGCTCCGGCCGCTGCACCGGCACCTGCCGCTGCTGCTCCGAGCGCACCTGCTCCAGCGGCTGCTCCTGCCGCCGCCGCTGCACCTGCTGCTGCCCCGGCCGCCGCTCCAGCCAAGCCGGGCGCCAAAGTTCACGCCGGCCCTGCCGTGCGTCAATTGGCCCGTGAATTCGGCGTCGAGCTGAGCGCCGTTGGCGCCAGCGGTCCGCACGGTCGCATCCTGAAAGAAGACGTGCAGGTTTACGTCAAAGCCATGATGCAGAAGGCCAAGGAAGCACCGGCCGCTGCTGCCGGCGCAACCGGTGGCGCGGGCATCCCGCCGATTCCGGTGGTGGACTTCAGCCGCTTCGGTGAAATCGAAGAAGTGCCGATGACCCGCCTGATGCAGGTCGGCGCTGCCAACCTGCACCGCAGCTGGCTGAACGTGCCGCACGTGACGCAATTCGACTCGGCGGATATCACCGAGCTCGAAGCGTTCCGCGTTGCCCAGAAAGCCGTTGCAGAGAAGGCCGGCGTCAAGCTGACCATCTTGCCGTTGCTGCTCAAGACCTGTGCGCACCTGCTCAAGGAACTGCCGGACTTCAACAGCTCGCTGGCGCCAAGCGGCAAAGCGATCATCCGCAAGAAATACGTGAACATCGGCTTCGCCGTCGACACCCCGGATGGCCTGCTGGTACCGGTCATCAAGAACGTCGACCAGAAGAGCCTGCTGCAACTGGCCGCCGAGGCTGCTTCCCTGGCTGAAAAAGCCCGGACCAAGAAGCTCTCGTCGGACGAGATGCAAGGCGCCTGCTTCACCATTTCCAGCCTCGGCCACATTGGCGGCACCGGCTTCACGCCGATCGTCAACGCGCCGGAAGTGGCGATCCTCGGTGTTTCCAAGGCAACCATCCAGCCAGTCTGGGACGGCAAAGCCTTCCAGCCGAAACTGATGCTGCCGCTGTCGCTGTCCTACGATCACCGCGTGATCAACGGCGCCGCTGCTGCACGCTTCACCAAGCGTCTGAGCGACCTGCTGGGCGACATCCGCACCATGCTCCTGTAACACCGACCGGCCCTCCTTCACCGGAGGGCCGATCGCGTTCCACGTTTCCGAGCGCCACGCTCGTACCTCAACCCCGCCAATTTGGCGGGGCTTTTTTTTGCCTGAAGTTATTGTTTAAAACGTCTTCCTACATTTGTGGCTGATATCGCCCACAACTCGAATCCATTTCTGCCAGATATTTTTTCGGGCCAAATAACTAGCCTTGGCTGCAAGACTACTTATTACATCCGAAACAACCATCTAACTAATTCGCAAGCAGCCGAATGGACTCAAACATGCTCAAACCAACTGTCGGCCCGATTATTGGTCACACCACAACTAATCACGCACGTATTTTTTTGCGCGGTGAACACAATAAAAACACTTTGGTATTTGCCGGCATTCGTTATAGACGACAAGGCGAAGATCACTGGTCAAAAGGCAACTTTGCGAAACTCGAACCCGATCACGACATGTGCGAAGTCTTTGCACTAAACAATCTGTCCGCCGACTCCGACTATGAATATCAGGCCGGGTGGTTCAGCCCGATAAGCCCGGCGCACACCGTCGACACGGTGAAGGAACTGCCGCTGCAATGGCCACGGCAGACTTATCAACTGCGTACCCGCTCCAGCGAAGCCAACCTGCCAAGGGCCTATATTGTCGGCTCCTGCCGATATCTGCGCATGACCGCAGGCATCGCATTCGCCCCTCACTTGGGCGACAGAATCTTCGCTTCAATTTCACGTCTGGTGGAGCAAGCCAGTCCTCCCGTCAGTGCGCTGGTGATGACGGGAGACCAAATTTATGTCGATGATTTGAACATCATTGCTCCTGATCGGGAACTCAAGGAAATCCTGCAAAAATATCGCGTGGCGTTTTCGCAGATAAATATCGCCAGATTAATGTCCCGCCTGCCCACTTACATGATCCTTGACGACCATGAAATAGAAGACAACTGGCCCGCCAACAAGAGCAGGTCCGATGACTACTTATATGCAAACGCAATCAGGGCCTATGAGTTGTATCAGGCCAGCCATAGCCCAGCTCATGCACTAACCAGTGATGGACTGATAATTAAACGACTGGACAAATACTGGTATCAATTTACTGAAGGTGATATCGAATGGTTTGTTACCGACAGTCGAACCCGACGCAATCTGTCGACCACTGACCGACGCATTCTCGACGCAGCCCAGGAACAGGCCTTGTGCGACTGGCTGATCCACAGCCCGGCGCGGGTCAAATTCGTGGTCACAAGTGTCATGTTCTACCCTGACCGCAAACGCCTGGGTGATGACGCCTGGCAGGCCTTCCCTGAACAACGGCTACGGTTGCTGGAGACCATTCGCACACACCGCATCAAAAACGTCGTGTTCATTTCCGGCGATGTCCACGGCTCGCTGACCAGCCGGTTGACCCACAGCGAGGACCCGGACTTCGAAGTCCACACCATTGTCTCGTCACCGCTGTGCAACAGCAGAATGTTGCCCTATGCCACGGCCTCCACGTTCGCCTTCGATCAACCCCTGGCACGAACCGCTTCCGGCGACTATTGCCATGAGCTGACCAGCAACGTGATCAGCCAGGATAACTTTGCCCACCTGGTCGTCGATGCCGGGCAGCTTCAGGTGAATTATCACGATCGGGAAGGCAAGTTGTTGCAGTCCATTGGCATCCGGTTTCGCTGACCCGGAAACAGATCGCAGCCATTGGCAATACTTGCAAAACTGCGATTTTTCGGCGAATCGCATTACTTTTTACCACCGACTGAAGAAATCCCGTCGCCTGCCGACATATTCTTATAGCACTTGGCCTTCATCTCTCTTGTCAGTCGGTGTCGCAATGATGCAACCTTGCCGCAGGCAACAGTCAAGAGGGCGAGAGCCCAGCGCGTTCAGCATATTCGAAGCGAGTTTCCCTCCATGAAAAGCCAACCCGATGCCACCAGCCGTATGGTGGCCGAGGTAGTGACGCAGTTGCCTGTGCCCTCGCGGCTCGGCATGCTGCGTTTCGAACGGCTTAATGAACCCAGCTGGGCGCTGCTGTTTCTCGATCCCAATTGCGAACGCCAGTTCGGCCTGCCAGCCGTGGAGCTATGTGCGCTGGTGGGCTTGCCCTATGCCAGCCTGATGGAGCCGCAAGCGCGCTACCAACTGCACGACGCGGTCCAGCAACAGCTGACTGAAAGCAAGCATTACCTGATCCGCTACACCCTGCACACCGCCTCGGGCTCCCTGAATCTGCTGGAACTGGGCGAAGCCTACAAACAACACAATCGCCATCTATTGCGCGGCTACCTGCTGGTCATTGACGGCCTGTTCGAGGATGACCCGCTGCAACCGGCCCTGGATCTGGAAACCCAGAACTCGCGCCTGCAAATCGCCCTGGAACTCAATCAGCGTGCCCAGCAGGAGCAACTGCTGCATCTGGACCGGGTGCGTGCCCAGCAGGACCTGATCCTGCTGCTCACCCGTCAACGCTACAGCAGCGGCAACTCCTTGCAGGAAGCCGCCGAGCTGATCACCCGCAGCGCCTGCGACATTTACGAAATCGACTGCGCCAGCCTGTGGCACCTCGAAGGCTCGAGGTTGGTGCCGATCTCGGCCTATCACCGCACGAGTCAGGAATACCTGCTGCCGCAGCCGATCGACGTCAGTGTTTTCCCCGATTACCTCGACGCTTTGCACACCGGCCGCGCCATCGACGCCCATAACGCCATGCGCGACCCGCGCACCCGGGAGATGGCCGAAAGCCTGCGCCCGCGCGACGTCAACGCAATGCTCGACGCCAGCATCCGCGTCGATGGCCAGGTGGTCGGCGTTTTATGCCTGGAGCAGACCGGTGCGACCCGCGCCTGGCAGTCGGATGAAATAGCCTTCGCCGGAGAGCTGGCGGACCAGTTTGCCCAGGTCATCAGCAACCACAACCGGCGAACCGCCACCAGCGCCCTGCACCTGTTCCAGCGAGCCGTCGAACAAAGTGCCAACGCCTTTCTGCTGGTCAATTGCGACGGCATGGTGGAATACGTCAACCCGAGCTTCACCGCGATCACCCAATATTCCACCGAGGAAGTGCACGGTCAGCGCCTGTCGGAACTGCCGGCCCTGGAGAACCTCAGCGAACTGCTGTTCGACGCGCCATCGGCGCTGGCCAACAGCAACAGTTGGCAGGGCGAATTCAAGAGCCGCCGGAAAAACCTCGAACCCTACTGGGGCCAATTGTCGATTTCCAAGGTGTACGGCGACAACCGCGAGCTGACCCATTACATCGGCATCTACGAAGACATCACCCAGACCAAGCTCGCCCAGCAACGCATCGAGCGCCTGGCCTACACCGACAACCTGACCAATCTCGGCAACCGCCCGGCCTTCATCCGCAACCTCGATGAACGCTTCGCCCGGGACAGCGACGCGCCGATCAGCCTGTTGCTGGTGGACATCGACAACTTCAAGCGGATCAACGACAGCCTCGGCCACCAGACCGGCGACAAGCTGCTGATCAGCCTGGCCCGGCGCCTGCGCAACAGCTTGATCCCGAGCGGCAGCCTGGCGCGATTCGCCAGTAACGAATTCGCCGTGTTGCTGGACAACAGCGACCTCACGGTCGGTCAGCAAGTGGCCAACCAGTTGCTGGCGACCCTCGACAAACCGATGTTCGTCGACAACCAGTTGATCAGCGTTACCGGCTCCGTCGGCCTGGCCTGCGCGCCGCTGCACGGGCGCGACCCGCAAACCCTGATGCGCAACGCCGGGCTGGCGCTGCACAAGGCCAAGGCCAACGGCAAACACCAGGTGCAAGTGTTCACCGAAGCGCTGAACGCCGAGGCCAGCTACAAGCTGTTCGTCGAAAACAACCTGCGCCGCGCCCTGACCCAGAACGAACTCGACGTGTTCTACCAGCCCAAGCTGTGCCTGCGCAGCGGACGCCTGTTGGGCATGGAGGCACTGTTGCGCTGGGATCATCCGGAAAAAGGCATGATCCGCCCGGACCAGTTCATCAGCGTCGCCGAAGAAACCGGATTGATCATTCCGATCGGCAAATGGATCGCCCGCCAGGCCTGCCGCATGAGCAAAGCGCTGACCGCCGCCGGCCTGGGCAACCTGCAAGTGGCGATCAACCTGTCGCCCAAGCAGTTCTCCGATCCGGACCTGGTGGCCTCCATTGCCAACATCCTCAAGGAAGAAGCCCTGCCAGCTCATTTGCTGGAGCTGGAACTGACCGAAGGCCTGCTGCTGGAAGCCACCGAAGACACCCACTTGCAGCTCGACCAGCTCAAGCGCCTGGGCCTGACCCTGGCCATGGACGACTTCGGCACCGGTTACTCGTCGCTCAGTTACTTGAAAAAATTCCCCATCGACATCATTAAGATCGATCGAAGCTTCATCCACGAAATCCCGGACAACCAGGACGACATGGAAATCACCTCCGCGGTGATCGCCATGGCCCACAACCTGAAACTCAAGGTCGTGGCTGAAGGCATCGAAACTGCCGAGCAGTTGTCGTTCCTGCGCCGTCACCGCTGCGACGTCGGCCAGGGCTACCTGTTCGACCGTCCAATCCCGGGCAACGAGCTGATCGACAAGCTCAAACGCTACCCGCGTGGCCCAATCGCCTGACAGCGCTCCAACTCTCGGGCAAACTGTTTGTCTGTCTAATTATCCTGACTGAGAGGACTGATCATGGTTCTGCGCTCGGAAATTCTGGTGAACAAAAACGTGCTCCCGACTAAAGAACAAGCTCTGCCCGGCCGCGAAACCGCGATGACCCTGCCTGAAAAGCACTTTGTGTTTAAAGACACCCCCTTGCTTGGCCCGTTCTTCGAAGATGTCGACTTCGCGATCTTCGGCCTCGGCTGCTTCTGGGGCGCGGAACGCCGCTTCTGGCAGCGTGAAGGCGTGGTCAGCACCGTGGTCGGCTACGCCGGCGGTTTCACGCCGAACCCGACCTACGAAGAAGTCTGCTCGGGCCTGACCGGCCACACCGAAGTGGTGCTGGTGGTGTATGACAAGGCCAAGGTCCGCTACGAAGAACTGCTGGCGATGTTCTGGGAATTGCACAACCCGACGCAGGGCATGCGTCAGGGCAATGACATCGGCACCCAGTACCGTTCGGCGATCTACGCCACTAGCCCGGAACAACTGGACGCGGCGCTCAAGAGCAAGGAAACCTACCAGGCCGAGCTATCCAAGGCTGGTCTCGGTGAAATCAGCACCGAAATCGACCAGGCCCCGACCGTCTACTTTGCCGAGACGTATCACCAGCAGTACCTGGCGAAAAATCCGGAAGGCTATTGCGGTATCGGTGGTACCGGCGTGACCTGCCCGATCTGACCGCCAAAACAAAAGATCGCAGCCTTCGGCAGCTCCTACGGGTGTACGCATAACCCTGTAGGAGCTGCCGCAGGCTGCGATCTTTTGATCATGCAGCTACTACTCGGCAATCAACCAATCCATCCGCCACCCACCCTGTGTCTGCCCCAGCTTCTCAGACAACCACGGCAACAGTTCACGCAACTCTTCCTCCAGCCCCCAAGGCGGATTGGCAATCGCCAGCCCGGAGCCGTTCAGGCTGTTGGGCGTATCCAGTGGATGCACCAGCAACTCCACGCGCAACAACTTCGGCGCACCGGTGCCAGCCAGATCCTGGTAAAAGCGACGCAACGCGCGCTGATCCTTCACCGGGTACCAGATTGCCGCAACGGTCTGGCGCATCCGGCCAATCGCTTCCTTCAACGACGCGGCACAACGCTGCATCTCGTCGAGCTTCTCGAACGGCGGATCGATCAACATCACCGCACGCTTCTCCGGCACCGGCAGCAAGGCCCGCGGCACATGCCAGCCCTCGCCCAGGTGCACCTTGACCCGGCGATCACCGGCCATGTTGTCCTTGAGCAGCACGCCGTCTTCCGGATGCTTCTCGTTGAGCAACACACGGTCCTGCGGGCGGGTCAGACGACGCGCCAGTTCCGGCGACCCCGGGTAATAGCGCAACTGGCCATCCGGGTTCATCTCGTGCAGCACCTGCATGTAATCAGCGGTCAGGATCGGCAGATCCGGTTGATCCCACAAACGCGCAATGCCTTCCAGGTACTCACCGGTTCGGTTGGCCTGGTCACCCTGAAGGTCATACAGACCGATGCCGGCGTGAGTGTCGAGATAGGCAAACGGCTGCTCCTTGCGCGACATCAGGGCGATGAGGCGGGTCAAGGTCAGGTGTTTGAACACATCGGCGTGATTGCCGGCATGGAAGGCGTGACGATAATTCATGGCTGCTCCTGCGAAGGCCGGGAAGTTTACCTTTTACCGGCCGGCAAGTCAGGGGTTCGCGGCTGAGTGGCCAGTTGAGGCACTACACCCCCCTAGCCACAAGAGCCCTATGTGCTACACCGAAGGCCGCGCCCGCAACCGCCGCCCAACCACATCCAGCACATCACAGCCATCGCGTAACGCAATGGCGCAGAGCAAGGCGAAATCGCTGAGGATGAAGGACTCGCACTCGATCGAACCGCGCATGGACAGGTTCTCAAGCACTTGGGTGACTGCGCGGATTCTGTAGTTGGCGGCATCGCTGAGGATGTCGAGTGGCGCATGGGTGTCGACGAACAGGGTGGGCATATCGGTGCAGTTGCTGGTCAATGCCATGAAGCGGTTGTCGGGATGGGGGATTGGTTTTTCGTAGGGTGGGTCAGGGTGAATTGTTTTCATTAGTAGCTCCCAAAGATGAATCGGAGCTGCCATCAGCCTTCCTACAGGCCAGGGTGGCAGCTAAGCGCGGGGTAGGAATATCGAGACCTTTGGGAAAACCCGACCACGCCGAAGCGTGCCCGCGCATAGCTGCCGCAACTGATCTTACGGGCGCATGTAAACGACCGCAAACCAAGTATTGACGCTAAGTGCTTCCCATCGGCCTTGAGAGGTTCCTACACCCCACCACTGAATTGTCAGTGACCGCAAAAGACTATCGACGGAACTCGCATCGCACCACTTCATGAAAACCGCTACGTTTTGAAGGAAACGTCCGAGGACCCTGCCCGGAAAATTCGCAGATGATGACGGGCACCACGGAGATTGGAGAAGCAAAAAAAAACGGCCCGCACCATAAGGCTGCGAGCCGTTCCTTTATCAGGGATGGGTAGAATTCAACCCATCACTCATCACTTGTTCAGACGATAATCACTCTCTGCAGCAGCAAAACGCTGGAACATGCCGGCAGTCGGTGTACCCAGTTTGCTGACGAAGTAGATCGCCAGGCTGGCGAAGATGAAACCAGGGATGATTTCGTACAGGCCCAGCAGTTCGAAGTGCTTCCAGACCACAACTGTGATCGCGCCGACCAGGATACCGGCCAGTGCGCCGTTGCGGGTCATGTCTTTCCAGATCACGGAGATCAGCACGACCGGACCGAATGCGGCACCGAAACCGGCCCAGGCGTAGCTCACCAGGCCCAGAACACGGTTTTCCGGGTTGGCCGCCAGCGCGATAGCAATCAGGGCAACCAACAGCACCATGGCACGACCGACCCAGACCAGCTCCAGCTGCGAAGCGGATTTACGCAGGAAGGTCTTGTAGAAGTCTTCGGTCAGGGCGCTCGAGCACACCAGCAACTGGCAGCTCAGGGTGCTCATGACGGCAGCCAGAATGGCCGACAGCAGGATACCGGCGATCCATGGGTTAAAGAGGATTTTGGCCAGTTCGATGAACACACGCTCGTGGTTTTCACTCACTGGCATGGCCACGGCCGGGTTGGCCGAGAAGTAGGCGATACCGAAGAAGCCGACTGCCACGGTGCCGCCCAGGCACAGGATCATCCAGGTCATGGAGATGCGACGGGCGTTGGCGATCGATTTAACCGAATCGGCAGCCATGAAACGCGCCAGGATGTGCGGCTGACCGAAGTAGCCCAGGCCCCAGCCCATCAGCGAGATGATGCCGATGAAAGTGGTGCCTTTGAGCATGTCGAAGTTGGCGGGATCTTGCGCCTCGATAGCCAGGAAGGTGGTGTCAACGCCACCGGTGGCCAGCAGCACGATGACCGGCGTCAGGATCAACGCGAAGATCATCAGGGTGGCTTGTACGGTGTCAGTCCAGCTCACCGCCAGGAAACCGCCGACGAAGGTGTAGGCAATCGTCGCCGCAGCACCGGCCCACAGCGCAGTCTCGTAGGACATGCCGAAGGTGCTTTCGAACAGACGGGCACCGGCAACGATGCCGGAAGCGCAGTAGATGGTGAAGAACACCAGGATCACGACGGCGGAGATGATCCGCAGCAGGCCGCTTTTGTCTTCGAAACGGCTGGCGAAGTAGTCCGGCAGGGTCAGTGCATCACCGTTGTGCTCGGTCTGTACACGCAGACGGCCGGCGACGAACAGCCAGTTCAGGTAGGCGCCGACGATCAGGCCGATGGCGATCCAGCTTTCGGAAAGACCGGACATGTAGATCGCGCCAGGCAAGCCCATCAACAACCAGCCACTCATGTCGGAGGCACCGGCGGACAGTGCGGTCACGACGCTGCCCAGGCTACGGCCGCCCAGAATGTAGTCGGAAAGGTTGTTGGTGGAGCGATAGGCCATCAAGCCGATCAGCACCATTGCTGCGATGTAGATCACGAACGTGATCAGGGTTGGATTGCTTACGCTCATTAAGTGACGCCCTGGCTTTGTTTTTATGTAGCGGCGGCTGGTGAACCGCTCGCAAACGCATACGTTTGACAGACGATCCGGATTCCCGCGCATTTATGACTGATGTTTCCCCAGGAAAGCCATCAGCCGGAGCACCCGGGTTTTCCCTAGGTTGCACCTTGGGCGCGAATGCTATTCAACAAAGTAAATAAGGTGCAACCAGTTTCTTGAGAATAAGTTGCACCTAGTCGGAAATAAACGTTAAAAATCGTTTTTGCTCCTTTTCGGAGCAAAAACGAGTGTTAACTCACTGGAAAAGCACCAAGCAAATGCAGCAAAGCCGTACCAGAATTTATTTCCTGATGAGCTGCGTAATATTCCGACAAAAAAAGGGTTGCACCCGGTTGCACCTCAACAGTCGCACGGCTAATCTTGCCGCCAGCTGATGCCACGCAGTCGTGGCAAACATGAGGATAAAAACATGGCTACCACCACCCTTGGGGTCAAACTTGACGACCCGACCCGCGAACGCCTCAAGGCCGCCGCGACCTCGATTGATCGCACGCCGCACTGGCTGATCAAGCAGGCAATCTTCAATTACCTGGAAAAACTCGAGGGTGGTGCAACCCTGACCGAGCTGAGCGGCTTGCCCAAGGATTCCGACGACAGCGTCGACGCGCCTCTGGATCACGCCCACCAGTGCTTCCTCGAATTCGCCGAAAGCATCCTGCCGCAATCGGTACTGCGTGCATCGATCACCGCCGCTTATCGTCGCCCGGAACCCGAAGTGGTGCCGATGCTGATCGAGCAGGCACGCCTGCCGGCGCCGATGGCTGAAGCCACCAACAAACTCGCCGCCTCGATTGCTGAAAAACTGCGCAACCAGAAGAGCGCTGGCGGCCGTGCCGGTATCGTTCAGGGCCTGCTGCAGGAGTTCTCCCTGTCGTCCCAGGAAGGCGTGGCGCTGATGTGCCTGGCCGAAGCGCTGTTGCGCATCCCGGACAAAGGCACCCGCGACGCCCTGATCCGCGACAAGATCAGCACCGGCAACTGGCAGCCGCACCTGGGCAACAGCCCGTCGTTGTTCGTCAACGCCGCCACCTGGGGCTTGCTGCTGACCGGCAAACTGGTGTCGACCCACAACGAAGCCGGCCTGACGTCGTCCCTGAGCCGCATCATCGGCAAGAGCGGCGAGCCGATGATCCGCAAGGGCGTCGACATGGCCATGCGTCTGATGGGCGAGCAGTTCGTGACCGGCGAAACCATCGCCGAAGCCTTGGCCAATGCGAGCAAGTTTGAAACCAAGGGCTTCCGCTATTCCTACGACATGCTGGGTGAAGCCGCGCTCACCGAGCACGACGCCCAGAAGTACCTGGCCTCGTACGAACAAGCCATCCACTCGATCGGCAAAGCCTCCCACGGTCGCGGGATTTATGAAGGCCCGGGCATCTCGATCAAGCTGTCCGCCCTGCACCCGCGCTACAGCCGTGCGCAGTACGAGCGCGTGATGGAAGAGCTGTACCCGCGCCTGCTGTCGCTGACCCTGCTGGCCAAGCAATACGACATCGGCCTGAATATCGACGCCGAAGAAGCCGACCGCCTCGAGCTGTCGCTGGATCTGCTCGAGCGCCTGTGCTTCGAGCCGCAACTGACTGGCTGGAACGGCATCGGTTTCGTGATCCAGGCGTACCAGAAGCGTTGCCCGTACGTGATCGACTACGTGATCGACCTGGCTCGCCGCAGCCGTCATCGCCTGATGATCCGCCTGGTGAAAGGCGCGTACTGGGACAGCGAAATCAAGCGCGCCCAGGTCGAAGGCCTGGAAGGCTACCCGGTCTATACCCGCAAGGTGTACACCGACGTTTCCTACATCGCTTGCGCCCGCAAGCTGCTGTCGGTGCCAGAAGTCATCTACCCGCAGTTCGCCACGCACAACGCCCACACCCTGTCGGCCATTTATCACATTGCCGGTCAGAACTATTACCCGGGTCAGTACGAGTTCCAGTGCCTGCACGGCATGGGTGAACCGCTATACGAACAGGTTGTAGGCAAAGTTTCCGAAGGCAAGCTGAACCGTCCGTGCCGTGTGTACGCTCCAGTCGGCACCCACGAAACCCTGCTGGCCTACCTGGTGCGTCGCCTGCTGGAAAACGGCGCGAACACTTCCTTCGTCAACCGTATCGCCGACCAGTCGATTTCCATCCAGGAACTGGTAGCCGATCCGGTAGCCAGCATCGAGCAGATGGCGACCGTGGAAGGTGGTTTCGGCCTGCCGCACCCGCGCATTCCGCTGCCACGCGACCTGTATGGCTCTGAGCGCGCCAACTCCAGCGGCATCGACATGGCCAACGAACATCGTTTGGCGTCCCTGTCCTGCGCGCTTCTTGCTACCGCGCACAACCACTGGAAAGCCGCGCCGATGCTCGGTTGTGTTTCCAGC
Organism: Pseudomonas sp. P1_F7; assembly: GCF_056405655.1. Classification (NCBI taxonomy): domain Bacteria; kingdom Pseudomonadati; phylum Pseudomonadota; class Gammaproteobacteria; order Pseudomonadales; family Pseudomonadaceae; genus Pseudomonas; species Pseudomonas sp. P1_F7. The sequence continues at coordinate 247,192 of NZ_JBFUBR010000005.1, forward strand.
AGCGAAGCGCCGGCACCGGTGCTGAACCCATCCGATCTGCGTGATGTGGTCGGCCATGTACAGGAAGCCACCGTCGAAGACGTCGACAACGCGATCCAGTGCGCCCTGAACGCCGCACCGATCTGGCAGGCCACGCCGCCCGCCGAACGCGCCGCGATCCTGGAACGTGCCGCCGACCTGATGGAAGCCGAGATCCAGCCGCTGATGGGCCTGCTGGCTCGCGAAGCCGGCAAAACCTTCGCCAACGCCATCGCTGAAGTGCGTGAAGCCGTGGACTTCCTGCGTTACTACGCGGTGCAGGCACGCAACGATTTCACCAACGACGCCCACCGTCCGCTGGGCCCAGTGGTGTGCATCAGCCCTTGGAACTTCCCGCTGGCGATCTTCAGTGGCCAAGTGGCTGCCGCCCTGGCTGCCGGTAACCCGGTATTGGCCAAGCCTGCGGAACAGACTCCATTGGTTGCGGCTCAAGCCGTGCGCCTGCTGCTCGAAGCCGGTATTCCGGAAGGCGTGCTGCAACTGCTGCCGGGTCGCGGTGAAACCGTCGGTGCCGGCCTGGTCGGCGACGATCGCGTCAAAGGCGTGATGTTCACCGGATCCACCGAAGTCGCGCGCTTGCTGCAACGCAACATCGCCGGCCGTCTGGACAGCCAGGGTCGTCCGATCCCACTGATCGCCGAAACCGGTGGCCAGAACGCAATGATCGTCGACTCTTCGGCACTGACCGAACAGGTGGTGATCGACGTGGTTTCGTCGGCGTTCGACAGCGCCGGTCAGCGTTGCTCGGCCCTGCGTGTCTTGTGCCTGCAGGAAGATTCCGCCGACCGCGTCATCGAAATGCTCAAGGGCGCGATGGCTGAAAGCCGTCTCGGCAACCCTGAGCGTCTGTCCGTGGACATCGGCCCGGTGATCGACGCCGAAGCCAAGGCTGGCATCGAGAAGCACATCCAGGCCATGCGCGACAAAGGTCGCAGCGTGTACCAGGTGGCCATCGCCGATGCCGAAGAAGTCAAACGCGGCACCTTCGTGATGCCGACGCTGATCGAACTGGAAAGCTTCGACGAACTGCAACGGGAGATCTTCGGCCCGGTGCTGCACGTGGTTCGCTACAAGCGCAAAGACATCGATCAACTGATCGGTCAGATCAACGCTTCCGGCTACGGCCTGACCCTGGGCGTGCACACCCGCATCGACGAAACCATCGCCAAGGTGATCGACAACGTCAACGCCGGTAACGTCTACGTCAACCGCAACATCGTTGGTGCCGTGGTCGGCGTTCAACCGTTCGGCGGCGAAGGCCTGTCGGGTACCGGCCCGAAAGCCGGTGGCCCGCTGTACCTGTACCGCCTGCTGTCGACCCGCCCTGCGGATGCCATCGAACAATCCTTCGCTCGCGGTGATGCTGCCGCAGCACCGGACGTTCGTCTGCGCGACGCCATGAGCAAGCCGCTGACCGCCTTGAAAGCCTGGGCCGACAGCCACAAGTTCGCCGATCTGAGCACCCTGTGCGTGCAGTTCGCTGCGCAATCGCAAAGCGGCATCACCCGCGTTCTGGCTGGCCCGACTGGCGAGCGCAACAGCTACGCGATCCTGCCACGCGAACACGTGCTGTGCCTGACGGAAGTCGAAGGCGATCTGCTGACTCAACTGGCGGCGGTATTGGCTGTCGGTGGTTCGGCGGTCTGGCCGGAAACTGACTTGAGCAAGGCATTGTTCGCACGTCTGCCGAAGGATATTCAGGCACGCATCAAGCTGGTTTCCGACTGGAACAAGGACGAAGTGGTGTTTGATGCGGTTGTGCATCACGGCCATTCCGACCAGTTGCGTGCGGTGTGCCAGCAGGTTGCCAAGCGTGCCGGCGCCATCGTTGGGGTTCAGGGCCTGTCGCAAGGCGAATCCAACATTGCGCTGGAACGCCTGGTGATCGAGCGGGCGTTGAGTGTCAACACGGCGGCGGCGGGTGGTAATGCCAGCCTGATGACGATCGGCTAAAACCGATACGCCAGGCAGCTGCAATGGCTGCCTGGCGTGCAAAATCCCTGTGGGAGCGAGCTTGCTCGCGATAGCGATCTATCAGTCACCTTCAATGTTGACTGATCTGCCGCCATCGCGAGCAAGCTCGCTCCCACAGTGGTTTGTGGTGACCACTAAGTCACTGCCCTACCCCACCATCACCCTCATCAATCATCCTGTTCAGTCTTTATTCCCACGCCTAGACTCGGCCCATTCCAACAAAAGGTAGGCCGCCATGTCCGAGACGTTGCTCAGTTCCCGCAATCTGGCTTTCGAGCTGTATGAAGTCCTCGATGCCGAGGGCCTGACCCAGCGCGAGCGTTTCGCCGAGCACAATCGCGAAACCTTCGATGCGGCCATTGGCACCGCCCGCAGCATCGCCGAGAAGTTCTTCGCCCCGCACAACCGCAAGGGCGACGAGAACGAGCCGCGCTATGAAAACGGTCAGGCGATTCTGATTCCGGAAGTGAAACCGGCGGTAGACGCCTTCCTCGAAGCCGGTTTCCTCAACGCCGCGCGCAGTTTCGACGCTGGCGGCATGCAACTTCCTACCTTGCTTTCCCAGGCCTGCTTTTCGCACTTCCAGTCGGCCAACGCCGCGTCGACGTCTTATCCGTTCCTGACCATGGGCGCGGCCAACCTGATCGAAAGCTTCGGCACCGAAGAGCAGAAGCGCCGCTTCCTGCAACCGATGATCGACGGCCGCTTCTTCGGCACCATGGCCCTGACCGAACCCCACGCGGGCTCGTCGCTGTCGGATATTCGTACCCGCGCCGAGCCGGCGTCTGACGGCACTTATCGCCTCAAGGGCAACAAGATCTTCATCTCCGGCGGCGATCACCCGTTGTCGGAAAACATCGTGCACATGGTACTGGCCAAGCTGCCGGACGCGCCGGCCGGGGTGAAGGGCATTTCGCTGTTCATCGTGCCCAAGTTCCTGGTCAACGATGACGGCAGCCTGGGTCAGCGCAACGATGTGCTGCTGGCCGGGCTGTTCCACAAGATGGGCTGGCGTGGCACCACGTCCACCGCGCTGAATTTCGGCGATAACGGCGAGTGCGTCGGCTATCTGGTGGGCAAGCCGCACCAGGGCTTGAGTTACATGTTCCAGATGATGAACGAGGCGCGGATCGGGGTCGGCATGGGCGCGGTGATGCTCGGTTACGCCGGTTACCTGTACTCGCTGGAATATGCCCGCGAGCGTCCGCAGGGGCGCGTGCCGGACAGCAAGGACCCGAACACCGCGCCGGTGGCAATCATTCAGCACGCCGACGTCAAACGCATGCTGCTGACACAAAAGGCCTACGTCGAAGGCTCGTTCGACCTCGGCCTGTATGCGGCGCGGCTGTTCGATGACACCACCACGCTTGCGACTGAAGCCGAACGCAAGCAGGCCCATGAACTGCTGGACCTGCTGACGCCGATCGTCAAATCCTGGCCGTCGGAGTTCTGCCTGAAGGCCAACGAGCTGGCGATCCAGATCCTCGGCGGCCACGGCTACACCCGCGAATACCCGGTGGAGCAGTACTACCGCGACAACCGCCTGAACCCGATCCACGAAGGCACCCACGGCATTCAGTCGCTGGACCTGCTGGGGCGCAAACTGGCGCAGAACGGCGGTGCGGGGCTCAAGCAGCTGATCCGCCTGATCGCCGATACCGCCGAGCGCGCCCAGGCGTTTGATTCGCTGACGCCGCTACGCGAACCGCTGGAGAAACTGGTGGCGCGCCTGCAAACCGTGACCATTGGCCTGCTGACTGATCTGGCACAAGGCAAGGTCAACAGCAGCCTGGCGAATTCGGCGTTGTACCTGAAGGTGTTTGGTCACACGGTGATTGGCTGGCGCTGGCTGGAGCAGGCGATCCGCGCCGAAGAAGGCTTAGCCAAGAGCAATGCGGCGGATGTCAGTTTCTATAAAGGCAAGCTGCAGGCGGCGCGCTACTTCCTGACGTGGGAAGTGCCGGGTTGCCACCATGAGCTGGCGATTCTTGAAGCTCGGGATGATGTATGCCTGGGGATGCAGGATGAGTGGTTCTGATCCTGATCCTGTTTAGCTGCTGAGATCCAATCGCGAGCAAGCTCGCTCCCACAGGAGTCTCTGTTGTTCACAAATTTTGTGTTTAACATTAAACCCTGTGGGAGCGAGCTTGCTCGCGATGGCGTCGGCACTCTCAACACATCAGCCCAGCTTGAACCCACCCATCTGCCGCGCCAGATCATCCGCCAACCGCTGCAACGTCTGGCAATCATCCCGACAGGCCCTGACCTCCCCCGCCGTCGCCCGGGCCAGATCGGAAATGCCCTGCACGTTGCGATTGATTTCCTCGGTCACCGCCGATTGCTCTTCCGTCGCCGTCGCCACCTGATGGTTCATGTCGCTGATGCGTTCCACTTGCCCGGTAATCGCGGTCAGCGAGGCGCCGGTACGCTGGCTCGACTCGACCCCCGTGCCCGTCGCGGCTTGTCCGGAATGCATCGATGACACGGCGTTTTCCGCGCCTTGTTTGAGGCTGCCGATCATCTGCTGGATTTCATCGGTGGAGGCTTGAGTGCGTCGCGCCAATGTCCGCACTTCATCGGCCACCACCGCGAATCCACGCCCCATGTCCCCGGCCCGCGCCGCKTCGATAGCGGCGTTGAGCGCCAGCAGGTTGGTCTGCTCGGAAATCCCGCGGATCACCGCCAGCACCTGATCGATGGACGCCACTTGATGGGCCAGTTCACCTACCGCCGTGGCCGCGACGCCGATTTCGTCAGACATATTTTCAATGTGCCGAATCGATCCGCCTACCACTTCCCGTGCCTGCATCGCCTCATCCCGAGCCGTTTGCGATGCGACCGCCGCGTTGCCGGCGTTCTGGGCGATCTCCTGAACGGTCAGGCCCATTTCGTGAACCGCAGTGGCAACCATGTCGGTCATTTCCTGTTGGCGGCCGGAGCGTTCAGCGGTGTTATCCACAACCCGTGCAACCTGGCCGACAGCGGTGCGCAACTGCTCGCTGGTGGTCAGCACTTCGCCGATCATGTCGCGCTGGCTATCCAGGAACCGATTGAAACCGCGAGCCAGGTCGCCCAGCTCATCAGCACGGCTAGAATCTAACCGGTGGGTCAAATCTCCACCGCCACTACCGATTGCTACCAATGCCGCTGTTACCTGACGAATCGGGCGCACCAGCCCACGGGCCAGCAACACCACCAGCAACAGGCACACCAAGGCCACCGCCAGGCCGATACCACTGCTCATCCACATGGCGCGGCGGGCTTCGGCGTAGATCTGAGATTGCGGCACTTCAGCCACCAGGGTCCAGCCGAGATCGCGCAATGGCAGGCTTAACGCGAGGAAGTCTTCACCGTCACGCTGGAAGCCGCTGCTGGTGGCAGCGTTTTGACTCATCACCGATTGTGCCGCCGTAGGACCAATCTGCTCGGTCAAAGTGCGTTTGCCGCTGAATTGCGCCTCGGGATGCACCTGGATCAAACCGTCGGAACGCACGAGATAGACCTTGCCGCGCTCCCCAAAGCTGAAGTTGTGGATCAGCTCCGATAGCTCTTTCATGCTCAGGCCAAGCCCGGCAACGCCCACGACTTTACCGGCCTGCTCGACTTTGAAGTCGATGAAAAGCGCCAATTCTCCGGTGGCCGTGTCGTTATCGATGTTGAGAGTGCGCGGCTGGTTGCTGTCGAGGAACGAGTAGAACCAGGCGTCTTTCGGATTGGAACGACTGAGGGTGCGATCCAGGCCTTTTTCGGTGAAGTAATGGTTGGACGCGGTGCCGACAATAATCGCGGTAAAGGCCTTGTGCTCGGCGCGGATACCTTCGAGATAGGTAGTAAACGTGCCAGCCTGGGCACTGTCTTCACCCCCGGCCAGCCAGTCGCGCACCATGCTGTTGCTGGCGATGTCCTTGGCGGCGGTGAGGGGTTGAACGAGGATCCGCTCGATGTCGTTGCGCATCGCTTCGATGCTCGATGGCAAGGCCTGCTCGACCAGATAGCTCTGGGCGAGGCGGTTGACCACCAGGGTATAAATGCCAACCACGATCAGGATACTGACGAGCAGAGCGCTGCCCATACTCAGGATCAACTGCCATTGAATACTGCGTCGCCAGAACTGCATGGAGCACCCCCAAAGAATAAGAGGCTGAAACACTGCAACAGCCGTGCCGATTGTATACAAACCAACCGACAATTTATTCTTTGGTTGTGCGCAAAGCCGATCAGGCCTGATTGATCGTCTTGGAGATCACTTCAACCGTGGCGCTGACTTGCTCTTGGTAACGGTCGAGTTCGAGCTTGTGCTGCTTCTGCATTTCGATCTGCTGGGAGCACAGATTCATCGCCGCCAGCACCAGCAGTCGGTCACCGATCAGCGTCGGGTACTTCCTCTTGGTTTCGGCCAGGGCTGCCTTCAACATCATCGCGGCGTCCAGCAGGGTCTGTTCTTCCCCGGCCGGTGCCTTGATCGAATAGTCCTCTCCCAGGATCGAGACGACTTTTACCCCTGCGGCGTTGTAACTCATGCGCTGACAGGACCTGCGCTGACACGCTCAACCAGGGCCTGGATGCGAGCCGCCGTGGCACCTTGCTTCTCTTCGTGCTCCATCAGGCTCAGTTGCAGGCTTTCGTTTTCATCTTTGGCCTGGGCCAGTTCCGCGGTCAGGTTCTGGTTCTGTTGCACCAGGTCGCTGACCAGTTGTTCCAATTGACTTAGGGATGCTTCCAACATTTTGATTTTCCGGGCTTTTTCAAAGGGCGCGTACGATAAAGAAAAGTCACCCTGGATGCCAGGGTTATACAGGCGCAAGGCCTTGATTTTGCTGACCAGTGACCTTTCTCGCGAACTGTAGAGACTGTGATTGCCCGATCTGGTTCCTGCACTTCGTCGCCGTGGCGTTTGTGCGGTCCCTCTCCCTGCGCAAGCGACAAAAGCTTTTTGACAGCATCACATTTCAACAGGTTAGAATCGCTGGCACGCAGACTGCATGGTCAGTTTGCGCCCGCCTTTCAGCTTTCTGGAGTACTGCCTTTGAATGCGACGACCATCAACAGCCTGTTCTTGATCGGCGCGTTGCTGGTAGGTGCGAGCATTCTGGTGAGCTCACTTTCGTCCCGCCTCGGCATCCCGATTCTGGTGATCATCCTGGCCGTCGGCATGGCGGCCGGCGTCGATGGCGCCGGCATTATTTTCGACAACTACCCCACGGCTTATCTGGTCGGCAACCTCGCGCTGGCGGTGATCCTGCTCGACGGCGGCTTGCGCACCCGGGTGTCGAGTTTCCGCGTGGCGTTATGGCCGGCGCTCTCGCTGGCCACGGTCGGCGTGTTGATTACCACCGGACTGACCGGCATGGCAGCCGCGTGGCTGTTCAACCTGAACCTGATCCAGGGCCTGCTGATCGGCGCCATCGTCGGCTCCACCGACGCTGCGGCGGTGTTCTCGCTATTGGGCGGCAAAGGCCTGAACGAACGGGTAACCGCCAGCCTTGAAATCGAATCCGGCAGTAACGACCCGATGGCGGTGTTTCTCACCGTCACCCTGATCGACATGCTCGCCAGCGGCCAGACCGGCCTGCACTGGAGCCTGCTGACCCACCTGCTGCGCGAGTTCGGTATCGGTGGCGTCATCGGCCTGGGCGGTGGCTGGCTGATGCTGCAACTGGTCAATCGCATCAACCTGGCCACCGGCCTGTATCCGATCCTGGTGATTGCCGGTGGCCTGGTGGTGTTTGCCCTGACCAACGCCCTACACGGCAGTGGCTTCCTGGCGGTATACATCTGCGGCTTGGTGATCGGCAACCGTCCGGTGCGCAGCCGCCACGGCATCCTGCACATGCTCGACGGCATGGCCTGGCTGGCGCAGATCGGCATGTTCCTGGTGCTGGGGCTGCTGGTGACGCCTCACGACCTGCTGCCTATTGCCTTGCCGGCACTGGCACTGGCGTTGTGGATGATTCTGTTTGCCCGGCCACTGTCGGTGATGGTTGGCCTGCTGCCATTCAAAGCGTTCCATGGTCGCGAGAAAGCGTTCATCTCCTGGGTCGGCCTGCGCGGCGCGGTCCCGATCATTCTGGCGGTGTTCCCGCTGATGGCCGGCCTGCCTAACGCCCAGCTCTATTTCAACCTCGCGTTCTTTATCGTACTGGTGTCGCTGCTGGTTCAGGGCACGAGCCTGCCGTGGGTCGCCAAGCTGCTGAAGGTGACGGTGCCCCCGGAGCCTGCCCCCATCTCCCGCTCGGCCCTGGAAGTGCACGTCACCAGCGAGTGGGAGCTGTTCGTTTATCGCCTCGGTGCGGAGAAATGGTGCATCGGTTCGCCCCTGCGGGAGCTGAAAATGCCCGAAGGCACCCGTATCGCCGCCCTGTTTCGCGGTCAACAATTGCTCCATCCGTCGGGTAGTACGGTGCTCGAAGTCGATGATTTGCTGTGTGTTATCGGCCATGAACACAACCTGCCGGCCCTCGGAAAACTCTTCAGCCAGGCGCCACAACGGGGCCTCGATCTGCGCTTCTTCGGCGACTTCGTACTGGAAGGAGACGCCCAGCTGGGCGCGGTTGCAGCCCTGTATGGCCTGAAAGTCGAAGGCATCGATCCGGACATGTCCCTGGGCCACTTCATTGCCCAGAAGGTTGGCGGCGCGCCAGTGGTGGGTGACCAGGTGGAATGGAACAACACCATCTGGACCGTGGCCGTAATGGACGGGAACAAGATCGGCAAAGTGGGCGTCAGATTCCCCGAAGGAAGTCGCCCGGGTCCCGGACTCTTCCTCTAAACTGCTTCCACTATCACTTGCTTGACCGGTCTTTATGCCTAACCTGCGCTCTATTTTCGCCATTGCCCTTTTGGGCTTGAGTCTCTCTGTCGGCACCCTTGGTTTATCGCAAGCGGTGCAGGCGGCCGAACCACCCTCCAGCGAAGCCGTGCAGACGAGCCTGGACAAGATCGCCGACCGCAAATTGCCGGAAGCCGATCAGAAGGCCCTGCAAACCGTTCTGCAAAACACGCTGAGCCAGCTCAACAACAAGCGTGATTACGAGCAGAAACTGACCGCGCTCAAGCAGCAATTGAACAATGCGCCCAAACAGACCCTCGAGAACCAGCGTGAACTGACCCGCCTCAAGGCCAGCACCGTGGTGCCGGTGGCGCAGCGCTTCGCCAAAGAACCGATCCAGCAGCTGGAACAATTGCTCACCGAGCGCTCCACCCAGCAAGGCGAACTGCAAAAAGCCCTGGCCGATGCCAACAGCCTGATCATCACCGCCCAGACCCGCCCCGAGCGCGCCCAGGCGGAGATCTCAAGCAGCCAGACGCGCATTCAGCAGATCAACACCATCCTCAAGAACGGCAAGGACGGCGGCAAGACTTTGAGCGCCGAGCAGCGCGACCAGCTCAATGCCGAACTGGCAGCGCTGAACGCCCTGATCCCGCTGCGCCGCCAGGAACTGGCCGGCAATACCCAATTGCAAGACCTCGGCAACAGCCAGCATGACCTGTTGTCGGAGCGGTCCGATCGCCTGGATCGGGAAATCCAGGAACTGCAAACCCTGATCAACCAGAAGCGTCTGGCGTTGTCCCAGGAAACGGTCACCCAGCAATCCATCGAAGCGCAGAAGGCCGGCGGCAGCAGCCTGCTGGCCACCGAAAGCGCGACCAACCTGAAGCTTTCGGACTACCTGCTCAAAAGCACTGACCGCCTCAACGAAGTCACCCAGCAAAACCTGCAGACCAAGCAACAGCTGGACAGCCTGACCCAGAGCGACTCGGCCCTGGACGAGCAAATCAACGTGCTCAAAGGCAGCCTGCTGCTCTCGAAGATTCTCTACAAACAGAAACAAGCGTTGCCGCGCCTGCGGCTCGACCGCAACCTGGCCGACCAGATCGCCGACATTCGCCTGTACCAATTCGAAGTCAGCCAGCAACGGGAATTGCTGAGCAGTCCGACCACCTACGTCGAAAACCTGCTGGCGACCCAGCCGCCCGAGCAAGTCACGCCGCAGCTGCGCAAAAGCCTGATGGAGCTGGCCACCACCCGCGCCGACCTGCTGGAACGCCTCAATCGCGAACTGAGCGCTGTGCTCAATGAATCCATCACCCTGCAACTGAACCAGAAGCAACTGCTCAGCACGGCGCAAAGCCTGCGGGCGACGCTAGATGAGCAGATGTTCTGGATCCCGAGCAACAAGCCGCTGGAACTGGAGTGGATTCGCAGTGTGCCGGATCGCCTCCAGCGTCAACTCGATTCACTACCGGTACTGTCAAGCCTGAGCGAACTGACCGACGGCCTGACCCAGCGCCCGCTGCTGTTCCTGCCACTGGCACTGCTGATCGGCGCACTGCTGTGGCGGCGCAAGAATCTGTACGCGCGACTGAACAAGGTTCACCAGGACATCGGTCACTTCAAACGCGATAGCCAGTGGCACACGCCGCAGGCGATTCTGATCAATATTCTGCTGGCGATGCCGGTTTCCCTGGGCCTCGCATTGTGCGGGCTGGCCCTGCGAATCGACGCCCGTGGGCAGAACGCCAATATGGGCGCGGCGCTGCTGCAAATGGCCGGGGCCTGGCTGGTGTTCTACACCGCCTACCGGATCCTCGCACCGGGTGGTGTGGCAGAACTGCATTTCCGTTGGGAAAAGCCCCAGGTGGAATTCCTGCGCAGATGGGTCCGCCGCCTCGGCATCGTGGTGATGGCACTGGTGACCGTAGTGGCCGTTGCCGAACTGCAACCGGCGGCGCTGGCCGATGACGTGATCGGCATGCCGGTGGTGCTCACCTGCTACGCCTTGATGACCTTGCTGCTCAGCCGCTTGCTCATCAGCAGCCCGACCCACGAGAACGCCTCGCTGTTCCGCAAGCTCGTGGGGATCCTGTTCACCGCCCTGCCCGTCGCGCTGTTCGTGGCAGTGTGCTTCGGCTACTACTACACCGCGCTGAAGCTCAGCGACCGCTTGATCAACACCCTGTACCTGCTGATGTTCTGGCTGGTGATCGAAGCCACGTTCGTGCGCGGTCTCAGCGTGGCAGCCCGGCGGCTGGCCTACCAGCGCGCCCTGGCCAAACGACTGGCCGCCAAGGAGGCCGGCGATGGCGAAGCGGTGATCGAAGAGCCGAGCATGGACATCGAGAAGGTCAACGAACAGTCCCTGCGCCTGATCCGCCTGGCACTGCTCGGCGGCTTCATGGCGGCACTGTATTGGGTCTGGGCCGACCTGATCACCGTGTTCTCGTACCTGGACAACGTCACTCTCTACGAATACACCAGCGGCACCGGCGCCAACATGAGCATGGTGCCGATCAGCATAGGCGACATGCTTGGCGCACTGATCATCATCGGCATCACCTTCGCCCTGGCGCGCAACCTGCCGGGCTTGCTCGAAGTGTTCGTGCTGTCGAAGCTCAACCTGGCCCAGGGCAGCGCCTACGCGACCACCACGCTGCTGTCGTACGTGATCGCCGGTGTCGGTTTCGTCTCGACGCTGTCGACCCTCGGCGTGAGCTGGGACAAGTTGCAATGGTTGGTGGCGGCACTGTCGGTCGGCCTCGGTTTCGGCATGCAGGAGATCTTCGCCAACTTCATTTCCGGCATCATGATCCTGTTCGAACGCCCGGTGCGGATCGGTGACACCATCACCATCGGCAACCTGTCGGGCACCGTGAGCAAGATTCGCATCCGTGCCACGACCATCACCGACTTCGACCGCAAGGACATCATCGTCCCGAACAAGACGTTCATTACCGGGCAACTGATCAACTGGTCGCTGACCGACACCATCACCCGGGTAACCCTCAAGCTCGGCGTCGACTACGGCTCGGACCTGGACCTGGTGAAAGAACTGTTGCTCAAGGCGGCACGCGATAACCCGCGCGTGCTGAAAGACCCGGAACCGCACGTGTACTTCCTGAACTTCGGCGAAAGCACCCTCGACCACGAGTTGCGCATGCACGTGCGCGACCTCGGCGACCGCAACCCGGTGCTCGACGAGGTCAACCGCTTCATCAACCGCGAGTTCAAGAAGCAGCACATCAACATCTCGTTCCGGCAGATGGAGGTCTACCTCAAGAACCTGCACGGCCAGGAATACAAGATGGTGCCGATCGAACCGGAAGCGAAAACCATCGTGCCGGTCGTCGACGGCAAGCCGGCGCAAGAACCGCCCGCCGCCAAACTCGACTAACTGGCCATTCCCCAGCAGAATGCTCGGACATTCTGCTGGAGCCGGCCCTTGAAAGCCCTCGACGAACTCACTTTCGATAATCGCTTCGACCGCCTGGGCGATGCGTTTTCCGCCCATGTGCTGCCCGAGCCCATCGATAATCCGCGCCTGGTGGTGGCCAGCCCCGCCGCCATGGCGTTGCTGGACCTCGACCCGGCCGAGGCCGAAACCCCGGAGTTCGCCGAACTGTTCAGCGGCCACAAGCTCTGGGCCGACGCGATTCCAAGGGCGATGGTCTATTCCGGGCATCAGTTCGGTTCCTACAACCCGCAACTGGGCGACGGTCGCGGCCTGTTGCTCGGCGAGGTGTACAACGAGGCTGGCGAACATTGGGACCTGCACCTCAAGGGCGCTGGCCAGACGCCGTTTTCACGCATGGGCGATGGCCGGGCGGTACTGCGCTCGTCGATCCGCGAATTCCTCGCGTCCGAAGCCCTGAATGCCCTGAACATCCCGACCACTCGCGCCCTGTGCGTAATCGGTTCAGACACCCCGGTATGGCGCGAAAAGCAGGAGCGCGCGGCCATGGTCCTGCGCCTGGCGCCGAGCCATGTGCGCTTCGGCCACTTCGAATATTTCTACTACACCAAGCGCCCCGAGCAGCAGAAAGAGCTGGGCGATCACGTGCTGGCCATGCACTTCCCGCAGTGCCTGGAACAACCGGAGCCGTACCTGGCGATGTTCCGCGAAGTGGTAGAGCGCAATGCCGAGCTGATTGCCAAGTGGCAGGCCTATGGCTTCTGCCACGGGGTGATGAACACCGACAACATGTCGATCCTGGGCATCACCTTCGATTTCGGCCCGTTCGCCTTCCTCGACGATTTCGACGCCAACTTCATCTGCAATCACTCAGACGACCAGGGCCGTTACTCCTTCAGCAACCAGGTGCCGATTGGCCAGTGGAACCTCAGCGCCTTGGCCCAGGCCCTGACGCCGTTCATCAGCGTCGAGGCCCTGCGCGAAACCCTCGGCCTGTACCTGCCGCTGTTCCAGGCTCATTACCTGGACCTGATGCGTCGCCGCCTCGGCCTGACCACCGCGGAGGATGACGATCAGAAATTGCTGGAGAACCTGCTGCAGCTGATGCAGAACAGCGGCGTCGACTACAGCCTGTTTTTCCGCCGTTTGGGTGAAGAAGCACCGGAACAGGCCATCACCCGCTTGCGTGACGACTTCGTCGACCTCAAGGGCTTTGATGCCTGGGGCGAACTCTACGTCGCCCGGGTGGCCCGAGAAGGCACGCTTGATCAAGAGCAGCGCCGCCAGCGGATGCACGCGGTCAACCCGCTGTACATCCTGCGCAACTACCTGGCGCAAAAGGCCATCGAGGCAGCGCAGAGCGGCGACTATTCGGAAGTCCGCCGACTGCACGGGGTGCTGAGCAATCCGTTTGTGGAACAACCGGGGATGGAAAGTTATGCCGAGCGACCACCGGAGTGGGGCAAGCATCTGGAGATCAGTTGTTCGTCGTGAGGCGGGTCAGATAAAGACCTCTGCCGACACACCAAAGCGCTCGGCCAACCAGCGGATCTGCCGCAGGTTGAGCTGGCGCTTGCCGCTCAGGATCTCGGAAACCACAGACTGAGGGCCGATGCCAGGCAGGTCACTCTGACTCAGGCCGTGTTCACGCATCAAGTAGCCAAGAACCTCGACCCCGCTAGGCTTCGGCATCGGGTGATGCTTATGGTCCCACTCCTCAATCCAGTCACCGATGATATCCACCAGACTCATCAGCGGGTGGGACTCATCATCGCCGGTCATCTCGAGCAACTCGTCCAGCGCATGCGCCAGCAGGTCATAGTCATCTTCGCTTTTCGGCTTTCGAAGCAGCGGTGAGACGAACTCCCAGTGCTCGGCAGCTCTTTTGATCAGGACACTCATGCTCTTTCCTCCTTCCATTTGCCACGGTCATATTCGCGGTGATCCAGCACATGCTTGATATAAAGCTTTTGCGATCGATATCTGACAAAAGCTATCAGCCGCAACTTGTTGCCACCAATATCGAAAACATGAAACTCACCTACCTTGTCGACAGCAGGGAATGTGGCTCTCATCGCCGCAAAATCCGGCGGTTTGCTTCCTTTGGCTAATTGATACCAATGATCCAGCGCGTTGGCTGCCATTGGCCATTTGGCCTTGGCTTCACGTACTCTTTTTTCGGTGAGAACATGCATGCAACATCCTTATCGCACTTTGCTATGGGGAGTTAATCACAGATCAAAAATATCGCAAGTTGCGATAATCCTTGGCAGACCAGCGGTGTGGCTCAGCACGACTTAGCCTAGTTTTATCGTTTGTCGCTGCGCGATTGAAAACATGAGCAAACGTCTCCAACTAGGTGTTATCTGCTTCCCATTGGATATCGCTCATGACCGACCCACTCCTCATCCCCTGCCCCCACTGCAACGGCCTCAACCGCATTCCCGCCGAGCGTCTCAACGACCATCCAAAATGCGGACGCTGCAAGGCCGAAGTCCTGCTGAGCAAACCGTTTGAATTGAAGCAAGGCGACTACGCCAGCCAGATCAAGGGCGATCTGCCGCTGCTGGTGGACGTGTGGGCGGACTGGTGCGGGCCGTGCAAGTCGTTTGCGCCGGTGTTCGAGCAGGCAGCCGGGCAACTGGAGGGCAAGTGTCGGCTGGCCAAACTGGACAGCGAGGCGAACCAGCAGTTGTCGGCGCAGTTGGGGATTCGCTCGATTCCGAGCCTGATCCTGTTCAAAAGCGGCCGGGAAATCGCCCGGCAGAGCGGGGCCTTTCCGTTACCGCAGTTGATGAGCTGGTTGCGTAGCCAGGGCATCTGAAGCACCACAGGTTTTTCAGGCGTTTTCCAGCAGGTTGTGCAGCTCAACGAATTGCTGGGTCAGCTTGTGCCGCGGGTCGAGATGGATCAGCGGTGTGTTGGCCTGGTGGGATTCGCGCATGCGTACCGAGCTGGCCAGGTACACCGGCAGCACCGGCAGGCCTTCGGCGATCAGTTCGTCGAGAATTTGCTGGGGCAGGCTGGCGCGGGCCTGGAACTGGTTGACGACGATGCCTTCGACTTCCAGGCCTTCGTTATGGTCGTCCTTCAACTCTTCGATTTCCGCCATCAGGCCGTACAGTGCCTGGCGTGAAAAGCTGTCGCAATCGAAGGGGATCAACACACGATCGGCGGCAATCAATGCAGAAACCGCATAGAAATTCAGCGCTGGCGGGGTATCAAGGTAAATCCGGTCGTAGTCTTCGCTCAGCTCTTCAAGCAACTTACGCAGCTTGTTGATCTTGTGCTTGGCTTCAAGTTTTGGCTGCAAGTCCGCGAGCTCGGCGGTGGCGGTAATGACATGGAGGTTATCGAACGGGGTTTCGTAGATGTCGACCTGATTCTTTTTGGAGAACGGCCCGGAAGACAGCGTCTGCTTGAAGAAATCGGCGATGCCCATCGGGATATCGTTACCGGTGAGCCCCGTCAGGTACTGAGTGGAGTTGGCCTGGGCATCGAGATCCACCAACAAGGTGCGAAAACCCTCGCTGGCACTGACCGCCGCCAGATTGCAGGCAATGCTGGACTTGCCAACGCCACCTTTCTGATTGAACACCACGCGCCGCATGTCAAAACCTCCGTGTACCAAAGAATGACCGAGTGTAGTGGTCCACCGCGTTGCTTCGCTACCTTGTCGGCAAAGGGACTACACAGTCAGTTGCCTTCTCTTGCTTGAAAAGCCCTGAACGGCTCAGTGATTCGACGCCAAAACCGACAGACGGAGCAAAAACTCTGTGAATAATTACCAATCGTTCAATTTTTGCGAGCCAACCGCTTCATCTTGCTGAGCAAAATGTAACCAGCATTTGCTACACGTTCCCGGCACCGGGATAATGCGCGCCACTCGGCGCCAAACGCCACGCAGGGTAAGTCCCGGCTCTCAGCCACTCCCCGCGTCAAGTAAGCCCGTGAGGGTGGGATGAATGTCTGTGATCAACTTCAACATCGCCCAATGGCGCGCTTGGGCCCCTGGGCTTGATAGCGTGAGCGATTGGCAGGCCTGGAGCCGACAACCGGTCGTACTGCCGGACAGCGATGCCGCTCCCGACGTTTCCTTTCTGCCGGCCATGCAGCGCCGGCGGCTCAGCCGCCTGGCGCGGATGGCCTTCAGTGTTGGCTGGCCATTGGCCGAAGGTCGGCAGGATTTGCCATTGGTCTTTGTTTCCCGTCACGGCGAAACGCCCCGCACCGTCGACATTCTCAGTGATCTGGCCGCCGATCAGCCGCTGTCGCCAACCCAGTTCAGCTTGTCGGTGCATAACGCGATTATTGGTTTGTGGTCGATCATGCGTGGTGAAACCAGCGAAATGACGGCCCTGGCTGCCGCCGGCGATGGCCTGGAACACGGCATGCTGGAAGCTGCCGCGCTGCTGGCTGAAGGCGCTCGCGCAGTACTGCTGGTGGTCACCGAAGAGCAGCCGCCCGAGGCTTACTCAACCTGGATCGACGACGTGCCGTTCCCTTATGCCGTCGGCCTGCTGATCACACCCGGCACCGACTGGCGGTTGTCCCTGAACAGCCCCTCGGATGCGTTGTCCAAACCCCGCTGGCCCCACGCGCTGAATCTGTTGCGTATGCTGCTCGGCCAGCAAACCACCTGCCAACATGCCTGGAAAAATCGTGTATGGACCTGGCAACGCAACCCGTGACCGAGAAAAACCGCGACGCCTATTACTGGCGCTTGCTGGCCACCGCCGCGAGCTTTGCCCTGTTCGGGTTGGGCGGGCTGTGCCTGCGTCTGGCGATTTTCCCTTTGCTGAACTGCCTGCCGGGCGACGCCCGAACCCACCGGCTGCGGGCCCGGCAAACGGTCAGCCGCTGTTTTTGGATTTTTGTGCGCTTCATGGCCCGTACCGGGGTGCTGACCTACACCATTGAAGGCGCGGAAAAACTCGGTCGTCCCGGGCAAATGATCATTGCCAATCACCCGTCGCTGATCGACGTGGTGTTTCTGATCGGCCTGGTGCGTCACGCCAACTGCGTGGTCAAGCAAAGCCTCTGGGAAAATCCCTTCACCCGCGGACCGCTGCGCTGCACTGAGTACATCAGCAACGACGGCAGCATGGACATGCTCGACGCGGCTGCCGATGCACTGAAAGACGGCCAGACCCTGATCATTTTCCCCGAAGGGACGCGCACCCGACCCGGCCAGGCACCGGCCTTTCATCGGGGCGGCGCGGCAATCGCCCTGCGCGGTGCGAAAATCCTCACCCCGGTCATTATCAAGGTCAGCCCGACCACACTGACCAAGGCCGAGCCCTGGTATCGCATCCCCAAGCGGCGCGTGCACTTCAGTTTCCGGGTCGGGGCCGATATAGACCCACAGACCTTCGCCACGCAGGGGCCGGCTCCGCAGGCCTCGCGCAAGCTCAACGATTATCTACATTCTTACTTTATTAAGGAGCTCGCCGAAGATGAGCGATCTGCACCGTGATATCAAAATGCTTATCATCGACGCCCTTGGCCTGGAAGACATCAGCGCCGAAGACATCGGCAACGACCAGACGCTGTTCGGCGAAGGCCTGGGCCTGGACTCGGTGGACGCCCTGGAACTGGGCCTGGCCATCCAGAAAAAGTACGGCATCAAAATCGACGCCGATGCCAAAGACACACGTAATCACTTCAGTAACGTGGCGAGCCTTGCGGCGTTCGTCACCGCAAAACAGGCAGCTTGAGACCGGACCATGCAAACTCGTGACGACATTTTCAACACCCTGCGCGATGCCCTGGTCGAGCTCTTCGAACTGGACCCCGAGCGTGTGAGCCTGGAATCCAACCTGTATCAGGATCTGGAAATCGACAGCATCGACGCGGTCGACCTGATTGATCACATCAAACGTCAGACCGGCAAGAAAATCGCCGCCGAAGAATTCAAATCGGTGCGTACCGTCAGTGACGTGGTCGAGGCGGTCTACCGTCTGGTTCAACCGGTCGCATGAATCGACTGATTGGCCTCGGCCTGCTGCTGGCTGGCCTTTTGTATCCCTTTGCGGTGTATTTCGGCATGGAGCATTTCGCCCCGTGGCAGTTCGGGCTGCTGCTGGGAGGACTGTGGCTGGCCCGGGCGCTGACCGGCAAACGCCGGCCTGGCAGCCTGTGGATGGCCACGGTGGCCATTGTGTTCTGCCTGTTGCTGGCACTGTTCGACAGCCCGGCGCTGTTGCGTTGGTATCCGGTGTTGATCAGCAGCTTCATGCTGGTGCTGTTCGGATCGAGCCTGACATTCGGCCCACCGATCGTTGAACGCCTGGCCCGGGTACGCGAGCCGCAACTGCCGGCCGAGGGCATTCGCTATACCCGTCAGGTGACCATCGCCTGGAGCGTCTTTTTTCTTTGCAACGGTGTGTGCGCCGCCGCCCTGACCGTCTGGGCGCCGCTGAGCTGGTGGACGTTGTACACCGGCCTGATTTCCTACGGATTGATAGGCCTGATGTTTGCCATTGAATGGCTCATTCGACAAAGGGTACGAGGCCGCCCATGAATTGGATAAAACTTGAGCACCTGCTGCTCAAGGCTCAGCCTGAGCGCGCCGTAACGACCGCTCCGGCACTGGATCACGCCCGACTGTGCGAACAGGCGCTGCGCCTGGCTGCCGGCCTGCAAGCCCGGGGGGTACGGCAAATGGCCGTGCACCTTGAGGATGCCGCCGACCTGGCGATTGCCCTGTTCGGCGCCTGGCGTGCCGGGGTCAGTGTGCTGCTGCCGTCCGACCTGCAACCGCAGACCCGCCAACGCTGGTCAGGTGACGTTGATCTGTGGCTGAGCGATCAGCCCGACGACACGCACCTTGGCGACCTCCAACAGCCGCCGCTCAGTGCCGCCGCGCTGGACCTGGATAACTGCCAACTCAGCCTGTGCACATCCGGCTCCAGTGGCGAACCCAAGCGCATCGAAAAAAACCTGCGCCAACTGGCCAATGAAGTCGAATCCCTTGAGCAGTTATGGGGCGCGGACCTTGGCCCGGCATGCATCATTGGCAGTGTGGCCACCCAACACATCTATGGCCTGCTGTTCCGGGTGCTGTGGCCGCTGTGCGCCGGGCGCCCGTTCGTACGTCGGCAGTTGGCCTTTCCGGAAGACCTGCAACGCGCCAGCCGCGAGCACCCGGCCTTCGCCTGGGTGGCCAGCCCGGCGCTACTCAAGCGCATGGGCGACAACCTCGACTGGCCGGCCTTGAGCTCCGTACGCCGGGTGTTTTCCTCCGGCGGCGCATTGCCGGTCGAGGCCGCACAGAGCCTGCATGAGCGTCTGGGGCAATGGCCAACGGAAATTTTCGGCAGTTCGGAAACCGGCGGCATCGCCTGGCGTCAGGGCGATGAACTCTGGCAGCCCTTTGCCGATGTCACGCTGAGTCAGGACAGTGATGGCGCGCTGTTGATCGCTTCGCCGTATTTGCCGAGTGGCCAGGTCGAACACACCGCCGATGCTGCGCGCATTGCCGTCGATGGGCGCTTCGAATTGCTCGGGCGACTGGACCGGATCGTCAAACTGGAAGAAAAACGCATCTCGCTGCCGATGCTGGAACAGGCGCTGATGGCCCATGAATGGGTCGTCGAAGCGCGGCTCGGTGTCGTTCAGGAAAACCGCGCCTCCCTGGGTGCGTTGTTGGTGCTGAGCGAGGCTGGCTTGCATGTGCTGCGCAATCAGGGTCGACGCAGCCTCACCGAGCAATTGCGCCAACGCCTGAGCCAACATTGCGAAGCCCTGGCCCTGCCAAGGCGCTGGCGTCTGCTGCGGCATCTGCCGCTGAACACTCAGGGCAAACTGCCCCAGGCCGACGTCGATGCCTTGCTGTTGGCACCGCGCCCCAAAGCGCCTGAGGTGCTGGAGCAAGTCGAAAGCCATGGTGAGTGGAGCCTGCAACTGGCCGTGCCACCGGACCTGGCCTATTTCAGCGGTCACTTCCCCACGGCGCCGGTGTTGCCTGGCGTGGTGCAGGTGGACTGGGCGCTGAGCCTGGGCCAGCAACTGATGAACCTGCCGAAAAAATTCGCCGGCTTGGAAGTCTTGAAGTTCCAGCAACTGGTGCGCCCGGGAGACGAAATCCAACTGCACCTGCGCTTTGATCCGGCGCGCGGCAAATTGTATTTCGCCTATCGCAACGAAACCGCCACTTGCTCCAGCGGGCGGATCTTGCTGGAGGCGTCGCATGCATAGCCCCTGCGCCATCGTCCCGGTATACAACCACGAAGACGCGATCACCACGGTGGTCGATGCCCTGATCGCCAGCCATTTGCCGTGCATTCTGGTAGATGATGCCAGCAGCCCGCGCTGCGCCCGGGTGCTGGATCGCCTGGCCCAACGTGAAATGGTTTACCTGATCCGTCTCGCCGAAAACCAGGGCAAAGGTGGCGCGGTCATGACCGGCTTGCGCGAAGCGTCACGCCTGGGTTTCAGCCACGCCTTGCAGGTGGATGCCGATGGCCAGCACGACTTGCAGGACGTCAAACGCTTCATCGAACAATCACGCCGCCATCCGCAGGCGGTGATTTGTGGTTATCCGCTATATGACGCCAGCGTGCCGAAAGGCCGTTTGTATGCGCGCTACCTGACTCACGTGATGGTCTGGATCAACACCCTGTCGTTGCAGATTCGCGACTCCATGTGCGGTTTCCGGGTTTACCCATTGCCACCGGTTCTGGCGTTGATCGAGTCAGCGAAAATCGGCAAGCGCATGGACTTCGACTCAGACATTCTGGTGCGCCTGGCCTGGCGCAATCAGCCGATGCAATGGCTGCAAACCAAGGTCCACTATCCATTGGATGGCGTTTCGCATTTTCGGATGTTCCACGACAACGTGCTGATTTCCAGCATGCACACGCGGCTGTTCTTCGGCATGTTACTGCGCGCGCCAGTGATCCTCTGGCGACGGTGGCGGGCATGAGCACAGACAAGCAGCACTGGGCCGACCGCGAAGAACGGGGCAGTTTCTGGCTGATGAAGCTCACCGCGTTCGGCGCCAAAGTGCTGGGCCGTCGAGTACTGAGCCCAGTGCTGTACGGCATCGTGTTGTACTTTTTCCTGTTCGGTCGCAGCGCCCGACACAGTGCCTGGCAATACCAGCAACGCCTGAGCGACTGGAGCGGTCGCAGCGAATTGCGCCCGAGCCATTGGCGGGTGTTCGGCCAGTTCATGGCCTTCGCCGATTCCATGCTCGACAAACTCGACGTATGGAACGGCAAGCTGAGCATCGAACAAATCGAAATCATCGACCCGGCGCTGCTGCGCGATCAGTTGCGCGGTGTCCGCGGGCAAATGCTGGTGGGCGCGCACCTGGGCAACCTGGAAGTCTGCCGCGCACTGGCAGAGATCGGCGAGAAAGTCACGATGAACGTGCTGGTGCACACCAAGCACGCCGAACAGTTCAACCGTTTGCTGGGCGAAGCCGGGGCAACCAATTTGCGCCTGATTCAAGTCAGCGAGCTCGACCCGGGGATCATGCTGCAACTGAGCGAACGCCTGGAGCGTGGCGAGTGGCTGGCGATTGCCGGCGACCGCGTGCCGCTGCATGGCGGACGCTGCGCGACCGTGGATTTCCTCGGTCATCCGGCCAGGTTCCCCCAAGGCCCGTGGCTGCTGGCCGGCCTGCTGAAATGCCCGGTCAACCTACTGCTGTGCCTGAAAAAGCCCGACGGTGACTATCGACTGACCATCGAGCCGTTCGCTGAGGCAATCACCTGGAAGCGCAGCGACCGTGAACAGGTCATTCATCAGTGGGCCTCCCGCTATGCCGAGCGCCTGAGTCACTATTGCCTCGAAGCGCCCCAACAATGGTTCAACTTTTACCCTTTCTGGAAGACCGATGACGACGCCAACGCTTGAGCCGGTAACCTTCGGCGAACGCCCTTTGCGCATTGAAGATGTGTTGGCACTGGCCAACCGCAAGGTGCCGACGCAGTTGCAAAGCGATCCCGCCTACCGCGAGCGCATCGCCAAGGGCGCGCGTTTTCTCGACTCTCTGCTGGACAAGGAAGGCGTGATCTACGGCGTGACCACCGGTTATGGCGACTCCTGCGTGGTCGCGGTGCCGTTGCATCACGTCGAGGCGCTGCCCCGTCATCTGTATACCTTCCACGGCTGCGGTCTGGGCAAACTGCTCGACGCCCAGGCCACTCGTGCGGTATTGGCCGCGCGTTTGCAGTCGTTGTGCCACGGTGTTTCCGGGGTCCGCGTGGAACTGCTGGAACGCCTGCAGGCGTTCCTTGAACACGACATCCTGCCGCTGATTCCGGAGGAAGGTTCGGTGGGCGCCAGTGGTGACCTGACGCCGCTTTCGTACGTTGCCGCCACACTGTCCGGCGAACGCGAGGTGATGTTCCGCGGCGAGCGCCGGCAGGCTGCCGATGTGCACCGCGAACTCGGCTGGCAGCCGCTGGTTTTGCGTCCGAAAGAAGCCCTGGCATTGATGAACGGCACCGCGGTGATGACTGGTCTGGCTTGCCTGGCTTACGCCCGCGCCGATTACCTGCTGCATCTGGCCACGCGCATCACCGCGCTGAACGTGGTCGCCCTGCAAGGCAACCCGGAGCACTTCGACGAGCGCCTGTTCGCCGCCAAGCCACACCCGGGTCAGATGCAAGTCGCCGCGTGGTTGCGCAAGGATCTGGCCATCGACGCCCCGACCGCGCCGCTGCATCGCCTGCAAGACCGCTATTCCCTGCGCTGCGCGCCCCATGTGCTGGGCGTACTGGCCGACAGCCTGAACTGGCTGCGTTCGTTCATCGAAATCGAGCTCAATAGCGCCAACGACAACCCGATCATCGACGCCGAGGCCGAGCGCGTGCTGCACGGTGGACACTTCTACGGTGGGCACATCGCCTTCGCCATGGACAGCCTGAAAAACCTCGTGGCCAACGTCGCCGACCTGCTGGACCGGCAACTCGCGCTGCTGGTGGATGAGCGCTATAACCATGGTTTGCCGAGCAACCTGTCCGGCGCCACAGCTGATCGCGCCATGCTCAACCACGGCTTCAAGGCGGTGCAGATCGGCACCAGTGCCTGGACCGCCGAAGCGCTGAAAAACACCATGCCGGCCAGCGTCTTCTCGCGCTCCACCGAATGCCACAACCAGGACAAAGTCAGCATGGGCACCATCGCCGCCCGGGATGCGATCCGCGTACTGGAATTGACCGAGCAGGTGGCCGCCGCCACGCTGCTGGCGGCCAATCAGGGCGTCTGGCTGCGCGGCCAGGCCGAAGATGCACGACCACTGCCACCCGCATTGGCCGCCATGCATGAAGACTTGGCCAGGGACTTCCCACCGGTCATCGAAGACCGCGCGCTGGAAGGCGAATTGCGCCTGTGCCTGCTACGCATCGCCGAACAACACTGGAGGCTGCATGCGTAGTAAGGGATTTCTCTACACCGACACGGAAATCGTCGTACCGTTCTTTGACGTCGACAGCATGCACGTAGTCTGGCACGGCCATTACGTCAAATACCTGGAAGTCGCCCGCTGTGCGCTGCTGGACAAGATCGGCCACAACTACACGGCGATGAACGAATCCGGCTATGCGTGGCCGGTGATCGACCTGCAATTGCGCTACGTGCGCGGTGCGGTGTTCGGCCAGAAACTCAACGTGCGCGCCAACCTGGTGGAGTGGGAGAACCGCTTGAAGATCAACTACCTGATCAGCGACCTGCAAACCGGTGAGCGCCTGACGCGGGCCATGTCGGTACAGGTGGCCGTCGACATCGCCAGCCGCGAGATGCAACTGGTCTCGCCGACAGTGTTCACCGACGCCGTGGCGAAGGTGCTGGCATGAAGTCGATTTGCAGATGCCTCGCTGTTCTGGCGCTGCTCGGGCTCTCTTCAATGGCCAGCGCCTTCGACCTGCAACAACTCAGCGATCAACTGGCCCGGCCCGAGGTGATCCACGGCAGCTTCATCCAGGAAAAACACCTGCGCGCCCTGCCCCAGCCTCTGACCAGCAAAGGCACGTTCGTGCTGGCAAAAAACCACGGCTTGTTGTGGCTGCTGAAAACGCCACTGCAACAGGACTATCGCATCACCGCCAAAGGCATTGCCCGGCGTGACGGCATTGTTTGGCAAATGCTGCCGGGCAAAAGCGCCGGTGCCGAGCAGAACCGTTTGTTCCTCGCCGTGCTGCAAGGTGACAGCAGCGGCCTGCAACGGGATTTCGAGTTGTCCTTGAGCGGCGACGCGCAGAACTGGAAGCTCACGCTGCTGCCACGCTCGATGCTGCTCAAGCAGGTGTTCAACCAGATCAACATTACCGGCGCAGAACTGGTGCACAGCATCGAACTGCTCGAAACCCAGGGCGACAGTACGTTGTTGCGCATGCAGGACAGCACCAGCGCCCAACCCTTGAGCGACGCGGAGCAACATGACTTTGCCGAGTGAACGGTGGTTGCCACGGCTGTTTCTGATCCTGCTGCTGGCCGTACTGGCGCTCGCCGGTTGGCAATGGCGTGATGCCGCGCCGCTGTCGGCCAACCTGATGGAACTGGTGCCCGGCACGGCGCCCGATGCCCTTGAACTGCGCGCCGAACAACGCATGCAAGAACCGCTGAACCGCGAAATGCTGGTGCTGGTCGGCCACACCGATCGCCAGCAAGCCGTCGCCATGGCGCAAACCCTCGGCGAGCAATGGCAGGCCAGCGGCTTGTTCGAAAAGGTCCAGTGGACCCTGCAAGCTGACTTGCCGGCGTTGCGCACGCAGTTGCTGCAAGGTCGCCTGGCGATGCTCCAGGCGGCGGACCGACAACTGCTGATCGAGCACCCCGAGACCTTTATCCAGCAACGCGTGCAGGCGTTGTTCGACCCGTTCAACGGTTACAGCCTGGTGCCGAGCCAGGACGACTGGCTGGGCCTGACCGGGCGCATCCAGAACAGCCAGCCGCAACGCGGTTCGGTGCAACTGGACATCGGCAGCGGCGCCCTGGTCGCCGATGCCGATGGCAAGAGCTGGGTGCTGCTGCGCGCGCGCACCACCGGCAACGCCTTCGACATGAACCTGCCGCTGCAAGTGGCCGACCTGCTCAAGCACAGCCGCGAAGAAGCCGCCCGGCACGACGTACAACTGCTCGCCGCCAGCGGCCTGTTGTACGCAGCCAGCGGGCAGCAGCAGGCTGCCCGGGAGATGACCTGGGTCGGCGGCGGTGCCACCGCCGGGATTTTGCTGTTGCTGCTGTTGGCCTTCCGACGCTGGCGCGTCTTGCTGGCGTTCGTGCCGGTGCTGGTCGGGATGCTCTTCGGTGCGGTGGCTTGCGTTGCGTTGTTCGGCCATATGCACGTGATGACGCTGGTGCTGGGTTCGAGCCTGATCGGTGTTGCCGTCGATTACCCGCTGCATTACCTGTCCAAGAGTTGGAGCCTGAAACCCTGGCACAGCTGGCCTGCCCTGCGCATGACCTTGCCCGGATTGACCCTGAGCCTGATCACCAGCGGCATCGGCTATCTGGCCCTGGCCTGGACACCCTTCCCGGCACTGACCCAGATTGCCGCATTCTCTGCCGCCGGTTTGCTCGGCGCCTACCTGTCCGCCGTGTGCCTGTTGCCGGCATTGCTCAAGGGCGTAGACCTGCGCCCGGCGCAGTGGCCATTGCGCCTTTGCGAGCTTTTGCTGGACTGTCGTGAAGCGCTGCTCAAACAGGCGAAAACGCCTGTCTTGCTGGCGCTGCTTATCGCCTTTTGCGTGGGCGGCCTGTTGCAGCTGGGCAGCAAAAACGACATCCGCCAGTGGATCAGCGCACCGCAACAATTGACCGACGAAGCCCAGACCATTGCCCGGATTACCGGCTATCAACCCACCAGCCAGTTCTTCCTGATACGCGCCGCCAATCAGCAGCAACTGCTCGAACGCCAGACCGCCCTGAGAGAGCGACTGGATCAATTGATTGGCCTGGAAAAGCTCCAGGGTTATCTGTCGCTCAATCAACTGGTCAGCCCGCCGAGCGAACAGCAACAGGTGCGCGAAGCGTTGAGCAAACTGCCTTCGTTCTGGCAACCGTTGCTCGACATCGGCGTACCGGCCGAGGCGCTGCAAACCGAGCTGACGAAGTTACAGGCATTGCCGACCGTGGACATCGACGCAGCGCTCAGCGGCCCGTTGGCAGAACCCTTCCGGGCCTTGTGGCTGGGGCCGACCGATGATGGCGTGGCGGCGATGATCAGCCTGCAAGGCATCAACAACCCGGCCCTGCTGCGGCTCCAGGGTGAGGATTTACCCGGCGTGACACTGGTGGATCGACTGGGTGAGTTGAACAACGTCTTCGCGGCCACCCAAATCAGTGCCGCCGAACTGAAACTCGCCTCCTGCGTGTTGATCGTGCTGGTGCTGATCCTGCCATTCGGCCTCGGCGGTGCGTTGCGTATCGTGTCCCTGCCACTGCTGGCAGCGTTGTGCAGCCTGGCCAGCCTCGGCTGGCTGGGGCAGCCGTTGACCCTGTTCAGTCTGTTCGGCCTGCTGCTGGTGACGGCGATCAGCGTCGATTACGCGATCCTGATGCGCGAACAGGTCGGCGGCGCGGCCGTGAGCCTGCTGGGCACCCTGCTGGCGGCGTTGACCACCTGGCTGTCGTTCGGTTTGCTGGCGGTGTCGAGCACCCCGGCGGTGAGCAATTTCGGATTGTCGGTGAGCCTCGGCCTGATCTTCAGCTTCCTGCTCGCGCCTTGGGCCGGTCGACAGGTGCATGAGCCTACGGCCGTGGAGCGGGCAACATGATGGTCGTTCTGTTCTGGGCGATGGCGCTGGTGTTGTTCGCGGTGGCGACCCGTGTCGGCCGCCATTTCGGCCTGATCCCCATCGTCAGCCAGTTATTGTTGGCGACCCTCGGCTTGCCGCTGTTGATGTATTTCTGGATCGAGCCCCAATGGCAGTTGAGCGGTGCGCTGCTGGTGTCGCCGGGCTGGCTGAAGAACCTCTACAGCCTGAGCTTTGCCTTGTTGCTGGGCTACATCCTCAGCGATGTGATCGACCTGCAACTGGATCGCCAAAGCCTGAAAATCGCCCTGCCCAGCTTTTGCATTCCGTTTGCCTGCGGCCTGGCCACGGCGGTCTGGTTGTTGCCGCCGCAACCGTGGATCAGCTCACTGGCCGTCGGCCTGTTGTTCGCCATCACCGCGATTCCGGTGTTGTACCTGTACCTGCGGCACATCGACTACCCACCCGCCGCCACCCGGCGTCTGGTGCAAACTGCGATCCTCATCGACCTCGCCTGCTGGACGCTGTTCGGCATCGCCCAAGGCAGCCTGCACCTGAGCAGCCTGTTGCTGCCCCTGGCCGGCGCGTGCCTGCCGGTGCTGCTGCGGTTGCTCGGTTTGCGCCAGACTTGGCTTTACAGCCTGTGTTTTTTCGCCCTGCTGGTCGTCGCCGAGCACTACAAGCTCAATGCGCTGATTTTCGGCATTGGCTATGTGTTGATCATGGCCGCACTGAAAGCGCCGCTGGTGCTGCCGTTGCCGGCCTTGTGGATGAGCCGATTGCAGACGTACATCGCCATCCCGCTGATCCTCACGTTCGGCATCGTGCAGATCAACGTGCACAGCGCGATGGACAGCCTCGGCTGGGTGCAACTGGTCGCCCTGCTGTTGTTGCCGATGCTGAGCAAACTGCTGGGCAACTGGCTTGGCCTCGGCTGGGCCGGGGCCTCGTTCAAGGGCGCCAGCCGCTGGCGGGAAAGTGTCCTGCTGAACATCCGTGGCTTGAGCGAGATCGTTTTTCTCAACCTGCTGCTGCAGCAGCAACTCATCAGCCCGCCGCTGTACTTTGCCCTGATGCTGATGGGCCTGATCGCTACACTGTTGCCAGCCCTGACCGGCATGCACCGAATCCCCCTGAATACCGCTGTCCCGGCAAGGAGCCCCCATGCCAACCGCTGAAATGGAATGTCGTCAGGTCGTAGTCATCGGCGCCGGGCCCTCCGGGGCCATCGCCGCTGCGTTGCTCAAGCGCAAGGGACACGATGTACTGGTGATCGAGCGTCAGCATTTTCCACGGTTTTCGATTGGTGAGAGCCTGTTGGCGCACTGCCTGGACTTCGTCGAGGAAGCGGGCATGCTCGACGCCGTCAACGCCGCCGGTTTCCAGCTGAAAACCGGTGCCGCGTTTGCCTGGGGCGAACGCTACAGCGCGTTCGATTTCGGCGAAACGTTCAGCCACGGCAAATCGACGACGTTTCAGGTCCAGCGCGCCGATTTCGATAAGCTGCTGGCCGATCAGGCCGCGCTGCAAGGCGTGGAGATCCGCTATGGCGAAACCATCGTCAGCGTCGACATTGCCCCGGGGAAACCGCAGCTCGGCGTGCGCCGCGAAGACGGTAGCGAGTATCGCGTCGAAGCCGATTTTCTGCTCGATGCCAGTGGTTACGGCCGCGTGCTGCCGCGCTTGCTCGACCTCGAGGCACCGTCGAATTTCCCGGTGCGTCAGGCCGTGTTCACTCATATCGAAGACCGTATCGACCTCCCGACCTTCGACCGCAGCAAGATCCTCGTGACCACTCATCCGACCCTGCGCGACGTGTGGTTCTGGACCATCCCGTTCAGCAACGGGCGCTGCTCGGTCGGCGTGGTCGCCGCCGAGGAACGTTTCACCGGCCGCAGCGACAATCTGGATGAGTGCCTGCGCAGCTTTATCGCCGAGACGCCAAGCCTGGCCAGTGTGTTGCAAAATGCGCAGTGGGACACCGAGGCGCGAACCATCGGCGGTTATTCGGCCAACGTCAAAACCCTGCACGGTCCGGGCTTCGCGCTGCTGGGCAATGCCGCGGAATTCCTCGACCCGGTATTCTCCTCCGGCGTGACCATCGCCATGCGTTCGGCGAGCATGGCCGCCGGGGTCTTGCACCGTCAGTTGCAAGGCGAAGCCGTCGACTGGCAAACCGAGTTCGCCGAACCGCTCAAGCGCGGCGTCGATACATTCCGTTGCTACGTCGAAGGCTGGTACGCCGGGACCTTCCAGGACGTGATTTTCCATGAGGGCAGCTCGCCGGAAATCCGCGGGATGATCAGCTCCATTCTTGCCGGATATGCCTGGGACCCAAGCAACCCGTTCGTCAGCGAAGCCAGGCGCCGGTTGAAGGTGATATCGGAGTTCTGTGCAATGGATGCGTCATGAACTACTTGAGCGACCACTACGTCGAAGAAACCCGTTTCGGGTTGTGGTTCCTGCGCAGCCGGATCTGGCAACACTATGTGCTGCGCTTGGCGATCGACGATTTGCGCAACCTGTTCAGCGAAGCGCTACCGGTCAGCCCGGTGCTGCTGGATGCCGGTTGCGGTCAGGGCAAGTCATTCCCGCTGCTGCGCCAGGCCTTTGCGCCCGGTCGCCTGATTGGCGTCGATGCCGACCCCCACAGCCTGGACCAGAGCCGCGAAGAAGCGGCGCGCCAGGGCATGGACGTGGAGTTGATCGGCAGTGACTGCGCCAGCCTCAAGCTGCCGGACGCCAGTATCGACCTGCTGTTCTGTCACCAGACCTTCCATCATCTGGTGGAGCAGGAACAGGCACTGGCCGAGTTCTACCGCGTGCTCAAGCCCGGTGGTTATCTGCTGTTCGCCGAATCCACCGAGGCTTACATTGATACCTGGGTGATCCGCTGGTTGTTCCGCCACCCGATGCACGTGCAGAAAAGCGCTGCGCAGTATCTGCAAATGATTCGCCAGCAGGGTTTCGAATTCTCGGCACAAAACGTGTCTTATCCGTACCTGTGGTGGAGTCGCGCCAAGGATTTCGGCCTGCTCGAACTATTGGGTGTGTGCAAGCCAAAACCCTTTGGCCAACGGGAAGAAACCCTGGTCAATGTGGTGGCGCGCAAACCTTTTGAAGGAACGGTGTGATGTTCATTGCCAGCCGCTTGAACTACCAAACCTGTGGGGTAACCGGTGCTATGCGATTTCTGTTAATCGCCGCAACCCTGCTGCTGAGCGCCTGCGCCGGCCGGGCGCCACTGCCCGAGCACAATCCGGATCTGCCGTTGCCGCTGCAACTGCACATCCAGCTCTTACAGCCCGACGACCGCCAGGACTGGGTGCTGGTGATCCAGCGTGAAGAGGCTGGTATTCGCTGGTCGATGATGGACCTGTTGGGCATTCCCCAGGCCCGCCAGAAATTGATCGACAAAACCTGGGAGTCCGATGGTTTCTTGCCGCCCAATCCGCAAGCCCGGGAGCTGTTCGCGGCACTGCTGTTTGCGCTGACGCCGAAAGATGAACTGGCGACCAACTATCCCGGCGCCTGGCAGCACGGCAGACAACGGTCCCTGCCCGAGCGCTGGGACATCCGTTACGCACAACCGCAGAATTTTGAATTGAAGTTTCCAAGTGGTCCGACCTATCAAGTCACGCCCCTGAGCGGTGAAAAGCCATGACCGCTTACCTCAATGCCCTCGGAGTGGTCTGCGCGCTAGGCCGCGACAAGCAGGAGGTCGCGCGCAACCTGTTTGCCGGCGACTGCTCCGGCATGCGCGAACAAGCCGGGTGGGTACCGCAACGCGCGCTACCGGTCGGTGCGGTGCAGGGCAAACTGGCAAGCATTCCAGCCGACATGTCGCGCCATCACAGTCGCAACAATCAGTTGTTGCTGGAAGCCACGCTGCAAATCCGCCCGGACATCGACAACGCGATCCAGACCTACGGCCGCGACCGCATCGGTGTCGTGCTGGGCACCAGCACTTCGGGTATCGACGAGGCCAGCCAGGGCCTGGCGCATTACCTGCGCGAAAAGCAGTTCCCTGCCGAGTACGACTATCAGCAACAGGAACTCGGTGCGCCGGCAAACTTCCTCGCCGAGTGGCTGCAATTGAGCGGGCCGGCCTATGTCATTTCCACGGCTTGCACCTCCAGCGCCCGGGCCTTGATGAGCGCCCAGCGCCTGTTGGACCTGGGCATTTGCGACGCGGTGCTGTGTGGCGGTGTCGACACCTTGTGCAAGCTGACCCTCAACGGTTTCTCGGCGCTGGAAGCAGTCTCGGAACAGCGTTGCAATCCGTTTTCGGTGAACCGCAATGGCATCAACATTGGCGAAGCGGCGGTGCTGTTCCTGATGACCCGGCGTGCAGGCGACAGCCAACCGATTGCCTTGCTCGGCAGCGGCGCCAGTTCCGATGCGCATCACATCTCCGCCCCGGAGCCGAGCGGGCGTGGCGCCCTGCAAGCCATGCGCAAAGCCTTGGGCCGTGCCAACCTGCAACCGGAGCAGATCGCTTATCTGAACCTGCACGGCACCGCCACCCAGCACAACGACGCCATGGAAAGCCAGGCCGTGGCGACGCTGTTCCCGGCCGGCGTACCCTGTTCGTCGAGCAAACCCATGACCGGCCACACCCTCGGTGCCGCCGGGGCGCTGGAAGCGGCGTTCTGCTGGTTGAGCCTGAGCCCGGACAATCGCGAGCATGCCCTGCCGCCCCACGTCTGGGACGGACAGCCCGACCCCGAACTGCCGCCGCTGCAATGGGTGACCCCGACCACTCGCCTGACGTCCATTGCACCCCGCTACCTGATGAGCAATTCCTTTGCCTTCGGTGGCAACAACGTCAGCCTGATTATCGGAGACGCCCCATGATTGACTGGCCGCTCGCCGAATTGCTG
Organism: Pseudomonas sp. P1_F7; assembly: GCF_056405655.1. Taxonomy (NCBI): domain Bacteria; kingdom Pseudomonadati; phylum Pseudomonadota; class Gammaproteobacteria; order Pseudomonadales; family Pseudomonadaceae; genus Pseudomonas; species Pseudomonas sp. P1_F7. The sequence continues at coordinate 278,986 of NZ_JBFUBR010000005.1, forward strand.
CCCCACGCTGGCGACATGATCCTTATCGATCAGATCCTGGCATTCGATGAAGAGCAGATTCACACGCGCCTGACCGTCAAGCCCGATGGCCTGTTTAATCTCCCCGACGGCAGCCTGCCGGCCTGGGTCGGCATCGAATTGATGGCCCAGAGCGTGGCCGCCTTCGCCGGTTGCCATGCGCGTCAGCGCGGTGATGCGGTGGAGCTGGGCTTCCTGCTCGGCAGCCGAAAGTTCGAATGCAACGTTGAAAGCTTCCCGGCCGGCACCGAGTTGACCATCCACGGGATTCGCTCCCTGGAAGACGATAACGGCATGGGCGTGTTCGAGTGCCACATCAACGCCCCCGGCATACATGTCACCGCCCGTCTGAACGTGTATCGCCCACCCCAGGCCGCTCAATATCTCCATGAACCCGAAGGAGTCCAGCCATGACTGAATCCGTACTGGTCACCGGTTCCAGCCGTGGCATCGGCCGTGCCATCGCCTTGCGCCTGGCCCAGGCCGGGCACGACATCGTGTTGCATTGCCGCAGCGGCCTGGCCGACGCCGACGCCGTCAAGGCCGAAGTCGAGGCCTTGGGCCGTCGTGCGCGCATCCTGCAGTTCGACGTGTCCGACCGCGCCCGTTGCAAAGAAATTCTCGAAGCCGACGTGGAAACCCACGGCGCCTATTACGGCGTGGTGCTCAATGCCGGCCTGACCCGCGATGGAGCCTTTCCGGCCCTCAGCGAGGAGGATTGGGATGTGGTGATGCGCACCAATCTCGACGGTTTCTACAACGTGCTGCACCCGGTGATGATGCCGATGATCCGTCGTCGCGCCGCCGGGCGGATTGTCTGCATCACCTCGGTATCCGGCCTGATCGGCAACCGTGGCCAGGTCAACTACAGTGCCTCCAAGGCCGGGTTGATCGGCGCGGCCAAGGCATTGGCGATCGAGTTGGGCAAGCGCAAAATCACCGTTAACTGTGTCGCCCCCGGCCTGATCGACACAGCCATGCTCGACGAAAACGTGCCGGTGGAAGAACTGATGAAAATGATCCCCGCACAACGCATGGGCACCCCTGAAGAGGTGGCCGGCGCGGTGAATTTCCTGATGTCGGCGGAAGCCTCGTACATCACCCGGCAGGTTCTGGCCGTCAATGGAGGCCTGTGCTGATGAAGCGCGTCGTCGTCACCGGCATGGCCGGCATCACCTCACTGGGCAGCGACTGGGAGACCATCGCCGGCAACTTCGCGGCCAACCGCAGCGGCATCCGCCGGATGGACGAGTGGGATCGTTTTACCGAGCTCAATACGCGCTTGGCGGGCCCCATCGATGACTTCAAGGTCCCAAGCCACTGGACCCGCAAGCAACTGCGCAGCATGGGCCGGGTTTCACGGCTTGCTGTGGGGGCGGCGGAGATGGCACTGGCCGACGCCGGCCTGTTGGGCGACGAGTCGATCAAGGACGGGCGCATGGGCGTCGCCTGTGGCTCCTCCACCGGCAGCACCGACGAGATCAAGGCGTTCGGCAACATGCTGCTCAACTCGGTGGCCGAAGGCCTGAACGCCAACTCCTACGTGCGCATGATGCCGCACACCACGGCAGCCAATATCAGCATCTTCTTCGGCCTCACCGGTCGCCTGATCCCGACGTCCAGCGCCTGCACCAGCGGCAGCCAGGGCATTGGCTATGCCTACGAGGCGATCAAGTTCGGGCGCCTGCCACTGATGCTCGCCGGCGGTGCCGAAGAACTGTGCCCGACCGAAGCCATGGTCTTCGACGCGCTCTACGCCACCAGCCTGAAAAACGACACCCCGCAACGCAGCCCGCGCCCATACGACACTGCACGCGATGGCCTGGTGATCGGTGAAGGCGGCGGCATGCTGGTGCTCGAAGAACTGGAACACGCCCTGGCCCGCGGCGCCCACATCCATGCCGAAATCGTCGGTTTCGGCAGCAACGCCGACGGCCAGCACACCACCCGTCCGGAACAGGTCACCATGCGCCGGGCCATGGAACTGGCCCTGGAAGACGCCGGGCTGAAACCGTCGGACATCGGCTACGTCAACGGCCACGGCACCGCCACTGAACAGGGCGACATCGCCGAAACCCTGGCCACCAGCAGCCTGTTCGGCGAACACATGCCGATCAGTTCGCAGAAAAGCTTCCTCGGCCACACCCTCGGCGCCTGCGGTGCGCTGGAGTCCTGGTTCAGCATTGAAATGATGAACCGCGACCTGTACGCCCACACCTTCAACCTCGACGAAGTCGACCCGCATTGCGGCAAGCTCGACTACCTGCGCGGCGAGTTTCGGCAGATGAGCAACCAGTACGTGATGAACAATAATTTTGCGTTTGGTGGGGTCAATACGTCGCTGATTTTCAAGCGCTGGTCGTAAGGCCAGAAACGACAAAGGGCGCCTTTCGGCGCCCCTTCACAAACAGGTCGGCTTGTCATCGCCCTTTACCTGCCTGGCTCTGTGATGGCTGGTTGCCCAGGATCCTCAGAGTCTCACAAGCCCCTTTCGGGAACGCCATCAGTATTGTCCGAAATCCCCCTACGAACAACCGCTGGCAACTTGCCCATCTCAACCAAATCTGCTGCGCTTATAGGCCTAAGGCCTTGCGTACAGCGACTTTGACCGCAAAAAACTCATCTGTTTCAAGTTGTGAAATGACGTAAGTGCGCTTCCCTCGACGATCTCGGCTCTTTATTCGGTCGAGCCTGGAAAGACTGACGGTGGCAACCATATCGCATTTAGCCCAACAAGTCGGACTTGCTCCCTGCAGATGATTCGGCAGCTCTAGATGGTGTTCAAGCATATGATCCGGAGCGGTTGTACTAAGCGGCACAACCGTCACCAACAAGTTGTTGGTTCTGTGTTTGCGAATCACGACAACAGGTCTGACCTTGATCATTTCGGGAACTTCGTAACCCCTGAAATCACAAATCAGTACGCTGCCTTCCTTGGGTTGATATAGAAGTGGCATCCATGGCACTCATCTAAAGAAATCGATTCTGCTCAATATCGGGTGAATCACGAAACCGGATCCGTTACGTGAAGTGTCCCTGCGTTCAAGCCCCTTATCTCTACTCGTCAACAGCTCAACAAATACCTTGGTGATCGGCGACCATTTGATCCTTGCGCTGCACCAGCCACGCCGCCACCGGATAAAGCTGCCCAAAGCAGAAGTGTTGTGTGTGTGACGTTGTGCGGCGTGCTGGATTGAGCGCCTTTCGGCCCCCCTTCACAGACAGGTCGAGTTGTCATAGCCCTTAACGTGTCTGGCCATGGGATAGTTGGTTGCCCCGGATCTTAAGGTTCTCATTAGCCTCTTTCGGGAACGTTGGGTGTGATTCGCGAGCACGCTCAATTGTCGCAAGCGCCTTGGCGACGAATTCTGGATCCCCTCCCCCCCACGTCCATACAAACATCCAGATATTCTGCCAAATCCTCTTCGGTCTTTAAGTATTCGGTAGAGTCCCAGCGACGGAATTGACCTGTCATGATTTGCTCCGGCTTGCTCGATGTAAGGCGAATTGAGCGTTACCACGTATGGGAACAATCAATGGGGTGATCAGGGCGGATCAAGATTATCCAGCACCCGATTCACCGCCAGCTCCCCCAGCATGATCGATTGCTGGATCCCCAGCAGTGTGTGGCCCTGCGATCCCTTCAGGTCTCTGGCGAAGTCACTTGCCATGACGTTTGCCGAGGCTAGCGACACGCAGGCGTATTCCAGCAGGGTGTGGTTGTCGATATCGGGGGCGATGAGGAAGAGGGTGCTGGGTTGGTGTGGCGCGTCCCGATCGGTATCCGGTTGGTTCGGCGTATTGGTCATGATTCAGCGTCCTGAAAGTGGGGGCCACACCGAATCGCTACTGATCAAAAGGGTGGCAGCTGTACGCAGGTTAGCAGACCGGGCCACGATGAAACCGGCGCGCCAGAAGGCGCCCTGCGCACAGCTACCGTCAAAAGCAGGTATGGATATACCTGCCTATCAGGAGCGCAAATGCGCTTCATTGTGGACACGGGCTGCTAAACCCGATCACTGACAATCAGTGACACGAATCAAGTTAGCGATGACCCTCAAAGCGCACAAGCCGGCGGATTCTGGAGTAGTTGCAGGCAACGTCGCAAGGCGCTGTAGCCGTTGCGAGGGATTTCGGAAATGTCCCACGGCGGGTGGTAAAGCGTCCGGCAGGACTGATGCTTCTTGCTCCATACAGCTGGTCTTTTTGGTGTTCTCTCGGACGCCATCGCGAGCAAGCTCGCTCCCACAGGGTTTCCCGGCACTTCCAAAATCGTGTTCACACCGCTGAAACCTGTGGGAGCGAGCTTGCTCGCGATTGACTGCGCAGCAGTCACGCCTCTAACGGCTCGACCTTCCTGGTCAACAACTCCACAAACGCCCGCGCCATCGCCGACTTCTGGTCCTTACGCTGCACCAACCACACCGCCGACACCGCCGCCGGATCGAGCAGCGGGCGGTAGACCACACCGTCGATGCGCATCCGCTGATAAGACGCCGGCAGCACCGACACACCGAGCCCCGCCGCCACCAGCCCAATGATGGTCATCGCCTCTCCTGCCTCCTGGGCGAAGTGCGGGCTGAAGCCGGAGTCCCGGGCCAGGCTGAGCAACTGCGCATACAGGCCACTGCCGTAGCTGCGCGGAAAAAATACAAAGGGCTCAAGCGCCAGGGCTGACAGAAACAAGCCCTCCTCGCTGCCCTCTACCAACGGGTGCTTGGAGCTGAGCACCGCAACCAGCGGCTCGCGCATCAACTCGACCACACTGAGGCAGTCCGGCAACCCGAGCGGGCGCATGATGCCGACTTCAATCGACTCGTCCACCAGCGCATCGGCCACCTGGGTGCTGCTCATTTCCCGCAGGTTCAAGTGCACCGCCGGGAAGCGCTGGCGAAAAGAGAAAATCGCCTGGGGAATGGTCGAGTTGAAGGGTGCCGACGAGGTGAAGCCGATTTTCAGTTCACCCAACTCGCCCAGTTGCGCCCGTCGCGCGACATCCGCCGCTTTGTCGACCTGCGCCAGCACCAGCCGCGCCTCTTGCAGAAACAGCCGACCGGCCTCGCTCAGCTCGACCCGACGATTGGTACGTTCGAACAGCCGTGCACCGACTTCCTGCTCCAGCGCCTGAATTTGCTGGCTCAGCGGTGGCTGGGAGATGCCCAGCACCTGTGCAGCGCGGCCGAAGTGCAGTTCTTCGGCGACGGCGATGAAGTAGCGCAGATGACGCAATTCCATGGAAACCCCATTAGGTCGTAAAAGCTATCAAACAGGTCGAACAATATATTGGATTGAATCATTAGCCAGCTATATGCTTTTTTCATTGCCTGACCGGCTGTGCCCTCCGAGGTCCCACGTGAAAACTGCTGTCGCCCCACTCGCCCATGAAGTTCCTCCTGCAGCACCGGACGCTATCGCCGCTGAGCTGGCGGAGATCTACATCGAAAAAGGCACCCCGGCGTTCATGCGCACGGTGCTGGCGTTGTTCTGCGGCGGCTTCGCGACTTTCGCCCTGCTCTACTGCGTGCAGCCGATGATGCCGCTGCTGTCCCACGAGTATTCCATCAACGCGGCGCAAAGCAGCCTGATCCTGTCTATCGCCACCGGCATGCTTGCCATCGGCCTGCTGATCACTGGCCCGATTTCCGACCGTATCGGGCGTAAACCGGTGATGGTGGCAGCACTGTTCGCCGCTGCGCTGTGCACCATGGCCAGTGCGATGATGCCGAGCTGGCACGGTGTGCTGCTGATGCGTGCACTGATTGGATTGTCGTTGAGCGGCCTGGCGGCGGTTGCGATGACTTACCTGAGCGAAGAGATCCACCCACAGCACATCGGCCTCGCCATGGGGCTGTACATCGGTGGCAACGCGATAGGCGGGATGAGCGGACGCTTGATCACCGGGGTATTGATCGACTTCGTCAGCTGGCACACGGCGATGCTGGTGATCGGTGGCCTGGCGCTGATTGCCGCGGCGGTGTTCTGGAAAATCCTCCCGGAATCGCGCAACTTCCGCGCCCGCTCGCTGCACCCGCGCAGCCTGCTCGACGGTTTCACCATGCACTTTCGCGACGCCGGCCTGCCGCTGCTGTTTCTTGAAGCCTTTGTGTTGATGGGCGCGTTCGTCACGCTGTTCAACTACATCGGCTATCGCCTGCTGGCCGCGCCGTACCACATGGAACAGGCCTTCGTCGGGTTGCTGTCGGTGGTGTACCTGTCGGGCATCTACAGCTCAGCGAAAATCGGCTCGCTGGCCGACAGACTCGGCCGCCGCAAAGTGCTCTGGAGCACCATCGCGCTGATGATCGGTGGTCTCGCCCTGACGATGTTTACGCCATTGCCGCTGGTGATCATCGGCATGCTGATCTTTACCTTCGGCTTCTTTGGCGCCCACTCGGTGGCCAGCAGCTGGATCGGCCGCCGCGCCACCAGGGCCAAGGGGCAAGCATCGTCCTTGTACCTGTTCAGCTACTACGCCGGGGGAAGCATCGCCGGTACGGCGGGTGGCGTGTTCTGGCACCTGGGCGGCTGGAACGGCATCGGGTTGTTCATCGGCACGCTGCTGGTGATTGCGCTGCTGGTCGCGTTGAAGCTGGCGAAGTTGCCGTTGTTGCCGCAGAACACCTCGGCTATTTGAGTACCAGCCGAGCCTCCAGGGCATCGTCGCGTTTTTCCAGGGTCAGCGATTGCAGCGCGACACCGTTGCGCTCCATGCCGTCGAGCCACTGCATCAACGGCTGCGCATTGCCATTGAGGGTCAGGCGCAGCAGATCGCTGTCGCTCTCCATCTGACGGATTTCCAGCCCCGCCGCTGTGGCGCTTTCGCTGATGCGCAGCGATAGCGGTTGATCGCTGTCGACGGGGACGTGGCTGCGCGGTAACGCCCGCTGCAGTTGCGCGGCCAGCCCCGCCTGCTGTTGATACTGTCGCTCGACAGTTTCCAGGCGCTGCCGGGTCGGTTGCCAGATCACACTGAAAGCCACAACCGCCAACAAAAAAGCCCCCAACACCTGCAACAGCCGTTGTTCGCGCACGGAAATGCGCCGCCATGCTTGCTTCATGCTTCGTCCTCCACGGTGAGGGTGGCATGCACCCGGTCAGCAGCTTTGTTCGCGCTATCGAGCCGGACGGGCATGCCTTGTTGTCGTCCGCGTTCACGCAATTGCTCCAGCTCGGCAAAGCTGCTGGCGGTCAGCTGGATTTTCCAGCCTTCGCCGACCCGGAACTCGATGCGCAGGACCTCGACCGGACTGGCGCCGACCACCTGCTCAATCAACTGGACCAGCCCCGCAATGCGGGTATCTTGCGATTCGACAGGTTGGCTTTGCAGCGCCTTGAGTTGCGCTGCCATATCGACGATGCGGCCTTGCTCAGGGTAAAGCGCCTTGAATCGCTGTTCATTTTGAGTTGTGAGGCGGCGGGCTTCGCTGTCGAGGAAGCGGATTCGCGTTTCACTGGCACCCCAGGTCAACAGCGCCAGCATCAACAGCGCCCACCCGCCGGCACGCCAGGGCAGACGCTTGCCGCGTGGGGCGAATGTGCCTTGCAACAGGTTGATGGCCCGGGTTGGACGGCGGGCCAGGCATTGGTCGACTACTGCGGGGGCCTCACGCTCATCCAGCCATTGCATGTCCTTGGGCAATAACGGAGTGAGCAGTGCCAGGTGGTCTTGCGACAACGCCATACGCGCCGACAGGCCTGCGCCCAACAACCAGCGACCGAACCACCATGCGCCGTACGGCTGATCGCCGGACAACACATCTGCATCGACGAACACCCCGCGCACCTCAATACCCGCCTCGCGCAGCAAGTCGAGCACGGCGGCCAACCGTTCGCGACCAATGACCATGACCGGGTAGCAGCCGTCACGATCACGAGCGCCAATGCTCAGATGCACGACCTCCAGCGCTTCACTCAGTTGATCTTCCACGGCGTAGGCCATGGCTTGGGCTTCGGGCATACGTCGCGACGGCCATGGCTCGCTACGAACCCAACTGCACATTTCCATAGGCAGCAGCACATCGACCGCCTGCCCCTGCAATGCCGAGGCCGCTTGATTCAGTGGCATCGGCTGACGTTGACCGGTTTGTGACCACAGGACGCAGGGCCAGAGGCTGGATGGCGCGTCCTGGCCTTCGGCGGTCAGGTAAAGCCAAGTGTTCATCGCGGTCTCTCGTGGCTGTTCATGGGAAGAAAACGTCGTTGCAGCACCGTCAGCTGTCGAGTCTTGGGGTCGTGCCCGACATCCGTGGCCAGGTGCAGTTCGCGCCCGCCCCGGGTCACCTGCACCCTTATCCGATACCAGCGGCTTTGGGTACCAAGTCCGTGATTGTTCAGGCCCTGCCCGGAGAGCAACGGGTCCTGCGTAAACGCCTGGACGCTCGCCCAGGGCGTTGCTGCCGCCTGACGCGCCAGCGCATCGGCGGTCGCGGCGTCCACCTCGCCGAGCGTTCTCAACAGCAGCGCCGGTGCGGTGTTGATGTTCAAGGCGGCGTCGGTGGGCAACAGCGCCACCCAGGGCTCCAGCTGCTGCAGCAAGCGAGCGTCAATGCCAGGTAGCAAGCGCAGCTGGCTCAGTTCCCGCAGTGGCCCGACCTGGCTCAGTTGCAGAGGAGGCAGTTCGAGCAGCTCGAGCAGACGTGCCCAACGATTGAGGGTGACTTGATCCACCTGCCCCTGGCGTAACAACGCATTGAGATTGAAGCGCCCGGCGAGGTCGTCGATATCGATAAGGATCTGCGCATCGTCAACCTCGAAGTCAGGCGCCATGTCAGTCCAGCCTTGCAACCGTTCGACGGGTTTTTTCGCGTCCTGCAACGCGTCGCGCAACAGCAACAACGCCCACGTTTCCCCGCCCGATGCGAGTTGCCGCAGCTGTATCTGCTGCAACTGTTGCCCACTGCTTTGCAGCGAAAGGTGATGGCTGCGCAACAGGCCACCGATGATCAGCAGTGCCAGGCTCATGACCAGCAGTACACTGATCAACGCGATGCCACGTTGGTGCCCGTTCATGGCAAAGCACCCGGCATCGGCAACACCCGACGAATCGATTCGAAGCGCCCGACCGAGACGTGCACCTCCAGCGCCAAGGGCGCCTTTGCGTCCTGCCCGGCCGGCCAATGAGCGACCCAGCCGGACTGGTTGTCGAACAGACGCCAGCTCAACTCGCGCACACCTTCCAGCAGTTTTTGTCGCTGCACGAACTCCGTACCTTCGCCCTGGCTTTCGCGCCACAGCACGCCGCCGTCGAGTCGATAGGTCAGCGCCTGACGCTCACTTCGCGGTTGGTCCAGAGGATTGCGCCAGTGACTACGCTGGAACTGCAAAAGCGCCGGTGCGAGTACCATCGGCTGTGCGGTAACGTGCAGCAGATCCCGCTCGATCACCGCCACCGCTCGTTGCAGGCTCCTGAGTGCTCGCTCGTGGGCTGTCGTGCCCTGTTGCACTCGCAGCACGCCATCGAACAAGCCCCAACTGGCCACCCCCAGCACGGCGAAGATGGCCATGGCGATGACCAGCTCCAGCAAGGTGAACCCGCGCTGCTTATTCATGACCCGCGAGTATCCAGCCGCTGGCACGATGCAAGGCGTGCGCACTGTTCGCCGGGCTGACCTGAATGTCGATCTGGAGCAAACGCGGATCGCGGGTGGCGCTGATGTGCTGTTGCAGCACCCAGTCGCGCTGATCCATGGACACGACCTGTTGTTGCTGACCGGCCGCCAAGCCGGATTGCAGGCGAAGCTCGTTCAACCGGTTGTCCGCCAGCCACGCCGCAAAAAGTCGCTCCTCAACAGCGCCGCGCTGCTTCACCGCGTATTGACTGGCCGACAGCACGGCTGCCGCCAGTGTCGCGAAGACCGCCAGGGCCACCATGATTTCCAGCAGTGTGAAACCGCCCATGGCGGATCGGGATCGCGGGCTAGCCATCGATCACCACCTCGCCGTGGCCATCGCCGGACAGGCTCAGCCAGGCCCTGTTGCCGGACTCGAATGTCAGGGTGAAGGCACTGGTTTCATCGTTGCTGAGTATCAGCAACTGCGGCGGTCCTTCATCAGCGTCCAGCTCTACCCCATAGCCGTCCTGCTGAAAACGTACTCGCGCGCTCAGGGGCCAGCGAGAAAGCGCCGCCACCGGCTCCCACCCGCGCACTTCCAGGCGCATCGCCCGGTAGCCATCGGTACTCAGCCTTAGGCCGTACTCTTGACCTTCGAACACGGCGCGCTGACGCAACTGATGGATCACCTGCATCATCGCCTCGGCTTCCTGCTTCACCTCACGCGCCGGACTGCCCCCACCGGCAAGGCTCACCATGCCCAGCAAAACGCCGACCAGTACAATCACGATCATCAATTCCAGCAAGGTAAACCCCCGGCAGCGGTAGCCCACCGATCAATGGCCCCAATTGCCGATTTCGGCTGCAACCCCTTCGCCGCCCGCTACGCCATCGGCGCCCAGGGAATACAGGTCGTAAGTGCCGTCTACCGATCGCACACCCGGATTGAGGTACTGATAAGGCGTGTTCCACGGGTCGACCGGCATGCTCTTGAGGTAACCCTGAGGGTTCCAACCGCGTGCCACGGGCAGTCCGGAGGGACGCTTGACCAACGCTTCCAGGCCTTGCTGGGTCGAAGGGTAATGGGCGTTGTCGAGGCGATACATTTCCAGGGCAGTGGCGATGGCCTGGATATCGATTCTGGCGGCAGTGACCTTGGCTTGATCAGGGCGGCTCATGAACTGCGGCACCACGATAGCCCCCAGCACGCCGATGATGACCACCACCACCATGATTTCGATCAGGGTAAAACCGCGTTGCGCGCGGGAAAGGTTTTTACGGACAGGTTGCATGGATCAATTCACCAATTGGTTGAGGCTGAGAATCGGGAGCAGGATGGCCATGACGATCAGCAGCACGACGCCGCCCATCAGCACCAGCATCGCCGGCTCGAAGAGGCTCACCACTAGCGCAATGCGTGCGGCGAGGCTGTTTTCCTGTTGTTCGGCGGCCCGGGCCAGCATGCGGTCGAGTTCGCCGGCACGTTCGCCGCTGGCGATCATGTGCAGCATCATTGGCGGGATGTCGCCGCTCAGTTCCAGGCCGCGGGTCAGCGTTCCGCCTTCGCGGACGGAACGGGCGACGTCGACCATCCGCGCGCGGATGGTCAGGTTGCCGATGACCGCGGCGGCAATTTCCAGGGCGTCCACCAACGGCACGGCACTTTTGCCGAGGATCGCCAGGGTGCTGGCAAACCGCGCGGCTTCCATGGCACGCAGCACTTCACCGATGACTGGCGCATTCAGCACCCAACGATGCCAGCGCAGGCGCCACTGCGGCTGCTGCCAGCTCCAGCGCCAAAGGCCGAACAACGTCGCCAGCACGCTCATCAACAACAGGAAATGGTTGCGCAGGCCGTTGCTCACGCCGATCAGCGCCTGGGTCAGCCAGGGCAACGGCTGGCCACTGTCGACGAAGATCTTCACCACATCCGGCACCACATAACCGAGCAGAAAACCGACGATTGCTGCGCTGGCCAACATCAGGATCAACGGGTACACCAGGGCCATCTGAATCTTTTGCCGTGAGGCCTGGCGGGCCTGGGTGTAGGCCGCCAGTTGCTCCAGCACATGGCCCAGATGCCCCGAGCGTTCTCCGGCGGCAACGGTGGCGCGGAACAACTCGGGGAAGGCCCGGGGAAATTGCCCCAGTGCCGAGGCCAGGGCGTGGCCTTCCATCACCCGGCTCCTGACCGCGAAGAGCAGGCCTGCGACCTTGCGCTTTGAGCTCTGCTGCGCCACCGCATCGAGCGCTTCCTCCAGCGGTAGTTCGGCCTGAACCAGCGTTGACAGTTGCAACGTCAACAGCGCCAGATCAGCAGCACTCAGGCGCCCACCTCGCGACTGCTGGCCCGCACCGCCGCCGGCCCTGACCTCGATCAAGACACGCGGCCACAAACCGCGCTCACGCAACAACTGTCGCCCATGGCGGGGTCCATCGGCCTCCAGTCGTCCCTTGCAGGATCGTCCCTGGGCATCGTGGGCGCGGTAGTCGAAGGTCGGCACCGGTCAGCTCTCCTGCGTCACACGCAGCAACTCATCGAGGCTGGTCAATCCTTCCAGCACCCGCTGGCGCCCGTCCTGGAACAGGCTGTGCGAGACCTTGCGCGTTTCGTCGACCAGGATTTGCTCACTGGCGCCCTGATGGATCAGCGCCGAGACAGCGGGTGTCACGCTGATCAGTTCGTAAATGCCGATGCGTCCGCGATAGCCGTGCTGGCACTGTTCACAGCCCGAGGCCTTGAACAGGGTGTGCGGCGTGGCGGTGTCTAGCCCCAGGCGCTGGCAGGCCGCCGCGTCGGCGAGGTACGAAACCTTGCAATGGGGGCACAAGGTGCGCAGCAGGCGCTGGGCCAGAATGCCCACCAGCGAGGACGCCAGCAGGTAGGCATCGACGCCCATGTCTACCAGCCGCGTGACCGCGCCGGCCGCGCTGTTGGTGTGCAGGGTCGAGAGCACCAGATGTCCGGTCAAGGACGCCTGGACAGCGATCTCGGCGGTTTCGCGGTCACGGATTTCACCAACCATCACCACGTCCGGGTCCTGGCGCAAAATCGCCCGCAGGCCCCGGGCGAAGGTCATGTCGACTTTCGGATTGACCGGCATCTGGCCGACACCCGGCAGGTGATATTCGATCGGGTCTTCGACCGTGAGAATATTGCGGGTCTGGTCATTCAGGCTGCTCAGCGCAGCGTACAGGCTGGTGGTCTTGCCGGAGCCGGTCGGCCCGGTCACCAACAGGATGCCGTGGGGTTTGCCCAACAACTGGCGCAGGGCCGCGAGGGTATCGTCCGGCATGCCCAGCCGATGCAGGTCCAGGCGCCCGGCCTGCTTGTCGAGCAGGCGCAGCACCACGCGTTCGCCGTGGGCCGAAGGCAGCGTCGAGACCCGCACATCGACTTCATGCCCGGCCAGGCGCAAGGCCATTCGCCCATCCTGGGGCACGCGTTTTTCCGCAATGTCCAGGCGCGCCATGACCTTGATCCGCGACACCAGCAGCGTCGCCAGTTCGCGCTTGGGCCTGAGCATTTCACGCAGTTGGCCATCCACCCGCATGCGCACCGACAGGTACTGCTCGAAGGTTTCCAGGTGCACATCCGAGGCGTGCTCACGCACCGCTTCACCGAGCAGCGCGTTGATCAGGCGAATGATCGGCGCATCGCCCTGTTGCTCCAGCAGGTCGGCGGTTTGCGGGACCTGATCGACCAGGCTGAGCAAGTCCAGTTCTTCGTCCAGCCCTTGGGCAACCTGCTCCACCGCACTGTGCCCCTCGCGATAGGCCGCCGCCAGGCGCGAGGCGTACTCATCGGCTCCGACGATTTGAAACGGCAACGCCCGCCCACACACCCGGCGCGCTTCCGTCAATGCGGTGAGCGGCGCATCGCTACGCAGGGCAAGGCGCAGGTCGTCGCCGTCATGCTCCAGCAACACGCCAAAACGCCGGGCGAAACCGAAGGGCAATTGCTCGCAGAGTTCGCTCATGGATTCACTGCGCCTTGCCGCGCAAATCGAACACTGGCGCGTCGCTGGCCGGTTCGAACAACCCACGCGCCTCGGACGGCAGCAACAACGAGTTGTTTTCCCCCGCCCCTGATTTGCTCAAGTCACGCAGCGCGTTGTAACGCTGCTGGCTGACCTGGGACAGGTCTTCCTTGCTGCGCACGATGGTCGGGCGCAAGAACACCATCAGGTTGCTTTTGGTCTGGGTGTCGCGGCTCCAGCGGAACAACGCGCCGAGGTAGGGAATGTCACGCAGCAGCGGCACGCCGCTTTTCTGGGTGCGCACGCTGTCCCTGATCAGGCCGCCGATCACGATGATTTCGCCATCGTCGGCGAGGATCGTGCTCTTGAGCGCTCGCTTGTTGGTGATCAGGTCCGAGGAATCAATGCCCGACACCGACGGCGCGATGTCCGACACTTCCTGCTCGACCTCCAGGCGCAACGTCGAGCCTTCGTTGATGTAAGGCTTGATCTTCAGGCTGATGCCGACGTCTTTGCGCTCGACGGTGGTGAACGGATTCTCCGCGCCGTTGCTGTTGGTGGCGTAGGAGCCGGTCTTGAACGGCACGTTCTGGCCGACGATGATTTCGGCTTCCTGATTGTCCAGGGTCAACAGGCTCGGCGTGGACAGCAGGTTGCTGTGGGTATTGCTGGCCAGGGCTGAAATCAGCGCGCCGAAGCGGTCACTGCCCAGTTGCAGAATCGCCCCTTCCGGCGCCGATCTTTTCTCGTCGAACTTCAGCCCGCCGACGATCGGAATGTCGGTGCCGGGAAAGTTGATGAAGCCCTTGGCGTCACCTGTGTTGAGGTTCCACTGCACGCCGACGGCCTCGGCGATGTCGCCGGAAATTTCGACGATGGCAGCATGGATCAACACCTGGGCCCGTGGCTGGTCCAGCTGACGCACGATGTTTTCGATGGTCCGTACCTGCGCCGGCTCGGCAATCAGCACCAGCGCGTTCTGGCTTTCGTCGGCCTTGATCATGAAGGTTGCACCGCCAGACGTGTCCTTGGCGCTGCCGACCGCGGATGTCTGCTTTCTGCCCTGCCCCATCGACTCCAGAATCTCGGCCAACTGCTTGGCATCGCTGTGACGCAAGCGAATCACCCGGGCATTGTCGAGCGTCGTGGTGGCCGGCGTATCGAGACCTCGGGCCAGTTCGATCAAACGCTGGCGAACGACCGGCGGGCCAATGAAAATCAGGCGATTGGTCCTGGTGTCGGCCAGAACCTGTATCGCTGACTCGGCATTGCGCTTGCCCATGGACGCCTCGATCACCGGTGCGACATCGCCCGCCTGGGCATGCTTGAGCTGAACCACCGCGTGCAGGTTGTTCTGACCGGAGTCCAGTTCGCGGATCACCCGGGCGATGCGCTTCACATTGGCAGCCGTATCGGTCAGCACCAACGCGTTGGCCGACACCGAAGGCCCGACATAACCATTGGCAGACACCAATGGCCGCACCAACCCGGCAATATCGGTGGCGCTACCGGTGTTCAAGCCGATGACTTCGGTCACGAACTGCGACGCCGTGGTGGTTTTTACCGTGCCCTGGCCGGCCCGGGTCCTGGCCTCGGCGACCGGAGTGATGAGAATCCGGTCGCCCTCATCGATCACCGTGAAGTTATGGGCGTCGAGCACCGAATAGAACAACCGGCGCACCCCTTCACGATCGAGGGCCTGCCGGGACATGACCGTGACGCGACCGGAGACTTTGGGGTCCAGCACCACGGTGGTCCCGAGAATGTTGGAGATCTCTTCGACGATGTCGCGCAGCTCTGCGTTGTTCATCGCCAGCTGCCATTTTTCTTCGGCGCGAAGCGTGCCCGAAAAGGCTGCAGCCGCCAAAACGGCAAGCAGAAACATGGAGCGCAACCAATGCACACCGTCGAAGCTGTTCATGAAATTCATCACTCTGGTTGCCCGGAGAGCGGGCGTAAAAAACGCGTGGTCGTGGTAACCGGTTGAGAATCGACGGATGATTCGAGTCCCTTCAGAAAACGTGCGCCAGAAGGCACGAGCGTTAGCAGCTCTTCTCGCCCCTTGTTCCACAGTGCAACCTGGTGGGTCTCGATACGACGCAGGACGCTGCCGCCAGGCAAACGCTCACCCACCTGATAGAGACGAGAGCCTTGTGCATTGGCCAGCAGTGCCTTGGATAATCCGTTGCTGACAAAGCTCGCTTGCAAAGTCAGCGGCTCGGCGCTGGGCTGCGGTGTGGCCTCCGTCGTCAGGCCGAACACGATGGCAATCGATGCTGTTTCGAGCGGCTCACGTACAGGCACCGTCACCTGGGTTGCAATGTCGGGCGACGGTGAAGCCAGATGCTCGCGAAATTCCATTTCCTGCCACGCCAGAAACACCGCGCCGCCCACTGGCAATGCGAGCCAACAAACGCTGCTCAGGCACGCCCGAAAGCGTTGTCCGGAGAACTTCGAAACTTTCATTCTCAATTCGATACTCAACAGAGGCGCCTGGCTTCAGGCGACCTTTTCCAGGCCGCCTGAAGCCAGTTGCGAGGACTTACAACTTGTCCCACGCCATGTGCCAGTGAGCACCAACACCCGGCTCGAAGCCATTGGCGGTAGGGCTGTACTGCTTGCAGTAACCCGACTCGGGGAACGGCTTGCACTCAAAGACTTCGTCGGTCTTCGGCTGCAACACCTTGGTACCAGCGGTGTAGCCGCTGAAGCCTTCAGGGAACACGAAATCGTATTCGACGCCCGCGCCTTCACCGGTCATCTGGGTGGTCTGGGTATCCTGACGGGTGGTGCGGCCATCCAGCGTGGTGCCGACCAGGGTCAGTGTGTGCGCGCCCGGGTTGCTGCGCACATCCATGGACAGCGAGGTGGAGCCACTGGCCACTTGTGCCGACGTGGTGCCTACCGGTTTGTTGTTCTGATCGAGCAAGGTCGCTTCGACGTTCATCGGGCGGTTCGAAATCATGCTGAACTCGACCTTGGCCCGGCCTTTATCCAGAACGTATTCGGCTTGCTGCGAGGCCACCGACATGCGCGCAGCGGCGTCTTCCTTCATGCCCAGCTGCACTTCGTAGCGGACTACGCCGCTTTCTTTTTGCACGTAGAGGCGGTTGGTGCCTTTGACCGGGACAACATCGCCGCTGTCGTCACGGATACCGGCGCGAACCAGGGTGTGGGTCGCGTTGATTTTTTCCGCCAACTTGAACGACCAGTTTTGCGGCGTGCCGTCTTCAGCGTTGTCGATGCTGATTTCGACACTGTAGTCCGGGCTCTCGCCATTGGCGGTGAACGCGCGGGCCTTGACCTTGTCACCCACCAGCAATGTGGTCGATGGCGCAATGCTGCCTACCGGGGACCAGCCGCCCGGCAGCTCCGGTTCGGCAAGGATGTTCACGTCTGCAACGTTGTAAAACGCGGCGTCGGTGTCACCGACGGTCCAGATCGCCAGGATGACGTGCTGGCCGGACTTGTCAGACGGGAGGGTACAGTTGTGCTTGGCGCCCGACGCCGGCAACTGGTTGCCGCCATCGATGGTGCAGAACGGCGTGCTTTCGAAGGTGACGCGCTTGAGCGACTCGTTCGGGTTCCAGCCGTCGCGGGTAATGAAATACTCGTGCTTGGTAGCCGGGTGGGCCGCGGTGTAACGCCATTGGAAATCGATATTGCGATCCTTGATTTCCGTCAGGTGCCAGCGAGTGGCTGACTGTGCGTCCATGGCGGAAAACAGCGCGTGACCGCCGCTGGCGATCTTGCCATCGACCGGCCCCTGCAACGGTGCACCGCCAACGCCTGCCGGAAAGCCCTTGAAGGTCTCACCGACACTCTGTGGTTCGTACTGGGCGCCACCGCAGTTGGTGTTCAAACCTTTCTGGCAAGACAGTGCACGCGAAGGTGGTACTTCCAGATAGCCATGGGCGGAAACGGTTTGAGAGGACAGCATTGCCGATAACAGGATCATCGATGAAGTGCAGGCCGTTAATGCACTTCTTTTATCAAATGTAATTTTCATGATGTATTCCAGACTGCTTATCGAAAACAACGCACCTTGCGGGCGGCGATGTTCCCTTCGTTATTGTTCAGCATTGCGCTGAACAGGGGTCTGGAACCTTACGGGGATGACGAAGAGTTCTATGTAGGAGTAATCGTCCACGTAGGCGGGAATAGTCTATGCATTCAATTTTCCGACAAGAAAGGAAACACTCTTACAAGAAGAAACGCTTTGTCCATGCAGTGTTTGTAGGACATAAAAAAGCCTGTCCGGCTAGAGGCGGGACAGGCTTTAGAACAGCGTTGACCGTTATTCGTGATATTGCGCCGACAATTCATGCACGGCATGCAGGAATGCACCCGCGTGTTCCGGATCGACTTCCGGCGTGATGCCATGGCCGAGGTTGAACACATGGCCGCTGCCCTTGCCGTAGCTGGCCAGAATACGCCCGACTTCTGCGCGGATGGCTTCCGGCTTGGCGTAAAGCACGGTCGGGTCCATGTTGCCTTGCAGCGCCACCTTGTCGCCGACACGGGCGCGGGCGTTGCCGATATCGCAGGTCCAGTCCAGACCCAATGCATCAGCACCGGCGTCGGCGATGCTTTCCAGCCACAGACCGCCGTTCTTGGTGAACAGGATCACCGGCACCTTGCGGCCTTCGTGCTCGCGGATCAGGCCGCTGACGATTTTTTTCATGTAGGCCAGGGAGAACTCCTGGTACGCCGCCGCCGAGAGGTTGCCGCCCCAGGTGTCGAAGATCTGCACCGCTTGCGCGCCGGCCATGATCTGGCCGTTGAGGTAGCTGGTGACCGACTGCGCTAGCTTGTCCAGCAACAGGTGCATGGCTTGCGGGTTGTCGTAGAGCATGGCCTTGGTCTTGCGGAAGTCTTTCGACGAGCCGCCTTCGACCATGTAGGTGGCCAGGGTCCACGGGCTGCCGGAGAAGCCGATCAGCGGTACACGGCCATTGAGCTCGCGGCGGATGGTGCTGACCGCGTCCATCACATAACCCAGGTCTTTCTGCGGATCGGGAATCGGCAGGGCCTCGATGTCGGCCAGGGTGCTGACGACTTTCTTGAAGCGCGGACCTTCGCCGGTTTCGAAGTACAGCCCCTGGCCCATGGCATCGGGGATGGTCAGGATGTCGGAGAAGAGGATCGCCGCATCCAGCTGTGGATAGCGGTCGAGCGGTTGCATCGTGACTTCGCAAGCGAACGCCGGGTTCATGCACAGGCTCATGAAATCGCCGGCCTTGGCACGGCTGGCGCGGTATTCAGGCAGGTAGCGACCGGCCTGACGCATCATCCACACAGGGGTGACGTCTACGGGTTGCTTGAGCAGGGCGCGCAGGAAACGGTCGTTCTTCAGGGCAGTCATGTCGGCATCCGGAAAAAAAGTGAGGGCATTTTCTCAGAGCCGGGCGCAAAAGGCACGGTTGCAGGTCAGCCTTTTGTCTATCGGGTCAATTTGTCGCAATGTAAACGCAGTATTCGTAACACCACGAAACAACTGTGGGAGCGAGCTTGCTCGCGATGATGGCTTCACATTCAACATCTCTGCTGACTGATCCACCGCTATCGCGAGCAAGCTCGCTCCCACAGGGGGTATTGCATTTGGCTCTGGGTCGGGGTTAAACGCCCAGGTAATCCAGGATCCCTTCCGCCGCATTGCGGCCTTCGAAGATCGCCGTCACCACCAGGTCGGAACCGCGCACCATGTCGCCACCGGCGAAGATTTTCGGGTTGCTGGTCTGGTGCTTGTACTGACCTTGTTCCGGCGCCACCACGCGGCCCTGGCTGTCGGTCTGGATTTCGAACTGCTCGAACCACGGCGCCGGGCTTGGACGGAAACCGAAGGCGATGACCACGGCGTCGGCCGGGATGATCTCTTCGGAGCCCGGGATCGGCTCGGGGCTGCGACGGCCACGGGCGTCCGGCTCGCCGAGACGGGTCTCGACCACCTTCACGCCTTCGACCTTGTCTTCACCGACAATGGCGATCGGCTGGCGGTTGTAGAGGAATTTCACGCCTTCTTCCTTGGCGTTCTTCACCTCTTTGCGCGAGCCAGGCATGTTCGCTTCGTCACGACGATAGGCGCAGGTCACCGACTTGGCGCCCTGGCGGATCGACGTACGGTTGCAGTCCATCGCCGTGTCGCCACCGCCGAGAACCACGACCTTCTTGCCTTTCATGTCGACGAAATCTTCCGGCGACTTTTCAAAGCCCAGGTTGCGATTGACGTTGGCGATCAGGAAGTCCAGCGCGTCGTACACGCCCGGCAGGTCTTCCCCGGCAAAGCCGCCCTTCATGTAGGTGTAGGTGCCCATGCCCATGAATACCGCATCGTATTCTTCGAGCAGTTGCTCCATGGTCACATCCTTGCCCACCTCGGTGTTGAGGCGGAACTCGATACCCATGCCGCTGAAGACTTCGCGACGATTGCTCAGCACGGTCTTTTCCAGCTTGAACTCGGGGATGCCGAAGGTCAGCAGGCCACCGATTTCCGGGTTCTTGTCGAACACCACCGGGGTCACGCCACCGCGTACCAGCACGTCGGCACAGCCCAGGCCCGCAGGCCCGGCACCGATGATCGCGACACGCTTGCCGGTCGGCTTGACCTTGGACATGTCCGGGCGCCAGCCCATGGCGAACGCGGTGTCGGTGATGTACTTCTCCACCGAGCCGATGGTCACCGCGCCGAAGCCGTCGTTGAGGGTGCAGGCACCCTCGCATAGACGGTCCTGCGGGCACACCCGGCCGCAGACTTCCGGCAGGGTGTTGGTCTGGTGCGACAGCTCGGCGGCCTGGAGGATGTTGCCCTCGGCCACCAGCTTCAGCCAGTTGGGAATGAAGTTGTGCACCGGGCACTTCCATTCGCAATACGGGTTACCGCAACCCAGGCAGCGGTGGGCCTGGTCGGCCGACTGCTGGGGTTTGAAGGGTTCGTAGATTTCCACGAACTCTTTCTTGCGTTGACGCAACAGTTTCTTCTTCGGATCCTTGCGCCCGACCTCGATGAACTGGAAGTCATTATTCAGACGTTCAGCCATTTTAAAACCTCATCAAACTCTTCAGGCGCATATCACTGCGGGTTGGCACGGGTGCTGGAAAGCAACGACTTCAGGTTGGCAGCCTTGGGCTTGACCAGCCAGAAACGGCGCACGTAATCATCGAGGTTCTCGGCGAGTTCACGACCCCACTCGCTGTCGGTTTCCTCGACGTACTCGTTCAGCACGCGTTGCAAATGGCTACGGTAGGCTTCCATCGCCTCGCCGCTGATACGCTGGATTTCCACCAGTTCGTGGTTGACCCGGTCAACGAAGCTGTTGTCCTGGTCGAGCACGTAGGCGAAACCGCCGGTCATGCCAGAGCCGAAGTTGTAACCGGTCTTGCCCAATACGCAGACGAAACCACCGGTCATGTACTCGCAGCAGTGATCGCCAGTGCCTTCCACGACAGTGTGGGCACCGGAGTTACGCACGGCGAAACGCTCGCCCGCAGTGCCGGCGGCGAACAGCTTGCCGCCAGTGGCGCCGTACAGGCAGGTGTTGCCGATGATGGCACTGTCCTGAGTGCGGTAGACGCTGCCCTTCGGCGGCACGATCACCAGCTTGCCGCCGGTCATGCCCTTGCCGACGTAGTCGTTGGCATCGCCTTCCAGGTACATGTGCAAGCCACCGGCGTTCCACACGCCGAAGCTCTGACCGGCAGTGCCCTTGAAGCGGAACGTGACCGGCGCGTTGGCCATGCCCTGGTTACCGTGTTTACGCGCGATTTCGCCGGAGATCCGTGCGCCGATGGAACGGTCGCAGTTGCAGATATTCAGGTCGAATTCAGCGCCGCTCAGGTCGTTGATCGCCGAGGTGGCCATGTCGACCATTTTCTCGGCCAGCAGGCCCTTGTCGAACGGCGGGTTGCGTTCAACACCACAGAACTGCGGTTTGTCCGCCGGTACGTGGTCGCTGCCCAGCAACGGGGTCAGGTCCAGGTGATGCTGCTTGGCGGTCTGGCCTTCGAGGACTTCCAGCAGATCGGTACGACCGATCAGCTCCTCGAGGGAACGCACGCCCAGCTTGGCCAGCCACTCACGGGTTTCTTCGGCGACGTAGGTGAAGAAATTCACCACCATGTCGACGGTGCCGATGTAGTGGTCCTTGCGCAGCTTCTCGTTCTGAGTCGCTACGCCAGTGGCGCAGTTGTTCAGGTGGCAGATACGCAGGTATTTGCAGCCCAGGGCGATCATCGGCGCAGTGCCGAAGCCGAAGCTTTCAGCGCCGAGAATGGCCGCCTTGATCACGTCGAGACCGGTTTTCAGGCCGCCGTCGGTCTGTACCCGGACTTTGCCGCGCAGGTCGTTGCCGCGCAGGGTCTGGTGGGTTTCGGCCAGGCCGAGTTCCCACGGAGCGCCCGCGTATTTGATCGAGGTCAGCGGCGATGCACCGGTGCCGCCGTCGTAGCCGGAGATGGTGATCAAGTCCGCGTAGGCCTTGGCCACACCGGCAGCGATGGTGCCGACGCCCGCTTCGGCTACCAGCTTCACCGAGACCAGTGCCTTCGGGTTGACCTGTTTCAGGTCAAAAATCAGCTGCGACAAGTCTTCGATCGAGTAGATGTCGTGGTGCGGCGGTGGCGAGATCAGGGTCACGCCCGGCACTGCGTAACGCAGCTTGGCGATCAGACCGTTGACCTTGCCTCCTGGCAGTTGACCGCCTTCGCCGGGCTTGGCGCCTTGGGCGACCTTGATCTGCAACACTTCGGCGTTAACCAGGTATTCCGGGGTTACACCGAAACGGCCGGTCGCCACTTGCTTGATTTTCGAGCTCTTGATGGTGCCGTAGCGCGCCGGGTCTTCGCCGCCTTCGCCGGAGTTGGAACGCGCACCGAGGCGGTTCATGGCTTCGGCCAGGGCTTCGTGGGCTTCCGGCGACAGAGCGCCCAGGGAGATACCGGCGGAGTCGAAGCGCTTGAGCACCGATTCCAGTGGTTCGATCTCGCTGATATCCAGCGGCGTGTCCAGGGTTTTGACTTTCAGCAGGTCGCGGATCATCGACACCGGGCGGTTGTCCACCAGCGACGTGTATTCCTTGAACTTGCTGTAGTCGCCCTGCTGCACGGCGGCTTGCAGAGTGCTGACCACGTCCGGGTTGTAGGCGTGGTACTCGCCACCGTGGACGAACTTCAGCAGGCCGCCTTGCTGGATCGGCTTGCGCGGGCTCCAGGCTTCGGTGGCCAGGGCTTTCTGCTCGGCTTCGATGTCGACGAAACGCGCACCCTTGATGCGGCTCGGCACGCCACGGAAGCTCAGGTTGCAGACTTCCTCGGACAGGCCGATGGCTTCGAACAACTGCGCACCGCGGTACGACGTGATGGTCGAGATGCCCATCTTCGACAGGATCTTGAGCAAGCCTTTGGTGATGCCTTTACGGTAGTTCTTGAACACCTCGTAGAGGTCGCCCAGTACTTCACCGGTACGGATCAGGTCACCCAGCACTTCATAGGCCAGGAACGGGTAAACGGCAGAGGCGCCGAAACCGATCAACACGGCGAAGTGATGCGGGTCACGGGCGGTCGCGGTTTCCACGAGAATGTTGGAATCGCAACGCAGGCCTTTTTCGGTCAGGCGGTGGTGTACCGCGCCGGTGGCGAGCGAAGCGTGGATCGGCAACTTGCCCGGAGCAATGTGACGGTCACTCAGAACGACCTGAGTACGGCCCGAGCGCACGGCTTCTTCAGCCTGATCGGCAACGTTGCGGATCGCAGCTTCCAGGCCGACGCTCTCGTCGTAGTTGAGGTCGATGATGGCGCGTTCGAAGCCCGGACGATCGAGGTTCATCAGCGAGCGCCACTTGGCCGGGGAAATGACCGGCGAGCTGAGGATCACGCGCGAAGCGTGTTCCGGCGACTCCTGGAAAATGTTGCGCTCGGCACCGAGGCAGATTTCCAGCGACATGACGATGGCTTCACGCAGCGGGTCGATCGGCGGGTTGGTGACCTGCGCGAACTGCTGGCGGAAGTAGTCGTACGGCGTGCGCACGCGCTGGGACAGCACGGCCATCGGCGTATCGTCGCCCATCGAGCCCACGGCTTCGTAGCCCTGCTCGCCGAGCGGACGCAGCACCTGGTCGCGCTCTTCGAACGTGACCTGGTACATCTTCATGTATTGCTTGAGCTGATCGACGTCGTAGAACGCCGAACCGTGGTCGTTGTCTTCCATGGTCGCCTGGATGCGCAGGGCATTTTTGCGCAGCCATTGCTTGTACGGATGACGGGACTTCAGGCGGTTGTCGATCGCATCGGTGTCGAGGATCTGACCGGTTTCAGTGTCCACGGCAAAGATCTGGCCCGGGCCCACACGGCCCTTGGCGATCACGTCTTCAGGCTGGTAGTTCCAGACACCGATTTCCGAAGCCAGGGTGATGAAGCCGTTCTTGGTGGTGACCCAGCGCGCCGGACGCAGACCGTTACGGTCGAGTAGGCACACCGCGTAGCGACCATCGGTCATTACCACGCCGGCCGGGCCGTCCCACGGTTCCATGTGCATCGAGTTGTATTCGTAGAACGCACGCAGGTCCGGGTCCATGGTCTCGACGTTCTGCCACGCAGGCGGAATGATCATCCGCACGCCACGGAACAGGTCGATGCCACCGGTGACCATCAGCTCCAGCATGTTGTCCATGCTCGAGGAGTCGGAACCCACGCGGTTGACCAGCGGGCCGAGCTCTTCCAGGTCCATCAGATCGTTGGTGAACTTGGTGCGACGGGCCACAGCCCAGTTGCGGTTGCCGGTGATGGTGTTGATCTCGCCGTTGTGCGCCAGGAAGCGGAACGGTTGGGCCAGCGGCCATTTCGGCAGGGTGTTGGTGGAGAAGCGCTGGTGGAACACGCAAATCGAGGTTTGCAGGCGCTCATCGCTCAGGTCCGGATAGAAGGCGGTCAAGTCCGCCGGCATCATCAGGCCTTTGTAAATGATGGTCTTGTGCGAAAAGCTGCAGACGTAGTGGTCGGTGTCAGCCGCGTTGGCCACGGACGAGCGACGACGGGAGGTGAACAGCTTGACGGCCATGTCCTGATCGCTCAGGCCTTCACCGCCGATGAACACTTGCTCGATCTGCGGCAGGCGCTCAAGGGCCAGGCGGCCGAGAACGCTGGTGTCCATCGGCACTTTGCGCCAGCCAACCAACTGCAAGCCGGCGGCCAGGATCTCGCGGTTCATGTTCTCGCGAGCGGCTTCGGCTTTGACCGGGTCCTGGTTGAAGAAAACCATGCCCACGGCATATTGCTTGGGCATTTCGACGCCGAACGTTTCCTGGGCGATGGCTCGCAGGAACACGTCCGGCTTTTGAATCAGCAGACCGCAACCGTCACCGGTCTTGCCGTCGGCATTAATCCCACCGCGGTGGGTCATGCAGGTCAGGGCCTCGATGGCCGTTTGCAAAAGGGTATGACTGGGCTCGCCCTGCATATGGGCTATCAGGCCGAAACCGCAGTTATCCTTGAATTCATCTGGTTGGTACAGACCTGCTTTCATAGACACTTTCTCACCAGGCTGCCTCTGATCGAGGCAAATTTCTTTTCAATTCAACCACTTGCCATCCGCGCCAAACGTACGCCAGCTTTGCGGGGGCAAAAGGGAGGTCATTGTACACACCGACACTTAGCCCCACAAATTTGACGACGAAATGTCGCAAATCCATGTCGCATTTGTGAAAGGTTTAAAGCGATCTGCTGTGCTAGTCAAAACTTTTTTTAATTTTGACCGCTACGACTCAAAAGCTACTATGACGCAGACACCACAAGGCACGCAGCCCGGAAGGCGGCGCGCACTTGTAGAAATTTTGAGGTGCTTGGAGAGGCGGCCTGGGTAAGGCCGCCGAATCTTCAGCGAGTTGTTGCCAGTTCCTGTTGGACGCTGGCGACAGTGCGAGGCCAAGGTTTACCAGCCTGAACCTTCGCTGGCAAGGCCTTGATGGCAGTTACGGCTGCATCGCGACTGGCGAAGTTACCGTAGGTGATGACGTAAAGCGGCTTGCCGTTAAGGACTTTCTTGAAGTAACGGTACTCGCCGCCCTGCTCCTTGACGAAGTTTTGTGCGGACGCTTCGGAGCTGGTGCCAAGGATTTGCACCACGTAGTTGCCCGGTGCCTGACCGGCGTACCAGGTGCCGCCAGCAGCCTTGGCCGCCGGAGCCGGAGCCGGAGCCGGTTTCTCGGCAGGTTTGGCCGCCGCAGCAACGACTGGCTTGGCCGGCGCTGGAGCAGGTTTGGCCACTGGAGCAGGCGCCGGCTTGGCGGTAGCGACCTGAGTCGGCGCAGGCGTTGGCTTGGCCGCTGGCGTCGGCGCAGGGCCGGCAGGAACGCCCACAGGCGGTGAAGTGGTGGTCACCGTCGGCGGTGTGGCACTGGAGCCTTCAACCGGCACGCCGTCGTCGCCCTCAGTAATGCCACCCGCGGCCTCAGCCAGCGGACCGCGCATGACCGGCTGCGAGTTACCGACCAACGGCAATGGCATCGGCTGCGTGTTGCCAGCGAATTCGACGGCCGGAGCACCGCCATTCGCTGTTGGCTGGCCCTGACCAAGCGGCAGTTGCGCCTGTTCATTGGCCGGCGCACCCGTGGTCGGTGCCTTGTTGCGACCCGGCATCAACCAGGCGGCAGCGACCGCGACCACGACCACGGCGGAAATCGCCAATACGTGTTTCTTCGGCATATTGAACCCCATTTTTGGACGCTTGACCGCTGAGCGGCTGGCGATCATGGCTTCGATCATTGCATCGCGGGCGACCTGATTGATGCTGCCAGGCCAGCCTTCGGAGCTTTCGTGAATATCAGAGATCTGATTCGCGGTGAAAAGTTCGATGCCGCGGCCAGCGCCTTCGAGCCGCTGCTCCAGATATTCGCGGGTTTCTTCTTCGGTGTAGGGCTGCAGTTCGATGACGTGGAAGCGCTCTTCCTCGAGATGCAAGGCCTCAAGCTGAGCAATCAGCGAGGTTTCACCGAACAGGAACACATGCGGGCGGCCTTCAGGCGCGCCGGCAGCCAGGATCATCAGCGCCTCAAGGGCGGACTCGTCCAGTTGCTCGGCATCATCGACCAGCAGATAGACTTCTTGCCCGGTCAGTGCAAGTTGCACCACTTGAGCCAGAATAGCGTCGGCATCAGCCTGGCCGACGTTCAGCGCCTGGGCCACCTGGCGCAACACCCCTGCCGCATCGCCGGCGCCGCGGGCGGACACCACCAAACTTTGTACCGATTGCTTGTTGGTGCTGGCAACCAGGGCCTGACGCAACAGGGTCTTGCCACTGCCCTCGGGACCGGTGACCACCAGCAGCAACTGGCTGTAACGGGCCAGGTGATGCAGTTGTCCCAGCACGGGTTTGCGCTGGGCCGGGAAAAACTTGAAGCCAGGCACCCGTGGAGCAAAAGGGTCATGACTCAACTGGTAATGGCCGAGGAAAGCCTCGTCGGCATGCAAACTAGTCATCGTGTTCTTATTAACCTTTAAGCTGGGCCAGGGCGCGGTAGTCTGCCCCCAGCGTGGCCTGTAGAACCTCTTTCGGATAATCGTCGGTCACCACCGCTTCACCCATGTGGCGCAGCAGCACCAGGCGCAAACGACCGTCGATCACTTTTTTATCAATGGACATATGTTCGAGGAAATCGGCTTCTGTCATCTCTTCTGGCGGAATGACCGGCAGCCCCGCACGCTGGAACAGACGAATGCCGCGATCACGCTCCTGCTCGCTGATCCAGCCCAATCGCGCGGACATTTCCAGCGCCATTACGGTGCCAGCAGCCACAGCCTCACCATGTAGCCACACACCATAGCCCATGTGGGTTTCGATCGCGTGGCCAAAAGTGTGGCCCAGGTTCAACGTGGCACGAACGCCCGTCTCTTTCTCATCGGCACCGACCACCGCCGCCTTGGCCGCGCAGGAGCGTTCGATGGCATAGGTCAGGGCTTGCTGGTCCAGATTGCGCAGGCGGTCGACGTTGTCTTCGAGCCAGGTCAGGAACGGCTCATCACAGATCAGCCCGTACTTGATGACTTCGGCCAGCCCGGCGGACAGCTCGCGCGCCGGCAGGGTATTGAGGCTGGCGGTATCGATCAGCACCACGTTCGGCTGGTAGAAGGCGCCGACCATGTTCTTGCCCAGCGGATGGTTGATCCCGGTCTTGCCGCCCACCGAGGAGTCGACCTGCGACAGCAGCGTGGTCGGAACCTGAATAAAATCGACGCCGCGCTGGTAGCAGGCAGCGGCAAAGCCGGCCATGTCACCGATCACACCGCCACCGAGGGCGATCACTGTGGTGCGGCGGTCATGCCGGGCGGTCAGCAGGCCGTCGAAAATCAGCTGAAGGGTTTCCCAGGTCTTGAAGGCTTCGCCGTCGGGCAGCACCACGGAAATCACCGAGAACTGCGCCAGGCTGCGGGTCAGACGCTCGAGATAGAGCGGCGCAACAGTCTCGTTGGAGATGATCGCTACTTGTCGTCCGCGAATGTGCGGGGCCAGCAGCTCAGGCTGATCCAACAAACCTTCGCCAATATGAATCGGGTAGCTGCGTTCGCCTAGATCGACCTTGAGTGTCTGCATGTGTCCCCACAGTGAAGATGAATCAGGCATCCTGCCCTGAATTTATGAATATCCACAGCCTCTGCTGGTGTGACGCCGTTCGGTAGCCATCCGCCACAACCTTGAGCGGTCATGGCGCGACGCCGAGGATAGCGCATTTCGCGCGGCGCTTTAACGGGGTGGCAACTGCTGCAAGCGCTCCAGGATGTCGAGTACGACCATTCGTGGCGGCCGCTCATCGGTTTCGACCACAAGGTCGGCAATTTCCCGATAAAGCGGATCGCGGATCGCCAACAGATCCCGAAGGGTCTTGGCCGGATCGGCAGTACGCAATAATGGCCGATTGCGGTCGCGGGCCGTGCGGCCGACCTGCTGCTCGACCGACGCATGCAGATAAACCACCCGCCCACCGGCATGCAGTGCCCGACGATTGGCTTCGCGCATGACCGCGCCCCCGCCTGTCGCCAGCACCACACCGTCGTAATCGCACAGCTCGGCAATCATTGCCTGCTCGCGATCACGAAAGCCCGGTTCGCCTTCTTTATCGAAGATCCAAGGGATATTGGCGCCCGTGCGCAATTCAATTTCCTTATCGGAATCTTTGAATGGCAGGCGCAGCTCTTTGGCCAGCAACCGGCCGATGGTGCTTTTTCCAGCACCCATCGGTCCAACAAGAATCAAATTTCGCACAGAATCAATGACTCACAGCAATCGCCTGGTTATTCATGATACGCGGAGTGAGGAATACCAACAGCTCGGATTTTTTCTCCGAAACCACATCACGCCGGAAAAGGCGGCCAAGATACGGCACATCGCCAAGAAATGGCACCTTATCTACGACCTTGCTCTGAGTATTTGAGAAAACACCGCCAATGACGATGGTCTCGCCATCGTTGACCAGGACCTTGGCGTTGACTTCGTTTTTCTTGATGGGCGGCACATCCTGGACCTTGTTCAGGAAGTCCGGTTCGTCCTTGGTCACCTTGACCTCCATGATGATCCGGTTGTCGGGCGTGATCTGCGGCGTCACCTCCAGCGACAGCGAAGCCTCCTTGAACGAAACCGAAGTCGCGCCACTGGAACTGGCTTCCTGATAGGGAATCTCGGTGCCCTTGAGGATTTTGGCGGTTTCCTTGTCGGACGTGACCACCTTGGGTTGCGAGACGATTTCCCCGTTGCCGGTTTTCTCCATGGCTGTCAGTTCCAGGTCCAGCAAGACGTTATCGGTGATGAACGCGATGCCGATTCCCGAGGTGTTATTGACCGCACCCATGTCGACGAACGGTGAATTGGTGCTGGTACTGCCGGGCGTGCCAATGGTCGACGACCCGTTGACCCCGTTGCTGACGCCGGATGTGTTCCAGTTGCCCTTGTTCTGTATCGAACCGCCCCAGCGCACCCCGAGGCTTTTGTCATAGTCGACGTTGGCTTCGACAATGCGCGCCTCGATCATGACCTGACGCACAGGAATATCCAGCTGCGTGACGATCCTGCGCAGCTCATCCAGCCGGTCCTGGGTCTGGTAGGCAATGATGTTGTTGGTGCGCTCATCGACGGTGATCGACCCCCGTTCGTCGGGTTTCGCTTCGGCACTGGTCACCGACTGAAAAAGCTTGGCGATGTCCGCCGCCTTGGCGTAATTCACCTGCAACAGTTCCCGACGCAACGGCGCCAGATCGGCAATCTGCTTCTGTGACTCCAGCTCCTGACGCTCACGGGCAGCAATTTCATCGGCCGGCGCAACAAGCAGGACATTGCCGACCTTGCGCTTATCCAGCCCCTTGGTTTTCAGTACCAGATCCAGCGCCTGATCCCACGGCACGTTCTGCAAGCGCAAAGTAATACCACCTTGCACCGTGTCGCTGGCCACCAGATTGAGGTTGGTGAAATCGGCGATCAGTTGCAGCACCGAACGCACATCGATGTCCTGGAAATTCAGCGAAAGCTTCTCGCCGCTGTAGGCGTGTTGCCCGGCATTGCGCTTTTGCAGGTCGTCGACCGTCGCCGGGCGAACGCTGACCGTGAGCTTGTTGTCGGTCTGATAGGTCGAGTAATCGAACGTGCCACCGGGCTCAATGCTGATGGTGGCTCGATCGCCGCTGGCGCTGGCATTGACGTACTGCACTGGCGTGGCGAAATCCTTCACATCCAGACGCACGCGCAACGGCTCGGGCAATCGGGTTTTGGCAAACCCAACGAGGATCTTGCCCTCGCGCTCTTGTATGTCCGGTGCAATCGATGGATCCGACAAGTCGATCACCACGTTGCCTTCGCCCTGGGTTCCCCGCTGGAAATCCACACCCCGAATGGCCTTGCCTGCCGTTGCAGCGGCTCGTGCCGGAACCGGCACTGCTGTGGTCGCCGGCCTGGCTGTCGACGGCTTGACACCCTGCCCGACAACTACCAGCAAATTGTTGCCTTCAATTCGCGAGTCGTACGGGGCCGACTGAGTCAGGTTGATGATCAATCGCGTACGGTCCCGGGCTTCCACCACCGTTGCACTACGGGCATTTCCACTGCCGAGATCACGGGTCTTGCTGGCCAGCTGACTGGTGACACCCGGCAAATCCAGCGCAATCCGGGCCGGCGACTCCGTCGTGTAGCCGTGGGGCACCGGGGGCGGCTCATCGAACGACAACTTCAACTCGACACGGTCTCCCGGCAGCGCAGCGACATCCAGCGCCTTGAGATTGGCCGCTTGTACCATCGGCGACAACAACGCTATCCATAGCGAAAGGCCGAAGGTTGAGAAAAT
Organism: Pseudomonas sp. P1_F7; assembly: GCF_056405655.1. Classification (NCBI taxonomy): domain Bacteria; kingdom Pseudomonadati; phylum Pseudomonadota; class Gammaproteobacteria; order Pseudomonadales; family Pseudomonadaceae; genus Pseudomonas; species Pseudomonas sp. P1_F7. The sequence continues at coordinate 309,847 of NZ_JBFUBR010000005.1, forward strand.
CCGGTTCATTATTCGAGTTCCACTATGAGTGCTCTTTCAAAGGAATGGTCCGGGGACGCTCCAGCCACGCGCCCTGACCATCAGGGACAATTTCAACCACATCGACTTGCGAGCCACTGATCGCAACGATCCGTCCGTCGTTACGCCCCAGGTAATCGCCGACTTTCAACCGATGGACCCCACCCGCCCCGCGCAGCAAGGCGTAGGAGCCCGTTGCATTGGAAAGGGTGCCGACCATTTCAAACTGCTCGATGTTGAAACCTTCGAGGTATTGCTTGACCCGACCAGGGTCGGGTTTGACGTTACGTGAACCCCGACGCTGAGCCGCCAGATCAGTGCTGACCTGCGGTGAAAACGGACTGCGCAGATTCGCCGCGTTGTAAGTGAATGCCGGGTAAGACCGGAATACCGGCGTTGGTTCAATCCTGCCCGGCCCGCGCAGGCGCATTTCGCTCATGTACGCGTCCAGATCGTCGTAGTCATCGCTTGCGTCACAACCGGACAGAGCAGACAGCAACACCACCACCGAAAAACAACGCGCCGGCCTCATTGATGCTGTTCCTTGTCGTTGTAGCGGTAGGTCTTGGCGAGGATGCTCAAGCGCAGTTTCGGAGCACCCTGGGGGCTGACGGGGGCAAGGTCGAAATCGTGCAAGGTGACGATTCGCGGCAACCCGGCCACGCCACTGACGAAGGTGGCCAAATCGTGGTAATCGCCGGTGACCGTGATCCGGATCGGCAGTTCGATGTAGAACGGCTGGGCAACCTCCGGCAGCAGCTTGATCTCTTCGAACTCAAGGCCGCTGCCCAGACCGGTACGCGTGATGTCTTCCAGCAAGCCGGGCACTTCGGTGTCGCCGGGCAGTTGCCGCAACAACTCGCCGAAGGCGTTCTCCATCTCCTTCAACTGCTGGGTGTAGAGATCCAGATTCGCCGCCATGCGGGCTTTGTCGGCGAACTGTTCCTTGAGTGTCGACTCTTCCTCGCGCTTGAGGTCAAGTTGGCTCCCAAGGTCGCGAGTGGAAAAGTTGTAGCCCAGGGCCAGCACCAGAAGCATGAGCAAACCGGCCACCAGAAACTTGATCGCCCGCGGCCAGGAACCCATGTTGCTGGTATCCAGATCATTGATGTCGATCTTGCGCAGCCCTTCGAACCATTCGGACGGATTCATTTGCCCCCCTCCGGTGTTGCGGGTTGAGTCTGGCGAACGGTCAACTGGAAGACGTTGGCCTGCTCCACCTGGCCGGCAGCTGTGGCCTTGACTTCGGTCAGGCTCGGCGTATCGAACCAATCCGATGCATCGAGGTTGCGCATCAAGTCTGAAACACGGTTGTTGGATTGCGCAGCGCCGGTGATGGACAAGGTCTTTGCGGTCATTTTCACTTCGGTGAAATACACGCCGTCGGGCAGTGCTCGCGCCAACTGGTCAAATATTCGCCCGCTGATTTGGCGATTGCCTTGCAGGTCCTGGATGATGCGCATGCGCTCGACCAGTTGCTGACGGCGCGCCTTGAGATCATTGATCTGTTTGATCCGCTCATCGACCACGGCGATTTGCTTGCCGATGTAATCGTTACGGGCGACTTGCCGGTCGATGGCGCCGCTGATGACCTGGTTCGCGACCAGCACCGCGCCCATAGTGCCCACCATTGCGGCCAGCAGAATCAGCAGGAAGCGCTTGCGGCGAATTTCACGCCGCTCCTCGCGCCAGGGTAAAAGGTTGATCCGTGCCATCAGTCGAAGCTCCTGAGGGCCAGACCACAGGCGATCATCAACGCCGGGGCATCACTCGTCAGGGCAGCACCATTGACCTTGCTGCCCAGAGTCATTTCGGAAAAAGGATTCGCGACCTGGGTCGGCGTGCCCAATTGCTGCTCGATCAAACGGTCCAGCCCCGGGATCGACGCAGTACCGCCGGCCAGCAGGACATGGTCGACGGAGCTGTGCTGGCCGGAGACAAAGAAGAAATGCAACGAGCGCGACACCTGCTGCACCAGCGCCTCTCGAAATGGCTGCAAGACCTCACCGGTATAGCCATCCGGCAGGCCGCCCTTCTTTTGCGCCAGACCCGCCTGTTCCAGCGTCAGGCCATAGCGACGCTGGATTTCTTCGGTCAACTGTCGACCGCCGAACAGTTGTTCGCGGGTGTAGATAATCCGCCCGTTGTGCAGCACGCTCAGGGTGGTCATGGTGGCGCCGATATCCACCACTGCGACCGTCAAACGTTCCCCGGAAACCGCGAGCCGACTGGCCAGCAATCCGAATGAGCGCTCCAGCGCGTAGGCCTCGACATCGACCACGCGGGCGGTCAGCCCCGCCAGGGCCAGGGCTGCCTCGCGGACTTCGACGTTTTCCTTGCGGCAAGCGGCGAGCAGCACGCTAACGCGCTCGGGATTGCGCACAGAGGTGCCCTGGACTTCAAAATCAATCGCGACTTCGTCCAGGGGATAAGGAATGTACTGATCAGCCTCGATCTTCAGCTGGCTTTCCATCTCGTCTTCGGAAAGACCGGCATCCATCTCGATGATCTTGGTGATCACCGCCGAGCCTGCCACGGCCACGGCCACGTTCTTGAGGCCGGTTCTGGCCTTGGCCAGCGCGCGCGCGAGGGCCAGCCCCACGCCTTCGAGCTCGGCGATATTCTTCTCGATCACCGCGCCGACCGGCAACGGCTCGACCGCATAGGCCTCGACCCGGTAGCGCTCGCCCTGACGGCTCAACTCAAGAAGTTTCACCGAGGTGGAGCTGATATCGATTCCCAGGAGCGTATCGGTTTTTTTGTTGAAGAGTCCTAGCACTACCAATTCCCTATGACTTTCCGTGAGTTACGGACTCTGCAATGTCGATTGCGTTCAATCCATCCGTCTTGACAGCAGCGCCAACCACGCTCCCGATCAGAAAAATGCTTATAATGCCCAGCGTTTTTTTCCGCATTTGCTCAAGCGCGGGTCGTTCTCATTTAGCCTGAACCCTGTTGCCCAATTCATTTTTGCCCTGGATATCCAAAAGCCTTGATTCGTCTGCTGAAGTTTTTCGGTTGGTCCATCGTCGCGGTTTTCTGCGGACTCCTTCTGGGTCTGAGCGGGGCGTACCTCTACCTTAGTCCCGGGCTGCCGTCCGTGGAGGCGCTGAGAAGCATCCAGTTGCAGATCCCTTTGCGGGTCTACAGCAGCGATAACAAGTTGATCGCAGAATTCGGTGAAATGCGCCGCACACCGATCCGTTTCGCCGACATTCCCCCCAACTTCATCAATGCGTTACTAAGTGCTGAAGACGACAATTTCGCCAACCACTACGGCGTCGATCCGAGCAGCCTGATGCGTGCAGCGACCCAGTTGGTCAAAAGCGGACACATCCAGTCCGGCGGCAGCACAATCACCATGCAGGTGGCGAAGAACTTCTTCCTGAGCAGCGAACGCAGCTTCTCGCGCAAAACCACCGAAATCCTCTTGGCCCTGCAGATTGAACGGCAGCTGACCAAGGACGAAATCCTTGAGCTGTACGTCAACAAGATCTACCTGGGCAACCGCGCCTATGGCATCGAAGCGGCGGCGCAGGTGTATTACGGCAAGTCGATTCGTGACGTCAGCCTCGCGCAGATGGCGATGATCGCCGGCCTGCCAAAAGCCCCGTCGCGCTTCAACCCGCTGGCCAACCCGGCGCGCAGCAAGGAACGTCGCGACTGGATCCTGGGGCGCATGTACAAGCTCGGGAAAATCAGCGAGGCCGACTACACCGCGGCGATCAACGAGCCGCTGAACGCCAGCTATCACGTGCCGACTCCTGAAGTGAACGCCCCGTACATCGCCGAAATGGCCCGTGCCGAAATGGTCGGGCGTTATGGCAGCGACGCGTATACCGAAGGCTTCCGCGTCACCACCACGGTGCCGAGCGACCTCCAGGAACTGGCCAACACTGCGGTCCATGAAGGCCTGATGACCTACGATCAGCGCCACGGCTATCGCGGGCCAGAGTCGCGGCTGCCGGGCAAGACTCGCGAAGCCTGGGCCACCGAGCTGACCAAACAACGCACCATCAGCGGCCTGGAACCGGCCATCGTGACCCAGGTCGACAAGAACGGCCTGCAAGTGCTGACTCGCACCGGCCAGGAACACGTGAGCTGGGACACCATGAAGTGGGCCCGGCCGTTCCTGAATACCAACAGCATGGGCGCCAATCCGAAACAACCATCGGACGTGGCCCAGGTCGGCGATCTGATTCGCGTGCAGCGTCAGCCTGACAATTCGCCGAAGTTCAGCCAGATCCCGCAGGCCCAGGGCGCGCTGGTATCCCTGGACCCACAGAACGGTGCCATTCGTTCGCTGGTCGGCGGTTTCGCCTTCGAGCAGAGCAACTACAACCGCGCATTGCAGGCCAAGCGCCAGCCGGGTTCGAGCTTCAAACCGTTCGTCTACGCCGCCGCACTGGATAACGGCTACACCGCCTCCAGCCTGGTGAACGATGCACCGATCGTGTTCGTCGACGAATACCTGGACAAGGTCTGGCGCCCGAAGAACGACACCAACACCTTCCTCGGCCCGATTCGCCTGCGCGAAGCGCTGTACAAGTCGCGTAACCTGGTGTCGATCCGCTTGCTGCAAGCGATGGGCGTAGGCAAGACCATCGACTACATCACTCGCTTCGGCTTCAACAAACAGGACCTGCCACCCAACCTGTCCCTGGCGCTGGGCACCGCGACCCTGACGCCAATGGAGATCGCCACCGGCTGGAGCACCTTTGCCAACGGCGGCTACAAGATCACCCCATACATCATCGACAAGATCGAAAGCCGCAACGGCGACACGCTGTTCGTCGCCAACCCGCCGAGCGTGCCTCAGGGCGGTGCCGCCAGCGATGGCATTGCCGCGCCCGCCCCTCAAGCCTTCACGGTCAACGCAACGCCAGGCGAAGCCCCGGGCGCTACGCAGGCGCCACAAGCACCCGCCGTGGCCGAACGCGTCGTTGACGGGCGCACCACGTACATCCTCAACAGCATGCTTGAGGACGTGATCAAGCTCGGTACCGGTCGCCGCGCGCTGGCCTTGGGCCGTCCTGACATTGCCGGCAAGACCGGTACGACCAACGAATCCAAGGACGCCTGGTTCTCCGGTTACAACGCCGATTACGTGACCACCGTATGGACCGGTTTCGATCAACCGGAAAGCCTGGGCCGCAAGGAATTCGGCGGCACCGTCGCGCTGCCGATCTGGATGAACTACATGGGCCCCGCACTCAAAGGCAAGCCGCCACACACGCAACCGGAGCCGGAAGGCATCCTCAGCCTGCGAGTCGATCCGATCAGCGGCCGCGCGGCCAGCCCGGGCACCCCGGGGGCCTACTTCGAACTGTTCAAGGTCGAAGATACGCCACCGTCGGGGAACGAACTGGGCAACGGCCTTGCACCGGGCAGCCCGCTGCCGGCGGATGAAGCGGCGCCGATCGATTTGTTCTGATCTTGCCACCCATCGCCAAAAGCCCCGGCTCGTGAGAGTCGGGGCTTTTTACTATCTGCAAGTTTTGCATTGATTGAGCCGGCCTCTTCGCGGGCTTGCCCGCGAAGAGGCCCTGACAGGCGGCGCAAAACTGTCAGGCACAAAAAAGCCCCGACTCTTACGAGCCGGGGCTTTCGGTTGAAGCGCTACAACGGCTTAGCCGTTGAACACGTCATCCACGCTTTTCAGCGGGTAGTTCTTCGGATACGGCAGGGTCGCCACACCGGTCTCGATGGCGGCTTTAGCCACGGCATCGGAGATCAGGGTGATCAGGCGGGCATCCATTGGCTTCGGAATGATGTACTCACGACCGAATTCCAGCTTGATGCCGCCGTAGGCGTCGCACACTTCCTGAGGTACTGGCAGCTTGGCCAGTTCACGCAGGGCGTTGGCCGCAGCCACTTTCATTTCTTCGTTGATGCGCTTGGCGCGAACGTCCAGGGCACCACGGAAGATGAACGGGAAGCCCAGTACGTTGTTGACCTGGTTCGGGTAGTCGGAACGACCGGTAGCCATGATCACGTCGTTACGAGTGGCGTGCGCCAGTTCCGGGGAGATTTCCGGATCAGGGTTGGAGCAGGCGAACACGATCGGGTTAGGCGCCATCGACAGCAGGCCTTCAGCGCTCAGCAGGTTCGGGCCGGACAGGCCAACGAACACGTCAGCGCCTTGCAGGGCGTCAGCCAGGGTGCGCTTGTCGGTCGCGTGAGCGAATACAGCCTTGTACTGGTTCAGGTCGTCACGGCCGGAGTGGATCACGCCGGTACGGTCGACCATGTAGATGTTTTCGATGTTGGCGCCCATGCTCACCAGCAACTTCATGCAGGAGATGGCGGCGGCGCCGGCACCCAGGCAAACGATCTTGGCTTCCGGCAGGGTTTTGCCAGCGATTTCCAGGGCGTTGATCATGCCGGCAGCGGTCACGATAGCGGTGCCGTGCTGGTCATCGTGGAATACCGGGATATCGCACTGCTCGATCAGAGCGCGTTCGATTTCAAAGCACTCTGGTGCCTTGATGTCTTCCAGGTTGATGCCACCGAAGGTGATGGAGATGCGCTTGACGGTGTCGATGAAGGCTTGCGGGCTTTCGGAGTCGACTTCGATGTCGAAAACGTCGATGCCGGCGAAGCGCTTGAACAGTACGCCTTTACCTTCCATCACTGGCTTGGAAGCCAATGGGCCGAGGTTACCCAGGCCGAGAATCGCGGTGCCATCGGAAATGACTGCAACCAGGTTGCCTTTGCCGGTGTACTTGTAGGCCAGTTCAGGATCGCGGGCGATCTCGCGTACTGGTTCGGCTACGCCCGGGCTGTACGCCAGCGACAGGTCGCGAGCGGTAGCAGTGGCCTTGGTGAGCTCGACACTCAGCTTCCCTGGACGAGGATTGGCGTGATATTCGAGAGCGGCAGTTTTCAGATCAGACATTTTGGCATTCCGCTTTTACTGTTGGACAGACTGGTCAGCGAGGATACGCGCCTCGCAAAGTCCCCACAAGACTGACGGGTCACCCCTGTCAAGCGCCCGGCCCTACGACTTTGGGCCAAGAGCCACGGAACATAAGGGATAGACTGTTCACAATCGACAGAAAAAATGTCTACAATTTTTTATCACTGTGCCGTTTGAAGCATCGCCGGGTCGGTCAAGGGCAACATCCAGCGTGCCTGACCCTCCTTGAGACCGCCACGCCGCGAACGATCCAGGACCCAGCCGCGCGCCTCTATTTGCTTGCCCTCGAGCCTTTCCAGCGTAGTTGCATCGAACCGCCCCAGAAGATTGGGCGCAACGCGCAATACAACCGAATCCTGTAACTCGATCCAAACCCCGCCACGATTGCGTTGAACCTTGCTCACACGACCGCTGAGCACGGCAAAACCGGAAGTGCTGATCTGCTCCGCTTTCAGTACAGGCGACTGGCGCCATACACCGAGCCCGGCCTGGCGAGCGCTGCGTTCCGCAGCCTGCTGACAGGCGACAAGATCGACATTCGGCGCCACGGCCACCTGAAAACCCAGGCCTTCGGCGAGCACTTGCGCTTCGAGGTTGGCGCCATCGGCACCGTAGACATGGGCCAGGGTGCGGCCGTAATGGTCCTTGCTTTCTTTACCCGGCAGCAATCCAACCTGACCGTCGCTCGCCGCCACCAAGGCTTCGAGGCGTTTGCGCGCGGCCACGGCGAACGGTTCGTCGGAACGGCCCTTCTTGCCCAGCTCCGGCGTGTTCAAGCCGATCATGCGCACATTGCGGCCATCGCTCAGGTGCAGAGTGTCGCCATCCACCACCCGCTGCACCGCGACGGGCGTCAAGCCGCTTGGCGCCGGGCAAAAGGCCTGGGCGCCAGACAGCCAAATCGCAGACACAAAAAAGGCGCCCGCAAGGGACGCCTTTTTCATCAGCATGGAAAAACCGCAGCGGCTTCCCAAGTTGATCGGCCTTAGGCCTTTTTCGCGCCGAAAGCACCGAAACGGTCGGCGAACTTCTGTACGCGACCACCGGTGTCCAGAGTCTTCTGCTTACCGGTGTAGAACGGGTGGCATTCGTTGCAAACGTCGATCGCCAGGGCTTTGCCGAAGGTCGAACGGGTTTCGAACTTGTTGCCGCAGCTGCAGGTAACAGCAACTGCTGGGTATTCTGGATGGATATCAGCTTTCATGGTGTTTTCCTCAGGCTAGCGTGCCGCCACCCAACACTATTGTTGAATACCGCACGTAATTAGGCCGCGGATTCTACCAGACAATCCCATTCACGCAAGCTGTCGCTTCTACCGACCGTCTGCTAGGCTCCCGGCCAGATCGCCGCCCCTGTGGGAGCGAGCCTGCTGTTTTTTTCTGCTTATCGAGATCCCCCGCGTGCCCGACGCCATTCTGCGCCTCGCCCTGCCTTCGCCGCTACGCCGCCTGTTCGACTACCGCGCCCCGGCCGGCGTCCTGCGCGCCCAGTTGCACCCCGGCATGCGCCTGCGGGTGCCGTTCGGCCGGCGCGAGATGATCGGGATTCTGGTGGAAGTCACCAACACCAGCGAAGTGCCGGCCGAGAAGCTCAAGCCGGCCCTGGCCCTGCTCGACGCTACGCCACCGCTGCCGACCGCGCTGTTCAAGCTGTGCCTGTGGACGTCCCAGTATTACCAGCACAGCCTCGGCGACACCTTGAGCTGGGCGCTGCCGGTTTTGCTGCGCCAGGGTGAGCTGGCCGAAGCGCGCCAGGAGCGTTTCTGGTCCGCCGCGCCGGGCGCCAGCCTCGATGATCCGCGCATCGCCCGTGCCCCGCGCCAGCGCGAAGCCCTGGCCACGCTGGCCCAGCATCCCCACGGCGTCGCCCATCAGTTGCTGAGCAAATTGATGCTGAGCAAGGACAGCCTGGATTTGCTGCTGGCCAAGGAGCTGGTGCAGGTCGAGATCCGCCGCCACGCCCCGGGCGTACGCCAGGAACACTGGCTGGCGCAACCGGAACTGCCGCTTAACCCGGAGCAACGCGCCGCCTATGAGGCGATTCGCGCCGGTTTCGACAGTTATCACGCGTTTTTGCTGGCCGGCGTCACCGGCAGCGGCAAGACCGAAGTCTATTTACAGCTGATCCGCGAAACCCTCGAGGCCGGCAAGCAAGCGCTGGTGCTGATCCCGGAAATCAATCTCGGCCCGCAGACCCTGGCGCGCTTCGAACAGCGCTTCAATGCCCGTATCGCGCTGATCCATTCGGCGGTCAATGACCGCGAACGCCTCGAGGCCTGGCTGGCCGCCCGGGACGGTGAGGCCGACATCATTATCGGCACCCGCTCGGCCCTGTTCACACCGATGAAGAACCCCGGCCTGATCATCATCGACGAAGAGCACGACGGCTCCTATAAACAACAGGAAGGTTTGCGCTACCACGCCCGTGATCTGGCACTGGTACGGGCACGACAGGAAAACATCCCGATTGTCCTCGGTTCCGCCACCCCTTCGCTGGAAAGCCTGCACAACGCCTACACCGGCCGCTACGGACTCCTGCGCTTGAACGAGCGCGCCGGCGGCGCCAAGCAGCCGCGTTTCCTGCGTCTGGATGTCAAAAGCCGCCCGCTGGACAGCGGCATTTCCGGGCCGATGCAACAAGCCATCGGCCAGACCCTGGCCGCCGGACAACAAGTCCTGGTGTTCCTCAACCGCCGCGGCTTCGCCCCGACCCTGCTGTGCCATGACTGTGGCTGGATGTCCGAGTGCCAGCGCTGTGACGCGCGCATGACCGTGCATCAGCGCTACGGCGAGTTGCGCTGCCACCATTGCGGCTACGTCGAACGTGTGCCGCGCCAGTGCCCGAAGTGCAACAAGGTCGATCTGCGTCCCGTTGGCGCCGGCACCGAACGGGCCGAGGAGCGCCTGGCGATTCTGTTCCCGGACTATCCGGTGCTGCGGGTCGACCGCGACAGCACATCACGCAAGGATGCGATGAACCAGTTGTTCGCGACCATTCAAAAAGGCCAGCCATGCATCCTGATCGGCACGCAGATGCTTGCCAAAGGCCACCACTTTCCACGGGTGACGCTGGTGTCGATCCTCGACGCCGACGGCGGCCTGTTCTCCGGTGACTTCCGCGCCAGCGAGCGCATGGCTCAGCTTATCGTCCAGGTCGCCGGCCGCGCAGGCCGCGCCGAAGAGCCGGGCAAGGTGATTATCCAGACGCACCTGGCCGACCATCCGCTGCTGGTGCAACTGACCGAGCAAGGCTATTTCGCTTTTGCCGAACAGGCCTTGAGCGAACGCCGTGCGGCGGGATTGCCGCCATTTGCGCACCTGGCGCTGCTGCGGGCCGAGGCGCATAAACCGGGTCAGGCCGAGGGCTTCCTGGATGAGGCTTGCAGCGAGGCGGAGCGTTTGCTGGCCGAGCAGAATCTGACGGGGATCGAGTTATTGGGACCAGTCCCGGCACCGATGGAGCGCCGGGCCGGGCGTTATCGTGCGCAGCTGCTGTTGCAGGCTACGGCGCGGGCACCCTTACATCGATTACTGGCCAGTTGGTTGCTGGTGCTGGAGCAGATGCCGAGCGGGCGGGCGGTGCGTTGGTCTATGGATGTTGATCCGGTGGATTTGTATTAAGAAGGTCAAGATCAAAAGATCGCAGCCTTCGGCAGCTCCTACCCTGCGATCTTTGCCTCTTTTGTCACCACACATCCATATCCTGCCTGCTAAGGTTGGCAAGCCCGTCTTCGCAACGGATAATGCCCAGTTTTTCCACCAGCGCATGATGCGCCGCCGCGCTTGCGGTCGAAAGAGAAGACCATGAAAGACACCATTCGCCAGCTGATCCAACAAGCTATCACCCAACTCGTCAACGAAGGTGTGTTGCCTGAAGGCCTGTCGCCGGCGATCCAGGTGGAAAACTCCCGCGACAAGAAGAACGGCGATTTCGCCAGCAACATCGCCATGATGCTGGCCAAGCCGGCCGGCATGAAGCCGCGCGATCTGGCGGAAAAAATCATCGCTGCGCTGCCGGCTGACGAAAACGTCGCCAAGACCGAAATCGCCGGCCCTGGCTTCCTGAACTTCTTCCAGAACACCGATGCCCTGGCGACCCGCCTGGATGCCGCCCTGGCCGACGCCCACATCGGCGTGCGCAAAGCCGGCCCGGTACAGCGCACCGTGGTCGACCTGTCGGCACCGAACCTGGCCAAAGAGATGCACGTCGGCCACTTGCGTTCGACCATCATCGGCGACGGCGTGGCCCGTGTGCTGGAATTCCTCGGCGACACCGTGATCCGGCAGAACCACGTCGGCGACTGGGGCACCCAGTTCGGCATGCTGATGGCTTACCTGCAGGAAAACCCGATCACCAGCGACGAGCTGTCGGACCTGGAGAACTTCTACCGCGCCGCCAAGCAGCGCTTCGACGAATCCGCAGAGTTCGCCGACCGCGCCCGCGGCCTGGTGGTCAAGTTGCAAGCCGGCGATGCCGACTGCCTGGCGCTGTGGACCAAGTTCAAGGACATCTCGCTGTCCCACTGCCAGAAGATCTACGAACTGCTTAACGTCAAACTGACCATGGCCGACGTGATGGGCGAAAGCGCCTACAACGACGACCTGATCAACGTGGTCAACGACCTCAAGGCCGCAGGCATGCTGGTCGAGAGCAACGGCGCCCAGTGCGTGTTCCTTGACGAGTTCAAGAATGCCGACGGCGACCCGCTGCCGGTGATCATCGTCAAGGCCGACGGCGGCTACCTCTACGCCACCACCGACCTGGCGGCCGTGCGCTACCGCAGCGGCAAGCTCAAGGCCGATCGTGCGCTGTACTTCGTCGACCAGCGTCAGGCCCTGCACTTCCAGCAAGTGTTCGCTGTTGCACGCAAGGCCGGTTTCGTGACCCATCCGATGGAAATGGAACACATGGGCTTCGGCACCATGAACGGCGCGGACGGTCGTCCGTTCAAGACCCGTGATGGTGGCACCGTGAAACTGATCGACCTGCTGACCGAAGCCCAGGAGCGCGCCTACACCCTGGTCAAGGACAAGAATCCGGAGCTGGCCGAAGCCGAGTTGCGCAACATCGCCAAGGTCGTGGGCATCGGCGCAGTGAAATACGCCGACCTGTCCAAGCACCGCACCAGCGACTACAGCTTCAACTTCGACCTGATGCTGAACTTCGAAGGCAACACCGCGCCGTACCTGCTGTACGCCTACACCCGCGTGGCCGGGGTGTTCCGCAAGCTCGGCAAGGACTTCAGCGAAGTCGACGGCCAGATCGTTCTGGAAGCGGCGCACGAACACGAGCTGGCGGCGAAACTCGCGCAGTTCGGTGAAATCCTGAACAACGTGTCCGAAAAAGGCACCCCGCACATCCTTTGCACTTACCTGTACGACGTCGCCGGCCTGTTCTCCAGCTTCTACGAGAACTGCCCGATCCTCGCCGCCGATACCCCGGCACAAATGCAGAGCCGCCTGCGCCTCGCCGCGCTGACCGGACGCACCCTCAAGCAAGGCCTGGAACTCTTGGGCCTGGAAACTCTGGAGCGTATGTAAGTTGGCTGCCAAGAAAAAACCTGCACCCAAGCGTGGCGCCAGCCGTTACCAAGCTCCTGCAAAGCAACCGATCCCGGGTTGGTTGTGGATGGCGATCGGCCTGACGGTCGGTGCCTTCCTTGTGTTTTTGATGAAGCTGGAACCGGGCAAGGGCAGCGACACGGTCAAGCGTGAGAAAGTCGAGCAACAGCAGAAAGCCAGCAAGATCGCCGAGGCCAACAAAACCCCGCCGAGCCCGACGCAACCGGTGAAGCCGAAGTACGACTTCTACACCTTGCTGCCGGAATCGGAAGTCATCGTGCCGCCGGATGCCGTGCCGGAAAAAACCCTGCCGACGCCACAAGTGCCGGCCATCCCGACCACGCCGGTCACCCCGGCCGAAGCGGCGAAGATCGACACGGCTCGCGCCCAGGCTGCATTGGCCGGGATCACGCCTCCGCCAGCGCCTCCGGTCAAGGCGGCGCCTGTGACGAAGTTTTTCCTGCAGGCTGGCTCGTTCCGCAAAGAGACTGATGCGGACAAGGTTCGGGCGCAGATCATTCTGCTGGGCCAGGCTGTCTCGGTTGAGTCCGGCACGGTTAAAGACGAAACCTGGTATCGGGTGCTGGTCGGACCGTTCAGCAACCGCGAACAACTGACTACGGCGCAGAAACAATTGGCAGGCGCAGGCTTCAGCAATTTGTTGTTACAACAACGCCAGAGCCGCTGATCCCTTCAGAACTACCGCGTCATCGTTCATCGCGAGCAAGCTCGCTCCCACAGGGTTTACGCTAACCCTGTGGGAGCGCACCACATATCTCCATTTGCAACACGCCGCCCGTCCCCTCTCCCTCCCTACAGTTGAAATCCACTCCGGCACCCCCATATGAATGGGCATAAGGCATTTTCGCCCCGCTGCGTGGAGACTCTTCCCTTGACCACCATCGTTTCAGTTCGCCGCCACGGCAAAGTCGTCATGGGCGGCGACGGCCAGGTTTCCCTTGGTAATACCGTGATGAAAGGCAACGCGAAAAAAGTTCGCCGCCTGTACCACGGCCAGGTCATCGCCGGTTTTGCCGGTGCCACCGCTGACGCCTTTACCCTCTTCGAACGCTTCGAAGGCCAACTTGAGAAACATCAAGGCCACCTGGTGCGCGCCGCCGTCGAACTCGCCAAAGAATGGCGCACCGACCGCTCCCTGAGCCGCCTCGAAGCCATGCTCGCGGTCGCCAACAAAGACGCCTCCCTGATCATCACCGGCAACGGCGATGTGGTTGAGCCTGAAGACGGTTTGATCGCCATGGGCTCCGGCGGCGCTTACGCTCAAGCGGCTGCCAGCGCACTGCTGAAAAAGACTGATCTGTCGGCCCGTGAGATCGTCGAAACCGCCCTCGGTATCGCCGGCGACATCTGTGTATTCACCAACCACACCCAGACCATTGAGGAGCAGGACTGCGCCGAGTAAGCCTGTTTCGGCCCCGTGCCACGGCTCATTCTTGCTTGAGGTCCTTTAAATATTATGTCCATGACTCCCCGTGAAATCGTCCACGAACTCAACCGCCACATCATCGGCCAGGACGATGCCAAGCGCGCCGTCGCCATTGCCCTGCGTAACCGCTGGCGTCGGATGCAGCTGCCGGAAGAGCTGCGTGTTGAAGTAACACCCAAGAACATCCTGATGATCGGCCCGACCGGTGTCGGTAAAACCGAGATCGCCCGTCGCCTGGCAAAACTGGCCAATGCGCCGTTCATCAAGGTCGAAGCGACCAAGTTCACCGAAGTCGGCTATGTCGGCCGCGACGTCGAATCGATCATTCGTGACCTGGCCGATGCCGCGATCAAGCTGCTGCGCGAGCAGGAAATCGTCAAGGTTCGCCACCGCGCCGAAGACGCCGCCGAAGAGCGCATCCTCGACGCCCTGCTGCCACCGGCACGCATGGGTTTCAGCAACGACGATGCCCCGACTGCCGACTCCAACACCCGCCAGCTGTTCCGCAAGCGCCTGCGCGAGGGTCAGCTGGATGACAAGGAGATCGAAATCGAGGTCGCCGAAATGGCCGGCGTCGATATCTCCGCGCCACCGGGCATGGAAGAAATGACCAACCAGTTGCAGAGCCTGTTCGCCAACATGGGCAAGGGCAAGCGCAAGAGCCGCAAACTCAAGGTCAAGGAAGCGCTCAAGCTGGTGCGCGACGAAGAGGCCAGCCGCCTGGTGAACGATGAAGAGTTGAAGGCCAAGGCCCTGGAAGCGGTCGAGCAGCACGGCATCGTGTTCATCGACGAAATCGACAAGGTCGCCAAGCGCGGTAATTCCGGTGGCGTCGATGTGTCCCGCGAAGGCGTGCAGCGCGACTTGCTGCCGCTGATCGAAGGCTGCACCGTCAACACCAAGCTGGGCATGGTCAAGACTGACCACATCCTGTTCATTGCTTCCGGCGCGTTCCACCTGAGCAAGCCGAGCGACCTGGTGCCCGAGCTGCAAGGCCGCCTGCCGATTCGTGTCGAACTCAAGGCCCTGAGCCCGGAAGACTTCGAACGCATCCTCAGCGAGCCCCACGCTTCGCTCACCGAGCAATATTGCGCCCTGCTGAAAACCGAAGGCCTGGCCATCGAGTTCCAGCCGAGCGGCATCAAGCGCATCGCGGAGATCGCCTGGCAGGTCAACGAGAAAACCGAAAACATCGGCGCCCGTCGCCTGCACACCTTGCTCGAGCGCCTGCTCGAAGAGGTGTCGTTCAGCGCCGGCGACCTGGCCAGCGCCCATGACGACAAGGTGATCCTGATCGACGCCGACTACGTCAACAGCCACCTGGGCGAATTGGCAGAGAACGAAGACCTGTCCCGTTATATCCTGTAAGCCATACTTACAGCGATAGAGATCCTGTGGGAGCGAGCTTGCTCGCGATGAGGCCATCTCATTCGACATAGATGTTGAATCTGATACCGCTATCGCGAGCAAGCTCGCTCCCACAAGGTTCTGCACAAGACGGACATCCGGCCATGATCCCCACCGACATCAAGCTGCACAAAGCCTCGAAAACCCTGTCGCTGAAATACGCGTCGGGCGAGGAATACACCCTGCCCGCCGAGTTCCTGCGCGTGCACTCTCCTTCCGCCGAGGTCCAGGGCCACGGCAAACCCATCCTGCAATTTGGCAAGATCAACGTAGGCCTGACCAAGGTAGAACCGGCCGGTCAGTACGCACTGAAACTGACCTTCGATGACGGTCACGACAGCGGTCTGTTCACCTGGGAATACCTCTACGAACTGGCGCGACGTTATGACGCACTTTGGGAAGACTATTTGGCCGAGCTGAAAGCCGCCGGAAAAACCCGCGATCCGAACGAATCCGTCGTCAAACTGATGCTCTAATCCGAGCCTCTTGCTCATTAGAGGGCATTTTCTAATTTCATCTGTTTGAATGCTCCGCTTCAGGGCCGCGGATTGGCCTGCTTGCGAAAAAAATTAAACTCGGGTAACCAATGGAATTGGCAAGTTCCCTGCAGTGCTCTCTGCATTAAAAAAGCAGCGATGCAGTATTAACGGTCACCCCGAGCAGTAGTACCTGGCATTGGCTGTGTGACTACACAGCAGGACCCGGTACTCGTCTCAGGACAATGGAGCGTCGTAGATGAGTAACAAGAATAACGATGACTTGAAGAGTCAAGCCTCGGAAAACACCTTGGGGCTGAATCCTGTCGTTGGGCTGCGTGGAAAGGATCTACTGGCTTCTGCTCGAATGGTGCTCAGGCAGGCCATCAGGCAACCCGTGCACAGCGCGAAGCATGTTGCGCATTTCGGCCTTGAACTCAAAAATGTGCTGTTCGGTAAATCCGAACTGCAACCGACCAGCGATGACCGTCGCTTCGCGGATCCGGCCTGGAGCCAGAACCCGCTCTACAAACGTTATCTGCAAACCTACCTGGCGTGGCGCAAGGAACTCCACGACTGGATCGACGACAGCAACCTGCCGGCCAAGGACGTCAGTCGCGGGCACTTCGTGATCAACCTCATGACCGAGGCCTTCGCCCCGACCAACACGGCGGCCAACCCGGCGGCGGTCAAGCGCTTCTTCGAAACCGGTGGTAAAAGCCTGCTCGATGGCCTCTCGCATCTGGCCAAGGACCTGGTGCACAACGGCGGCATGCCGAGTCAGGTCAACATGGGCGCATTCGAGGTCGGCAAGACCCTTGGCGTGACCGAGGGTGCGGTGGTCTTTCGCAACGACGTGCTGGAGTTGATCCAGTACAAGCCGATCACCGAGCAGGTGTATGAACGCCCACTGCTGGTGGTACCGCCGCAGATCAACAAGTTCTATGTCTTTGACCTGAGCCCGGAAAAAAGCCTGGCGCGGTTCTGCCTGCGCAACAACGTGCAGACCTTCATTGTCAGTTGGCGCAACCCGACCAAAGAGCAGCGCGAGTGGGGCCTGTCGACCTACATCGAAGCGCTCAAGGAAGCGGTCGATGTGGTCACCGCCATCACCGGCAGTAAAGACGTGAACATGCTCGGTGCCTGCTCCGGCGGCATCACCTGCACCGCGCTGCTGGGCCACTACGCGGCCATCGGCGAGAACAAGGTCAACGCCCTGACCCTGCTGGTCAGCGTGCTCGACACCACCCTGGACAGCGACGTGGCCCTGTTCGTCGACGAGCAAACCCTCGAAGCCGCAAAGCGCCAATCGTACCAGGCCGGCGTCCTCGAAGGCCGCGACATGGCCAAGGTCTTCGCCTGGATGCGTCCCAACGACCTGATCTGGAACTACTGGGTCAACAACTACCTGCTGGGCAACGAGCCGCCGGTATTCGACATTCTGTTCTGGAACAACGACACCACCCGGTTGCCCGCGGCGTTCCATGGTGACCTGATCGAAATGTTCAAAAGTAACCCGTTGACCCGCGCCGATGCACTGGAAGTGTGCGGCACGCCGATCGACCTGAAGAAGGTCACCGCCGACATCTTCTCGCTGGCCGGCACCACCGACCACATCACTCCGTGGCGCTCCTGCTACAAGTCGGCGCAACTGTTCGGCGGCAATGTTGAATTCGTGCTGTCCAGCAGCGGGCACATCCAGAGCATTCTGAACCCGCCGGGCAATCCGAAATCGCGCTACATGACCAGCACCGAAATGCCCGCCAATGCCGATGACTGGCAGGAAGAGTCGACCAAGCACGCCGACTCCTGGTGGCTGCACTGGCAGGCATGGCAGGCACAGCGTTCGGGCAACCTGAAAAAAGCTCCGCTGAAATTGGGCAACAAAGCCTATCCAGCGGGTGAAGCCGCACCGGGCACTTATGTACACGAGCGGTAACTGACACACCCCGCCCCTGTAGGAGCGAGCTTGCTCGCGATGGACGTTAACGATAACGCGTGCTGCTTGGATAACGCGTTGCCCTCACGTTTTTCGCGAGCAAGCTCGCTCCTACAGGGGATCAGGGAAGAATTCAAGAGAGCGACCCACAGGGCCAGAAGCATGCCGCAACCCTTCATATTCCGTACCGTCGATCTGGATGGCCAGACGCTCCGCACGGCGGTACGCCCCGGCAAGCCTCACTTGACGCCCCTGCTGATTTTCAACGGCATCGGCGCCAACCTGGAGCTGGTGTTCCCGTTCATCGCGGCGCTGGACCCGGACCTGGAAGTCATCGCCTTCGACGTACCCGGCGTCGGCGGTTCGTCGACACCGAACCGGCCGTATCGTTTCCCGGGGCTGGCGAAACTCACGGCACGCATGCTCGACTATCTCGACTATGGGCAGGTCAACGTCATCGGCGTGTCCTGGGGTGGCGCCCTGGCCCAACAGTTCGCCTACGACTATCCGGAGCGCTGCAAGAAACTCGTGCTGGCGGCGACGGCGGCGGGTGCGGTGATGGTGCCGGGCAAGCCGAAAGTGCTGTGGATGATGGCCAGCCCTCGGCGTTACATCCAGCCATCCCACGTGATCCGTATTGCACCGATGATCTACGGCGGCGCTTTCCGTCGCGACCCGACACTGGCCGCGAGCCATGCGGCCAAGGTGCGTTCGGCGGGCAAGCTCGGTTACTACTGGCAGCTGTTCGCCGGCCTCGGCTGGACCAGCATCCACTGGCTGCACAAGATCCGCCAGCCGACCCTGGTACTGGCCGGCGACGATGACCCACTGATCCCGTTGGTCAACATGCGCTTGCTGGCCTGGCGGATTCCCAACGCCCAGTTGCACATCATCGATGACGGGCATCTGTTCCTGATTACCCGGGCCGAAGCGGTGGCCCCGATCATCATGAAATTCCTGGAAGAGGAGCGCCAGCGCGCGGTAATGCACCCGCGTCCGGCGCCATTGGGCAGCTAAACCGCTGCATCAGCGGTCGGCAGGATGCCACGCCGCGCAACAATCCGTTACAGCGTCTATGGTGTTCTGGTTCGGTGTATTTGTTTTTGGCCTGAAGACGAAGGAGTGTTGACTCATGCGCGAGAAACCAGCGAGGGATTCCCTACCGACTCCCGCCGCGTTCATCAATGCACAGAGTGCGATTACCGGCCTGCGCGGTCGGGATCTGTTGTCGACCCTGCGCAGTGTGGCCGCCCATGGCTTGCGCAATCCGGTACACAGCGCCCGACATGCCCTCAAACTCGGCGGTCAGCTTGGCCGTGTGCTGCTGGGCGAAACCCTGCACCCGACCAACCCGCAGGACGCTCGCTTCGCCGATCCGGCGTGGAGCCTCAACCCGTTTTATCGCCGCAGCCTGCAGGCCTATCTGAGCTGGCAGAAACAGGTCAAAAGCTGGATCGACGAGAGCAACATGAGCCCGGACGACCGCGCCCGCGCCCACTTCGCTTTCGCCCTGCTCAACGATGCCGTATCGCCCTCCAACACCCTGCTCAATCCACTGGCGGTCAAGGAGCTCTTCAATTCCGGCGGTAACAGCCTGGTGCGTGGCATCAGCCATTTGGTGGACGATCTGCTGCACAACGACGGCCTGCCCCGACAGGTCACCAAGCAAGCGTTCGAGGTCGGCAAGACGGTCGCCACCACCACCGGTGCCGTAGTGTTTCGCAACGAACTGCTGGAGTTGATCCAGTACAAGCCGATGAGCGAAAAACAGTACTCCAAGCCCCTGCTGGTGGTGCCGCCGCAAATCAACAAGTACTACATTTTCGATCTGAGCCCCCACAACAGTTTCGTCCAGTACGCTCTCAAAAACGGCCTGCAAACCTTCATGATCAGCTGGCGCAACCCGGATGTGCGTCACCGCGAATGGGGGCTCTCGACCTACGTGGAAGCCGTGGAAGAGGCCATGAATGTCTGCCGGGCGATCACTGGCGCACGCGAGGTCAACCTGATGGGCGCCTGCGCCGGCGGGCTGACCATTGCCGCGTTGCAAGGCCACTTGCAGGCCAAACGGCAGCTGCGCAGGGTGTCCAGCGCGACGTATCTGGTGAGCCTGCTCGACAGCCAGCTGGACAGCCCCGCTTCGCTGTTCGCCGACGAACAGACTCTGGAGTCTGCCAAGCGCCGCTCCTATCAGAAAGGTGTGCTGGACGGCCGCGACATGGCCAAGGTCTTCGCCTGGATGCGCCCCAACGATTTGATCTGGAGCTACTTCGTCAACAACTACCTGTTGGGCAAGGAGCCACCGGCGTTCGACATCCTCTACTGGAACAACGACAACACGCGCCTGCCGGCGGCCCTGCATGGCGACCTGCTGGACTTCTTCAAGCACAACCCGCTGACCCACCCGGGCGGGCTGGAAGTGTGTGGTACGCCAATCGATTTGCAGAAGGTTACCGTCGACAGCTTCAGCGTCGCCGGCATCAACGATCACATCACGCCTTGGGATGCGGTGTATCGCTCTACGCTGCTGCTCGGTGGTGAGCGGCGCTTCGTGCTGTCCAACAGCGGACATGTACAGAGCATCCTCAACCCGCCGAGCAATCCGAAAGCCAACTACGTCGAGAACGGCAAACTGAGCAGCGACCCCCGTGCCTGGTACTACGACGCCAAGCATGTCGACGGCAGTTGGTGGACCCAATGGCTGAGCTGGATTCAGGAACGCTCCGGCGCGCAGAAGGATACCCACATGGCGCTTGGCAACCAGAACTACCCACCGATGGAGGCAGCACCCGGTACTTACGTGCGCGTGCGCTGACGTTCAACGCGCCACGGCCTCTACCGGCCGTGGCAAGACCCGATCATTAAGAAGACTGGATGAAAMCCCGCGACCGGATCCTCGAATGTGCCCTGCAGTTGTTCAATCAAAAGGGCGAACCGAATGTCTCCACCATGGAAGTTGCCAATGAAATGGGCATCAGCCCGGGCAACCTCTACTACCACTTCCACGGCAAGGAACCGCTGATTCTCGGGCTGTTCGAGCGCTTTCAGGGCGAACTGGCGCCCTTGCTCGATCCACCGGCCGATGCTGAACTGGCACCCGAAGAATACTGGCTGTTCCTGCACCTGATCGTCGAACGCCTGTCCCACTACCGGTTCCTGTTCCAAGACCTGTCGAACCTCGCCGGGCGCCTGCCGAAACTGGCCAAGGGCATTCGCAACCTGCTCAATGCACTCAAGCGCACACTGGCGTCGTTGCTGGCGCGATTGCAAGCGCAAGGGCTGCTGGTCAGCGATACCCAGGCACTGGGGCAATTGGTGGAGCAGATCACCCTGACACTGCTGTTCTCGCTGGATTACCAGCGGATTCTTGATCGTCAGGGCGAGGTGCGATTGGTGGTTTACCAGATCATGATGCTGGTGGCGCCGCACCTGCTGCCGTCGATGAAGGCTGCGACCGAACAGATGGCGATGGAGTACCTGGAAGACCACGAGTAAACCCGACACCCCCAAACCCTGTGGGAGCGAGCTTGCTCGCGATGGCGTCTGTTCAGCCAACATGGATGTCGACTGATACACCGCTATCGCGAGCAAGCTCGCTCCCACAGTGGGCTTGTGTCGCTCAGAGATTCGTGCACAAACAAAAACGCCCGACCTTCACAGGCCGGGCGTTTTCTTGAGCCCTGAAAATCAGGACTGACTGGTTGGCGTCGATGGAGCTGGCGCGGCAGTCGGGGTGACAGCAGGGGTTGGCGCGGTCGCGGAGTTCGATGCGCTGACCGGAGCTGCCGGCGTTGCCGGTTTGGCAGCTGCCTCTGCTGGTTTTGGCGCGGCGGCTTTTGGAGCTGCCGGCTTTTTCACTGCAGGCTTTCTCGCCGCAGCGGGTTTGGCTGCTGGCTTGGCGGCAGCTGGTTTTGCAGCAGCCGTTTTAGCCGCAGGCTTGGCAGCTGGTTTGGCGGCGGC
Organism: Pseudomonas sp. P1_F7; assembly: GCF_056405655.1. NCBI lineage: Bacteria > Pseudomonadati > Pseudomonadota > Gammaproteobacteria > Pseudomonadales > Pseudomonadaceae > Pseudomonas > Pseudomonas sp. P1_F7. The sequence continues at coordinate 331,574 of NZ_JBFUBR010000005.1, forward strand.
TTTCGCAGCAACCGGTTTGGCTGCTGGCTTCGCCGTTGCAGGTTTTGCAGCAGCGGTTTTAGCAGCAGGCTTGGCCGCCGCTTTTGCCAGTGGCTTGGCTGCGGTTTTGGCGGCCGGCTTGGCAGCAGGTTTGGCCGCCGCGGTTTTCGCCGCAACAGGCGCAACCTTGGCACCGGTCAGTTTTTCGATTTGCTTGGTCAGAGTTTCGACCTTGCTGTGCAGTGCTTTGACTTCGTTGCGGCTCGGTACGCCCAGACGCGAAATGGCGCTGTTCAGACGCTTGTCGAAAGCGCCTTCCAGCTCATCCCACTTGCCCAGTGCGCGATCTTTCACACCGCTGATGCGCGACTTGGCCGAAGAAGCGGAGTCCTTGGCGGCGTCGACAGTCTTGCCAACAGCGCTCTTGGTGAGCTTCTCGGCTTTCTCGCCGTCCTTAACCAATGCATCGAAGAGTTTGCTGCCGTCAGTGTCGATCTTCGAGTACACGCCTAAACCAGCCAGCCAGATTTTTCGGGAGTAATCTTCAACCTTCCCGATCCACGAGCTGCCTTCTTTTTCGGTTTTCTTTTTAACAGCCATCCCGTTCTCCTTAAGATTTACGCGCGACACGTTCGAGCAATGCCGTCAGCTCATCGAGCTTAGCAGAGAGTGTCTCAACGTCATGTTTAGACGGAATACCGATACGATTCAAGGCACTTGCGACACGCGTGTCGAACGCCTTCTCGACCTTGTCGAGTTGGACTTCGACGCGGCCTTTGAAAGTGCTGACTTCACTCTTGGCTTCATCGATCTCGGCATTAGCCGCTTCAAGCTTCTCAGCGACTACCTTTTTGCCTTTCTTTTCAACAACCTGACCAGCCTTGATCAGTTCTTGAAAGTACTCGCTGCCCTCTTGACCGACCTTGGCGTAGGCACCCAGGCCTGCCAGCCAGATCTTGCGGGCATAGGATTTGACGTCGCTCAGCGTGCCGGTCGACGGGTCGGTTTTTTTCTTCAAAATAACTTTGGCCATGGTGCACCTCACGCGCAAAAGGTTTGAGGAACTGCCCGGGTAAGTGTCGGGCTCTGGCACAAAGTAGGGAGAAAAATTAGAAACGGCACCCTAACAACTGACATAAATCGGTGGTGCCTTCAGGAAAAGATCGCAGCCTTCGGCAGCTCCTACAGACTTATGCCGTACCAATGTAGGAGCTGCCGAAGGCTGCGATCTTTTTCGTGTTACGCCAACGCTTTATCCAGCGCCTTTTCGATTTCCGCTTTGATCATGCCGCTCATGGCCGACATCATCAGGCCCAGCTCCACGTCGACCTTGATCGAATCTTCACTGACATGCACCGCGCCCTTCACACCCGAGCGCGTGAGGTTCAGGGTGTCGCCGGACCACTGCGGCTCCAGGCCATACTGATCGGAAAGTTTCTGCGCCAGCTTGTCGGCCTTCTCGCGAGCCGCTTCCTTACCCAGGCCATGGGCACGTTCAACACTAATACGGGCCATCAAATGACTCCTGCTTTATGGATGCTTTCCCGAGGCATCTTGACCTCTGCTGCGTCAAAACGTCCCGATGGTTGCCCATCTTACCTTCAGCCTTGCCAAGACAAAGCATGCCTTGGGGATTAGAATGTCGCGCATTCTCTTTTGGTGACAGCGATATGACTGATCAGCGCAAAGGCAGCGATGCCGAACCCACCACTCACTTCGGCTTCAAAAACGTTCCGGAAAGCCAGAAAGCGGAAAAAGTCGCTGAGGTTTTCCACTCCGTAGCCGCCAAGTACGACCTGATGAACGACCTTCTGTCGGGCGGCATGCACCGTCTGTGGAAGCGTTTCGCGATCGAACTGTCGGGCGTGCGCACCGGCAACCGCGTGCTGGACATCGCCGGCGGTACCGGCGACCTGACCCGCAAGTTCTCACATCTGGTAGGCCCGACCGGCCAGGTGGTGCTCGCCGACATCAACGAATCCATGCTCAAGGTCGGTCGTGACCGCCTGCTGGACCTCGGTGTGGCCGGCAACGTCGAATTCGTCCAGGCCGATGCGGAAAAACTGCCGTTCCCGGATAACCATTTCGACTGCGTGACCATCGCCTTCGGCCTGCGCAACGTGACCCACAAGGAAGATGCCCTGCGCTCGATGCTGCGCGTGCTCAAGCCTGGCGGCCGTTTGCTGGTGCTGGAATTCTCCAAGCCGACCAACGCGCTGATGTCCAAGGCCTACGACGCCTACTCGTTCGCCTTCATGCCGCTGATGGGCAAGCTGATCACCAACGACTCGGAGAGCTATCGCTACCTGGCCGAATCGATCCGCATGCACCCGAACCAGGAAACCCTGAAGTCGATGATGGTCGAGGCCGGTTTCGACCGCGTGACCTATCACAACATGACCGCAGGCATCGTTGCCCTGCACCGCGGCATCAAGCCCTGATGCTGCTCGCCGGCCTGCTCGCCAGCGTTGAACTCGGCCTGAACCGGGTGCTGCGTCTCGACAGCACGGCGCTGCCGCGGCTGGCGCATTTGACCGGCAAAGTGATTGCCGTCGATTGCCGCAGCCCGGCGCTGCAACTGTTCATCCTGCCCAGCGACGAAGGCCTGATGCTCGCCTCCCAGTGGGAAACCGGCGCCGACTGCACCCTGCGTGCACCGGCTTCGAGCCTGTTGAAGCTGACCATGAGCAAGGACAAGACCTCGATCCTGCACAGCCCTGAAGTCGAACTCGACGGCGACAGCGGCGTGCTGCTGGAACTCGCGGCGATCCTTCAGGACCTGGAGCTGGACTGGGAGTACGAACTCTCCCGCTGGCTCGGCCCCGTGGCCACGCAACTGCTCGGCGGTCACCTGCGCAGTCGCGCCCGCTGGTATCAGCAAGGCTTTGCCGGCCTGGGCCAGAACCTGGGCGAATACCTGGCCGAAGAATCGCGGACCCTCGTCGGTCAGCGCGAAGCCGAAGCCCGATTCAGCGAACTGGACCAGATCAAGCTCGATCTGGAACGTCTCGAGGCGCGTTTCGAGCGCCTTTCCCGATCCCTCGACCCAAGCGATAACGCATGAAGCTGCTTGCCGTCCGCCGTTTGTTGCGCATCCAGCGCGTCGTGATCCGCTACCGCCTCGATGATCTGCTGTTCGCCCTGCCGCTGCCCTGGTTTCTGCGGGCGTTGCGTTATGTCTTGCCGTGGCGCTGGTTCCCGCGCAAGACCCTGGACCTGAGCCGTGGCGCGCGCCTGCGCCTGGCGTTGCAGGACCTGGGGCCGATCTTCATCAAGTTCGGGCAGATCCTGTCCACCCGTCGCGACCTGCTGCCAGAAGACATCGCCGATGAGCTGATGAAGCTGCAGGACCGCGTGCCGCCGTTCGACTCGCAAGTGTCGGTCAAGCTGATCGAAGAACAGCTGGGCAAGAAAATCAGCGACGTGTTCAGCCGTTTCGACGTCGAACCGCTGGCCTCGGCCTCGGTAGCGCAGGTGCATGCCGCGCAACTGAAAACCGGCGAAGAAGTAGTGGTCAAGGTGATCCGCCCCGGCCTCAAACCGGTGATCGCCCAGGACCTGGCGTGGCTGTTCATCCTCGCTCGCGCCGCCGAAAAACTCTCGGCCGATGCGCGCCTGCTGCACCCGGTGGACGTGGTCAGCGATTACGAAAAAACCATCTACGACGAACTCGACCTGCTGCGCGAGGCGGCCAACGCCAGCCAGTTGAAGCGCAACTTCGACGGCTCGCCGTTGCTGTACGTGCCGCAAGTCTATTGGGACTGGTGCCGGCCGAAAGTGCTGGTGATGGAACGCATCTACGGCATTCAGGTCACCGATCTGGCGACCCTGGCCGACCAGCGCACCGACATGAAAATGCTCGCCGAACGCGGCGTGGAGATTTTCTTCACCCAGGTGTTCCGCGACAGCTTCTTCCACGCCGACATGCACCCGGGCAACATCTTCGTCAGTACCGTGAACCCGTGGAGCCCGCAGTACATCGCCATCGACTGCGGTATCGTCGGCAGCCTGACCCCGGAAGACCAGGATTACCTGGCGCGCAACCTGTTCGCCTTCTTCAAGCGCGATTACCGTCGCGTGGCGCAGTTGCACATCGATTCGGGCTGGGTGCCGGCGGAAACCAAACTCAACGAATTCGAAGCAGCGATCCGTACCGTGTGCGAGCCGATCTTCGAAAAACCGCTGAAGGATATTTCCTTCGGTCAGGTGCTGATGCGCCTGTTCCAGACCGCGCGCCGCTTCAACATGGAAGTGCAGCCACAGTTGGTCCTGCTGCAAAAAACCTTGTTGAACATCGAAGGCCTGGGCCGCCAGCTGTACCCGGACCTCGACCTGTGGAACACCGCGCAGCCGTTCCTCGAACGCTGGATGCGCGAACGGGTCAGCCCCAAAGCCCTGCTAGGCAACGTGCACAGCCAGTTCGAACAGATCCCGCACCTGGCCAACATGGCCCGCGACCTGCTCGAACGCATGTCCCAGCCCCACGCCTACGACCCGCCGCCAGCGTGGCATCGACGCCGTGACGACTGGTTCCTGCGCCTGCTCGGCACAGCTCACCTGGCCGGGGGCGCGATCCTTGCCGCTGGCGGCCCGCTGAACCAGTTGGCTTACTGGCCGGCCGGCATCATGATGGCGGTCGGTTTGTATCTGGTCGTGCGCCGATAGCCAGTTGTGTGAACGACTGGCACACTGTTTCAACGCCTGAGCTCGGCTATTGAAGTGTCGAGCCCGCTGTCGGAGTCGAAGATGAAAAACTGGCTGGACGAGATCAAGTGGGACGCTGACGGCCTGGTGCCGGCCATCGCCCAGGATCACAAGACCGGGCGCGTCCTGATGATGGCCTGGATGAACCGCGAAGCACTGGAACTGACCGCTGCCGAGAACCGTGCCATTTACTGGTCACGCTCCCGTGGCAAGCTGTGGCGCAAGGGCGAAGAGTCCGGCCATGTGCAAACCCTGCACGAGATGCGCCTGGACTGCGACGCCGACGTCATCATCCTGATGGTCGAGCAGATCGGCGACATCGCCTGTCATACCGGCCGCCAGAGCTGCTTCTACCGCGTCTATGAGAACGGCGACTGGACAACCGTCGACCCGGTTCTGAAAGATCCGCACGCCATCTATTGCGCAGGGCACAAACATGAGTGACACACTGACCCGTCTGGCCGAAGTGCTGGAGCAGCGCAAAGGCGCCGCCGCCGACAGCTCGTATGTCGCCAGCCTGTATCACAAGGGCTTGAACAAGATTCTGGAAAAAGTCGGCGAAGAGTCGGTCGAAACCATCATTGCCGCCAAAGATGCCGCCGTCAGCGGCGACTGCAGCGATGTGATCTACGAAACCGCCGATTTGTGGTTCCACAGCATGGTCATGCTCGCCCAATTGGGGCAGCATCCACAGGCTGTACTCGATGAACTGGACCGTCGTTTCGGTCTCTCCGGACACGCCGAGAAAGCCTCGCGCCCGTCCGCCTGAATAACTATTAGAGAGGAGCAGCAGCATGGGCATTTTTGACTGGAAACACTGGATCGTCATCCTGGTTGTCGTGGTACTGGTGTTCGGCACCAAGAAACTGAAGAACCTCGGCACTGACGTCGGCGAATCGATCAAGGGCTTCAAGAAAGCCATGAACGACGACGAAAAACCGGCCGACCCGACTGCGACCCCGGCCCAACCGGTTCCGCCTGTTCAGCCGCAGGCCTCGGTGAACCAGCCGCACACCATCGACGTGCAGGCCCAGAAAGTCGAAGAGCCGATCCGCAAAGACGTGTGAGCACTGACTAATGTTTGGTATCAGCTTCTCTGAACTGCTGCTCGTCGGCCTCGTCGCTCTGCTGGTGCTGGGCCCCGAGCGCTTGCCGGGCGCTGCGCGCACCGCTGGCCTGTGGGTCGGGCGCCTGAAGCGCAGCTTCAACGCGATCAAACAGGAAGTTGAACGTGAAATCGGTGCCGACGAGATTCGTCGGCAACTGCACAACGAGCACATCCTGTCGCTTGAGCAGGAGGCGCGGAAAATCTTCACGCCGACCCAGCAGGAGCCGACGCCGGTGGAGCATGTGGGAGAGCAGACGATTCAGGCTCCCGCCGCTAGCGTCGCAGCACCTGCTGCAGCCGCGGCAGAACCTGCACCCGTTGTAGCAGCCACTCCGGTTGAACCTGTCACACCTGCGGCTGCGCCTGTTGCGCCAGCCCCTCATGACCCAATACTGCCGCCGCGAGCCCCATGAGCGATCTTCCTGAAAACGACCAGCACATGCCGCTGGTTTCGCACCTCACCGAGTTGCGTACCCGACTGCTGCGCTGCGTAGCGGCGATTTTCATCATCTTCGCCGGCCTGTTTGCCTTCACCCAGCAGATCTACACCTTCGTCTCGACACCGCTGCGTGCGTACTTGCCGGCCGGCGCGACGATGATTGCCACCGACGTGTCGTCGCCGTTCCTGACGCCGCTGAAGCTGACCATGATGGTTTCGCTGTTCCTGGCCATCCCGGTGATCCTGCACCAGATCTGGGGTTTCATCGCCCCCGGCCTGTACAAACATGAAAAACGCATTGCCGTACCCTTGCTGGTCTCCAGCATCTTTTTGTTCTACGCCGGCATGGCCTTCGCCTACTTCCTGGTGTTCCCGCTGATCTTCAAGTTCTTCGCCTCCGCCACTCCGGCCGGTGTCGAAATGATGACCGACATCACCAGCTACCTCGATTTCGTCATGACGCTGTTCTTCGCTTTTGGCGTGGCGTTCGAAATCCCGGTGGCCGTGGTGCTGCTGGTGTGGATCGGCGTGGTCGACGTCAAATACCTGAAGAAGATCCGCCCGTACGTGATCATCGGCTGCTTCGTGGTCGGCATGATCCTGACGCCACCGGACATCTTCTCGCAGACCTTGCTGGCCGTGCCGATGTGGTTGCTGTTCGAAATCGGCATCCTGTTTGGCAGCCTGATCAGCAAGCGTGGCGAGCATCCGGACGACCAACCGGCTGACGACCACAACGACCAGCCGCCAGCGACCCAAGCGTGAACCTGCTGCTCCTCGAAGAGGCCGATTTCATTGCGGCCGACCGGGCGATCCTGCGTGATCGCCGGTTGACCCACATGCAGGAAGTCCATCGCTGTGAAGTCGGCGACAGCATGCGCGTCGGGCGGATCGGCGGGCTGATGGGTTCGGCCGAAGTGCTGCGCCTGGACGCCGACGAAGCCGAATTGCGCGTCACCCTCGACCAGCCACCACCGGCCAAGCTGCCATTGACCCTGGTATTGGCCCTGCCACGACCCAAGATGCTGCGCAGGGTGTTTCAGACCGTGGCGGCTATGGGTGTGCCACGGATCGTGCTGGTCAACAGCTATCGCGTCGAGAAGAGCTTCTGGCAGACCCCCTTCCTGGAGCCAGAGGCGATTCGCGAGCAGTTGATCCTCGGCCTCGAACAGGCCCGGGACAGCGTGCTGCCGGAAGTCGTGATCGAGAAGCGCTTCAAGCCCTTCGTCGAAGATCGTCTGCCGGCGATCACCGAAGGCACCCTCGGCCTGGTGGGGCATCCGGGCAACTACCCGCCCTGCCCGCGCGCCCTCAGCGAACCGGTGACCCTAGCCATCGGCCCCGAGGGTGGCTGGATTCCCTACGAGATCGACCTGCTGGGCAAGTCCGGGCTGCAACCGGTGCAATTGGGCGAACGCATCCTGCGCGTCGAAACCGCCGTGACCGCGCTGCTGGCACGACTTTTCTAATCCCCGGCCACATTCCCCTGTGGGAGCGAGCTTGCTCGCGATGACGGTGTATCAGCCACTTCATTGTTGACTGACACGCCGCTATCGCGAGCAAGCTCGCTCCCACAGGTCCGTCATCTGCCCTGGATGATCAGCCACCCGTACTACAGAACCCCGCACGCCGGCCGATAACCCCCCATAAAACCAAATTGTGGTCCGGGGAGTTTCAGCATGTATCAATGGCTAGCCGAGAATCTGGGAAACGTCAGCGTCAAACGCAAGCTGGGGATCGGCTTCGGTCTGGTGCTGTTACTGACCCTGCTGATCACCTTCACCGGCTGGAGCGGCCTGAGCGGCGTGACCAGCCGGGGCGATAAACTGGGGTTCATCGCCAGTCTCAACGACCTGACCAAGGACCTGCGCATTGCCCGCCTGGATTACGAGATGCGTCGCGGCGAACAAGGTCCCGGCGCCGTCAACGATCTGTTGGGCAAACTCGAAAGCGGCCTGCAGACCGCCCGCGGCCTGATCGAGCAACCGGCTGATACGGCCATGGTCGATCAACAACTGGCCGCTGTCGCCGAATACCGTCGTGCCTTCAGCGACATGACCCAGGCCGGCGCCCAGCGTGAAGACGCCCGCAGCAAACTCGGCGCCACCGCCGACAATGCCGTGGCCCGCGTCGCCGAAGTGGAAAAATCCATGCTGCAAGGCGACAGCGTAACCGCCTTCAACAGCGTGATCGACCTCAGCAAACTGATCCAGCAGGCGCGCTTCCAGGTCCGCGGCTACACCTACAGCGGCAAGAGAGAGGCCGAACAGCCAGCCCTCGACGCGATCGACAACGCCCTGAAGAACCTCGAGAGCCTGCCGGCCAAACTGCCTGAAGAACACATCGCCAACCTGCAACAGGCGACTGATTCGCTGAAGGCCTACCGCGCCGCTGTCAGCCAGTTCCGCGACTCCCAGGTGGCCAGCGCCAAGGCCCTGGTACGCATGTCTGCCCAAGGCGAGATCCTGCTGGACATGAGCCAGAAACTCACCGTCTCGCAAACCGCCGTGCGTGACACCGACGCCGCCCATGCCAAGAACATGCTGACCCTCGCCACCGTACTGGCCATCGCCTTCGGCCTGCTGGCCGCGTGGGCGATCACCCGGCAGATCATCATTCCGTTGAACCAGACCCTGGCCGTCGCCGAGCGCGTCGCCAGTGGCGACCTGACCCACAACCTGACGTCGCAGCGCCGCGACGAACTCGGCCAGTTGCAGCGTGCCATGCAGAGCATGACCCAGGGCTTGCGTGAACTGATCGGCGGCATCAGCGATGGCGTCACGCAGATCGCCAGCGCCGCTGAAGAACTGTCTGCCGTCACCGAGCAAACCAGCGCCGGAGTCAACAGCCAGAAAGTCGAGACCGATCAGGTCGCGACAGCCATGAACGAAATGGCCGCGACCGTGCAGGAAGTTGCGCGTAACGCCGAAGAGGCCTCCGAAGCCGCCGTCGCCGCCGACCAGCAGGCCCGCGAGGGCGACAAAGTGGTGGGTGAAGCCATCGCCCAGATCGAACGCCTGGCCAAGGAAGTCGGCCACTCCACCGAAGCCATGGGCGAACTCAAGCGCGAAAGCGACAAGATCGGCAGCGTGCTCGATGTGATCAAATCCGTGGCCCAGCAAACCAACCTGCTGGCCCTCAACGCCGCGATTGAAGCCGCCCGTGCCGGTGAAGCCGGGCGCGGTTTTGCCGTGGTGGCAGACGAAGTCCGCAGTCTGGCCCAGCGCACCCAGAAGTCCACCGAAGAGATCGAAGAACTGATCGTCGGCCTGCAAAGCGGTACGCAACAAGTGGCGACCATCATGGACAACAGCCGCACCCTGACCGACAGCAGTGTCGAACTGACCCGCCGCGCCGGCGGCTCACTGGAAAGCATCACCCGCACGGTGTCGGCGATCCAGGCGATGAACCAGCAGATCGCCGCTGCCGCCGAACAGCAAAGCGCCGTGGCTGAAGAGATCAACCGTAGTGTGCTGAATGTGCGGGATGTGTCGGACCAGACATCGGCGGCCAGTGAAGAGACTGCAGCCTCCAGCGTCGAGCTGGCGCGGCTGGGGACGCATTTGCAGATGCTGGTGGGGCGGTTCAAAGTTTAAAGTCACCACAGAACTAAACAGCATGAGAGGCCGGTGGACCACACGCCGGCCAATCTCAATCGATGCCGTTGAATCAATCATTGAGCTCGTGAGAGCGGATGATCAACCGTTGAAAGTTAGTAAAGCAACCGCTCAGCAGGACTAACAGTTCTGCTAGTTACGCGACTTTCAAGAACGGCTCACCATCGTGTTCCTGTCATTTTCCAGGAGCACAATCATGAAAGACGATCCAGCCAATACACCTGTCGACTTGCCTTCCCCCTCCCTCGAACCTGCAGAACCCAGAATCAACTACAGCCGCTGGATGACAGATATCGCGGCGGACATCGCACAACTGAAAATGAGTCAACTGGCTATTCCTGGTGCCCACAACTCTGGTGTGGATTTGGCAGGAACCTGGGGGCCTGAGGAATTGTATGGAGCCAACCAAGTTAAATCATTTCCTGAGCAGTTAGCCGCTGGCGCACGCCACCTCGATTTACGTCTGGTTGACAGTAGCTATACAAAAACTACCGGCAATCACAATCCCATCACGAAATTTCATAAGGTTTTTGAGTTCAAGCATAAGCTCGCCAGTGCAGGGCGACGGTTTGAGCATTTAATTAGAGATGTAAAAAACTTCATAACAGCCAATCCTGGTGAAATCGTAATCCTCGACTTTCACGATTATGATCGCGGCAGGTTTCCCGACGACAGTCTGGAACGTTGCCTTCCATATTTCGACCCCATTAAAGACTTATTGATTCCAAGTTCAGCTTCAGACTTGAAAATAGGTGAAATTCGTCAAAGACACCCTGGACGCAGTATTGTTTTATTTTTTAACCATGGCGCTCCAGCGAGTTGGCAGGAATATATGTGGGGTTCACTCAGCCACAAGTGGAACCCCGCTGACAGTTCCGATTCCGGGATCGAGGAGCTTGTAGTTCGAACAATGAAAAGCCCAGATTTGTCAGGCATATGGGCATTAAGCGCCTCGGTCTATACCGCCACAGGCCCGAAGAATTTAGATCGCAACCATCCGGTACGCAGAGAAACCTTCAAAGAGGGCTTCCAGAATTGTAACATTGTGATGGTTGATTTTATTGAACGGCTCGACACCCAAATCAGCGTCACTGACCGTTGCATAGCACTTAATAAACGCAGAGCCAATGACCGGTACGCACCAAGCGCCCCTACCGATTTTATCGTAAGAAAAATGCGAAATGATGATGTCACAGACGGCAACTACCAAAACACCATACTATTCAACTGGACCGCTTCCGCGGATGACCTTGGCGTCTACGGCTATGAAATTTTTCGGGACGATGGTCATTTCGCACTCACGAACAGCACCAACCATCAAGTAAAAGACTTTCCTAAGGTAAACACAACATTCAAAGTTAGATCCTTCGATATGCTCAGAAACTACTCAGCATTTTCTGAGCCAGTCACTCTGATTCAGGACACCGTAGCTCCAACTCTACCTAAATTTGCTTTCGTTAGAAGATATGGCTACGCGCCCCCACACACTGTAGAAATAGCTTGGGATCCATCATATGATGAAGCGGGCGTCGACGGATATGAACTGAAAATCAACGGGCAACATAACAGATTTTTAAAGCACGCAGATGGCTTCAGACAAATTCATCAAATTACTGGACTAAACCCATCTGAAAAATATGTATTTGAAGTTCGCGCCAAAGATATTAACGCACTCTACTCTGAATACGTAACATTCACACGATTCCCAATCACACATAAATTATACAATCATAGATACACTTTATCCGCTCCAGAAGATGGAAAATGCAGAGCCATCAGTAACTGGGATGTGACTCCCGAAATCACTGACCCTGAGCATACTTTGTATTGCGCGTTTAGCGACTACCATATTTATCCGCTCACTCTAGGAGAGCCAATAGTAAACACCAGCCCACCCAACTGGATAGGCACAAAGGTAACAATTAAAACATTTTTCGCATCAGAGCGTAGTGCTTTCGAAAAATCAGAACCAGAATTTTTCGAAATAACTTTAGACCTTACACCACCACAGCCAGTTACGAACCTTCAAGTAACACCCAAGCAGGAGAGCACAACTATCACTTGGACCCACTCATCCAGTCCAAACATAAAAAGCTACGCACTTTCATTGAACGAAGCTCCCCCTATATTTTTAGCAGCGTCAGAAAATAGCTACGAACTGAATCGACCAATAGATGATTACTCCGTCATCGACGTCTGGGCAATCAACGACAAAGGCATTCCTTCTATTTTAGAAGCAATACCAAACAACACCCCTAGGGAATTTCGAGTTACGAATATTGCCAATCAGAGGATAACTTTTGCTTGGGCACCACCCATCATAGATGATGAAAAACTCATTGAGTACAAATTCGCAGTTATAGTGGCGGGAATCCCACTCCCGGTGCAGGTAGGACTGCAAAATGAAGTAACTATAACCGACGCATCTCCCTCACTTGAGCTAAAAGTGCGCGTTAGGTGTTCATTTGCGGGTGGAGTGGATTCGATATGGCGTGAGTTGATCCTCCCGCGCAGGTCATAAGGCTCCTTTTAAATGCCATAGTTCATCGTCGTTATTGCCGGAGTTCACCACAAACTAAAATACGGCACATCTGTGAATTTTTTACCGCACCTGGGTATATTAAAGTATCTCTGGCGTAGTGTTAATTTTACAAAACACATGTTAGAAACTCTCCGCTGCGGATCCTTCGACACATCGAAGACCCCCGCTGGCGAGGCGAACTCCAACAACTTGCGCGGACCATGACTAGAACCAAACCAAAAAAACGAGAAAAGCCCTGCAAGTGCAAACCTGCAGGGCTTTTCGATTTTTCAACGCGCTTTCGCGGGTCTTTTGTCAGGCCATTTGAGGCTGCATGCTCAAAGGCTTGAGTGGCAGCAGCGGCGCATGAGGATCGGCCTTCACTGACGCCCTCCACGCACCCAGCCACTCGGGGTGCCCTTCGCTCCAGACCTGCTCGTGCAAGCGGGCCAAGGCCACCGGGTCACTCAGCAGTTGCACACGCTCGTTGTTGGTCAGGCCTTCAGGACCAACCTTCATCGCATGCCGCACCCGCTCGATCCGCAGCCATTCAATCGGCTCAGCCTGATTGTGCCGGGAAGTCGCCAGCGAGCACGCCAGGGCGTTCTGCTGTGGATCGACCACCGAACGGACGAAGCCGTCGTTCAGCGCGTGCCAGCGGTTTTCGTGGGTGTACTGGTCGGTGGCCAGCAAGGCCTGTGGCGGATTGTATTCCTCAGGAATGAGGAACAGGCTCTCGTCACGGGACTTGAGGCCCAGGCCGACACGGCTGGAGATCACCGATACCGGGATCGACAGCATCAACGAACCGACGATCGGCACCAGCCACCACAGGAAGCTCGGGTTCAGCCAGATCACCAGCATGGCCCAGAAGAAGCCCAGCAGGGTTTGTGGACCATGGCGCTTGACCGCCTCGCTCCACGGCGTGGAGTCGTCGTCACGTTGCGGCGAGTTCCAGGTCGCGGCCCAGCCGAGGAACGCGGCGAGGACGAAACGGGTGTGGAAGATCATCCGCACCGGCGCCAGCAGCATGGAGAACAGCATCTCCAGCAGCATCGACAGGGTCACCTTGAACTTGCCACCGAACTCTTTCGCGCCCTTGGCCCAGATCAGGATGATGCTCAACAGTTTCGGCAGGAACAGCAGCACGATGGTGGTCGAGAACAGCGCAATCGCCTTGTCCGGGTGCCATTGCGGCCACAGCGGATAAAGCTGGCGCGGTTCGAGGAAGTACTGCGGCTCCATCAGCGTGTTGACCGCCAACAGCGCCGTCGACAACACCAGGAAGAAGAACCACAACGGCGCCGACAGGTAGGACATCACGCCGGTCAGGAACACCGCGCGGTGCACCGGGTGCATGCCCTTGACCAGGAACAGGCGGAAGTTCATCAGGTTACCGTGGCACCAGCGACGGTCACGCTTGAGTTCGTCCAGCAGGTTCGGCGGCAGTTCTTCATAGCTGCCCGGCAAGTCGTAGGCAATCCACACGCCCCAGCCTGCACGGCGCATCAACGCGGCTTCAACGAAGTCGTGGGACAGGATCGAGCCGGAGAACGCGCCTTTACCCGGCAACGGCGCCAGGGCGCAGTGGTCGATGAACGGCTTCATGCGGATGATCGCGTTGTGGCCCCAGTAGTGCGACTCGCCCAGCTGCCAGAAGTGCAGGCCGGCGGTGAACAGCGGGCCATACACGCGAGTGGCGAACTGCTGCATGCGCGCATACAGGGTGTCCATGCCCGACGCACGCGGCGCGGTCTGGATGATCCCGGCGTCCGGCGTGGCTTCCATCAGGCGCACCAGACTGGTCAGGCACTCGCCGCTCATCACGGAGTCGGCGTCGAGTACGACCATGTACTTGTAGTCACCGCCCCAGCGACGGCAGAAGTCGTCGAGGTTGCCGCTTTTACGCTTAACGCGACGGCGACGGCGGCGATAGAAGATCTTGCCGAAGCCCCCGGCTTCACGGCAGACGTCCAGCCAGGCCTGTTGCTCGGCGACGCAGATATCGGCGTCGTTACTGTCGCTGAGGACGAAGAAGTCGAAGCGGTCCAGGTCACCCGTGGCCGCCACCGACTCGAAGGTCGCCCGCAAGCCGGCGAATACCCGTGGCACGTCTTCGTTGCAGATCGGCATCACCAGGGCGGTGCGCGCATCCTTTGGAATCGGCTCGTTGCCGGCACTTTTACCGGAGATACGGTATTTATCGTGGCCGGTCAGCAATTCGAGGAAGCCCATCAGCGCGGTCCAGAAGCCGGCCGATACCCAGCAGAACAGAATCCCGAACAGGATCAGGATGCTGGTCTGCAAGGCATACGGCAGCACTTGCGTGGCGGTTTGCAGCAGCGGTTGGTGCAGCACTTCGTTGAGATCGACGAACGACCAGCCCTGGTACGGCATGATGCCTTTCATGTACCAGCCGGCGACGATGGTCTGGCCGAGCATCAGCAGCAACAGAATGTAGCGACGGATCGAACCCACGGTACGCCAGCGCGCGGCCGGCAGGACACGTTCGTCCTTCGGCGGCTTCGGCGGATTGGTTCGACCGGTCATCCGACGCCAGCCACGCACCAGAATGTTGGTGCGCCACGGCTCCGGCACGACCTTGGTCCGCCGGATCGGCGGGGTCGCCTTGAGGCAAACCCGGCCGTTGGCGTCGAGCGCCAGCATTTCCGCGTCCTGCAGCTCTTCCGCGGTGCTCAGGGTCAGGCGTTTGCCGACCGAAGCCTGGGCGGCTTCGGTCGGGGCGTCGAACGTCGAGGATGACAGGCGTTCGTGCAATTCGCTGAAAGACTGGCAGCCCGCGAGTTCCGCGCGCTGCTGGTCGGTCATTGGCAGATGCGCCAGATACTCGGAGAGAGTTTCTGGCCGTACTTGAGAGTTACTCATCGGCAGGCAACTGATAGCTCCAGGTCTCGGTCAGGACTTCTTCAGTCGGGGCCGATTCCGGTGTGGCTGGGGCCGCGTCGGCAGCGGCAGGCTGCTTGGCGTCTTTATTGGCCTTGTCCTTGGCATCTGCAACAGGCTTCGCTTCAGCCTGCTTGGCCTCCGCTTGCTTGGCTTCCTTGTCAGCTTTCTCTTGTTGCTTGGCGGCAACCTTGTCGGCCTTGGCAACCGACGAGTTCGACGACGGAATCGAAGTCTTGGCCAGGTCCGCCGGCACGATGTTCTGCACCAGCGCGGCACGCATCTCGGTGGACTTGCCCGGGTCCTTGATCTTCATCCGCAGGGTCAGGCGCCAGCCCTTGGTTTCAGGGTTGTAGCGCACGCTGTTTTCCACCAGCTCGGCGTTGTCGCCGACGCTGACCTGGCTGCGAACGTCCGCATCGGCCGGCAAAGCCGCCAGGGATGGGCCTTCGAAGTCCACCAGGTAGGCAACGCTGCCGTCCGGCTGACGAATCAGGTTGGACTGTTTGACGTCACCGGTGGAACGCAGGGTCTGTTTGACCCAGGCGCTGTCCGGCGCGTGAATCGAGTCTTCATCCATGGTCCAGTGCATACGATAAGCGACATCGAGCGGCTGGCCAGGTTCCGGCAATTTTTCCGGGTTCCAGAAGGCGACGATGTTGTCGTTGGTTTCGTCGGCGGTCGGAATCTCGACCAGGTCGACTGTGCCCTTGCCCCAATCACCCTTTGGCTCGATCCAGGCGCTTGGGCGCTTGTCGTACCGGTCGTCGAGGTCTTCATAGTGGCTGAAGTCGCGGCCACGTTGCAGCAGACCGAAGCCGCGCGGGTTTTCCACGCTGAAGTTGCTCACGGCCAGGTGTTTCGGATTGTTCAGCGGACGCCAGATCCACTCGCCGTTGCCGGCATGGATCGCCAGACCGCTGGAGTCGTGCAGCTCGCGACGGTAGTTCAGTACTTTCGACGGCTGGTTGGCGCCGAACAGGTACATGCTGGTCAACGGGGCGATACCCAGTTTGCCGACCTTGTCACGCAGGAACATCTGCGCCTTGACGTCGACGATGGTGTCGCTGCCCGGACGCAGGGTCAGGCGATAGGCGCCGGTGGCACGCGGAGAATCCAGCAGGGCGAAGATCACCAGGTGCTTGTCGCCTGGCTTGGGCTGCTGAATCCAGAATTCGCGGAAACGCGGGAATTCTTCGCCGGACGGCAATGCGGTATCCAGCGCCATGCCGCGAGCGGACAAACCATAGACGTGGCCCTTGCCGACGACGCGGAAGTAGCTCGCGCCGAGCATGGTCATGATTTCGTCTTGCTTGTCGGCCTTGTTGATCGGGTACAGCACACGGAAACCGGCATAACCCAGTTGTTCGGTGGCCTTGGGATCGAACTGCATGTCGCCGAAGTCGAAACGACTCGGGTCGTATTTGATCTCTTCGACGGTGTTCGCGGTGATTTCGTTGATTTTCACCGGCGTATCGAAATGCATGCCTTGGTGATAGAAGGACAGCTTGAACGGCGTCTTCTGATCAGCCCACTCGGCTTTTTCCGTCAGAAAACGAATTTTCTGATAGTCCGCGAATTTCATGTCGCGGAACTCGTTCGGCAGGTTACTGCGCGGCGCTTCGTATTTCTGCGCGGCCAGCTCTTTTGCCTTGGCCGATACATCATCCAGACTGAATGCCCAAAGCTGACCGGCGCTGAGCAGGCAGAGCAGTGCAGAGCCCGCTACCAGGGCGCTGCGTAACCGTTTGGCAGACAATTTTGGTGCGTTACAGGGACTAACAATCACGAGCAACCCTCGCCGAAAACAGATCAAAAAACCAACGGCCAGTTAAAGGGTCTGCAGGGTGTGCGGTATGAAAAAACCGCCCTTGCAAACCACTCTTGCCAAGTTGGCGAGCATTGTTCCGACTCCGCTGGGGCGAAATGATTCCCCAATCGGATACGGACAAGTCTCTACCTAAGTCAAAATGGACCAACGAACGCTGATCCCCGTAGCGCGGGATTATCTAGTAGGCCGCGTTACAACGCATCAGGGGTAACAAAGTATTTATCGCGAAAAAGCCCTGTTTTCAGTCGAAATGAACGTAAAAACTTGTTTCAAACGCTTTCAGGTCTGTAACAGGAAGGTTACCGGGCCATCATTGACCAGGTGCACCTGCATATCCGCGCCGAATCTACCTGATGCCACAGTGCCATGCACCTGTTTCGCTTTGCTTAATAGATAGTCGAATAGCTCCTCGCCCAGCGCCGGAGGGGCCGCAGTCGAAAAACTCGGACGCAGCCCGTTTTTAGTATCGGCAGCCAGGGTGAACTGAGAGACCAGCAGCAGCCCGCCGCCCACATCCGCCAAGGACAGATTCATCTTGCCCTCAGCGTCACTGAACACCCGATAGTTAAGCAGCTTATTAAGAAGTTTGTCAGCGCTGGCCCGCGTATCGTCAGGCTCGACGGCCACCAGGACCAGCAATCCCTGATCGACGGCACCTACGACTTCGCTCGCGACCTCGACCCGCGCGCCTCGCACCCGTTGCAATAGGCCCTTCATGCTTCTTCAGGCGGCAGGTCGAGCAGACGCCGGGCCATCAGATTGGCGGCGCGTACCAGCGCGTCGGTTATTCCCGGCTCGGAAGCGGCATGACCGGCATCGCGGATGACCTGCAATTCGCTGTTCGGCCAGGCTTGATGCAATTCCCAGGCGTTATCCAGCGGGCAGATCACGTCATAACGACCATGGATGATCACGCCGGGCAAATGGGCGATCTTGCCCATGTCGCGGATCAACTGGTTCTGCTCCAGGAAGGCATGGTTACTGAAGTAGTGGCATTCGATGCGGGCAATCGACAACGCGCGCTGCGGTTCGGAGAAGCGATCGACCACCATCGGGTTAGGACGCAGGGTCGCGGTGCGGCCCTCCCAGGTGGACCAGGCCTTGGCCGCGTGCATCTGGGCAATCTGGTCGTTACCGACCAGACGCTTGTGGAACGCGGTAAGCAAGTCGTCGCGCTCGTCCAGCGGGATCGGCGCGATGTAGTCCTGCCAGTAGTCTGGGAACAGACGGCTGGCGCCGGCCTGGTAGAACCATTCGATTTCCTGCGGACGGCAGAGAAAGATCCCGCGCAGGATCAGGCCGTGCACACGCTCAGGATGGGTTTGGGCGTAGGCCAGCGCCAGGGTCGAACCCCAGGAGCCGCCAAACAGTACCCATTTGTCGATGCCCAGGTGCTGGCGAATCCGCTCAAGGTCGGCGACCAGATCCCAAGTGGTGTTGTTTTCCAGGCTGGCGTGGGGGGTGGAGCGACCGCAACCGCGCTGATCGAACGTGACAATGCGATACAGGTTGGGATCGAAGAAGCAACGACTCTGGGCATCACATCCGGCACCGGGGCCGCCATGGATGAACACTACCGGCAAACCTTCCGGTGAACCGCTTTCGTCGACGTACAAGGTGTGGGTCGCATCGACGGCCAGATCGTGCCGGGCGTGGGGTTTGATCTGCGGGTACAAAGTCTGCATTGCGCACTCCGTAAAGGGTCGAGGTCATCCCTGGGGGGACTTCTATTATTCTGCCGTCCGGCATCATAAACCCGATTTACGTCAATGAGCATGTCCGTGCGGGGTCACAATTTGTCAGCCATGCGCCCGAGCAGGTTTTCGTAACGGTGACCACCCGTCGACCATGGTTCGCCGCCTGCGCAATGCCCAGGCGGTTGATCGACTTATTTGATTCTGATCACATCATTCGATCAGGGCAAAAACACACCCACCCTGCTCTTTGCTCTTGCAAAGATAGGTTTGCAACCCGGTGGCAGATGTCGGTTGAAGTTGCCAATTCTTGATATCGAGCAATTTCACGGCCAGGTCGGGCCGAACATCCGGACGATGATACAAGTCCAGGCGCTCTCCGCCCCTGTTTGTATACATGCAACGGCTCAATACACCTCGGGCGATACCGTTTTGCTGTGTCGTATAAAAAACTGCTCCATCAAAGGTCTTGACCTCATCGGCTGAAAAACGGTCGCTTGTTTCCGGGCGAGGCGCCGTTGCGGCGCCGACCCATTGCCCTTTTCTGCTGATCGTCAGCGCCGAGTAGACGCCACTGGTATTTTTTATGACTTGAGGCAGAGGGCAATGCTCGATATCCAACGCCTGGGCCTGTTGTGTCAGAAGGACCAACAACGCCGACACAAGTAATTTTGATTTCATTAACGCGCCTTCCTGAAATTGATTGCATGAAAGAGAAAAGTCTCTCGCAGACAATATTTTTTTTCAGACTTGATGGCGCCGAAATCCGCCTGCATTTGCTGTAGGCTAATTCCTCGATTCACAGCGAAAAAAATGATCGCGCATAAATGCGCGATCATTGAAAGCCGCCAATCAATAACGCTGCTGCCCCCAGGCCAGCAGCCCTTGCAGCAATTCCTTCAACACCACCCGCGTCGGCTCCGCCAGGTCCGGGCGATAACGGAATGGCTCGAACTCTTCCATATACGTGCACTGCCCCAGTTCCAGTTGCACCGCATGGATGTTCTCGGCCGGGTTGCCGTAATGGCGAGTGATATGCCCGCCCTTGAAGCGCCCGTTCAGCACATGGCTGTAATCCGGGTGCCCGGCGCAGATCGCTTCCAGTCGGGTCGCGAGCTGTGGATCGCAACTGGCACCGTTGAAAGTGCCAAGGTTGAAGTCCGGCAGTTTGCCGTCGAACAGGTGCGGGATGATCGAGCGGATCGAGTGGGCATCGAACAGCAGCGCATAGCCGAACTCGGCTTTCAGGCGCGCCAGTTCGTTTTGCAGGGTGCTGTGATACGGCGTCCAGATCTGCTCCAGATACGTCGCGCGCTCTTCTTTTGAAGGCTCCAGCCCCTCGCGGAACAACGGAATGCCGTCAAACAGCGTGGCCGGGTACAGGCCGGTGGTCGCGCCGACGTACAACGGTTTGTCGTCGGATGGCCGGTTCAGGTCAATGACGAACCGCGAATATTCGGCGGCCAGGGTGCTGGCCCCCAGTTCGGCGGCGAAATCGTACAGCTGCGGGATGTGCCAGTCGGTGTCCGGCAGGCTTTTCGCGTCAGGGATCAACCCGGTTTCGACTGCCGGGGTCAGGCGCACGCCAGCGTGGGGCATGCTGATCAGCAGCGGTACGCGGCCTTGTTTGAAGTTCAGAACCTTATCCACAACAGATCTCCTACAGACTTGATTCGACGCCGTGGCGCACGACGCGTTTTTCCAGGTCGCCGCCCAGCCAGTAACACAGGTCGGCCGGACGATCGATTTGCCAGGCGACGAAATCCGCAACCTTGCCGACCTCCAGCGAGCCATAGGTGTCGGCCATGCCCAGCGCGGTGGCGGCATGAATCGTCGCGCCGGCCAGGGCTTCTTCCGGGGTCATGCGGAAGCAGGTGCAAGCCATGTTCAGCATCAGACGCAACGACAGTGCCGGCGAGGTGCCCGGATTGAGGTCGCTGGCGATGGCGATTTTCACGCCGTGCTTGCGCAGGGCTTCCATTGGCGGCAATTGGGTTTCGCGCAGGAAGTAAAAAGCACCGGGCAACAGCACGGCGACGGTACCGGACTTGGCCATGGCGATGGCGTCGTCCTCGGTCATGAATTCCAGGTGATCAGCGGACAGTGCGTGATAGCGCGCCGCCAGGCTCGAACCGTGTAGCGACGACAACTGCTCGGCGTGCAGCTTCACCGGCAGGCCCAGTTCCTGAGCGGTAATGAACACCCGCTCGACCTGCGCCGGGGAGAATGCCAGGTACTCGCAGAACGCGTCCACCGCGTCCACCAATCCCTCGGCGGCCAGGGCCGGGAGCATGTCGGCGCAGATGTGATCGATGTAGTCATCAGCGCGATCGGCGTATTCCGGCGGCAAGGCGTGAGCCGCCAGGCAGGTGCTGCGCACGCTGACCGGCAGTTCGGCGCCGAGGCGACGGGCCACACGCAGCATCTTGCGCTCGTTGGCCAGGTCCAGGCCGTAGCCGGACTTGATTTCGATGCTGGTGACGCCATCGCGCATCAGGCTTTTCAGGCGCTTGGCGGCACTGGCGAACAGTTCGTCTTCACTGGCTGCGCGGGTGGCGCGCACGGTACTGGCGATGCCGCCACCGCTGGCGGCGATTTCCGCGTAGCTGACACCTTGCAGGCGCTGTTCGAATTCACCGCTGCGGTTACCGCCGAACACCGTATGGGTATGGCAGTCGATCAGGCCCGGCGTGACCCAGGCCCCATTCAAATCATTGACGGCCGGGTACTCGCCCGCCGGCAACTCACCGCGCGGGCCGATCCACTCAATGTGCGCTCCTGACGTCACGATGGCCGCGTCCTCGATGATCGAGTAGACGCCTTTTGCCATGGTTGCGACGTGACAGTGTTGCCAGAGAGTTTTCATCCTTGGCCTCCATTAGGTTATCGATGAGAAAAAGTAGGGTCCTGCGTCACCAGGGCTGCCTGGCCCGCCGCCGGTTTCACCCATGTCAGGTAAGCCAGCACCAGCAACACGATCCAGACCACGCCGACGATCAGCGCTGCCTGGGTGTCCGGGAAATAGCCCAGCACACCGAAAATGAACAGCATGAAGGCAATCGCCGCCGCCGGCGCATAGGGCCAGAGCGGTACCGGGAATTTCAGTTGTGCAACCTGCTCGGCGCTCATGGACCGCCGCATGGCCACTTGGGTAACCAGAATCATCAGCCAGACCCACACCGTGGCAAAGGTCGCGATGGAAGCGATCAGCAGGAACACGTTTTCCGGTATCAAGTAGTTCAGCAACACACCCAGCAACAGCGCGGCACTCATCACCACGACCGTCATCCATGGCACGCCATTGCGCGACAGGCGGGCGAAGCCCTTGGGTGCATGCCCTTGCTGGGCCAGACCGAACATCATGCGGCCAGCGCCGAAGATGTCACTGTTGATCGCCGAAATCGCCGCCGTGATCACCACGATATTGAGGATGGTGGCCGCCGAACTGATCCCCAGCTTGTCGAAAATCTGCACGAACGGGCTGCCCTGGCTGCCGATCTGCTGCCATGGAAAGATCGACATCAGCACCAGCATCGTCAGCACGTAAAACAGCAGGATGCGCAACGGTACAGCATTGATCGCCCGGGGCAGCACGTGCTGCGGGTCTTTGGCTTCACCTGCCGTTACGCCGATGATTTCAATACCGCCAAACGCAAACATCACCACCGCGAACGAAGCAATCAGACCGCCCATGCCATTGGGCATGAAGCCGCCGTGGCTCCAGAGGTTGCTGATGTCGGTCGCTTGGCCGGGGGCCGAGCTGATGCCGAACCACATGATGCCGAAACCACCCAGGATCATCGCAACGATGGCAGCGACCTTGAGCAGTGACAGCCAGAACTCCATTTCACCGAAGACTTTGACGTTGCACAGGTTCAAGCCGCCAACGATGGAAACGACACCCAGCACCCAGATCCAGCGGGAAACTTCCGGGAACCAGAAGCCCATGTAAATACCGAATGCAGTGACGTCGGCCATGCCGACGATGACCATTTCGAATGCGTAGGTCCAACCGAGGATGAAGCCCGCCATCGGCCCCAGGTAGGTGCTGGCGTACTGGCCGAAGGAGCCGGCTACCGGGTTGTGCACTGCCATCTCACCGAGGGCGCGCATGACCATGAACACCGCCGCGCCACCGATCAGGTAAGCGAGCAGTACCGCAGGCCCGGCCATTTGAATGGCCGAGGCGGATCCATAAAACAGCCCGGTGCCGATCGCCGACCCCAGCGCCATGAAGCGAATATGTCGGGCAGAGAGCCCGCGTTTCAAACCTTTTTCCGGCTGTTGCATTTCTCGTCCCTAGTTATTGTTATTCGACGCAAAATCGAATCGCGAGCAAGCTCGCCCCCACATGTTAAAACGAACCGATGTGGAAGCGAGCCGTCTCGTGAAAGGGCCGTTACAGGCTAGGCAGCAACTTCGTTGTCACCAGCTCGTTCAGGCAGCGCGAGGCCAACAATTCAGACGCCGCATTGATGTCTGGCGCGAAGAAGCGGTCTTTCTCATAGAACGGCACTTCGTTACGCAGGATGGCCCGAGCCTTTTCCAGTTTCGGCGAGGTTTTCAGGCCATTGCGCAGGTCCAGGCCCTGAGCGGCAGCCAGCCATTCCACCGCGAGAATCCCACGGGTGTTTTCGGCCATTTCCCACAGACGCTTGCCAGCCGCCGGCGCCATGGATACGTGGTCTTCCTGGTTGGCGGAAGTCGGCAGGCTGTCCACCGAATGCGGATGGGACAACGCCTTGTTCTCGCTGGCCAGTGCCGCCGCGGTCACCTGGGCGATCATGAAGCCGGAGTTCACACCACCGTTGGCCACCAGGAACGGCGGCAGTTGCGACATGTGCTTGTCCATCATCAACGAGATACGGCGCTCGCTCAGGGAGCCGATTTCAGCGATGGCCAATGCCATGTTGTCAGCGGCCATGGCCACCGGCTCGGCGTGGAAGTTGCCGCCGGAAATCACATCGCCTTCAGCGGCGAACACCAGCGGGTTGTCGGAAACGGCGTTGGCTTCGATCGCCAGCACTTCGGCCGCTTGACGGAACTGGGTCAGGCAGGCGCCCATGACTTGTGGCTGGCAACGCAGGGAGTACGGATCCTGGACCTTCTCGCAGTTCTCGTGGGAGTCGGAGACTTCGCTGCGCTCACCCAGCAGATCACGATACGCGGCGGCGGCATCGATCTGGCCTTTCTGGCCACGGGCAGCGTGGATGCGGGCGTCGAACGGCGAACGCGAACCCAGCACCGCTTCAACGGTCAGGCCGCCCAGCGCCAAGGCACCGGCGAACAGGTCTTCACCTTCGAACAGGCCACGCAGGGCAAACGCTGTGGACACTTGAGTGCCGTTGAGCAGCGCCAAACCTTCTTTTGCGGCCAGGGTCAGCGGGGTCAGACCGGCGACTTTCAGCGCTTCGGTGGCTTCCATCCACTCACCCTTGTAGCGCGCCTTGCCTTCGCCCAGCAGCACCAGGGACATGTGGGCCAGAGGTGCCAGGTCACCGGAAGCTCCGACCGAGCCTTTCAATGGAATGTGCGGGTACACCTCGGCATTGATCAGGGCGATCAGCGCGTCGATCACCACACGACGGATACCGGAGAAACCACGGCTCAGGCTGTTGACCTTGAGCACCATGACCAGTCTCACCAGCGCGTCGCTGATCGGCTGGCCGACACCGGCGGCGTGGGACAGCACCAACGAGCGCTGCAGGTTTTCCAGGTCTTCGCTGGCAATGCGGGTCGAGGCCAGCAGGCCGAAACCGGTGTTGATGCCATAGGCAGTGCGGTTCTCGGCGAGGATCTGCTCCACGCAGGCAACGCTGGCTTCAATCTGGGCCGAGGCGCTGTGGTCGAGGGTGATTTTGACCGGCTGCTGATAAACATCACGCAGTTGGGCAAGGCTCAGTTGGCCTGGAATCAAATTTAGCGCAGTCAT
Source organism: Pseudomonas sp. P1_F7 (assembly GCF_056405655.1). Lineage (NCBI taxonomy): Bacteria > Pseudomonadati > Pseudomonadota > Gammaproteobacteria > Pseudomonadales > Pseudomonadaceae > Pseudomonas > Pseudomonas sp. P1_F7. The sequence goes on from NZ_JBFUBR010000005.1 coordinate 356,303, forward strand.
TTTTTGCTCCTTTTGAGAGTTAGTTGTTAACTCACCAGACGCTCCGGAGATGTCCGTTGTCCGTCGCGTCTGCCTTTTGGGGAGCCGCGCCTTGGCACGCTGGTGTTGTGGAAATCAGTTCAGTTCTGGAAAAGCGTTGTGCAGCAAAATCGGGTCTTTCAATACCGCGGCAGCGGCGGCAATGTCCGGTGCCAACCAGCGATCCTGGTCGTAGGGGGCAACATGCTCGCGCAGCAGGCGCCAGGCAGCATCGGTGCCAGCACCAAAACGTTGTTCCTTGAGGAATTCGAACGCCTGGGCGGCCAGCAAATACTCGATGGCGAGGATCTGCGTGCAGTTTTCCAGCGCGCGATGCAGCTTCAGCGCCGCGTTGGTGCCCAGACTCAGGTGATCTTCCTGCAGGCCCGAAGTCACGTAGTTATCCAGCACCGCTGGTTGCGCCAGTTGACGGTTCTCTGCGCACAGCGAAGCGGCCACGTATTGCACGATCATCATCCCGGAGTTTACCCCCGGGTTGGCCACCAGGAAGGCCGGCAGGCCGCTGACGTGCGGGTTGATCAAACGGTCCAGGCGACGTTCGGCGATGGAGCCGATTTCCGCCATGGCAATCGCCAGCAGGTCCGCCGCCATTGCCACGGACTGGCCGTGAGGGTTGGCCTGAGACACCACGCGGTAATTGTCTGCAGTGCCCAGCACCAGCGGGTTGTCGGTGGCGCCGTTGAGTTCGGTTTCGATTTGTTTGGTCGCATGCACCAGTTGATCGCGCGCGGCGCCGTGCACCTGCGGGATCGAGCGGATACTCAGGGCGTCTTGCGTGCGAATACCTTTGCTCTGGGCAATCACTTCGCTGCCGTCGAGCAAGGCCCGCAGATTGATCCCGACCTGTTGCATGCCCGGGTGCGGCTTGAGCGCGATGATCTCGGCGTCGAAGGCGTCAATTTGACCACGCTGGGCTTCGAAGCTCATGGCACCAATCACGTCAGCCCATTCCAGCAGGCGCGTGGCATCGGCAATGGCCAGGCAGCTGAGGCCGGTCATGCACGGCGTACCGTTGACCAGGCACAGACCATCCTTGGCACCGAGCTTGACCGGTTGCAGGCCTTCTTCGGCCAGCGCTTGCTGTGCGGAAACGACCTGACCGCGATAGCTGACATTGCCGACACCCAGCAGCGCGATGCCGATGTGGGCCATGTGGGTCAGGTAGCCCACGGAACCCTGGGACGGCACTTGCGGGGTGATGCCACGGTTGAGCAGTGCCAGCAGTGCTTCAACCACCTGACGGTGCAGGCCGGATTTGCCGTGGCTGTAGTTGACGACGGCCGCGCACATGATCGAGCGGGTCTGCTCGTTGGTCAGTGGCGCGCCAACGCCACAGGCGTGGCTGAGCAAGGTGTTGCGCGACAACTGGCTGAGTTGTTCGTCCTGCAGCGAGACGTTGCACAGTGCGCCCAGGCCGGTGTTGATGCCGTAGGCACGTTCGCCACTGGTGACGATGCGCTGGACGATGGCCTGGGCGTTTTCGATGCGCGCCCAGATCGGCGCCGACAGCTCAAGCTGTGCGCCATGACGAGCAACGGCGACCACATCCTGCCAACTGACCTGCGCCTCGGTGATAACGATTTTTTCAGCCTGGGACATCTTCAACCTCTGCGTACAAACCTGAATTTTGATGCAGCTTTTCCGGCCTCATCGCGAGCAAGCTCGCTCCCACAGGTTTTGTGAACACCGGGGATCCACTGTGGGAGCGAGCTTGCTCGCGATGAGGCCAGCACAGCCGGCACAAACCTTTTAAACCACCGCCGCCCGACGCTGCACAAAGCGGTCGACATACTCATCCGCCGGCGAATGCAGGATCTCTCGCGGCGTGCCGACCTGGATCAGGCGGCCATCCTTGAGGATCGCGATGCGGTTGCCGATGCGCACGGCCTCGTCGAGGTCGTGGGTGATGAAGACGATGGTCTTGTGCAGGGTCTTTTGCAGCTCCAGCAACTGGTCCTGCATCTCGGCACGGATCAGCGGGTCGAGGGCGCTGAACGCCTCGTCCATCAGGATGATATCGGTGTCCGCCGCCAGGGCGCGGGCCAGGCCCACACGCTGACGCATGCCGCCGGAGAGCTGGTGCGGGTATTTGTTTTCGTAGCCCTTGAGGCCCACGGTGTTGATCCAGTGCAGCGCACGCTCGGCGCACATGGCTTTGGTTTCGCCACGGATTTTCAGGCCGTAGGCGACGTTGTCCAGCACGCTCTTGTGCGGCAGCAGGCCGAAGCTCTGGAACACCATGCTGATCTTGCGCCGACGAAATTCGCGCAGGGCTTCCATGTCGTATTGCAGGATGTCCACGCCGTCCACCAGGATCGCGCCGCTGGTCGGGTCGATCAGGCGGTTGAAGTGGCGGACCAGGGTCGACTTGCCGGAACCCGACAGGCCCATGATCACGAAGATCTCGCCGCTGCCGATGCTCAGCGACAGGTCGTTCACGCCGACCACGCAGCCGGTTTCGGCCAGCACCTGGTCCTTGGTCTTGCCCTGGCCAACCATGGCCAGCGCGTCCTTGGCACGATTGCCGAAAATCTTGAAGACGTTTTTGACTTCGATCTTGCTCACGGTTGCGTTGTTCATTTGCTCACCTCATGCCGTGCGCGACCGTACGCCTGTGTAATGCGGTCGATCACCACAGCCAGAATCACGATCGCCAGACCGGCTTCAAGGCCGCGTCCGACGTTGAGGGTCTGAATCCCCACCAGCACGTCTTCACCCAGGCCACGGGCACCGATCATCGAGGCGATCACCACCATCGACAGGGCCATCATGGTGGTCTGGTTGATCCCGGCCATGATGCTCGGCAGGGCCAGCGGCAGTTGCACGCCGAACAGTTGCTGCCAGCGATTGGCACCGAAGGCGTTGATCGCTTCCATCACTTCGCCGTCGACCTGGCGAATGCCCAGATCGGTCAGGCGGATCAGCGGCGGCGCGGCGTAGATCACCGTGGCGAAAATCGCCGGGACCTTGCCCAGACCAAACAACATCAGCACCGGGATCAGGTACACGAAGCTCGGCATGGTCTGCATGATGTCCAGCAACGGCATCAGTATCGAACGCAGGCGGTTGCTGCGCGCCGAGAGAATGCCCAGCGGAATGCCGATCAACACCGAAATGATCGTCGCCACCATCATCAGCGCCAGGGTCTGCATCAGCTTGTCCCAGAGGCCGACCGCACCCACCAGGAACAGCAAACCGACGATGACGGCAGTGGTCACGACCTTGCGGGTCGCGTGCCAGGCCACGCCGGCCACGATTGCCAGCATCAGCCACCAGGGTGCGGCGCGCAGCAGGCCTTCGAGATTGACGATGGCCCACAACAGGGTGTCGGAGATGTGCCGGAACACGTCGCCGTAGTTGGTGACCAGCGAATCGACCCAACCGTTGACCCAGTCGGCGATGGAAAAGGTAAAGCTTTCGGGAAACATAAGAGACTCTCAATCAAGGGGTTGCGATCAAGCATCCGACTGTCGTTGCCGACAGCCGGAGAAGCTCGACCTACAAGGCCGCGTCGATTTTCTTGGCTGCGTCTTCGCTCACCCATGCGTGCCAGACTTCAGGATGTTCCTTCAGGAAGATCTTGGCCAGTTTTGGTGATTCGATCCGCTCTTTGGTCATGCGTCCAAGGTTCTGGTTCAGCAAGTCGATCGGCACGTTGACCTTTTCCAGCACGGCCACCAATTCAGGCGCTTCGTCGTGGAAAGTCTTGGACAGGCCGACCTTGATATCCACGGTCTTGTTCACGCCTGGTTTCTCTTCGAGTTTCACCGCGTCGATCTGGCCCATCAGCGGGGTTGGCGACCAGTAGTAGAACAGGATCGGCTCGCCACGCTTGTAGCTCGACAGCACCGCGGCATCCAGCGCCGGGCCGGTGCCTGGGCGGAAGTTGGTGTAGGTGCTTTCCAGGCCGTAGCTTTTCAGCATTTCGCTGTTGTCGAGCTCACAGGTCCAGCCGGCCGGGCAGTTGTAGAAACGGCCCTTGGACGGCTCTTCGGCGTCCTTGAAGATCGCCGAGTATTTGCCCAGGTCAGCAATGTTTTTCAGGTCCGGAGCCTTGGCTTCCAGCTTGCGCTTGGCGTCGCCTTCGATCACGTAGCGCGGCACATACCAGCCTTCGATCGCGCCAACAACCGGCGCGCCGACACCGACGACCTTGCCGGCCTTCTCGGCCTTGTTCCAGACTTCGCTGCGGCCGACCCATTCTTCGGCAAACACTTGAATATCGTTGCTGCTCAGGGCGTTTTCCATGGTGATGGAGTTGCCTGGCAGGCTGTCAGTCTTGCAGTCGTAGCCTTTCTCCAGCACGACTTGCATCACGTCGGTCAGCAGCATGGCGCTTTCCCAGTTCAGGCCGGCAAATTTCACCGGTTTGCCCGACTCGCACCAACCCGCCGCCTGAGTGGCGCCGGCGCTGGCCAGCAGGCCCATGGAAAGCAATGTGGTCAGCAGGGTCTTGTTCGATTTCATTGTTGTGACGCTCCTAATCATGAGTTGGCTTACGGCAGTCAAGAGGCATCCAGCCCTGTCCACGTCCAATCAGGCCTGCGCCGCAGCGCGACCGGTCTCGCTTGTTTTAGGTTGTACGACGCTGTCCTGCTCGACCGGCAGAATCAGTTGATCGGGCACTGTGCCGTGCCATTTTTTTGCGCACACGTAATACAGGGCTGCGGGTAGCACCAGGCCGATGATCCAGGAAATATCCACATCACCCAGGGCAGCCACCAGCGGACCGGTATAGAACTTGGTGGAGATGAACGGCAGCTGCACCAGCACACCGAAGACATAGACGCTGATACCGAGGGGGTTCCAACGGCCGTAGCGACCGTTCGGATCGGCCAGCGCCGGCACGTCATAGCGCTCGCGGGTAATGCAGTAGTAGTCCACCAGGTTGATCGCGCTCCATGGCGTAAAGAACGCCAGCAGGAACAGGATGAAGGACTTGAACGCGCCGAGGAACGAGTGTTGACCGAGCAACGCCATCAGGGTCGCAGCACCGACGATGACCAGCACGAAGACCAGACGCTGCAAGCGCGTTACCTTCAGGTCACCACGGAAACCGCTGATGATGGTGGCAATGCACATGAAGCTGCCGTAGGAGTTCAGCGTGGAGATGGTGACCTTGCCGAACGCGATGCTGAAGTACAGCAGCGCAGCGGTGGCACCGGTACCGCCCAGACCAACGATGTAGGCCACTTCGTGGCCGGCGTATTGCCCGTTGGCCGAAGCGGCAGCGAGCACGCCGAGGACCATCGCCACCTGTGCACCAATGACCGAACCTGCGCCTGCGGCAAAAAAAGTTTTCACCGAGGAAATCTTGCTCGGCAGGTAGCGAGAATAGTCAGCCACATAAGGGCCGAAGGCGATCTGCCAGGACGCCGCGAGCGACACCGCGAGCAAGAAACTGCTCCAGCTGAAGTGGCGGATTTGCAACAGTGCGCCAACGTCAACCTGGCTCATCAGACGGCTGAACAGATAAACAAAGGCAATCACGCCAATGACACTGGCAACACGGCCGATCCAATGGATCACCCGATAACCGAGCACCGTGACCAGCACGATGACACTGGCGAAAAGGAGGATACCGACGGTGTCGCTGACGCCAAACAACTGGCCCAGCGCCTGGCCGGATAACACGGTTCCCGTTGCGGTGAAGCCCAGGTACATCAAGCAGACCAGCACGATCGGGATGGCCGCTCCGTACACGCCGAACTGTACCCGGCTGGAAATCATCTGCGGCAGGCCAAGCTTGGGGCCTTGCGCGGCATGCAGCGCCATCACGCCGCCACCCAGTAATTGACCGATCAACAGACCGATCAACGACCAGAACACATCGCCGCCAAGGACCACGGCCAATGCGCCGGTGACAATCGCGGTGATTTGCAGGTTGGCACCCATCCACAGGGTGAACTGGCTTAACAGACGACCGTGTCTTTCCGCTTCCGGGATGTAGTCGATCGAACGCTTCTCGATCAACGGTTTGTTGCCTGCACGATCGCTGTTAACAGCCATGGTTCAACCTCTGTGGATTGTTCTGGGAATTCACGGTGAAACGGCTTGTGGGCTTTGCTTTCTGTGGGAGCGAGCTTGCTCGCGATTGGGATCTGCCAGTCAGCACAGATGTTGAATGTGCCGGCCTCATCGCAAGCAAGCTCGCTCCCACAGGTAAAGCGGTACCACAGGTTCTGTGTTACTTGCCGGTAATCATCGGCAGGTTCAGCCCTTGTTCCTTGGCGCAGTCGATGGCGATCTGATAACCGGCATCGGCGTGACGCATAACGCCAGTGGCCGGGTCGTTGTGCAGCACACGAGCGATACGCTCGGCCGCTTCGTCAGTACCGTCGCAGACAATCACCATGCCCGAGTGCTGGGAGAAGCCCATGCCGACGCCGCCGCCGTGGTGCAGGGAAACCCAGGTCGCGCCGCTCGCGGTATTGAGCAGGGCGTTGAGCAGTGGCCAGTCGGAAACAGCGTCAGAACCGTCCTGCATCGATTCGGTTTCGCGGTTCGGGCTCGATACCGAACCGGAGTCCAGGTGGTCACGACCGATCACGATTGGCGCGGACAACTCGCCGCTACGGACCATTTCGTTGAATGCCAGGCCCAGCTTGGCGCGCAGGCCCAGGCCAACCCAGCAGATACGTGCCGGCAGACCCTGGAAGCTGATGCGCTCGCGGGCCATGTCCAGCCAGTTGTGCAGGTGGGCGTCGTCCGGGATCAGTTCCTTGACCTTGGCGTCAGTCTTGTAGATGTCTTCGGCGTTGCCCGACAGCGCAGCCCAACGGAACGGGCCGATACCGCGGCAGAACAGCGGACGGATGTAAGCCGGTACGAAGCCTGGGAAGTCGAATGCGTTTTCCACGCCTTCTTCTTGTGCCATCTGACGGATGTTGTTGCCGTAGTCGAAGGTCGGTACGCCCATTTTCTGGAAGTCGAGCATCGCTTTGACGTGCACGGCCATCGATTGCTTGGCGGCCTTGATCACAGCGGCAGGTTCAGTCTTGGCGCGAGCGCGGTACTGGTCCCAGGTCCAGCCGGCCGGCAGGTAGCCGTTGAGCGGGTCGTGGGCGCTGGTCTGGTCGGTGACCATGTCCGGGCGCACGCCGCGCTTGACCAGTTCTGGAAGGATTTCAGCGGCGTTGCCCAGCAGCGCGATGGAAATCGCCTTGCCTTCAGCGGTGTATTTGGCGATGCGGGCCAGAGCGTCGTCGAGGTCGGTAGCCTGCTCGTCGACATAACGGCTTTTCAAACGGAAGTCGATGCTGACCTGCTGGCACTCGATGTTCAGCGAGCAAGCACCGGCCAGGGTCGCGGCCAGAGGCTGAGCGCCGCCCATGCCGCCCAGGCCTGCGGTCAGGACCCAACGACCTTTCAGGTCATCGTTGTAGTGCTGGCGACCGGCTTCGACGAAGGTTTCGTAGGTGCCCTGGACGATGCCCTGGCTGCCGATGTAGATCCAGCTGCCGGCGGTCATCTGGCCGTACATGGCCAGGCCTTTGGCGTCCAGTTCGTTGAAGTGTTCCCAGCTCGCCCAGTGTGGCACCAGGTTGGAGTTGGCAATCAGTACGCGTGGGGCGTTGGCGTGGGTCTTGAACACGCCGACCGGCTTGCCGGATTGCACCAGCAGGGTCTCGTCGTCGTTCAGGTTGGTCAGGCTCTCGACGATCTTGTCGTAGCATTCCCAGTTACGTGCAGCGCGACCGATACCACCGTAAACCACCAGTTCCTTTGGGTTCTCGGCGACTTCCGGGTCGAGGTTGTTCATCAGCATGCGCAGCGGCGCTTCGGTCAGCCAGCTCTTGGCGGTCAGCTTGTTACCGCGTGCGGCACGGATTTCAACGTCACGAAACTTAGTAGGTTTAATGTCAGTCACGAAAAGGACTCCTCAGCAATCAATCCAAACCAACCCAGGCAGTGGGCGAGCAAGCCAATGGGCATCAGTGCACACCGGCGAATCAGTGGACGATGGTTGAGTCCTCGTGACTCATACGCATACGTCTTTACTTGTACATACAAGCATATGCAATCAAGCGGCCAACTTGTTGGATGAGCATTCAAGAAAAATTCGGAAACGGCTGGAGAGCGCCTGGAACAAGGGTTTTGGCGTAGATGAAATATTTTCGGGAGGATTTTTGTGGTGATGGGATTTTGTTACTTGAGCGTGGTTTTGCGCCACGCTGGGGCATTCGGTAACAAAGTGGTGCGCTTTCGGGAACGCTGAAATGCAAAAAATCGCAGCCTTCGGCAGCTCCTACATGGGATGGTGTGCATCCTGTAGGAGCTGCCGAAGGCTGCGATCCTTTGAAAGTTCAGAATCAGCGTGCGGCCAGCTCAATCACACAGCATGGGCCATTGACGGAGATTTCCAGCAGGCTAGCGTTACCGTCGAGTTGCAGGCAGTCATGGCGACCGAGCTTCGAAGCACTGTTACCGACCACCACTTCCAGCGCATCGCTGATGCTGAACACCAACACCGTGCCCGCCGAACTGAAAAACCGCTGCTCGCCCGCCAGCCACTGCAACCGCGCGCTATAACGCTGCGGCGCGTAGATCAGGTTGAAATCGCGAATCGGCCCACCCAGTAATGTGCAGGAAACCTTGCTCTCGCCACTAAAGGCAAACGGGTCCAGCGGTAACAGTGGCCGAGCGTCCTGACCATCCACCGTCAGGGTCATGCCGTCGCCCTGCAGCACGGTGATTACCCGCTCATAACCGGCGAAAGTGGAAAAGCCGCCCGATTCGCCAATGTCGGCAATCGACAGGCGCCAGCCAAACCCATCCAGACCGGTGCCGGCATCGCGAGTGATTTCTTCGGTGCTGCCGCCGCCGTTTTTCCACGGCATGCGCGGGTAATCTTTGGCGCGTAGAACTTTCAACTGATTCATTTATGGAACCGACCTTCCAGACGATGACGGGAACCGGGGTGGATCAAGCGAGCGGCGGTCACCGGCTGACGACCGGACCAGGTGCGGCGACGGATCAGCAGGCACGGCTCGCCCTTTTCAATCTGCAGCAATTTGCATTCGGACGGTTCGGCCAGAATCGCCTCGACCACGTGCTCGCCTTCGGTCAGCGGCGCGACCTGATTCAGATAGGCGTATGGCGTTTGCAGGGTGAAGTCCTGCTTGAGGTAGTCCGGCGCCACCAGCGCATTGACGAAACGATCTTCAATTTGCACTGGAATATCGTTTTCGAAATGCACGATCAGCGAGTGGAACACCTTCTGTCCTTCGCGCATGTCCAGGGCCAGGGCGCGCTCGGAGCCGGCAGCCTCTTCTTCAAGGGTGATGACCTTGCAGGTGTGGCGATGACCGCGGGAGGCGATTTCATCGGCGATGTTGTGCACTTCGAACAGCGCAGACTGGCTTTTCGGCTCGGCGACGAACGTACCGACACCTTGCATGCGCACCAGCAGACCGTCGGCAGTCATCTCGCGCAGGGCGCGGTTGATGGTCATGCGGCTGAAGCCCAACTGGCTGACCAGTTCGCTTTCCGACGGAACGCGGTAGTGCGGCGGCCAGTTTCCACTGTCGATTTGCTGAGTGATCATTTGTTTGACGCGGGCGTACAAGGGCGCCGGACTGTCGCCCATGTTCGCGGCCAACGGAGAGACTGGAGGCGGAGTCGGCACGGTTAATCCTTGGTCATTTGATTGATGTCGCTAGCTTGCCGGAGTTTACCGGGCAGGCAAACGTCTGTATATGTATATACAAATAACACACGATGGGGTGATGAACCATGTCCGCCTTCTTTGCCGAACGAGCGCTGCTGCCTAGTGGATGGGCCAACAATGTACGTCTTGAGGTCAGCGCCGATGGCGTTTTGACCCATATCCAGGCCGATTCCCATGCAGATGGCGCCGAGCGGTTGAGCGGTCCGCTGCTGCCTGGCATGCCGAACCTGCACTCCCACGCCTTCCAGCGGGCCATGGCCGGGCTGGCGGAAGTGGCGGGCAATCCGAACGACAGTTTCTGGACCTGGCGCGATCTGATGTATCGCCTCGTCGGAAAAATCAGCCCGGAGCAACTCGGCGTCATCGCGCGTCAGCTGTACATCGAAATGCTCAAGGCCGGTTACACCTCGGTGGCGGAATTTCACTACGTGCACCACGACCTCAATGGTCAGCCATATGCAGATCCGGCCGAACTGGCCCTGCGTATCAGCCAGGCTGCCAGTTCCGCGGGTATCGGATTGACCCTATTACCGGTGCTCTATAGCCACTCCGGTTTCGGTGGCCAAGCGCCGAACGACGGTCAGCGGCGCTTTATCAACAGCACTGAAAACTACCTCAAGCTGCAATCGCGCTTGCAACCGGTGCTGGCGCAGCAACCGGCGCAGGCCCTGGGCTTGTGTTTCCACTCGCTGCGCGCGGTCACGCCGCAGCAGATCAGCGAAGTGCTGGCGGCCAGCGACAAGCAATGCCCGGTGCACATCCATATCGCTGAACAGCAGAAAGAAGTCGACGACTGCCTGACCTGGAGCGGTCGTCGTCCGCTGCAATGGCTGTACGAAAACATCGACGTCGACCAGCGCTGGTGCCTGGTCCACGCGACCCACGCCAACCCGGAAGAAGTCACGTCGATGGCCAAGAGTCGCGCCATCGCCGGCCTGTGCCTGACCACCGAAGCCAACCTCGGCGACGGGATTTTCCCAGCGGTGGATTTCCTCGCCCAGGGCGGGCGCATGGGCATCGGCTCCGACAGCCATGTTTCGTTGAGCGTGGTGGAAGAATTGCGTTGGCTGGAATACGGCCAGCGTTTGCGCGACCAGCGGCGTAATCGTTTGTATGGCGCGGATCAGCCAATGGTCGGCCGCACGCTGTTTGATGCCGCGCTGGATGGCGGTGCTCAGGCACTGGGCCAGTCGATTGGCGCGCTGGAAGTCGGCAAGCGCGCCGACTGGCTGGTGCTCGACGGCAACGATCCGTATCTGGCGACAGCCAATGGTGACGGGATTCTCAATCGGTGGCTGTTTGCCGGTGGCGATCGCCAGGTGCGGGATGTGTTGGTGAATGGCCAGTGGGTTGTGCGTGATGGGCGGCATGCCGGGGAAGAAGAAAGCAATCGCGCCTTCACTCAAGTCTTGCGCGAACTTTTAGGCTAATACAAAAACCTGTGGGAGCGAGCTTGCWCGCGATGGCGGCCTGTCAGTCAACATTTCTGTTGAGTTTGATGGCCTCATCGCGAGCAAGCTCGCTCCCACATTGGTTTTGCTTATTTATTAGTTCGAAGTCTCGGCCATCTGCTGTTCCGACGCCCGCCAGATCAGCCGCGTGGTGTCGTAACCTTGCTGGCGCGCCCTGCTCAGCAGCTCCTCACGCACCACACCGTTCACGGTTGGCGTGCGCGACAACAGCCACAAATACTTCCGGCTTGGATCACCGACAATGGCAGTCTTGTAGTCATCGCTGACGTACAGAACCCAGTATTCGCCCTTCGCCGTACCCGGGATCAGCCTGGAGAACCAGGTATCGAACTCGACCCACAGCTTGTCGCCCTTGCCGGGCACCTGTGGATAAGCCGTGCCCTTGACCTCTTCCCATTGCCACTGCGCCGTCAGGCAGCGGTTCAGCACCGCCACGTTACCGTCAGGCTTGAGCGTGTAATGGGCTTCGGATTGCGCGCAGTCGCGCTGGAAGTACATCGGCATGCGGGCCAGCTCATACCAGGTGCCCTGGTAGCGCTTGAGGTTGACGCTTTTGACAGTCTTGGGGGCCAATGGGTCCTGGCCAGACGTGGCACAGCCGGCCAACAGCAGACCGGCAAAAAGGATGATCAATAACCGCTTCATTATTTTTCTCCCGTGGGCACGAAGCCCCGGTTTACTTCAGGCCTTGGCCGGAAAACATCAGCACTTTGTCACCGGCGAACTGCACGCTGATAAAGCTGTTCTTGTCGCCCCAGGTGCAACTGGACATGCCGAGCGCGCCTGAACAATCGGCGGGTTTGCCCAACAGGGTCTCCACATCGGCCTTGGCCATGCCGGCCGAGAGCTTCGAGTAGTTTTCCTGATTGACCTTGCTGCAGGCAGCCAGCAACACGCAAAACGAAAGCAGGGCGATGGAACGCAGCGACATGGTGAAACTCCGGGGGGCGTAGGGGATTGGCATGGCTGCCAAGCTGAAGCTTAGAAGAGAAAACCCCTGTCAGGTTCCCTGCCCGGCAGGCTATTTATCGGGCCACTCGTCTACCTTTTGCCGAAAATCATCCATTTTCCTTGTTCATCGAGCATTTCGTCGTTTTTCAGAAAATCCGCCTAATCTTTGACGCCGTTCAGTCGACATAAATGCAACGCAAAGCCACGCCGGTGGCATTTGCCTCCCCCCTTTTGTAGAACAGACCCTCTGCGGTAGCTCATCCATGACCAGAAACATGAAGTTCAGCCACAAGATTTTGCTGGCTGCCGCCCTCGTGGTGGCCGTCGCATTCGCTTGTTTCATCCTGTTCAACGACTATCGTCAGCGCGAAACCTTGCGCAACAGTACCGAAGCCTCGATGCAGGAACTCGGCAGCCTGACCACCAGCAACATCCAGACCTGGCTGGAAAGCCGCATGCAATTGCTGCAATCGATGGCCCAACAGGTCACCGCCGATGGCAACGTTCCCGCCAGCCTGAAACAGATCATCGACCTGCCCGCCTACACCGGTAACTTCCAGCTGAGTTACTTCGGTGGCGCCGACGGCGTTATGTTCTCGGTCCCGGCGGGCAACCGCGCGGCGGACTACGACCCGCGCGCCCGTGGCTGGTACAAGGCGGCCAATAGCGCACAACAGACCATCGTCACCGAACCGTACATTGCCGCGTCTTCCGGCAAACTGGTGATCACCGTGGCCACTCCGGTGCAGCACCAGGGCCAGATGATCGGTGTCGCCGGCGCCGACATCGACCTGTCCAGCGTCAGCGCGATCATCAATTCGCTGAACTTCGGCGGCCACGGTCATGCGTTCATCGTCAGTGCCGACGGCAAAATCCTGATTCACCCGGACAGCAAGCTGGTGCTCAAGAGCCTGGCCGAGGCCTATCCGAGCGACACACCCAAAGTCAGCCCGGGCATGAAAGAAGTCGAGATCGACGGCAGGCGCCAGTTCATCTCCTTCACCCACGTCAACGGCGTGCCATCGGCGGACTGGTACGTGGCGCTGGTGCTCGACCAGGACACCGCGTTCTCGATGCTCAGCGAATTCCGCACCTCGGCCATCATCGCCATGGTAATTGCCGTGGTGATTATCATCGCCCTGCTGGGCATGCTGATCAGCCTGCTGATGCAGCCGCTGCTGACCATGGGTCGCGCCATGCACGACATCGCCGAAGGCGAAGGTGACCTGACCAAACGCCTGACCATTCACGGCCACGACGAATTCGGCGCGCTGGGACTGTCGTTCAACCGCTTCGTCGAGCGCATTCATACCTCGATCATCGAAGTGTCCTCGGCCACTGGCCAGGTCAACGAGGTGGCGTTGCGTGTAGTGGCCGCGTCGAACTCGTCGATGTTCAACTCCGACCAGCAAGCCTCGCGCACCAGCAGCGTGGCCGCGGCGATCAACCAACTCGGTGCCGCCGCCCAGGAAATCGCCCAGAACGCCGCCCTCGCCTCGCAACATTCCAGCGATGCCCGCAGCCTGGCCGAAGACGGCCAACAGGTGGTGGATAAAACCATCGCGGCGATGCAGCAGCTGTCGGCCAAGATCAGCGATTCGTGCGGCAACATCGAAACCCTCAACAGCAACACGGTCAACATCGGGCAGATTCTGGAAGTGATTACCAGCATTTCCCAGCAGACCAACTTGCTGGCCCTGAATGCCGCCATCGAAGCGGCACGTGCCGGCGAGGCCGGGCGTGGTTTTGCCGTGGTGGCCGATGAGGTGCGCAACCTCGCTCACCGCACCCAGGACTCGGCGCAGCAGGTGCAGACGATGATTGAAGAGCTGCAAGTCGGCGCCCGGGCAGCGGTGGGCATCATGACCGACAGCCAGCGCCAGAGCGAAAGCAGCGTGGGCATCGCCAACCAGGCCGGCGAACGCCTGGGCAGCGTGACCCAGCGCATCGGGGAGATCGATGGCATGAACCAGTCGGTCGCCACCGCCACCGAAGAGCAAACGGCTGTGGTGGAGTCGATCAATGTCGACATCACCGAGATCAACACGCTGAACCAGGAAGGCGTGGARAACCTGCARTCGACSTTGCGYGCGTGYKCSGAYCTTGAGCAGCAGGCGGCGCGGTTGAAGCAGCTAGTTGGTAGCTTCAGGATCTAAGGCGATCTCACCGGCCTCATCGCGAGCAAGCTCGCTCCCACAGGGATCTTTGTCGCACTGGAGATCTACTGTGGGAGCGAGCCTGCTCGCGATGACGGCATCAGCAACAGCAACAGCAACAGCAAAAAACTAAAACCGTGAACCCGGCTTCGACAGAAACGCCAACTCCTCAGCCGTAGACTCCCTTCCCAACACCGCATTGCGATGCGGAAACCGCCCAAACTGCGCAATCACTTTCTGATGCCGCTCGGCATAGTCCAGGTAATCGCTGAACAGCGCCCGATCAACCTCCGGCTGCTGCGCCACCAGTTCGATGTAGCGCGAGACGCCTTCGTTCTGCACCGCGAGGTTCTCGCTATGCTCGAATACCAGGTAGATGAACACCCGCTGAATCGGCTGCAACTGCCGATCGAAATCCGCCGCAATGCCTTGGGCCACCAGCTTCTGCGCCCGCAGATCGCCTGCAAAGGCTTTGGGAGTGTCGCGAAAGATCATTCGCGGGATTTGATCGAGCAACAGCACCAGCGCCAGCCAACCTTCGGGACGTTGCATCCACTCGGTCAATCCGCCGGCCAGTGCCTGCTCGGTCCAGTCCCCGAAACGCTCGCGCGCTTCGAGGTCCTGGTTGTCGCGCTTGCCGAACCACAACTTGCCCTTCTGCGCCGCCACTTCCTTCGCTGACCCGGAACTTCCGAACCACCAATCAAGCAACGGCTGCCAGGGCGCGGTCATGGTTTATTCCTTGTGGTAAGCCGTGACGCGGGCCACTTCTTCTTTCGAACCGAGGAACACCGCAACACGCTGATGCAGGCCTTCCGGCTGGATGTCGAGGATGCGCTGGTGACCGTCGGTGGACGCGCCGCCCGCCTGTTCAACCAGGAACGACATCGGGTTGGCTTCGTACATCAGGCGCAGTTTGCCCGGCTTCGACGGCTCGCGGCTGTCGCGTGGATACATGAACAGACCGCCACGGGTCAGGATGCGGTGCACGTCGGCCACCATCGCGGCGACCCAGCGCATGTTGTAGTTCTTTTTCAGCGGACCTTCATCGCCTGCCAGCAATTCGCCGACGTAGCGCTGTACCGGTGCTTCCCAGTGACGCTGGTTGGACGCGTTGATGGCAAATTCCTGGGTGGTCTCAGGAATGGTGATGTCTTCGTGGGTCAGGACGAAGCTACCCATTTCACGGTCCAGGGTGAAGCCTTTGACGCCGTCGCCCAGGGTCAGGATCAGCATGGTCTGTGGACCGTAGATCGCGTAACCGGCGGCCACTTGCTGGGTGCCTGGCTGCAGGAAAGCCTTTTCATTCAAGGGCTCGTTCTGGCTCAGGTATTCATTGGGGCAACGCAGTACCGAGAAGATAGTGCCGACCGGAGCGTTGATGTCGATGTTCGACGAACCGTCCAGCGGGTCGAATACCAGCAGGTAGGCGCCTTTCGGGTATTTGCCCGGGATCTGGTAGGCGTTGTCCATTTCTTCGGACGCCATGCCGGCCAGGTGACCACCCCATTCGTTGGCTTCGAGCAGGATTTCGTTGGAGATCACGTCGAGCTTCTTCTGCACTTCGCCCTGGACGTTTTCAGTGCCCATGCTGCCCAGTACGCCACCCAGGGCGCCTTTGGACACGGCGTGGCTGATCTCCTTGCAGGCACGCGCCACCACTTCGATCAGGAAGCGCAGATCGGCAGGAGTGTTGTTGCTGCGGGTCTGCTCAATCAAATAGCGACTCAAGGTAACGCGGGACATGGAAGGCTCCGGTGGAATGGGGGGGCTAAAAACCCGCGCAGTTTAACGCGAGTCGGGGCGCATTTCCTCCTATCAGACGTGATCGGCTGAAGAGAGTTCATGTGCGGGGATGAGCGTAGTTGGAAAAGGGCTGGGTGTGAGCTTTCGAACAGAGGACATTTCGACATTTTTATTGACTAAAAGACCGCTATCGCGAGCAAGCTCGCTCCCACAAGGACAGTACTGTTTTAACGGCCACTGAGCAACAACACCGCCCACAATCCGATTTTTTTCCAGTTGGTGTCGATCGCCGCAGACGTGGTGACCGTCGACGGCTTCGTCGCCACCGCCCCGACATCCACCATGGCCCGACCCAAAGTCGCGAGCTTCGCCGGGCTGTAATCCGGTATCAGCGTCGACAGCGGCAAGTTCGCCGCCTTCGCCGTCGCATTCCCCACGACCAGCGTGTAAGGCCCCGGCCCGCGCGCCAGGAACACCAGTTGCGTGGCGCGCACGGCAAACTTCAGCGTCGGCGCCTGATCACCCAGGCCGCCGCCGCGTTCGTCCACGGTCAGTTTCAATTGCTGGACGATTTGCCCTGACAACGGCAATTCGTTTTGCACCACGTCCTGATCGTTCTGGGTCAGGCGATAGAGCAAACCGCTGCCCAACGACTGCCATGGCAGGCTGCTGTCGTGGCGGCCGGCCAGGCTCACTGGCGCCAGGCTGTTGGGCTGGCTCAACTCGACCTGCACTCGCTCGACATTCAGCCCCATCGGCAACTGCCAGGTGTATTCACCCGCCTTCACGCTGCTGCCGGCCAACGCCTGGGACCAGACCAACGGCAGCGGCAGGCTGCGGGTACTGGCGCTTTGCAGTTGCGCCGAAGTCAGTGTCGGTGCCGAATGCGGTGTGATCCACAGCAACCGCAGGTAGCGCGCCGACTGACCCGGCAGGCCGACTTCATGCTGTTCGACCCGCTCGTCGGAAAAGGTCAGGCGCGCCACCTGCCCTTCGCCCCAGGACTGCCAATGCTGCAAATCGTCGCTGGCTTCGACGGTGAAACGCTGGAAGCCGTCGCGCTCGCTGGTCCAATCGAGAATCAATTGCTGCAACGGCGCCTTGATAGCGGAAGCGTCGAGCAACCAACCGCGCAACTCCTCCTCACCCGCCTCCAGCTGACTGGAGGGCTGCACCTCGACCAATGTGCCATTGGCGCTCGATTGCACCCGTACGCTCGGCGCGGTTTCAGTGGAGTCCACCGAGTTGTACAGCGCAAACCATTTCACCTCGGTCAAGGTGCGCGTTTCATTGCTCCGCGCCGATTCCCGGGCCAAGGCATAAGCCTGAACATCGCCCACGGCATTGAACACACGCACGTCGCTCAAGTCAGCCTGCCGTGCATTCAGTTGTACGTTCAGGGGCAGTTCAAGGCGATACCAGGGGCCTTCACCCGTTACCGACAAGGGTACTTGGGTGGTGAAGTCCGCCGGTTTTTCCTGGGCAACCGCCGACAACATCACACCCATGGCAACAACGCCCAGCCAACCCAGGTTCAGCTTCTGATTCAAGACGACACTCCTTCGGATTCCGCGACCGGTTTCCCGGTATCCGGCACAGCGTCGGCGCGCTTGGGCGGCAGCGGGGCGAAATAGCCCACCACCAGCAGCAATACGCCGACACCGATAAACGAGACGATTCGCGCCAACCCGCCGCGATTGCTCAATTCGACAAAAAACAGCTTGGCCACGACCACGCCAATCAAGGCGGCGCCGATCAGCCAGACTTCGCGGCGGCGACGCAAATGGCCGCCGATCATCAGGCTCAGAGCCATCAAGGTCCAGACGATGGATAGCCCGGCTTGCACTCGCATCGACTCCAGCAACAGATCCAGCTCGAACGGCACCCCGCTCCAATGGTGCGCCGTGCGCATCACCAATGCAGTAAAGAACACGAACAGCGAGGCACCTGCGATCAGTTGCGTGGCGTTGGTGGCGTAATCCTTGCGGATCGCCAGTTGTGTCATCGCGCTGTGGGACCAGACATAAACGCCGAACAACGCAAACAACAGCCCCAGCTCCAGCGGGTTGATCAATGGCACGTAGGGCAGTGGCTCGGCGTTGCCGTCACTGGCGACATTCGCCAGCCAGAACCAGCCGAGCATCAGCAACGCCAGCGGCGCGGCGGCGTATACACGGTATTCCCTCGAATACGCCGACACTGGCCAAGGCCACGCGCGAGGTGCTGCTATCAGCACCAGATACAGACTTGGCAGAATCGCCCAACCCAACCAGCGCCAGGCGTTGTATTGCTCGGACAAAACCAGCAAGCCGTAACGCAGCTCCAAAGCCAGCACCCCCATCAACAGCCAGCAGCCGAGCACATGGGCGACACTCAATACACGCGCCGGCAGCATGGGCGCCAGACGTCGCAGGGACATGAAATGCACGACGAACACGACGGCCCACGCCAGCCAGCCGAAGTTGGCCGCCGGGTGATAACGCGAGTGCCAGGCCGCCAGCAGCACCAGTGCCGCAGCGGGAATCAGCACTGTGCAGAGCACGCCCAGTGACGGCCATTTCAGGCGCAGTGCCAACCCCGCCCACAGCGCAACACTCACGGCAGCGATGCTCAACAACAAATTCGCTTGGATCGGCAACGGCGCAAAATGCAGCACTTCGATGACCCAGGCCAATGCCCACCAGCCTGCGCCCCACACCAGCAACGCCTGGGACAATCGCAACAGACTCAGCCCTTCCAACGTTCCGAGCACATGACCGGTCTGCAAACGCCAAGCCCCGACCATCGCGGCCAGCCCCAGCACCAGCGGCGCCCAGAACCCGCCATGGGCCAGGGGTCGCAGACCATCACTGAACTGCGGTCCTGTCACCAGGAACAGCGCGCCAGCCAACAGTTGCACAGCGAGCGCGGTGAGCACGAACGTGCGCGATGGCAGGTGCAAACCAACAAACAACGTCAGCGCCCCGGCCAAGGCCCAACTGATCACCGTGCCGTGGCTGAAGAAAAACAGCGGTGCCAGCAAATAGAGAAACGCCAGCCCGAGGCAAGCCAAGACTGGCAGGCCTATCAGCTCCCAAGGCCTGATCTGCTCCGGCAAGGCTTTGCGTAACTGGTAGAAGCTGAACAGCAACGCGACACCCAACAACAGCGCGCCTAATGGCACACCGCCGAGCAGGCTGCTCTCGCTGCTGTGCAACTCGCTGAGAAACACCAGCGCCGACCCCAGTTGCAGCAGCAAGGCAAAGGCCCGGGCCAGGGGCCTTTGCTGACGCAGACCGAGCCAGAAGATCCCCGCGCCTTCCACCGCCCACGCCGCCGTAGTCCAGCGTGCATCGAGCCCCAGTGGAATCGCCAGACTGGCGAAGATCACGCCCAAGGCCAGGCAGGTTTCCCCCAGCAACAGCGTGCGCCCGGCCATCAGCCAACGGGCGAGCCCCATGTAAATCATGCCCAGCGCCAAAGCACTGAACGCCGCAGCGAACTCCAGATGCTGTACCAATGCGAACTGCAAGCCGAAACCCACTAGCGGCGGGCCGAACAGCAGCGTGCCATCGACATAGTCACCCTTGCGCGCCGACCACTGCAGCAGCGCTTCGCGACTGCTCTCTGCTGGTGCATCGCTCATCTGCATCAGCTTGCGCCGGGCGTACAGCAGACCAATGGCCAGGTACATCAGGAAAAACGCAATCAGGAACGGCTCGGTGCTCCACAGCAGCTCCGGCGAGTAAGAGCGCAGGCCCCAGGCGAAACCGATGCCGAAAGTGCCGACGAAGCCGATGACATTCAACAGCCGCCAGGCCTTGAACCAGGCGATGGTGAGGATGCCAGCGTTGAGCAAGGTGAAATAGCTGAACAGCGCGACGTGGCTGCCAGCGCCGGTGGAGGCCAGAATGGGCGCGGCGAATCCGCCCAGTGCGGCAGCGGCGGCCAGCCCCAGGGAGTCCTGGGTAATGGCGAGAATCGCCGAACAGACCGTCACCGCCACCAGCAGGCCAAACGCCGCCGAGGGATCGAGCAACGGATGCAGGCGCATCGCGGCAAACACCGTCAGGTACAACACGGCAACCCCGGTGCCTTGCAGTATCAATGCGTAACTGCTGTTGCGGGCTCGCAACCACCAACCCAATCCGAGCAACCCCAAGGCTGCCGTCGCAACGCCGGCGTAGCGCAACTCAACCGGCACCACCACGCCTTCGGTGGCATAGCGCAGCAGAAAGGCCAGGCCGAGGAACAGTAACACCACGCCGACCCGCAACACGGTATTGCCGCCGAACAGCCAGGCGCGGGCGCGACCGATGGCGCGGTCGATGAGGTTCGGGCCACGCGGGGGGACAGGTGGTTGTGCTTCGCGAGCGGTCGGCTCGGGTTTCCAGGCATCGGCGATTTCGCTGGCCGCTGCGGAGATTGGCTCGAGTTCGGGCGGCAGTTCCCAGATCAATTCCGGGGCTGCGGCAGGTACTTCATCAAGGAGGGTTTCAGGCGATACCAGCGGTTCACGGGTTTCCGGCGCCTTGACGCCTGATGCTTCAAGCTCTGCCAGCCGTTGCTCGACCGCTTGCAGCGCAACCTGTGCCTGTTCCAGCAAGCGCTGCTGCTCGGCTGCCCGAGCGTCCATGCGAGCCATGCGAACGGCCTGGCCGACACCCAATCCGAGTAATGCGCCCAGCAGTGCATCACTGAATGACTCGTCGAGTATCCAGCCGAGCACCAGCCCTATCAGCATGAACATCCATTGCATGGTCGATATCCCTAAACGCATTGGCCAATCCGGAAAGATTAGCTCAGCCGTATCCATAAAGATCGCAGCCATCGGCAGCTCCTACATAGTCGCGGTATTACGCGATCCTGTAGGAGCTGCCGAAGGCTGCGATCTTTTTCGGCGCGCCAGTATATCCACCTGCCCGAAGACTTACTCCAGCGCCTTCCAGATCTCCGTGGCGTACTCGCGAATGGTCCGGTCCGACGAGAACCAGCCCATCCGCGCCGTGCTCAACACCGCCGAACGCCACCACTGGTTCGAATCGTGCCAATGGGCTTCGACGCGCATCTGCGCACTCCAGTAGGAGTCGAAGTCGGCGCAGACCAGGAAGCGGTCGTAGTCCACCAGCGAATCGATCAATCCGGTGTAACGGGACGGATCATCCGGCGAGAACACTCCGCCGCGAATCGCTTGCAGCACATCGTTCAGACGATGGGACGCAGCAATATCCGGCACCGCGCTGAATTCATGGTTCTGCTTGCGCGCCTCCACCTGCTGCGCACTGAGACCGAAGATGAACATGTGCTCGGCGCCGATGCGCTCGCACATTTCCACGTTGGCCCCGTCCAGGGTGCCGATGGTCAGCGCGCCGTTCAGGCCGAACTTCATGTTGCTGGTGCCGGACGCTTCGAAACCGGCGGTGGAGATCTGCTCGGACAAATCCGCCGCCGGAATGATGCTCTCCGCCAGGCTGACGTTGTAGTTGGGCAGGAACACCACTTTGAGCAAGCCGCGCACGGTCGGGTCGTTGTTCACCACCCGGGCGATGTCGTTGGTCAGCTTGATGATCAGTTTGGCCTGGTGATAACTCGCGGCCGCCTTGCCGGCGAAGATTTTCACCCGTGGCACCCAGTCGATTTCAGGTTCCGCGCGAATCGCCTGGTACAACGCCACGGTGTGCATCAGGTTGAGCAACTGGCGTTTGTATTCGTGGATCCGCTTGACCTGCACGTCGAACATCGCCGCCGGGTTGACCGCCACGCCCAGCCGCTCATGTATCAGGTACGCCAGGGCTTTCTTGCTGTGCAGGCGTTGCTCGGCAAACGCCTTGCGGAATGCATTTTTCTCGGCGAACGGTTCGAGGGCGAGCAAACGCTCTTCCGGGTTATCCAGCACTTGCGGCCCGAGGGCATCGACCAGCATCGAGGTCAGCTCGGGGTTGGCCTGATACAGCCAGCGGCGGAAGGTGATGCCGTTGGTTTTGTTGTTGATCCGTTCCGGGTAGAGCTTGTGCAGTTCAGAGAACACCGTTTGGCGCATCAGTTGCGTGTGCAACCCGGACACACCGTTGATGCTGTGGGAACCGAGAAACGCGAGGTTGCCCATGCGCACCCGACGACCGTTGTCTTCCTCGATCAGCGACACCGCGCGCAACACGTCGAAGTCGTGAATACCTTTGGCCCGCAGCGAGTCAATGTGATGGGCGTTGATCAGGTAAATGATCTGCATGTGCCGCGGCAGCATGCGTTCCATCAAGCCGACCGGCCAGGTTTCCAGCGCTTCGGGGAGCAACGTGTGGTTGGTGTAGGACAGCGTATCGACGGTGACCTGCCACGCCGCATCCCACGCCACGTCATACACGTCGACCAGTTGCCGCATCAGTTCAGCCACGGCAATCGAGGGGTGAGTGTCGTTGAGCTGGATCGAAGCGTGATCGCCCAGGGTCAGCACCGAGGTGTGCATGTTGCGATGGCGGCGCAGCAGATCCTGCAACGAGGCGGCGACGAAGAAATACTCCTGACGCAGGCGCAACTCCTGGCCGGCCTCGGTACTGTCCGCCGGGTACAGCACCCGGGAGATACTTTCGGCCCGGGCTACTTCGGCCACGGCGCCCAGGTGGTCGCCGGCGTTGAAACGCTCCAGGTGCAGATCTTCCATGGCCCGGGCGCGCCACAGGCGCAGCGTGTTGACGCTCGCCCCGCGCCAGCCGACCACCGGTGTGTCATACGCAATCGCCCGCACGGTTTCCGCCGGGGACCAGACTTGTCGGGATTTGCCGGTGTCGTCGGTCAGGGTCTCGACACTGCCGCCGAAACCGATGGTGTAAGCCACTTCCGGCCGCTCGAACTCCCACGGGTTGCCGAAATCCAGCCAGTGTTCGGTCTGCTCCTGCTGCCAGCCATCGACAATCGCCTGGCGGAACAACCCGTGCTCATAGCGGATGCCGTAGCCATGACCGGCGATGCCGAGGGTCGACATGCTTTCCAGGAAACACGCCGCCAGACGCCCGAGGCCGCCGTTGCCCAAGGCCGCATCGGGCTCCAGCAAGCGGATGCGCTCAAGGTCGACGCCGAGTTCGGTCAGGGCTTCGCGGGCCACGTCGAGCAGGCCGAGGTTGCTCAGGCTGTCGAAGAGCAACCGGCCGATGAGAAATTCCAGGGAGAGGTAATAAACGCGCTTCTGACCTTTGCGGTAGATCTGCCGCGTGTGGTCCATCCAGTGCTCCACCATGTGGTCCCGCGCGGCCAGGGCAATGGCTTCGAACCAGTCATGGTCGAAGGCGTGATCCGGGTCTTTACCCACTGCATAAGTGAGTTTGGTCAAGACGGCGTCGCGGAATGCGGCCACCTCTGCTTCGCGAACAAGTGGTTCTTGAGTCATCGATAGGACCTCGAGCGAGCTTGGAGTTGTCTGAGCCTAGACGGTCTGACAGGCGGTAGAGGCTCTGGTTCGGCAGTTTTTCCTTTGAATACGAGCTGGATCGACGTTGCGTTGTCGCGTGCCTGAATCAATGCAGGGCTCGTGCCGATTTTCCAGCTATTTGCAGCGTCTGCGAAAAAATCTGGCGAAAGGTTGTTCAAAAATCCACCAGTCCCGGTATGATCGCGCGCCCTGATGCACACGCTGGTAACAAACGATGATGAAGCCGAACCTGATCGCTGCCGCAGAGATCGACCGCCTCGATACCTGGGCCAAGTACTCTGCCCCGATGTGCGGCTCGTGCATGTCCAGCTGCTGCACCCTGCCCGTCGAGGTCAAGATCAAGGACCTGATCCGTATCGGCGTGGTCGATGAGTTCGAGCTGGGCGATCCGCCGAAGAACATCGCCAAACGCCTGCAAAAGGAAGGCTTGGTCGAGCGCTTCAACCAGAAGTCAGGAATCTTTACCCTCCAGCGCATGAGCAACAACGATTGCCTGTACCTGGATCGTAAGAGCCGTCTGTGCACTATTTATGATAAGCGCCCGGATACCTGCCGCAACCACCCGAAAATCGGCCCGCGGCCGGGGTATTGCGCGTACAAGCCAAAGGAAGTGGAGCGCGAGAGCAGCAGTCGCCGGACTTTAGAAAAGTTTTAAGCCCGAAAAGATCGCAGCCTTCGGCAGCTCCTACAGAAATGCGCACGACAGTGCTTTTGTAGGAGCTGCCGAAGGCTGCGATCTTTTTTATGGCTTCAGACAAACAAAAACGCCCCCGGCCTTTCGACCGGGGGCGTTTTTTTTGTCAGCTAACTAAATGACTTAGTTACCGGACTTCTTGGCAGCGCGGGTACGCTCGCTTTCGCCCAGGATCTTCTTGCGAAGACGGATGGACTTAGGCGTGACTTCACACAGCTCGTCTTCTTGTACGAATTCCAGAGCTTGCTCCAGAGTGAAGCGTACAGGCGGAACCAGAGCGATGGTTTCGTCTTTACCCGAAGCACGCATGTTGTCGAGCTTCTTGCCTTTGGTTGGGTTAACACCCAGGTCGTTGTCGCGGCTGTTCAGACCAACGATTTGACCTTCATAGATGTCCTGGCCGTGTTCGATGAACAGCTTGCCACGCGACTGCAGGGTTTCCAGCGAGTAGGTCAGTGCCTTACCGGTAGCAACCGATACCAGCACGCCGTTCTGACGGCCGGACATGTCACCGGACTTCATGGTGTCGTAACGGTCGAAGATCGAGGTCAGGATGCCTGCACCGGAGGTCAGGGTCAGGAACTCGTTACGGAAACCGATCAGACCACGGGCCGGGATGTTGTACTCAAGGCGCACACGGCCCTTGCCATCCGGAACCATGTTGGTCAGGTCGCCTTTACGGATACCGATCTGTTCCATGATCGCGCCCTGGGATTCTTCCGGCAGGTCGATGGTCACGTTTTCGTACGGTTCGTGCTTGACGCCATCAACCATACGGATGATCACTTCCGGACGACCAACACCCATTTCGAAGCCTTCGCGACGCATGGTTTCGATCAGTACCGAGAGGTGCAGCTCACCACGGCCGGAGACTTTGAACTTGTCGGCGGTGTCGCCTTCTTCAACGCGCAGAGCAACGTTGAACAGCAGCTCCTTGTCCAGACGTTCCTTGATGTTACGGCTGGTCACGAACTTGCCTTCTTTACCGCAGAAAGGCGAGTCGTTTACCTGGAAGGTCATGGAAACGGTTGGTTCGTCAACGGTCAGCGGCTTCATCGCTTCGACGTTCAGTGGGTCGCACAGGGTGTCGGAGATGAACAGCTGGTCGAAGCCACTGATGCAGACGATGTCGCCAGCCAAAGCTTCTTCAACGTCAATGCGGTGCAGGCCGTGGTGACCCATCAGCTTCAGGATACGACCGTTGCGCTTCTTGCCGTCAGCGTCGATAGCCACGACCGGAGTGTTCGGCTTGACGCGACCGCGAGCGATACGGCCAACGCCGATCACACCCAGGAAGCTGTTGTAGTCCAGTGCGGAGATCTGCATCTGGAACGGACCGTCACGGTCGACTTTCGGCGCTGGTACGTTGTCGACGATCGACTGGTACAGCGGGGTCATGTCTTCAGCCATTTCAGTGTGGTCCAGACCGGCAATACCGTTCAGGGCCGAGGCGTAGACGACTTTGAAGTCCAGCTGTTCTTCGGTAGCACCCAGGTTGTCGAACAGGTCGAAGATCTGGTCCAGAACCCAGTCCGGACGCGCGCCTGGACGGTCAACCTTGTTGATGACCACGATTGGACGCAGGCCGGCTTCGAAAGCCTTCTTGGTCACGAAACGGGTTTGCGGCATAGGGCCGTCTTGAGCGTCAACCAGCAGCAGAACAGAGTCGACCATCGACATTACGCGTTCAACTTCGCCGCCGAAGTCGGCGTGGCCCGGGGTGTCCACGATGTTGATGTGGTAGCCGTTCCAGTTGATGGCGGTGTTTTTCGCCAGAATGGTAATACCGCGCTCTTTTTCCTGGTCGTTGGAGTCCATCACGCGCTCGTCGTTGAGCTCGTTGCGCTCCAGGGTGCCGGATTGACGCAGGAGTTTGTCTACCAGGGTGGTCTTACCATGGTCAACGTGGGCAATGATGGCGATGTTGCGTAGATTTTCGATCACTTGTGTATCTCGATCAGAGGATTCGGTGTGCTGACAAGTCTTGGCAGCGATTAACAGTAGCGTCCGTGAAAGCCGTTACAGCTTTACGGTGGCATCGGGGGGCCGGTGACGCAGGCCACAGGCAAACAGCCCCGGGCACTTAGCTCGGTCGATAAACGCGCACATTGGCATGCCCCTCACTGAGCAAATGGTGGGCATGCAGGCGACTCATCACGCCTTTGTCGCAATACAGCAGGTACTGGCGAGTAGGGTCCAGTTCCTTGAAACGAGCGTTCACTGCATAAAACGGCATCGTTTGTACCTCGATGCCAGCGAGGTCCAGCGGGTCGTCTTCAGCGGCATCCGGGTGGCGGATGTCGATGACGATCTGACCGGCCAGCGCTTCACTGACTTCTTCAATCTGCAAGTCCTGGCCCAATTCGTCGATCACGCGATCGATCGGCACCAGCTTGGCGTTTTCGAGCGCACGCTCGAGTACCGCCATATCGAATTCTTTCTCTTCATGCTCGACGCGATAGCGCTTGGCTGCTGTCTTCGGATTGACCGAGATGACGCCGCAGTACTCCGGCATGTGCCGGGCGAAATCGGCGGTACCGATTTCGTTGGCCAGGTCGATGATGTCCTGCTTGTGGCTGGCGATCAGCGGACGCAACACCAGCTTGTCGGTCACGCAGTCGATCACGCTCAGGTTCGGCAACGTCTGGCTCGACACCTGGGAGATCGCCTCACCGGTGACCAGTGCGTCGATGTGCAGTCGATCGGCAATTTGGGACGAAGCGCGCAACATCATACGCTTCAATACTACGCCCATATGACTGTTATCGACTTTGCCGAGAATTTCACCCAGCACTTCTTCGAACGGCACACTGACAAATAGCACGCGTTGGGAGCTGCCGTACTTCTTCCAGATGAAATGCGCGACTTCCATGACGCCCAGTTCGTGGGCACGCCCGCCCAGATTGAAGAAGCAGAAATGCGCCATCAGGCCGCGGCGCATGATCTGATAGGCCGCCACGGTGGAGTCGAAGCCACCGGACATCAGCACCAGGGTCTGCTCCAGGGCACCCAGCGGATATCCGCCGATGCCGTTGTGCTGGCTGTGGATCACAAACAACCGTTGGTCGCGAACTTCGATCCGGACTTCGATTTCCGGCTTTTTCAGGTCGATCCCGGCGGCACCACACTGACGGCGCAACTGGCTGCCGACATACTTCTCAATATCTATCGAGCTGAATGGGTGCTTGCCGGCGCGCTTGCAACGCACCGAGAAAATCTTCCCGGCCAGTGCATCACCGTAGTGCTGCTTGCACTTTTCAACGATGTCGTCGAAATCGCCCAGCGGGTATTCATCAATCTGCAGGAAATGCGCGATGCCCGGCATGCAGCTCAGGCGCTCGCCCATCTCCTTCAAGGCCTTGGGGTCGCTGACGCGGGTTTCCAGCTCGAGGTTGTCCCACACGCCGTTCACCACCACGGCCGGGTCCAGATCGCGGAGCACGGCACGGATGTTCTTGGCCAATTGACGGATGAAACGCATCCGTACCGGGCGGCTCTTGATGGTGATCTCGGGGAAGACTTTTACGATTAATTTCATGGAAACAGCGCGCGCATGGCCTGCCGAAAAAGGGGGGCGCGGATTATAGCGGAAATTGCTCAAGGTTTAACCAGTTAATGTGCAGAAGGTTTTGCGCGCACCAAAACAGGTCATTTATTGAAAATAACGCCACATTGTAGGGCGGCATTTTCCGCTTTAAGGTACTTTTCCGCCTGACAGGCGTGAAATTGGGGCAAAAAACCCATGGTGGGGCACTGGCATGCAATTTGCTCCCTTGTGAGGCAGGTTGCCTTGGCAGAGTATTCGCRCCGGCATCACCCACATTTAAGGGCATCCACTACTAGCCCGAAGCCACCCGGAGGACACTATGTCGAAGTCGGTTCAACTCATCAAAGATCATGACGTCAAGTGGATTGATCTGCGCTTCACGGACACCAAAGGCACTCAGCACCACGTGACCATGCCGGCTCGCGATGCGCTGGATGACGACTTCTTCGAAGTCGGCAAAATGTTCGACGGTTCCTCCATCGCTGGCTGGAAAGGCATCGAAGCCTCCGACATGATCCTGATGCCGGACGACTCCACCGCTGTTCTGGATCCGTTCACCGAAGAACCGACCCTGATCCTGGTCTGCGACATCATCGAACCTTCGAGCATGCAAGGCTACGACCGCGACCCACGTGCGATCGCCAAGCGCGCCGAAGAGCACCTGAAAGCCACCGCTATCGGTGACACCGTATACGCCGGTCCAGAGCCAGAGTTCTTCATCTTCGACCAGGTGAAGTTCAAGTCCGACATTTCCGGTTCCATGTTCAAGATCTACTCTGAACAAGGTTCGTGGATGTCCGACCAGGACATCGAAGGCGGCAACAAAGGCCACCGTCCAGGCGTCAAAGGCGGCTACTTCCCGGTTCCGCCGTTCGACCACGACCACGAAATCCGTACCTCCATGTGCAACGCACTGGAAGAAATGGGCCTGACCGTCGAAGTTCACCACCACGAAGTGGCGACTGCCGGCCAGAACGAAATCGGCGTCAAGTTCAACACCCTGGTGAAGAAAGCCGACGAAACCCAAACCCTGAAGTACGTCGTGCACAACGTTGCCGATGCCTACGGCCGTACCGCGACCTTCATGCCTAAGCCTCTGTACGGCGACAACGGCTCGGGTATGCACGTACACATGTCCATCTGGAAAGATGGCAAGAACACCTTCGCAGGCGAAGGCTATGCCGGCCTGTCCGACACCGCCCTGTACTTCATCGGCGGCATCATCAAGCACGGTAAGGCCCTGAACGGCTTCACCAACCCGGCAACCAACTCCTACAAGCGTCTGGTTCCAGGCTTCGAAGCTCCAGTGATGCTGGCCTACTCGGCTCGCAACCGTTCCGCTTCGATCCGTATTCCTTACGTGTCGAGCCCGAAAGCCCGCCGTATCGAAGCACGCTTCCCGGATCCGGCTGCCAACCCATACCTATGCTTCGCCGCACTGCTGATGGCTGGCCTGGACGGCATCCAGAACAAGATCCACCCTGGCGACGCCGCTGACAAAAACCTGTACGACCTGCCGCCTGAAGAGGCCAAAGAGATCCCACAAGTTTGCGGCAGCCTGAAAGAAGCCCTGGAAGAGCTGGACAAAGGTCGTGCGTTCCTGACCAAAGGCGGCGTTTTCAGCGACGACTTCATCGACGCTTACATCGCCCTGAAAAGCGAAGAAGAAATCAAGGTACGTACCTTCGTACACCCACTGGAATACGAGCTGTACTACAGCTGCTAATCCGGTAGCGCCTGCGCAAGCGGCGTGACAAAAAGAGGCCTCCTTCGGGAGGCCTTTTTTGTGGGCAACTTCCGACAATGAAACCCGACATCTCCTCGGGCACACACAGCATCGTCCGGCATCAACCAACTTGAATGACTCGTAGCCTGTTCACTACCTGCAATCAACGGATGGAATGATGAAAACTTTCCCACTCAAGACGCTACTGGCCGCTCTCACCGCCCTCGCCCTTCTAGGCTGCACCACAAAACCCCCATCGACAGAAATCAAACGGGAAATCCTGCTTCAAAGCAGCAAGTCGTGGGATAGCACACCTTACATTCGCTACCCGGATGCCGCGCCCGAACTGACAGTGCTCAAACTCACGATCCCTGCCAATAGCAAACTCCCCTGGCACACCCATCCGATTCCCAACGCGGCTTACATCCTCTCCGGCGAGCTAACCGTCGAAGACAGGAACAGCGGCCAGACCAGACGCATCAAACAAGGCGAAGCGCTGGCCGAAATGGTCAATATCACTCATCGCGGAGTCACCGGCGATGAACCGGTAGAACTTGTTGTGTTCTATGCTGGCAGCGAGGGTATTCCATTGGCGGAGTAGTCTTTGCTTCACACAGGGAGTCCGAATGCGGCCACTGTTATTACTTCTACTGCTGTCCTTCAATTTTCCCGTGATGGCCCAAATCTACAAATACACCGATGCCGCCGGTAATACCGCCTACAGCAATCAACCGCCCGCTGGTGTTGAAGCCCGGGCGGTTGATTTGCCGCCGCTCAACAGCATCGAACGCCAACCGCCCAGCGCTCCTGCACAACCTCTGGCCGGCAATAACCCCGAGCCAATCCACAGTGCCTACGAAAAACTGGAACTCACCGGCCTGCCCACCACAGAAGCGTTACGCGCCAACAATGGCACCTTCACGATAAACGTACTGATCAAGCCGCGCCTGCAAGGGCCCCACCTGCTGCGTCTGCTGCTGGACGGCCAGCCCTACGGCCAGCCAGGCAACGTGCCGACCCTGCAACTGGTGAACATCGATCGAGGCGAACATCGCCTCGCCGTGCAAGTGATCGATGGCGAAAATGTTGTGCAGCAGAGCCCCGCGGTGACATTCACCGTACAGCGAGTGCACAAGCCTTGAAGGCCTGGCTACTGATCGCCTGCCTGGTCGTCCTGCCCGCCTCGGCAGAGGTCTTCATGTATGTCGACGCCCAGGGCAATCGGGTTTTCACCGACCAGCCCAAACCCGGTGACGCCAGGCGTGTACCGCTGACAACGACCAATCGAATGGCGGCCAACCCCACCAGTGCAGCGCCGTTGATCGCCCAGAGCAGTCCCGAAGTACAAGCGTTGTTCCACTATGAGGTGCTGCGCATCCTGATCCCGGAACCCGACGCAACCATCCGCAGCAACAGCGGCGAAGTCATCGTCAGCGCCACCAACGAACCTGCCCTGCAGCCCGGTCACCGCTACCGGTTGCTGCTCGACGGCCACCCCACCGCCGAACCCGGCCTGAGCCCGGTGTTCGCCTTGAGCAACATCAATCGCGGCAGCCATACCCTGTCCGTGGAAATCCTCGACGAACAGGGTCGCATCGTCGAACGCACCGCCAGCCAACCTTTCCACATGCAGCGCACGTCTCTCGCCCAGAAGCGCAGGATCAAACCCTGCACTCTCGAAGACTACGGCCAGCGGCCGGAATGCCCGCTCAGCGACAAACCCGCCGAAGAAAAAAATCCTTTCCTGCGACTTTTCTAACCTCGCTCAGGTTTGCGCACTATATTGGTGCAACTGCTTGCACCGCACTCACATTCCAACCCATTTTGGTTCGAAAGTACCCGCAAAAGCTGGCAGAACGCCACGCAAACGAGCGTCAAACGCCTGTTTCAGGCGCTGAACGCTTCTTTTCGGAGCCTTGGTTTGGTTTTTGCATTTTGCCCGTACCAGCGTTTTTTTCTTGCGCATGCTCTGCCCTAAAAGAGGTCCTGATGACCATTAGCGACGCACTCCACCGTTTGCTACTCGACAACCTCACCACTGCCACCATCCTGCTCGACGCCGAACTGCGCCTCGAGTACATGAACCCGGCAGCGGAGATGCTGCTGGCCATCAGCGGTCAGCGCAGCCATGGGCAGTTCATCAGTGAGTTGTTTACCGAATCGACCGAGGCGCTGAACTCGTTGCGCCAGGCCGTCGAACAAGCTCACCCGTTCACCAAGCGCGAAGCCATGCTCACCGCCCTCACCGGCCAGACCCTGACCGTCGACTACGCGGTCACGCCGATTCTGAGCAACGGCGACACGATGCTGCTGCTCGAAGTCCACCCCCGCGACCGCCTGCTGCGGATCACCAAGGAAGAAGCGCAGCTGTCGAAGCAGGAAACCAGCAAGATGCTGGTGCGCGGCCTTGCCCATGAAATCAAGAACCCCTTGGGTGGGATTCGCGGCGCGGCACAATTGCTGGCCCGGGAACTGCCGGAAGAAAGCCTGCGCGACTACACCAACGTCATCATCGAAGAAGCCGACCGCTTGCGTAACCTGGTGGACCGCATGCTCGGCTCCAACAAGCTGCCGTCGCTGGCCATGTGTAATGTCCACGAAGTGCTTGAGCGTGTCTGCCATCTGGTGGAGGCCGAAAGCCAGGGCTGCATCACCTTGGTGCGTGACTATGACCCAAGCATCCCCGACGTCCTGATCGATCGCGAGCAAATGATTCAGGCGGTCCTGAACATCGTGCGCAACGCCATGCAGGCCATCAGCAGCCAGAATGAACTGCGCCTGGGTCGCATCAGCCTGCGCACCCGCGCCATGCGCCAGTTCACCATCGGCCATGTGCGCCATCGCCTGGTAACCAAGATCGAGATCATCGACAACGGTCCGGGCATCCCGGCAGAACTTCAGGAAACCATTTTCTTCCCCATGGTCAGCGGTCGTCCGGACGGTACCGGGCTGGGCCTGGCCATTACCCAGAACATCATCAGCCAGCACCAGGGCCTGATCGAATGTGACAGCCACCCCGGCCACACCACCTTCTCGATCTTTCTGCCACTGGAACAAGGAGCCACATCGACATGAGCCGTAGTGAAACCGTGTGGATCGTCGATGACGACCGTTCTATCCGTTGGGTCCTGGAAAAAGCCCTGCAACAGGAAGGCATGACCACGCAAAGCTTCGACAGCGCCGATGGCGTGATGAGCCGTCTGGCGCGCCAGCAGCCGGACGTGATCATTTCCGACATCCGCATGCCCGGTGCCAGCGGCCTGGAGCTTCTGGCGCGGATTCGCGAGCAGCACCCTCGGCTGCCAGTGATCATCATGACCGCTCATTCCGATCTGGACAGCGCTGTCGCGTCCTATCAGGGCGGCGCTTTCGAGTACCTGCCCAAGCCGTTCGATGTCGACGAGGCAGTTTCCCTGGTCAAGCGCGCCAACCAGCACGCTCAGGAACAACAGGGCCTGGAAGTTGCCCCGACCCTGACCCGCACCCCGGAAATCATCGGCGAAGCGCCGGCGATGCAGGAAGTTTTTCGCGCCATCGGACGCTTGAGCCACTCCAACATCACCGTGCTGATCAATGGTGAATCGGGTACCGGTAAAGAACTGGTGGCCCACGCGCTGCATCGCCACAGCCCGCGCGCCGCTTCGCCGTTCATTGCACTGAACATGGCGGCGATCCCGAAAGACCTGATGGAATCCGAACTGTTCGGCCACGAGAAAGGTGCGTTCACGGGCGCCGCCAACCTGCGTCGCGGGCGTTTCGAACAAGCCGATGGCGGTACGCTGTTCCTCGACGAAATCGGTGACATGCCCGCCGACACCCAGACCCGCTTGCTGCGGGTACTGGCCGATGGCGAGTTCTACCGCGTCGGTGGTCATGTGCCGGTGAAGGTCGATGTGCGCATCATTGCCGCGACTCACCAGAATCTGGAAACCCTGGTGCACGCCGGGAAATTCCGTGAGGACTTGTTCCATCGCCTCAACGTGATCCGCATCCATATCCCGCGCCTGTCGGATCGTCGCGAAGACATCCCGACCCTGGCCAAGCACTTCCTCGGCCGCGCCGCTCAGGAGCTGGCAGTCGAGCCTAAGCTGCTGAAAAGCGAAACCGAGGAATACCTGAAAAACCTGCCGTGGCCGGGCAACGTGCGGCAGCTGGAGAACACCTGCCGCTGGATCACCGTGATGGCTTCGGGTCGCGAAGTGCACATCGGCGACCTGCCGCCTGAGCTGCTGAGCCTGCCGCAGGACTCGGCACCCGTGACCAACTGGGAACAGGCCCTGCGCCAATGGGCTGATCAGGCGCTGGCCCGTGGTCAGTCGAGCCTGCTCGACAGCGCCGTGCCGGCCTTCGAGCGGATCATGATCGAGACCGCCCTCAAGCACACCGCCGGTCGACGCCGCGATGCCGCCGTTTTGCTGGGCTGGGGGCGCAACACCCTGACCCGCAAGATCAAGGAATTGGGGATGAAGGTGGATGGCGGGGATGAGGATGAGGGGGATGAGGGCTAAATCTGGCTTTCGAGTTTAGTCGCAAGCGAAAAGATCGCAGCCTTCGGCAGCTCCTACAGGCGTACACACAACCACGTTCCATGCACCGCCGCAATGCACCGTGAACCGCAATCGCGCACAAAAACAGCTTCGAATCCCCGCCTGCTTTCGCAACCGAATCCCTTTCAAAAAAACACGAAAGCCCCGAATCCCGGGGCTTTCAGCGCATCAAAGCGATTTTTTGTTCCAAACTGTTAAAACCTGGCACGCCCCCTGCAATAACCCTTTCAAGTGAATCAGTTCACCTACCCGGTTTCGGGGACCTTGGTACAGGCAGGCCGGGGATTCCCCTCTTTACATCGGGCTCACACCGCACCCGCGACGAGCCCAGCAGTTTTGGGGCCCTTGATACAGGCAGGTCAGGGGTTCCCTCTTTACACCGGGCTCACACCGCATTCGCGACGAGCCTCCCGTTTCGGGAACCTTGGTACAGGCAGGCCGGGGATTCCCTCTTTTATTGCTCTCGGAGATGGATCTCCAGCCGCCAGCGGTCATCGACCTCGCTACCGGCCCATTCGCCCTGCAGGGGCCGGGCCGCC
The DNA here is from genome assembly GCF_056405655.1 of Pseudomonas sp. P1_F7. Taxonomy (NCBI): domain Bacteria; kingdom Pseudomonadati; phylum Pseudomonadota; class Gammaproteobacteria; order Pseudomonadales; family Pseudomonadaceae; genus Pseudomonas; species Pseudomonas sp. P1_F7. The sequence goes on from NZ_JBFUBR010000005.1 coordinate 390,792, forward strand.
ACCAGCGTCAGCAACAACCCCCCATCGCTCAAACGCACCCGCCAGTTCACGTCCTTGCCACCGAGCTTGAGCTGGCCTTTCTGCGCCTTGCCCTCGGCGCCAAACAGCAGCGCGACACTGCCATCAACCATCTCGCCGTGGGTCTTGGGTTCATTGTTGAACCACACCACCAGCCCGTCGTTCGTCACTTCCACCTGCTGCAACTGACTGGGGTCTGGTGTGGTCAGGCGACCGATCATCATCCCGACCATCACCCCGACAATCGCCAGCGAGCCCATCACCCGCAGGAATAGTTTCGAACGCACGCCTTCTGGCGGCGTAGAATGCGCGTCATCTTTACCTTCGGAGCCGTGCATGTTTCACGTCATCCTTTTCCAACCAGAAATTCCGCCGAATACCGGCAACGTTATCAGGCTGTGCGCCAACAGTGGCTGCCACCTGCATTTGATCGAACCGCTGGGCTTCGAGATGGACGACAAGCGCCTGCGCCGGGCCGGCCTCGATTACCACGAGTATGCCACCCTGCAACGCCACGCGGACCTCGCCAGCTGCCTGGAGAGCCTCGGCCATCCACGACTGTTCGCCTTCACCACCAAGGGCTCGCGGCCGTTCCACGATGCCAGCTTCGTTCCGGGCGACGCGTTCCTGTTCGGCCCGGAAAGCCGGGGCTTGCCCGCCGAAGTACTGGACGCCCTGCCTGGCGAGCAACGCCTGCGTCTGCCTATGCGCGAGGGCTGCCGCAGCCTGAATCTGTCGAACACTGTCGCGGTGGCCGTGTACGAAGCGTGGCGTCAAAACGGCTTTAAATAACACCCAAAAAAATGTGGGAGCGAGCTTGCTCGCGATGGCGGTGCATCAGTCAACATTGATGTTGAAGCTGGTGACCTCATCGCGAGCAAGCTCGCTCCCACAGTATTGAAACGCTTTTACTGAACGGTCGGCGTCTCGCCAGCAGCCTGCATGCGTTGCAGCTCTTGCGCGTACAGCGCATCGAAGTTCACCGGAGCCAGCATCAGTGCCGGGAACGAACCGCGGGTCACCAGGCTGTCCAGGGTTTCGCGAGCGTACGGGAACAGGATGTTCGGGCAGAACGCACCCAGGGTGTGGCTCATCGAAGCGTCGTCCAGGTTCTTGATCAGGAAGATCCCGGCCTGTTGCACTTCGGCGATGAACGCCACTTCGTCACCGTTTTTCACGGTAACCGACAGGGTCAGCACGACTTCGTGGAAGTCGGCTTCCAGCGTCTTCTGACGGGTGTTCAGATCCAGAGCGACGCTCGGCTCCCACTGCTGGCGGAAGATCGCCGGGCTTTTCGGAGCTTCGAAGGACAGGTCACGCACATAAATGCGCTGCAAGGAGAATTGCGGTGCAGTTTCTTCTTCGTTCGCAGCAGTGTTCTGTTGGTCAGTCATCGCAGATCCTTCTTGATCCAGGGTTCTTTTAGGTTTGCTTGTTTGGGGTATTGTCTTCAGGCCCTGAGCAGCGCGTCGAGCTTGCCGGCGCGCTCCAGAGCGAAGAGATCATCACATCCGCCCACGTGGGTGCTGCCGATCCAGATTTGCGGTACGGACGTACGCCCGGCCTTCTGGGCCATCGCAGCGCGCACCTGCGGCTTGCCATCGACCTTGATCTCTTCGAAGGCCACGCCTTTGTTCTCGAGCAGGTACTTGGCTCGCGAGCAGTAAGGGCAGTAATCGCTGGAATAGACGACGACGCTGCTCATATCACTTCACCAGCGGCAGATTGTCGGCTTTCCAGCTGGAGATACCGCCGGACAGCTTGGCGGCGGTGAAGCCGGATTTCATCAGTTCGCGGGCGTGGGTGCCGGCGGTCTGGCCCATGGCGTCGACCAGGATGATGGTCTTGGCCTTGTGCTTTTCCAACTCACCAACGCGGGCGGCCAGTTTGTCCTGGGGAATGTTAACCGCACCGACAATGTGACCGGCGGCGAAATCCTTGCTCGGACGAATGTCGACCACAACGCCGGCGTCCTTGTTGACCAGGCCGGTCAGTTCGCCAGTGCTCAGGCTGCGGCCGCCGCCCTGCATTTGATAGGCAATCAGCAACGCCAGCAGTACGACGAAGATACCGACGAGAATGTAGTGGTTAGTGGCGAATTCAATCAGGTGAGCAACCATCGAAGGAGGTTCCAGGGCGTTAAAATGTCGGCCAGTATACACAGCCACTATGGTGGGCCAAACCCCGTCCGGCGGTGACGCGGCCGGAACTTCGCTTTAAACTGCGACTCCCTTTTTCCATTACCCCTTTTACCTCAGCCACGAGTGGATTCCATGACTACCACGCCTAAACCTTTGGTCCTGATGATTCTCGACGGCTTCGGTCACAGTGACAGCCCCGAATCCAATGCCATCTATGCGGCCAAGAAGCCCGTACTCGACCGTTTGTGGGCCACGGTGCCGAACGGCCTGATCTCGGGCAGCGGCATGGACGTCGGCCTGCCGGATGGCCAGATGGGCAACTCCGAAGTCGGCCACATGAACCTGGGCGCCGGCCGCGTGGTGTATCAGGACTTCACTCGCGTCACCAAATCGATCCGCGACGGCGAGTTCTTCGAGAACCCGACCATCTGCGCCGCCGTGGACAAAGCCGTCGCCGCCGGCAAAGCCGTGCACTTCATGGGCCTGCTATCCGATGGCGGCGTACACAGCCACCAGGATCACTTGGTCGCCATGGCGGAACTGGCCTTCAAGCGCGGCGCTCAGAACATCTACCTGCACGCGTTCCTCGACGGCCGCGATACTCCGCCGAAAAGCGCGCAATCGTCGATCGAACTGCTCGACGCGACCTTCCAGGCCCTGGGCAAGGGCCGGATCGCCAGCATCATCGGCCGCTACTACGCCATGGACCGCGACAACCGTTGGGACCGCGTGTCCCAGGCCTACAACCTGATTGTCGATGGCCGGGGCGAATTCAACGCCGCCACCGCTCAGGAAGGCCTGCAAGCGGCCTACGAACGTGGCGAGAGCGACGAATTCGTCAAAGCCACCTCCATCGGTGAGCCGGTAAAAGTCGAAGACGGCGATGCCGTGGTGTTCATGAACTTCCGCGCCGACCGCGCCCGCGAGCTGACCCGCGTGTTCGTCGAAGACAACTTCAGTGAGTTCGAGCGTGTCCGCCAGCCGAAACTGGCCGGTTTCGTCATGCTGACCCAATACGCCGCCAGCATCCCTGCGCCGTCGGCTTTCGCTGCCGGCAGCCTGGAAAACGTGCTGGGCGACTACCTGGCGAAAAACGGCAAGACCCAGCTGCGCATCGCCGAAACCGAAAAATATGCCCACGTGACCTTCTTCTTCTCCGGCGGCCGCGAAGAACCGTTCCCGGGCGAAGAACGCATCCTGATTCCGTCGCCGAAAGTCGCCACCTATGACTTGCAGCCGGAAATGAGCGCACCGGAAGTCACCGACCGCATCGTCGACGCCATCGAAAACCAGCGTTACGACGTGATCGTGGTCAACTACGCCAACGGCGACATGGTCGGCCACAGCGGCGTATTCGAAGCGGCGGTCAAGGCCGTTGAATGCCTGGACCTGTGCGTGGGTCGCATCGTCGATGCCCTGGAAAAGGTCGGCGGCGAAGCCTTGATCACCGCTGACCATGGCAACGTCGAGCAAATGTCCGATGCAACCACTGGCCAGGCGCACACTGCGCACACCACCGAGCCGGTACCGTTCATCTATGTCGGCAAGCGCGACCTGAAGGTCCGCGAAGGCGGCGTGCTGGCGGACGTGGCGCCGACCATGCTGAAGCTGCTGGGCCTTGAGCAACCGGCGGAAATGACCGGGACTTCGATTCTGGTGTAATCCGGCCGCTCAAACACCGCCAAACCCTGTGGGAGCGAGCCTGCTCGCGATAGCAATCTGACAGCCAACATCTATGTTGAATGATCGGACGCCATCGCGAGCAAGCTCGCTCCCACAGTGGTTTATGGAGTTTTCGAAATGGAATTCAGTCTGCCGCTCGCTCCAGTTATCACACAGTCAGAAATGGGCATTTTTTTTGCCGCCCATGGCGGGCATACTAGGCCGTCCCTTTCCCTGGTGCCGCCCGCCCCTATGCTTCGCGTCCTGATAGCCCTAGCTCTGACATGCCTGCTCCAACCGGCCTTTGCTGACGAGCGCGCAGACACCCAACAACAGTTGGACGCCACGCGTCAGGACATTGCCGAGCTGAAGAAACTGCTGGGCAAGCTGCAGGAAGAGAAGTCCGGTGTGCAAAAACAGCTCAAGGGCACCGAAACCGAAATGGGCAAGCTCGAGAAGCAGGTCGAAGCCCTGCAAAAAGAGCTGAAGAAAAGCGAAGCCGAACTACAGCGCCTCGATGCAGAGAAAAAAAAACTCCAGAGCGCGCGCACTGAACAGCAACGACTGATCGCCATGCAGGCCCGGGCGGCCTACCAGAACGGACGTCAGGAATACCTCAAGCTGCTGCTCAACCAGCAAAATCCGGAAAAATTCGCCCGTACCCTCACCTATTACGACTACCTGAGCCAGGCTCGCCTGGAACAGTTGAAGAACTTCAACGAAACCCTGCGCCAACTGTCCAATGTCGAGAAAGACATCGCCATGCAGCAGGCGCAATTGCTTGTGCAGCAAAGCAGCCTCGACACCCAGCGCGACGAGCTCGAGAAAGTCCGCCAGGAGCGCCAGCAAGTCCTGGCCAAACTCAATGACGACGTAAAGGCTCGCGATCAGAAACTGGCGGCGCGCGAGCAGGATCAGGCAGACCTGTCTAAAGTCCTTAAAACCATTGAAGAAACCCTGGCACGCCAGGCTCGTGAGGCAGAAGAAGCGCGGCAAAAAGCGCTGATTGCCCAGCAGGAAGCCGAAAAAAAGCGTTTACGTGAGGCCCAGGCGCAGGCGGATGCCAGCGACGACGCTCCACGCAAACCGGTCAGATCGACACCAGGCGCACTGGTTTCCAGTTCCGGCGAGACCTTTGGCGGCCCGTTTGCATCAACCCGCGGCAAACTTCCCTGGCCTGTCGATGGTCGACTGCTGGCGCGTTTCGGTGAAAGCCGTGGCGACGATGCCCGGACCAAGTGGGACGGCGTGATGATCGGCGCGTCTGCCGGCAGTGCGGTGCATGCCGTACACGGTGGTCGCGTGGTGTTCGCCGACTGGTTGCGTGGCGCCGGGCTGCTGGTGATTCTCGACCACGGCAATGGTTATTTGAGTCTGTACGGTCACAACCAGACGCTGCTCAAGTCTGCGGGTGACGTTGTTAAAGCCGGTGAGCCTATTTCCACTGTCGGTAACAGTGGCGGGCAAGACACACCAGCGCTGTATTTCGCAATTCGTCAGCTGGGTCACCCGAGTGACCCCGCGCAATGGTGCCACGCGCAAGGATAGGCGTTGAGTTACCTACATTAGGAGTTCGTTCGACATGCTGCATTTGTCCCGCCTTACCTCGCTGGCCCTGACGATCGCCCTGGTGATCGGCGCGCCTCTGGCGTTTGCCGCTCAACCAGCCCCGGCGGTTGCGCCTGCGGGCACTGCTGCGACCACCAAGGCGCCACTGCCGCTGGACGAATTGCGCACCTTTGCCGAGGTGATGGACCGGATCAAAGCCGCTTATGTCGAACCGGTGGACGACAAGACCCTGCTGGAAAACGCCATCAAGGGCATGCTCAGCAACCTCGATCCGCATTCGGCCTACCTCGGCCCTGAAGATTTCGCCGAGTTGCAGGAAAGCACCAGCGGTGAATTCGGTGGCCTGGGTATCGAAGTCGGCGCCGAAGACGGCTTCATCAAGGTGGTGTCGCCCATTGACGACACTCCGGCCTCCAAGGCCGGCATTCAGGCCGGCGACTTCATCGTCAAGATCAACGGCCAGCCGACCCGTGGCCAGAGCATGACCGAAGCCGTGGACAAGATGCGCGGCAAGATCGGCCAGAAAATCACCCTGACCCTGGTGCGCGACGGCGGCACGCCGTTCGACGTGACCCTGACCCGCGCCGTCATCCAGGTGAAGAGCGTGAAGAGCCAGTTGCTGGAATCCGGCTACGGCTATATCCGCATCACCCAGTTCCAGGTCAAGACAGGCGAAGAAGTCTCCAAGGCCCTGGCCAAGCTGCGCAAGGACAACGGCAAGAAGCTCAAAGGCATCATTCTCGACCTGCGTAACAACCCGGGCGGTGTGTTGCAGGCGGCGGTGGAAGTGGTCGACCACTTCATCACCAAGGGCCTGATCGTTTACACCAAGGGCCGCATCGCCAACTCCGAGCTGCGTTTCTCTGCCACCGGCAAAGACGAAAGCGAAGCCGTGCCAATGGTCGTGCTGATCAACGGCGGCAGCGCCTCGGCTTCGGAAATTGTCGCCGGCGCCCTGCAAGACCAGAAACGCGCCGTACTGATGGGCACCACCAGTTTCGGCAAGGGCTCGGTACAAACGGTTCTGCCGCTTAACAACGAGCGCGCATTGAAGATCACCACGGCGCTGTATTACACGCCGAATGGCCGTTCCATCCAGGCCCAGGGCATCGTGCCGGATATCGAAGTACGCAAGGCCAAGATCACCAGCGAGCAGGACAGCGATTACTTCAAGGAAGCTGACTTGCAGGGTCACCTGGGCAATGGCAACGGCGGCGCCGACAAACCGACCGGCGCCAGCGGCAAGGCCAAACCTATGCCACAGGACGATGATTACCAATTGGCCCAGGCCCTGAGCCTGCTCAAAGGGCTGAGCATCACGTCCGGCCGTTGAGATGCTTCTGCGGTTGCTGATCGGTCTGTTGTGTTGTCTGGCGGGCGTTGCTCACGCAGAACCCGCCGGATCAACACCCCACAAAGCCTACCTGAGTCTGATCATCGATGACCTGGGGCAGAACCTGCCCCGGGATCGCCGCGTGCTGGCCCTGCCCGGTCCGGTGACCACGGCGATCATGCCCGACACACCGCACGCCACCGAATTCGCCCGCGAAGCCCATCGCGCCGGCAAAATCGTCATTCTGCACATGCCCATGGATCCGGCCACCGGACCGTTCGCCTGGCATCCCGAGCTGCCCATCGAGGAACTGGAAAAGCGCCTGAACGCCGCGTTCAAAATGGTCCCGTACACCAGCGGCATCAACAATCACATGGGCAGCCGCATGACCGCACAGCCAGCCGCCATGGCGTGGTTGATGGCCGATTTGCAGCGCCGGCATAAATTCTTCGTCGACAGCCGCACCAGCGCCCAGACAGTAGCCGCTGCCCAAGCGCAGAAGATCGGTCTGGCGAGCGTTTCGCGGGATGTGTTTCTCGACGATGAGCGAACTGAAGCAGCGATCCTGACCCAGTTGCAGACCGCGATCAGCCTCGCGCACAAGCAGGGTTCGGCGGTGATGATCGGGCATCCGTATCCACAGACATTGGCGGTGCTGGAGCGCGAATTGCCCAAGCTCAAGGCTCAGGGGATCGAGTGGATTGATATCAGGCAGATGATCAGTGTGCGCGGTAACCGGGCGACGGCTGCGCATGGCAAGGATGGGGTGTACCACTAGTATCTACACCGCAGACCCCCTGTGGGAGCGAGCTTGCTCGCGATAGCGATCTGTCATTCAACAATGATGTCGACTGACTCGACGCCATCGCGAGCAAGCTCGCTCCCACAGTGATATGTACATGGCTGAATGAGGGTGTCGGGCGTTAGAGATACTGCCCCATGATCTCGTCCACCCGCCCTTCCTTGCGCATCTGGTCCAGCGCCGCCTGGAGCTTGGCCACCGTCTCGTCCGGCACGTCCTTGTTCAGTGCCAGGTACAGTTCGGCACTGTTGAAACGCAGTACGGTTTTCAACCCGCTAACCCCTTCCTGGCGCGCCAGATAGCGCCCGGCCGGGTCACCGGTGGCCCACAGGTCGATCTGGCCGTTGACCAGTTTCCGGGCGTTGTCCTGATCTCGCAGCACAACGATGGGGTTGAGGCCTTGCTTGGCCAGCGTCTCGGCAATCGCGTCGCCCTTGTAGGCGCCGATCTTGTATTTGCGCGCGTCATTCAAGGTTTCGAGGGTGATCTTGCTGTCAGCCTTGGCCAGCATGATCCAGTCGTCCGGGCCAATTGGGCCGACCCATTTGAATAGCTTCTCGCGATCCGGCAACCGCGCCATGACGAATACGCCGTAACCGGGTTTTTCCAGGGTGAGTTTGTAGATTCGCTCCCAAGGGAAACGCAGCGTCAGGCTGTAGGTAATGTCGGCGCGCTTGAATATCTCGCGGACGATATCGGTGGCGATGCCATTGATGTTCTCGTCCTGAGCGAAGTTCTTGCCGTTCTTCGCCATGTTGTACGGCGGGAAGTTTTCCGTCAGCAACACCAGGTCGGTATCGGGACGGTCTGCAGCGTGTGCCCCGTAAATGAGCAACAGGGAAGCGCTGGCGAGAGCGAGAAGAAAGCGTTTAAGCATGTCTGGCTACCGAAATCCATGGCGTACCCAAGAGTGCCTTGGGTACGCCATGGTGTCCACTGGCCTGTATCGTTTTTGGCGCTTAGCGCATCACGATGCCGCGTTTAGCCATGTAGGCCTTGGCTTCCTGCACCGTGTATTCGCCGAAGTGGAAAATACTCGCCGCCAGTACAGCGCTGGCGTGGCCTTCAATAATGCCGTCCGCCAGGTGCTGCAGGTTGCCGACACCACCGGAGGCAATCACTGGAATGCCCAGCGCATCGCTGATGGCGCGGGTGACGCCCAGGTCGAAGCCGTTTTTCATGCCGTCCTGATCCATGCTGGTCAGCAGGATTTCGCCGGCACCCAGGCCTTCCATTTTCTTCGCCCACTCAACGGCGTCGAGACCGGTTGGCTTGCGCCCGCCATGGGTGAAGATCTCCCAGCGCGGGGTTTCGCCCGGACCGGAAACCTTCTTCGCATCGATGGCTACCACTATGCATTGCGAACCGAAATGCTGCGCGGCTTCGCCGACGAATTCCGGGTTGAACACCGCTGCGGTGTTGATCGAAACCTTGTCCGCACCGGCATTGAGCAGGTTGCGAATGTCTTGCACCGTGCGCACGCCACCGCCCACGGTCAGCGGGATGAACACCTGGCTGGCCATGCGCTCAACGGTGTGCAGCGTGGTGTCGCGGCCATCGACGCTGGCGGTGATGTCGAGAAAGGTAATCTCGTCGGCACCCTGCTCGTCGTAACGACGAGCAATTTCCACCGGGTCACCGGCGTCGCGGATGTTTTCGAATTTCACACCCTTGACCACCCGGCCGTTGTCCACGTCCAGGCAAGGGATGATGCGTTTGGCCAGCGCCATGATCAGTCCTCAGCCTTTGTACGAATCGCAGAAAGCTTGCGCTTCAGCGACGTCGAGGGTGCCTTCGTAGATCGCACGCCCCGTGATCGCACCGATGATGCCTGGCGCCTTGGCGTCGAGCAGGGTCTTGATGTCACCCAGGTTGTGGATGCCGCCGGAAGCGATCACCGGGATCTTTGTTGCAGCAGCCAATGCGGCGGTGAACGGTACGTTGCAGCCCTGCATCATGCCGTCTTTGGCGATGTCGGTATAAACGATCGCGGAAACGCCGTCGGCTTCAAATTGCTTGGCCAGGTCGATCACCTGAATGGTGCTGATTTCAGCCCAGCCGTCGGTTGCGACGAAGCCGTCTTTGGCGTCCAGACCGACAATCACCTTGCCCGGGAATGCGCGGCAGGCTTCGGCGACGAAGGCCGGATCTTTCACGGCCTTGGTGCCAATGATCACGTAGCTCACGCCCGCTTTCACGTAGTGCTCGATGGTTTCCAGGGAGCGGATACCACCGCCGATCTGGATCGGCAGGTTCGGGTAGCGCTTGGCGATGGCGGTGACCACTTCGCCGTTGACCGGCTGGCCTTCGAAGGCGCCGTTCAGGTCGACCAGATGCAGACGGCGGCAACCGCCCTCCACCCACTTGGCAGCCATGCTCACCGGGTCATCGGAGAACACCGTGGAATCTTCCATGCGGCCCTGGCGCAGACGAACACAGGCACCGTCTTTAAGATCGATAGCGGGAATAATCAGCATCTGGCAAACCTTCAAATTTGAATGTTCAGCTTGGCTCGGAAATCAGTTTTTTTCGAGCGCCCACAGGTCGCTTTCGATGCTTTCGAACCTCTCTTTGAGGTGCGCCTGCACATCGAAAATCGCCCTGTTGTAATAGTGCGGAGCAATTTCACGGGTAAACAGCTCAAGAATCTCCGCCGCCTCGAACGAGCCGAGGTCGAGTTCGAATCGGTCTTCCATGAAACGCTTGATCTTGCGATTGGCCTCGCTCTCCTGCTCGGGAGTGAGGGTCAGAATCGGCGGCTTTTTCTTGATTGCCATTTACCAGCGACCGTCCCACGCAGCGAAGTTCTGCAGCAATTGCAGGCCATGGGTATGGCTTTTCTCCGGGTGGAACTGCACGGCGAATCGCGAGCCTTCGGCCAGCGCCGCGGCGAAATCGACACCGTAGTGACCGCCACCCACCACCTGCCGCGCGTTGGCGGCAGCGATGTAGTAGCTGTGCACAAAGTAGAACCGCGCCAGGTCCGGAATGTCGTGCCACAGCGGGTGACTCACCTTCTGCTTCACTTCGTTCCAGCCCATGTGCGGGACTTTCAGGTGTTCGCCGTCTTCATGCAGGTCTTTGCCGAAAAACTTCACCGCGCCCGGGAACAGACCGATGCAGTCGACACCGTCGTTCTCTTCGCTGGTGTCGAGCAAGGCTTGCATGCCCACGCAGATGCCAAGGAACGGACGGTCCTGGCTAACTTCACGTACCAGCGAATCGAAGCCGAGGCGACGGATCTCCGCCATGCAGTCGCGAATCGCGCCAACGCCGGGGAAAACCACCCGGTCGGCTTCGCGAATCACGTTCGCATCGCTGGTGATCAGCACCTTGCCGGCACCCACGTGCTCGAGGGCCTTGGCCACCGAGTGCAGGTTGCCCATGCCGTAATCGATAACCGCGACTGTCTGCATTACAGAACGCCCTTGGTCGATGGCATTTGCCCGGCCATGCGGTCATCGAGCTCGACGGCCATGCGCAGGGCGCGGCCGAAAGCCTTGAACACGGTTTCGATCTGGTGGTGGGTGTTGGTGCCACGCAGGTTATCGATGTGCAGGCTGACCAATGCATGGTTGACGAAGCCCTGGAAGAATTCCTGGAACAGGTCAACGTCGAAGCCGCCGACGGTGGCGCGGGTGTACGGCACGTGCATCTGCAGGCCTGGACGGCCGGAGAAGTCGATCACCACGCGCGACAGCGCTTCATCGAGCGGCACGTAGGCGTGGCCGTAGCGACGGATGCCTTTTTTGTCGCCGATGGCTTTGGCAAACGCCTGGCCGAGGGTGATACCGACGTCTTCCACCGTGTGGTGGTCATCGATATGCAGGTCGCCCTTGCTGACAATATCCATGTCGATCAACCCGTGACGGGCGATCTGGTCCAGCATGTGCTCAAGAAAAGGAACACCGATATCAAATCGGGCCTTTCCGGTGCCATCGAGGTTGATCGAGGCTTTGATCTGGGTTTCCAGAGTGTCGCGCTCGACAGACGCCTTACGTTCGGCCATCACCAGCTCCGCAAAATCATTGGGCGAAAAAGGCAGCCATTATAGGCGTGCGGGCGCCAAACAGAAACACGCGAGGTGATATCCCTGACGGAGTGAATCCGGGGGTGCCAGCGATAGACATGTCCATACAAGCCATTTGGCACACCACAAAACAACTGTGGGAGCAGCCGGTCGACGCTCGATTGCTCGCGATGGGGCCCTCACATTCAACCTTTCTGTCGACTGTCAGACCGCTATCGCGAGCAAGCTCGCTCCCACAGTGTCGGTGTTTATTCAGGACTGGCTGTTGTCAACCCATGAACACCTTAGTGAAACAGCACCGCCGTCTTCTGCAAGGTCACCCAAACACCCCACGCCAGCGGAATGCCCACCACCAGCCACGCCGCAATCGCCAGCGGCTTGGTGCCCGGCGCGGCTTTCCACTCCAGCACGGTGCTGCTGTCAGCGCCTTTGTCATGGCCCAGCGCCTGTTCGGCGGCCAGTTCGGCGTCGGTCATGAAGTACTTGTCCGCCACCGGACGCACCAGCAGGTTGCACAGGAAACCCAGCACCAGCAGGCCGGCGAGGATGTACAGGGTGATGTCGTACGCCGCTGTGCGCTCGACGCCGATGCTCAGCTGATATTCACGCAGGTAGTTCACCAGCACTGGACCGAGCACGCCGGCGGCAGCCCACGCCGTCAGCAGGCGACCGTGGATCGCACCGACCATTTGCGTACCGAACAGGTCCGCCAGATACGCCGGAACAGTCGCGAAACCACCGCCATACATCGACAGGATGATGCAGAACGCCGCCACGAACAGCGCGATGCTGCCCAGGTGACCCAGGTTCGGAATCAGTCCGTACAGGGCAAAGCCCAGGGCGAAGAACACGAAGTAAGTGTTTTTACGGCCCAGGTAATCCGAGAACGAAGCCCAGAAGAAGCGCCCGCCGATGTTGAACAGGCTCAGTAAACCGGTGAAACCGGCAGCGATGGCGGCGATTGAAGCCAGTTGCGAGGCGTCCAGCTGACCGAAGGTCAGGTCATTGCCCAGCAACTTGCCAGCGAACACTTCCTGCAACAGCGGCGACGCCATGCCGAGGATGCCGATACCGGCCGATACGTTCAGGCACAGCACCAGCCACACCAGACGGAACTGCGGCGTCTTCCAGGCCACATTCACGTGAACATGACGATGAGTGATCATCGCGTTCGAGGCTTTTTTCGCCGGGGCCGTCCAGCCTTCTGGCTTCCAGCCGGTTGGCGGAACGCGGTAGGACAGCGCGCCACCGATCATGAACACGAAGTAGATCGCGGCCATCACCAGGAAGCTCTGCCAGACGCCGACGCTGGTTGGCGAAGCGAAATGCCCCATCAGCGCCGCCGCCAGCGGAGCGCCGACCATTGCGCCGCCGCCGAAGCCCATGATCGCCATGCCGGTCGCCATGCCGCGCTTGTCCGGGAACCATTTGATCAGGGTCGACACCGGCGAAATGTAACCCAGGCCCAGGCCGATACCGCCAATGACCCCGGAGCCGATCCACATCAGCCAGATCTGGTGGGTGTACACCCCTAGCGCCGAAATCAACAGGCCGCCACACCAGCACAGTGCCGATACGACACCGGCCTTGCGCGGTCCGGCGTGTTCCAGCCAGCCACCCCAGATGGCGGCCGAGCAACCGAGGAAGATGAAGAACAGGGTGTAGATCCAGCCGAGCATCGAGATCGGCCAGTCACACTGGGACGAAAAGACTTGTGCGATAAAACTCATGTCGGGTGCGCAGGCCACTGGAGCGGTGATGCCCAGCGCCTTGGACAGCGGCAACCAGAACACCGAAAAGCCGTAGGCCATGCCAATGCACAAGTGGATGGCCAGCGCGGCCGGTGGCACCAGCCAACGGTTAAAACCGGGCTTGGCGATGATCCGCTCCTTGGACAGGAACGCAGGCTGGTCAGCACGGAAGCCGTCCGCCGTAATGCTCGTGGTCATTGTGTATCCCCCAATTATCAGTAGGGTTCGCCATCCACAGTTCACTCCCGGCCTTTATGCACGCAGGCATGACCGTTTTTTTCGGTGGAGCGCCTTGTTGTGCGACAACAGGTCGCAGAAGGACGGACGAACGGACAAAGGTTACCATCTGCAAGTGACAGAAAAACCAAACTGACATCACGTTTTGTACGTCATCTGATCTCCATCGCTTCATGACCTCACAGGAATCACCATGCCGATCATTGTCGAGCCGCTGAACCAAGCCACTGCCCAGGATCGGCAGGATCTGCAGAAGATCTACCGCGACGCTCCGGACTGGTTGTTCGCGCCGTTTTCCGGGGAAGCGCAGTTGATCGAAGACTGTTTGCGCGACGGCACACTGATCGCCGGACGCTTCAACGATCGCCTGCTGGGCGCGGCCCGCTTGCAAAGGCACCAAGACGCCTGGCACTTGTCCCAAATATGTGTGCGAAAAATTACCCGCCGCCGTGGTGTTGCCGAGCGACTGGTCACCGAAGCGCAAAAAATGGCCGCTCAATCGGGTATGACGCTGCGCTTGCTGGCGCCTGCCGGACATCTGGAGGCGCAGGCACTGGCCGCCAAGCTGAAACTTCCGCTGGATGTACTGCCGGCGTGATCGCTGACCGGTCGTCTGTTCGGGGGCGCTATACTCCTCGGCTAAATTTTGAATTCGACTAATTACAAGGACTCGCCCATGAAAGCGTTCGGCAAAATCCTGGGTCTGGTACTTCTCGGGCTGTTGCTGATCATTGTGGCGCTGGGCTTTGCCCTGACCCACCTCTTCGATCCCAACGACTACAAAGACGAGATTCGCCAGATTGCCCGCGACAAGGCCCACATCGAGCTGACGCTCAATGGCGATATCGGCTGGAGCCTGTTCCCATGGCTGGGCCTGGAGTTGCACGACGCCAGTGTCGCGACCATGGTCAAACCGACCGAACCGTACGCCGACTTGCAGATGCTCGGCCTGTCGGTGCGCGTACTGCCGCTGCTGCGCCGCGAAGTGCAGATGAGCGACGTGCGCGTCGAAGGCCTGAACCTGCGCCTGAACCGCGACAAGGATGGTCACGGCAACTGGGAGGACATCGGCAAGCTGCCTGCACCAGCCAACACCGCCTCGATCACTCCAGCCGAGAGCGCCGGCGAACCTGCTGCACAAACTACTGCCGCAGCGGAAAAACCAGCACAACCCATTCGCCTGGACATCGACAGCCTGACCGTCAACAACGCCCGCGTTGAGTACAACGACGAAAAAACCGGCAAGCAGTTCAGCGCCGAAAGCATCCAGCTGAGTACCGGCGCGGTGCACGATTCCATCAACATCCCGGTCAAACTCACCGCCTTCCTGGGCACCAATCAGCCAGTCTTGCGGGTGCGCACCGAGCTCAACGGCGAGCTGCGCATCGAGCGCGCCTTGCAACGCTACAAATTTGAAGACATGAGACTGTCCGGTGAAGTCGCCGGCGACCCGTTGCAAGGCAAGACCATGACGTTCTCCGCCCAGGGCCAGCTGGCGCTGGACAAGGCCGCCAACGTTGCCGAATGGACCGGCATCAAGATCTCCGCCAACCAACTGCGGGCATTGGGTGAAGTGAAGGTCAACGACCTCGACAAGACCCCGCAAGTCAGCGGCGGCATCTCGATTGCCCAGTTTGACCTGGCGAAATTCGTCGACAGCATCGGCCAGAAACTCCCGGCCATGGCCGAAGGCAGCCTGAGCAAGGTCGAACTGGTCAGCCGTCTGGCAGCAACACCCACCAGCCTGGCGCTCGACGACCTCAACCTGAAAGTCGACGACAGCACCTTCAGCGGCCGTATCGCCGTCGAAGATTTCGCAAAGCAATCGCTGCGCGCAGTACTCAAGGCCGACACCTTCAACGTCGACCGTTACCTGCCACCGAAATCCGCCGAGGCCAATAGCACGACACAAGTACGCCAGGCCGAAGTCGCCAGCACCGAAGCCGATGCCATGGCCGGCGCGGGCAGCACACCACTGCCGCCCGCACCGACCAAGGACGCGTGGAGTAACGAACGCCTGTTGCCAGTGGAGCGCTTGAGCAAGCTCGATGTGGACGCCGACCTGACCTTCGGCCAGTTGACCCTGCAAAAACTGCCGATCCATAACGCTACGCTCAAGGCCAGCGGCCAGGGCGGCCTGCTGACACTGGCCAACCTGCGCGGCGATCTGTACGAGGGCAACTTCGAAACCACCGGCACGCTCGATGTGCGCCAGCCAGTGCCGGCGCTGAACCTGCAGACGAAGATCAGCCGGGTACCGGCAGAAAAAATCCTCGAAAGCCAGGGCAAGAATCCGCCGGTCAAAGGCCTGGTCACGCTCAACAGCAGCCTGACCGGCAGCGGCAACAGCCAGAAAGCGTTGATCGAAACCCTCAACGGCAACGCCAGTTTCGTCATCAACAATGGCGTGCTGCTCAACGCCAACCTTGAGCAACAGCTGTGCAAAGGCATCGCCACGCTCAACCGCAAAACGCTCAACGGCGAGCCACGGGGCAAGGACACACCGTTCCAGGAGCTCAAGGGCAACCTGACCTTGCGTAACGGCGTGGCCAGCAACCCGGACCTGAAAGTGCGCATCCCGGGCATGACCGTCAACGGTGACGGTGACATCGATCTGCGAGTACTGGGCATGGACTACCGCGTCGGCATCATCGTCGAAGGCGATACCAGCGCCATGCCGGACCCGGCCTGTCAGGTCGGCGACAAGTTTGTCGGCATCGAGTGGCCACTGCGCTGCCGCGGCCCACTGGAACTGGGCGCCAAGGCTTGCCGTTTGGATAACGACCGCATGAGCCAGGTCGCGGCCAAACTGGCTGGCGACAGGATCAGCGACAAAATCGACGAGAAATGGGGCGACAAGGTCAACCCGAAACTGAAAGACGCGCTCAAGGAGCTGTTCAAGCGATGAGAGCCGAGCAGTTTTCAACGGCGGTACTGGACTGGTTCGACCGCCACGGCCGGCACGATTTGCCCTGGCAGCAGGACATCAACCCGTATCGGGTATGGGTCTCGGAAATCATGTTGCAGCAGACCCAGGTCAGCACCGTGCTGAACTACTTCGACCGCTTCATGGCCTCATTGCCAACGGTTGAAGCCCTGGCGGCGGCACCGGAAGACGAAGTGCTGCACCTGTGGACGGGCCTGGGTTACTACACCCGCGCGCGCAATTTGCAGAAGACCGCGAAGATCGTCGTCGAGCAGTACGGCGGCGAATTTCCCCGTGACGTGGAAAAACTCACGGATCTACCGGGGATCGGCCTGTCCACCGCTGGTGCCATTGCCAGCATCAGCATGGGCCTGCGCGCGCCGATCCTCGACGGCAACGTCAAACGGGTGCTGGCGCGCTTTACCGCGCAAGAGGGCTACCCCGGCGAGCCGAAGGTCGCCAAACAGCTCTGGGCCAACGCTGAGCGCTTTACGCCGCAGACCCGCGTCAACGCCTACACCCAGGCGATGATGGACCTCGGTGCCACGCTCTGCACCCGCAGCAAACCGAGCTGCCTGCTGTGCCCGCTGGAAAAGGGCTGTGAGGCGCACATGCTTGGCCTGGAAACCCGCTACCCGATCCCCAAACCGCGCAAAGCCATCCCGCAGAAACGCACGCTGATGCCGATGCTCGCCAACGGCGAGGGCGCGATCCTGCTTTACCGTCGACCGTCCACGGGCCTGTGGGGCGGTTTGTGGAGCCTGCCGGAACTCGACGACCTCGACGACCTGGAACATCTGGCAGCGCAGCACTCGCTGGAACTGGGCACACAACAGGCATTGCCGAGCCTGGTGCACACCTTCAGCCATTTTCAGTTATCCATCGAACCCTGGCTGGTTCAGGTCCAGGAGTCCGGCCATCACGTGGCCGAGGCTGACTGGCTCTGGTATAACCTCGCCACCCCGCCGCGCCTGGGCCTTGCCGCCCCGGTCAAAACCTTGCTCGAACGCGCGGCCGCCGTATTGAACGCAGGAGAGTCGTCATGACCCGCACCATCATGTGCCGCAAGTACAAAGAAGAATTGCCAGGCCTGGAGCGCGCTCCCTTCCCGGGCGCCAAAGGCCAGGACATTTTTGACCACGTCTCGCAAAAGGCCTGGGCCGACTGGCAGAAGCACCAGACCCTGCTGATCAACGAAAAACGCCTGAACATGATGAACGCCGAAGATCGCAAATATCTTCAGGGCGAGATGGACAAGTACTTCTCCGGCGAGGATTACGCCAAGGCCGAAGGCTACGTACCGCCGTCGGAATAACCCCGATTTATCGGGGGTCGGAACGTAAGCGACGGTAATAATTAAAATTTTTTTGAAAACTTGCTTGACGACCCCCTGAAAAACCCGTTTAATGCGCCCCGTTGCCCAGATAGCTCAGTCGGTAGAGCAGGGGATTGAAAATCCCCGTGTCGGCGGTTCGATTCCGTCTCTGGGCACCAAATACCGAAAACCCTGAATCGCAAGATTCAGGGTTTTTTTATGCCTGCGATTTGATGAGGCACCGGTCCAGCCTCCATCGAAGCGACAATTCCCCACCTCCTGTCACCACGCCCGCAAGCGCCCGTAACGGTTGCCGAGGCTGACTACCGAAAAGCCTTCAGGCATCGGATATCGGTAATTCCTGATTGTCCCTGCTCTGTCAGAACGCTCTGTCTGCTTTAACGGAAATGGATGACATACGCCGATTAACAGTTTGTGCAGAATCAAAGGAGGAGCTGCAGCATAACCGGCAGCAGATACACAGCAGGGATGTAGAAAATGACTGACGCCGTTCAACCAGACGTCGAAACCGCTGAGCTTTTTACCGAACAGGAAATCAGAACTTTCAGCTTTGATATTCCGCAGTCAACGCTGCTTCACACATTCGCCGAAGAACTGGCCGCCATCGGTGGGCCACAGGCACCGGGAGCCAAGTCCAAAGCCGCTTTGGCAGCTATTGAATTGAAGTTCTCGTTCTCGAAAGACCAATGCGAACTGTTGAGTGCCTATTCCGATGGCCTTGTTTCCGTATTGATCTTTGATGGGTTGCAAAAAATCTCAGACGCCAGCCCTCCAGATGAACTACCAGACCAGACTTCCCTGGAAAACCGAAGCGACGTCCTTTGCCTGGCCGCCCGCAATCAGATCCTGTTGAAACTGGTAGATAACAGGGCCTTTGCCTACGACATGGACAATGACGGAAAACTGGTACGACTGGTGGCCAACTTCAAGGGCGGCGGACTGACCAGAATCCCTGCCGAACCGGACATCAAAGAATTGAACTCCCACTCCGGCCTGGCGCTAGGCCCACACACAGAGGCGCCCTACTGGTGCGCCATAAACGCGAAAGACGGACACTCACCCTCGCCGTCGTCGCTGATACTCTCAGCCTTGTGGAACCCGAGCCGGGAGCCGACACGAGTCATTCCACTGCCTCCCATACTCGAAAAAATCGGCATAACCAACTGCCTCGCACTGACTACGGGGAGCTTTCAGTTCACCCGCAGTGACTCCTTTGTCAGAGGCAAGGGAGAGGATGGTCACAATGTTTCAATTCTGGAGTTCGATGACAACGTCGGGCTCGCGGCCCGTTTCAACTCATACCGATTTTCGGTTAACGGCAATGCCTCACGTTTCGTCAAAACGGCCTATGCCGCCCTTTGCCAGGGTGTGCGCGAAGCAACGCCAATCGAATACACGCTGACGCAAGAGTCCGCCTTGCTCATCAATAACGTTCGGGCGCTGCACGGACGGGACATCATCCAAGACAACAGACGGGTGCTAGTTCGCATTTTTGGCCTGTCGAAATTTTCGTCTCCTATCGTTATTTCAGAAGACCCGCTGAGGCTGCAGGGCTGACTTTTGGATGACTTGCCAGTACCTGCAAAAGAGGGATCGGAATGTCTTGGGATGTAATTAGCCTATTAGCGCTCGTCGCATTTTGCGCCGGCTTTTTTGATGCAATAGCAGGTGGCGGAGGATTAATAACCTTGCCTGCACTGTTTCTGGCTGGGGTGGATCCCATCAGTGCGATTGCCACGAACAAGTTCCAGGCCGCTTCGGCAACCGTTTCGGCAACGGTAACCTTTGCTCGCAAAGGAATGATCGAGTGGCGCGAAGGCCGTTTCCTGGTTGTCTGCGGATTTTTTGGCGGCGCCAGCGGTGCCTTGCTGGTCAGCTCTATTGATAGGCGCTACCTGGAAGTTTGCGTACCTATCATGCTGATTCTGGTAGCCATCTATTTTGCGCTCTCTCCAAAGCTAGCCAATGAAGATCGACGCAAGAGAATCGGCATTCTGCTTTTTTCGTTTAGCGTTGCGCCGATTCTGGGCTTCTACGACGGTATATTTGGCCCCGGTGTGGGCTCTTTCTTTATCGTCGGATTCGTACTGCTCTGCGGCCTGGGCATGATGCGGGCCATGAGCTTTACCAAACTTGCCAACGCCTCATGCAATCTCGGCTCTCTGTCAGTCTTTATCACCAAAGGTGTGATTATCTGGCCGGTAGCCATAGCCATGGCTTTGGCGGCCTTCGTCGGCGCTCAATTGGGTGCACAGGCCGCTGTCCGGGTCGGACCACGGTTGATCAAACCTATGTTGATCGTGGTCTGCTGCGCGCTGGCCATCAAGCTGCTGAGCGTAGAAACCAACCCTTTACGCGTTGCACTCATCCAGACATTGGCGTCGTTATGATCATCACGTCGATAATGATCGGCGCCCCCGACGGGTCTGTACGCCGTTCATGACACCACATACAAGAAACCCTGAATCACAAGATTCAGGGTCTGATTGCGCCCCTTGATTTGCAGGCTCCCGCTAACTCGCATCATCCCAGTGGAAAACCAGGTTACGGGTTGCACCACTGCCAACATCGGCAACGTCATGCCGTGTTTCTCCGTGATGCGTCGCAATGACGGTGTATTTCCCGGCTGGCAGTTTCACGTAGACCAGCGGACCGGCTTCGTTGAGCGTCAGCACGGTTTGCCCCGGGGCTTTCTGAATAACTACATTCACGTCAGGAGTGTATTCATTTCCCGTCCCGACAGAGAACGTCATGTGCAGGTTATAGCCGGTGGTTTGCTGGATGGCCTTGGACTCATCCTCGCCGATACCGCCGGACAGGTAGGTGATGCCGTTTTGTTCCTGGCTTTGCACCTGCACCCCCGAGCTGTCGATGGGCTCAAGGCTGGCGGCAGGTGACATCGCTGGAAACATCAACACGCCGACGGCGGAGAGAGGCAACAGGAGTGAATGGAGGTATTTCATGATGACGACTCCCGGGTTCTGCAGAACCCAATCGTTACACTCTTTGGATTTCCAGTCGGAGGGAGGGGTTTAGATTGATTTGGCCTGAGTACGAAACGTACTACGCCATTTGTTCCTCAGCCCTCGCCCAGATTTAGACCCGTCCTGCCGGCGAACCCGGTATTTCCTGCCTGTTTCTCAGTAACTCCCGGCATCTTCGAAGGGGGCTCACTTGTCATTCTCTTTCGCTGTTCAACCTGCTGCGGATGACCTCATGACGACCCTCACACCCAACGATACTCACGACCCATATCTCGCATCACTACTTGGCAACCTTGGCAAATTGATCCATCAGGCACGTCACAAGGCGCTTCGGGCGGTCGATACCGTTCAAGTGCAAACCTGTTGGCAGATTGGTCGGCACATCGTTGAGCTGGAACAGAACGGCGCGCGACGGGCGAGGTATGGCAAAGAGTTACTGTCGACCCTGGCAAACAGGCTTACGGCAGATTTCGGGAAGGGCTTTGACGAGACCAATCTGCGAAAAATGCGCCAGTTTTATCAGGCGTTTCCAATTCGCGACGCACTGCGCTCCGAATTGAGCTGGACCCACTACCGACGCCTGCTTCGGGTCGACAACGACAGCGCTCGCCTCTGGTACATGAACGAATCAGCCACCCAAAACTGGTCAAGCCGCGCCCTGGAGCGCCAGATCAATACGTTGTACTACGAACGTCTGCTGGCGAGCCGCGATCGTGGCGCCGTCAAACAGGAGGCTGCCACCCACATTCAGAACATGAAAGCCAGCCCTCGGGATTTCATCCGTGATCCAGTGGTACTGGAGTTTCTTGGTTTACCCAATGCCGGCAAGCTTCAGGAAAGCGAGATCGAACAAGCGCTGATCGAACAATTGCAGGGCTTCTTGCTGGAACTGGGAAAGGGCTTCGCATTCATTGCCCGCCAGCAACGCATCAGTACCGACAGCAAAGACTTCTACATCGATCTGGTGTTCTACAACTACTTGCTCAAGTGCTTCGTCATCTTCGATATCAAGCGCGGTGAACTGACCCATCAGGATGTGGGGCAGATGGACATGTACGTGCGCATGTACGACGACCTGAAACGCGGCGTGGAAGACGGCCCCACTGTCGGCATCATTCTCTGTGCGCAAAAGGATGAATCCGTGGTGCGTTACTCAGTGCAGGACGGAAACGAGCAACTGCTCGCCAGCAAGTACAAGCTTGTCCTGCCGAGTGAAGAGGAACTGCGTAACGCGCTGGATCGGGAACGGGCGGCACTTGAAGAACGACTGCTCGATCAACAACTGCGTTGAGGCCAATGGATTGTTCATCAACGGCATCAAGACTATCGTTGGCAGCTACCCGCAAAGGTCCGACGCCGATGAATTTGCAGGAAACACCTTCACTCGTCCCAACTCAAATCGAGTTGCCATTGCAATGCATCGCGTCTGGCGAACCGTTCAGCGAAATCGCCGCAGATGGCTTTGTCCTCGGCGGCTTCACCTGGCGCCACGCTACCCGGGACACCACTCGTCCGGTCGTCATCATCAACGCCGCCACCTCCGTTCGTTGTCGCCATTACTCGCGCTTTGCCGACTACCTGTTCGCCCACGGCTTCGATGTCATCACCTATGACTACCGCGGCATCGGCGAGTCGCGGCCGGCATCGATCAAGGGGCTTCAAGCCTCGTGGACCGATTGGGGAGCGCTGGATTTCGAGGCGATGCTCAAGCGCGCACAGCGTGAGTTCCCCGGGCAGCCTGTCGATGTGGTCGGCCACAGCTTTGGCGGCTGTGCAGCGGGCCTGGGGGCGTCCGGGCACCTGATCCGGCGCCTGGTGACGGTCGGTGCGCAATTCGCCTACTGGCGCGACTATGCCCCGGCCCATCGCTGGCGCATGTTCGGCAAGTGGCATGTGCTGATGCCGCTGGTGACGATGATCTACGGCTACTTTCCGGGCAAACGCCTTGGCTGGCTGGAAGACACACCCGCCGGCGTAGTCCGTGACTGGAGCCTCTCCACTGCCCGCTACGAGAAACGCGCCAGCGGCCGCACAATCAACAAAACCGCCGGACAGCTGCCCTTTGCCGGCGTCACCGCGCAAACCCTGGCCATCAGCATTAGCGACGATCCCTACGGCACGGTCCCGGCCATCGAGCGCCTGCTCAGCTACTTCACCGGCAGCACAAACTCTCACCTGCGCATCCATCCCGAAGACATCGGCGAAGAAGAAGTCGGACATTTCGCCTTTTTTCGCAGCGCATACCAAGCCACACTATGGCCCATTGCATTGGCCTGGCTGCAAAACGGCGAACTGGCCCCCGATACCCCCGGGCGGCGAGTGCCACGCAGTTAGGCCTTTTGCCCTTTCAACGAATACGGAACGACGCCCATGGCCTCCGCCAACAAGCAGCACAAACGCGCCTCCCGCGCCAAGGCCAAGGCCAAGCAGAACCGCACCCAGCGGGCTGCCGCGCCGGTGGAGCTGGACCCGAACGACGATCGCATCGACTTCGAATCAGTGGACCTGACTGAACTGTTCAAGAAAATGATCGACGCCGAGAAGATCAGCCAGCAAGCCATGTGTACGGCCTTCCTGGAAGACCCGTTGCTGGAACTGGTGTACGAGCAGGAAGGCGAAGAAGGCGCGATGGACTTCATCCTTGCCGCGCTGATCGAGTATCGCCAATGGTCCACTGAAACCGACGAGGCCGGCGCCCTGGCGTGGATCGAATCACCGGCCTTCCAGGCTGACTACGTGGCGGCGTCCGACGCCATTGCCGCGCAAACCCAACAGAAACCGAACTGAGCTCCCATGGCCTCCCTGAACAAGCAACAGAAACGCGCCAAACGCGCAAAAGCCAAAGCCAAGCAGATCAATATCCACGGCCGCAAACCCGTCGCGCTGGACGATGACCTTGGCCACCTCGACGAGCCGATCCCGGAATACACCCTGACGATGTTCAGCAAAATGCGCGATGCGGAAGCCGTCGGCCGCAGCGAAATGCTCTCGGTGCTGCTGACGAACCTGGCCTTTATCATCATCGACCATCCAGAACTGCTGGACATGGAAAACGCCGACGACGAAGGCATGGCTGCCACCCATCTGGCCGCCGACATGCTGATCGACTACCGCATGTGGGCCGACGGCATGGACCGCGACGCCGCCCAGGCATGGCTGAGCGAGCCACAGTTCATTGCTGACTTCGGCGCTGCACTCGATGTCTACCGCGAGTCGCTGGAAGTACCGGAAGAAAAAGCCGAGTAAGGGTTACGGCTCAAACAAAAACGGCCGCTTGTCATCACTGACAGCGGCCGTTTTGCGTTACGCGGTATGGATCAGTTCAGCACCACCGCGCCACGTTTTTCCAGCTTGCGACGGCGAGCCACCAGCAAGCCGGCCGCTACCACCAGAGCACTGAGCAAGCCGGTCGCGAGGATTTCCACGCGATGGGCTTCCTGGAACAGCATGATGGTCAGGGCCGCGACGATGAACACGATCACCGCGTAGGTCAGGCCCGGGAACAGCCACATGCTGAAGACGATTTTCTCACCGCGAGCCATACGCTGTTTGCGCATGCGCAGTTGCGAGATCGCAATCACCAGATACACCAGCAGAGCAATAGCGCCGGAGCTGGCCAGCAGGAACTCGAACACCGCCGCCGGGGCCACGTAGTTGGCGAAAGTTGCCAGGAACGCGGCACCAGTGGACAGCATCACAGCCCAGTAAGGCGTACCACTTTTGTTGGTGCGGGTGGACAAGGCCGGCGCATCGCCGCGCTTGCCCAGGGAGAACAACATCCGCGACGAAGTGTAGAGCGCCGAGTTCAGGCAGCTGGTCACGGCGACCAACACCACGATGTCGACGATTATCTTGGCATTCGGGATGCCCATGCGTTCAAGCACAGTCTGGTAGGAACCCAGGCTTGCCAGTACCGGGTCGTTCCAAGGCACCAGAGCCACGACGATAAAGATCGATACGAGGTAGAACAAGCCGATCCGCCAGATGACCGAGTTGGTGGCCTTGGAGATTTGCTTGCCAGGGTTCTTCGATTCCGCGGCCGCGATGGTCACGATCTCGGTACCCATGAAGGAGAACATGGTGGTCAGGATGGCACCCAACACCGCGCCCATGCCGTTTGGCAGGAAGCCCTGGGTGTCGAACAGATGGGAAACGCCGCTGACCTGGCTGCCCGGCAGGAAGCCGAAGATCGCCATCAGGCCCAGAACAATGAAACCGATGATGGCCAACACTTTGATCAGGGCAAACCAGAACTCGAATTCACCGTAGTTCTTCACGCTGAACAGGTTGGTCACGGTCAGCAGCATCGTGATGACCAGGGCGAAGGCCCAGATGTCCACGCCAGGGAACCAGGCATGCAGGATGGTCGCGGCAGCGTTGGCCTCCAACGGGATCACCAGAACCCAGAACCACCAGTACAACCAGCCGATGGTGAAGCCGGCCCAGTGACCGATCGCGCGGTCGGCGTAAGTCGAAAACGAACCGGTGTCCGGCGCGGCAACGGCCATTTCGCCGAGCATGCGCATCACCAACACCACCAACATGCCGGCGGCGGCGTAAGCCAACAGAACAGCCGGACCTGCAGCGGCGATGGCGTGACCCGAGCCGACGAACAAGCCGGCACCGATAACCCCGGCAATCGACAGCATGGTCACATGACGCGGTTTGAGCCCCTGTTCGAGGCCGTTAGAGCTTTGGGTACTGCTCATTGAAACTACCTTTGTAAGGAAAAGCGAATGCGTGCATCCCGTTCAGCGATCCTTCTCGTAAAAAGAAGCCAACGGGGCGTTCTGGATTCTGCACGCAATAATTGCGCCAAAACATTTCAAAACCCTCTAGCCCGGCGATCTCGTCTTGACCGGACGGTCATCGCAACCCATTGAATTTAATAGCACTTCGCCAGAACGTTACCCTGCGACCCACTTTGCGGGGCGAATCAGCGCACCGGAAACACACACGAAAATGGCTCTATGCACATTAAAAGTGCGCAAGCAGTGCATTTGGCCGGATAGCGCTTCCAACACCCTGTCAAAGCTGGCAACATCGCGCCTTTTTTTGCGGCAGCCACCGCGCTTTTTATCGACAGGCAAGGTTCAAACGGCTGTTCGGTTGTTGATGGGGCGACAGTCTGCTGCGCCGATGCGACAACCTGCCACACGCCAGCCGTTTACCGTCCGTAGCGCTGTTGGCTGCCATTGAAACGCTATGCTAGGTTGGCCGCCTCGCCAGGAAGGCCRCCAACAGCAGGAGCGCAACATATATGAGGAACGCACATGGCTGAGGCCACGCCCGCGCTTGAAATCCGCAACTTGCACAAACGCTACGGTTCGCTGGAGGTGCTCAAAGGTATCTCGCTGACCGCCCGCGACGGCGATGTGATCTCGATCCTGGGTTCCTCCGGCTCCGGCAAGTCCACGTTCCTGCGTTGCATCAACCTGCTGGAAAACCCGCACCAGGGCCAGATCCTGGTGGCCGGCGAAGAACTCAAGCTCAAGGCCGCGAAGAACGGCGAACTGGTTGCCGCCGACGGCAAGCAGATCAATCGCCTGCGCAGCGAAATCGGTTTTGTGTTTCAAAACTTTAATCTGTGGCCGCACATGAGTGTGCTCGACAACATCATCGAAGCCCCGCGCCGCGTGCTCGGCCAGAGCAAGGCCGAAGCCATCGAAGTCGCCGAAGCCCTGCTGGCCAAGGTTGGTATCGCCGACAAGCGCCATGCCTACCCGGCGCAACTGTCCGGTGGCCAGCAACAACGGGCAGCCATCGCCCGCACCCTGGCCATGCAGCCCAAGGTCATCCTGTTCGACGAGCCCACCTCGGCGCTTGACCCGGAAATGGTCCAGGAAGTACTTAATGTCATCCGCGCGCTGGCCGAAGAAGGCCGCACCATGCTGCTCGTGACCCACGAAATGGGCTTCGCCCGTCAGGTCTCCAGCGAAGTGGTGTTCCTCCACCAGGGCCTGGTAGAAGAGCAAGGATCGCCACAGCAGGTGTTTGAAAACCCGCTTTCGGCGCGCTGCAAACAATTCATGTCCAGCAACCGCTAACGGAGCTACCCACATGCAGAACTACAAAAAGGTCTTCCTGGCTGCCGCCGTCACCCTGGCGTTCAGCGCCGGTGCCATGGCCGAAACCCTGAAGATGGGCATCGAAGCGGCTTACCCGCCGTTCAACAATAAAGATGCCAGTGGCAATGTCGTCGGCTTCGACAAAGAGATCGGCGACGCCCTGTGCGCCAAGATGAAAGTCGAGTGCACCGTTGTGACCTCCGACTGGGACGGCATCATCCCGGCCCTGAACGCCAAGAAGTTCGACTTCCTGATCTCCTCGATGTCGATCACCGACGAGCGCAAGCAAGCGGTGGACTTCACTGACCCGTACTACTCCAACAAGCTGCAGTTCATCGCCAAGAAAGACGTCGACTTCAAAACCGACAAGTCGGCGCTCAAAGGCAAGATTATCGGCGCCCAGCGCGCGACCCTGGCCGGCACCTTCCTGGAAGACCACTATGGTGACGACATCACCATCAAGCTCTACGACACCCAGGAAAACGCCTACCTCGACCTGACTTCCGGCCGCCTGGACGGCATCCTGGCCGACAAGTACGTCAACTACGAATGGTTGAAAAGCGACGCTGGCCGTAGCTACGAGTTCAAGGGCGACCCAGTGGAAGAAAGCGACAAGATCGGCATAGCTGTCCGTAAAAAGGACCCGATCCGCGAGAAGCTGAACACCGCGCTGAAAGAAATCGTCGCTGACGGCACCTACAAGAAAATCAACGACAAGTACTTCCCGTTCAGCATCTATTGATTCTGACCTGCCTGACCGGTGCCGCCCTCTGACGGCGCCGGTTCTCGGCCTTGCCTGCCGCGATTTGAAAAGAAATCCATGATTATCGACCTCTACGGATTCGGCCCGGCGCTCGCCGCTGGCGCGCTGATGACTGTGAAACTGGCACTCTCGGCCCTGTGCCTGGGGCTGGTGCTCGGTCTGCTCGGCGCCTTGGCCAAGACCTCCCCGTACAAGCCGCTGCAATGGCTTGGCGGCACTTACTCGACCCTGGTTCGCGGCATCCCGGAATTGCTCTGGGTGCTGTTGATCTACTTCGGCACGGTCAACCTGATGCGTGCCCTGGGCGAGTTCTTCGGCAACCCCGACCTTGAACTCAACGCCTTCGCCGCTGGCGTGATTGCGCTGGGCCTGTGCTTCGGTGCCTACGCCACGGAAGTGTTTCGCGGCGCGATCCTCGCCATCCCCAAAGGCCATCGTGAAGCCGGCGTGGCCCTGGGCCTGTCGAAATGGCGGATCTTCACCAGGTTGATCATGCCGCAAATGTGGCGCATCGCCCTGCCCGGCCTGGGCAACCTGTTCATGATCCTGATGAAAGACACCGCGCTGGTGTCGGTGATCGGCCTGGAAGAAATCATGCGTCACTCGCAAATCGGCGTGACCGTCTCCAAACAGCCGTTCACCTTCTATATGGTGGCCGCGTTCATGTACCTGGGCCTGACGGTGCTGGCGATGACTGGCATGCACTTCCTGGAAAAACGCGCCGCCCGCGGCTTCGCGAGGAGCACCCAATGAACTGGGAAGTCATCATCAAGTGGCTGCCGAAACTGGCCCAGGGTGCAACCTTGACCCTGGAACTGGTGGCCATTGCCGTGATCGCCGGTTTGCTGCTGGCGATTCCACTGGGCATCGCTCGCTCGTCGCGCCTGTGGTGGGTACGGGCATTTCCCTACGGCTACATCTTCTTTTTCCGTGGTACGCCGTTGCTGGTGCAGCTGTTCCTGGTCTACTACGGCCTGGCGCAGTTCGATGTGATCCGTAACAGCTCGATGTGGCCCTATCTGCGCGATCCATTCTGGTGCGCCACGGCGACCATGACCCTGCACACTGCGGCCTACATTGCGGAAATCCTGCGCGGCGCCATCCAGGCGATTCCACCGGGCGAGATCGAGGCGGCACGGGCGCTGGGCATGTCCAGACCCAAAGCGCTGTTCTACATCATCCTGCCGCGCGCCGCGCGCATCGGCCTGCCGGCCTACAGCAACGAAGTGATCCTGATGCTCAAGGCCAGCGCCCTGGCCAGTACCGTAACGTTGCTGGAACTGACCGGCATGGCCCGCACCATCATTGCCCGGACCTACCTGCCGGTGGAGATCTTCTTCGCCGCGGGCATGTTCTACCTGGTAATGGCCTATGTACTGGTGCGTGGCTTCAAGCTGCTGGAGCGCTGGTTGCGCGTCGATGCCTGCCAAGGGCGTTGAGGATTGCGTGTTGACGGGCGAGGCCCTGCTCGCCCGTTTCACCGCGCTGGATGCTTTTCTGACAGAGCATCAGGCACTGTGGAAACCTCGGCCGTTCACTCATCTACAGCTACCCTGGGAAGGGTCCTACCCGGATTTAGCCGCATGGCTACGTGAGCGAACGCTGGAAGACGCGGAAAACGCTCACAACCAACCCGCCCTCCTGAATGCACCGGAGCCCTTTGCTTCCTTGGCAATGATGTCCATTACCTTGAGTGCGGTGGATGAATTGCCTGCGCGCACACTCGAAGCGGCTGGCCATCGGTTGAACGTCGATGTGCCGGGGCGCAAATGGCAACAGATCGAAGCCTTCGCCAGTCGATTGCAGTTTTCCGAGGCACCGCGGCATTGGCTGGACTGGTGCTCGGGCAAGGGACATCTGGGGCGCCGCCTGCTGCAACCGGGGCAACAACTGACATGCCTGGAGTACGACCCGGCACTGGTCACCAGCGGCCAGGCACTCAGCCAACGTCATCACCTGCACGCGCTGCATATTGAACAGGATGTGCTCGCGGCAGACGCAGCTACTTTACTGAGTGCGTATCACACGCCCGTCGCGCTTCACGCCTGCGGTGATTTGCATGTGCGGCTGATTCAACTCGCCAGCGCGACAGGCTGCAAACAACTCGCCATTGCGCCGTGCTGCTACAACCGGATCAGTCTTGCCGAATACTCGCCGATTTCCTCGGCCGCCCAAGGTTCTGGTTTACAGCTTTCCCTCGACGACCTCGCGTTGCCCATGAGTGAAACCGTTACCGCCGGTGCCCGCGTGCGACGTCAACGCGACACCTCCATGGCCCGGCGTCTGGGCTTCGACTTGCTGCAACGGCAACTGCGGGGCATGGACGAGTACCTGCCAACCCCTTCCCTACCCAGCGCCTGGCTGGACAAACCCTTCGCCGATTACTGCCATCACCTGGCCGCACTTAAAGAGTTATCCACAATCGGCCCGCAAGATTGGCCAGCCCTAGAAGCCGCCGGTTGGCAGCGACTGGCCGAAGTGCGCAACCTTGAACTACTACGCGGACTTTTCCGACGCCCGCTGGAGCTTTGGCTGGTCCTTGACCGGGCACTTTTCCTCGCCGAGCAGAGCTACAGCGTCCGCGTCGGCACCTTTTGTGAAGCTCCGCTCACGCCGCGTAATTTCCTGCTCCTGGCCGAACACGCTTAAACACATACGACCTGTGGATAACTCTGTTGATGAAATTATCGTGGATCCAATATCCACGCCTGTTTCAGGGCTAAAACCATACTGTTCATTTTTTGTACACTCGGATAAAAAATCGAAAAAACAGGTATTTGCGGACAAATGAGAACGGATCCACAAATTCGACCTAAACCCAGTGCGCTGCCAATGGCATTGTGCATAAGCATTTAATGAAAACGACATAAATGCCTAATCCCGGACCGCAGACAGGGGAAATTGCACCGCTGCACTTCTCTTGATATACACAAACGCCAGGGCGCCAGCAGCGCGGCCACGAACAAGAACATTCTTCCGACAGGATGCGCCAGTGACGTTCATTTCTTACGCACAGAATTTCGAAGACATACGCCTGTGGCGCGCCCTCAAAACCGTCGAGAAGGGCTTCTACATCGACGTCGGCGCCAACCACCCGACCCATGACTCGGTCACCAAGGCGTTCTATGACCACGGCTGGACCGGCATCAACGTCGAACCGATGCCCAACTACTACGAAGCCTTGTGCCAGCAACGCCCCAAAGACACCAACCTGCAATGCGTGGCCGGCGAAAGCGCTGACAGCCTGACCTTCTACGGCATCGCCGGCACCGGCCTCTCGACCGTCGACCCGGCCATGGCCAAACTGCACAAAGACGCCGGCATGGACGTGCGCAGCCAAACCGTCCAATCCCGCACCCTGACCTCCATCTGCGAAGAACACGCCCAGGGCCGCGCCATTCACTTCCTGAAGATCGACGTCGAAGGCCACGAAGAGACCGTGCTGCGCGGCATGGACTTCACCCAGTGGCGGCCGTGGGTAATCCTCATCGAAACCCCGTGGGAGCGCGACCAGACCTGGGAAAGCCTCGTCACCGACGCCGGCTACCAATCCATCCTGTTCGACGGCATCAACACCTACTACCTCGCCGAAGAACACCTGAATCTCAAACCCGCCTTCGACATCCCGCCGTGCAACCTGGACGAGTTCCAGTTCTGCAAAGGCCACAACTTCAGCCACCCCGTCAGCGACGTTGAGCACCAACTCGCCGCCGCCCTGCAACGCGCCGAACAGGCCGAAGCACAGCTGCGCGCGATGCAAAACAGTAGAACCTGGCAAGCCATTCAGAAACTCAAGAAAACCCTGCTGCGCGCCTGACCTGAAGCTCGCGCAAAAATAGTCAGAATTCAGGGGTTTACAGAACCCATCCAATCGCTATAATCGTCGCCCTGACACGCCGGTATAGCTCAGATGGTAGAGCAACTGACTTGTAATCAGTAGGTCCCGGGTTCGATTCCTGGTGCCGGCACCATACAAGGTTCCAAAGAAGGCTTTCAAAATCTCTGGAACCCCCGAAAAACCCGCCTTCTGGCGGGTTTTTTC
This sequence comes from Pseudomonas sp. P1_F7, assembly GCF_056405655.1. Lineage (NCBI taxonomy): Bacteria > Pseudomonadati > Pseudomonadota > Gammaproteobacteria > Pseudomonadales > Pseudomonadaceae > Pseudomonas > Pseudomonas sp. P1_F7. The sequence continues at coordinate 422,454 of NZ_JBFUBR010000005.1, forward strand.
GTTTTGGCATTCCATCGGTTTCCGTCAGAAACTGGTGGATTCCAACCGTTTTAAGGGTAGAGTTTGGGATACAGGTCACTTCGATAAAAGGGAGTACCCTTATGTCGCGCACCACAGCTCCGCTTTCCGACGCAGCTTGCCGCTTGGCAAAATCTACAGACCGCGCCTACAAGCTTTTCGACGGCGATGGCCTCTATCTCCTAGTCCAACCCAATGGCCGCAAAGGCTGGCGGCTCCGTTACGTCAAACCTGACGGACGGGAAGGACTGACCTCGTTCGGCAACTACCCCGTCATTGGCCTCGCCGATGCGCGCCGCAAGCGCTTGGAAGTCAAGCGAATGCTGGCGGATGGCGTTGATCCTATAGAGACCAAGCACCAAGCTAAGGCGGAAGCCGTAATCAAAGGCAGAACCTTTGAAAGCGTTGCGCTCGACTGGCATACGGAAATGTCGGCCAAGTGGGCACCAGGCCATTCCAAGACAGTGATGAGCCGCCTCAAAACCCACGTATTCCCGCTGATCGGCGCACGCGCCATTGTTGATCTCGACACCCATGACCTTATGCAGCCCTTGGAAGCGATCAAGAAGCGCGGAACGATCGACGTTGCTTTAAGGGTACAAAACTACCTGCAGAGCATCATGCGCGAGGCAAAGCGCCTCCGGCTTATCACCATAAACCCTGCTTACGATCTCGAAGGCTCGATCAAAGCCCCGCGGGTGGTACATCGCCCCGCTCTACCCTTATCGCGACTGCCGGAACTGCAAGAGCGGATCGACACCTATAAAGGCCGGGCACTTACCCGTCTGACGGTGATGCTGTCGCTGCATGTGTTTGTACGATCCAGCGAGCTGCGTTTCGCACGCTGGAGCGAGTTCGACCTCAAGCGCGGCACCTGGGAGATACCGGACACTCGACCCGCGTTGGAGGGAGTACCCTTTTCCACAAGGGGTACGAAGATGGCAGGGGATATCCATTTAGTACCCTTATCGCCGCAAGCAGTGGCGCTACTCGAAAAAATCCATGCACTCACAGGCAAATTCGCATTGGTCTTCGCGGGGGATGCCAAACCTTGGAAGCCCATGTCCGAAAATACCGTGAACAACGCGCTTCGGACGATGGGATACGACACCAAAACCGATATCTGCGGGCATGGATTTCGTTCGATGGCCTGCAGCGCACTGATCGAATCAGGATTGTGGTCGGAGACGGCCATTGAACGGCAGATGAGCCACAAGGAGCGCAACAACGTCCGTGCCGCTTACATCCACAAGGCCGAGTTCATCGAGGAGCGCAGGCTGATCATGAACTGGTGGAGCCGGTACCTGGAGACCAACCGGCAGGAGCATGTCACTCCACACGAATTCGCGAACCAGACCGGAGCGAACGTCACTCGCCTAAAAGCAAAACGTGGCGCAACCGAGTAAGCGCTCGGTCTTCATATCTCAGTGATCCGCTTTTCCACGCGGGTCCATCCAAGCAGGGCTGCAAAGCCGCCCTGCTTGGATGGACCTCACTTAAAAAATCGAAAGCCCAAGTAACTGTCTGTGGAAAACCACTGATTTCCACCGTGGATAATTTCATCCACAGCCGCAGAACTCGCCGAAACTCGAGCCTTGACCCGAATTATCCACAGGCGTAGAAAAGATCGGGCAAAGCGCTGTCGTTGACAGCAACCCAGGTAGCCAGAACCTTTAAGGCTACGCCACACCGTGGTGGTTCTCCCAAAGTGCGATTAGCGTCCGGCAGCTCGCACGGTCACAGCGATGTGATGGATGCCTACTTTTATCAGTGTGCCCAGTGCGGCAACTCATCCCCTTTCATAGCTGCCCTGCAGCAACCTATCCGCTTGGCCATTTCATTGCGCCAACCTGCGCCCGTCTCTTTCTCCCGGAAAGAGACGGGCGCTCCTACCACTGCTGCAGCCCAACTCGTACAAGGGTTTGCGGCATTCCCCCTCGTGACAATCGGCGTGACAAACACCGAAATCACCAGCAACAGCGATGCAGATGATGGTGCCGCAGCCTAAGGAATGGACTGCACCTGACTGACAGTCAGGCATGCCCCGGTCATCACATCACTGCCTTCACCCGACTCAGGATCTCGCGGCGCTGGTCTCGTCAGCCGATGCGGCCCCCACCCGCCCACTTCCTCGGAAGTGTTCAGGAGGCCAGATCATGAGATACCCAAGCTCCCGGTCGTAAAGAGCCGCCAGTCCCGCGTTAGTGGACAACCCTCACAGGTCGCAGGGGCCTTGATCCCTGATAACACTCAACATTCTTGGCGGGATGACGTGGGGAAGGTTTTGAAGATTTGGCTTCGCGACGTGTTTGATCGGCATTAGTAGGCAGGCGAGACGGACGCAATTTCGGATGGGGTTGGCAACTTAGCTATGCCGGCCCGCAAGCATTACGTGATCTGTTCGGCGGCGGGCACTACGGTACGGTCAAAGCCCATAATGATCGGTGGCATGCGTTTGTGAAATGGTGCCGGTCGGAGGACGGGCCGGGGGTAAAACGATGCTCGGCTGATTGATCGGTAAACGTTGGTGGACTATCCGTGGACATCGTAAAGCTCCAAAGCGCTTTACGGGGCTAGCATGGAGGACTATTTTTGGAAAAGGCATTCTGCCATCAGGCAAGTCAACCTTGGCATACGAAGGAATCGAAAATGCAAGTGGCAGCACATGCAAACCATGCTTCATCTCTTCCGATCATCAGTCCTCTTGACAATTGGCTTTTATGCTTTGGCTTAGCTCATTACAGAATGCGGCCGCTGGGCAGCCTTGTTCTCTATACTAATTACCAATCAGCTCGGTAAAAAAAATGACTTCAAGAGAAGCTACCGAAGCTATCACCGGGTATTTCTACCAGTTCGACAAAACAATCCTAGAAATCCTTCAATCAACAAAAGATGACGATATAATTTGGGTCGAAGGGATTGAGGATATTGATATTACCTCGCACCTCGAATCAACGACAATTCAATGTAAGTATTATGCTGGTACAGAATACAATCACTCCATAATAAAACCTGCAATAATTTGGATGCTCAAGCACTTCAAATCAAACAATTGCAAACCAATGAACTACTTACTGTACGGCCACTATAAATCAGGACAACATAAATTAAACGAAGTTACAATAGAGCTACTCAAAGAAAGCTTCCTTACCACCAAAAAAACAAGAACCGTTGAGAACAACAAGAAAGAATCTTACATCGAAAAGGTGCATGAGGACCTCCAGGCCACAGACGCCGAACTTGAATCCTTTATCCACCTACTAAAAATTAATATTTATGCCCCCTCATTTAGCGAACAATATGACAATATAATAGGCTGCTTGATCAAAACGCTAAAAATAGGCCATGCTGAAGCAGAGTTATATCATTATAGTGCTGCCTTAAAAATAGTCAGAGACCTCGCAACCAAGGAGTTATTGGAAGATCGCTCAATCACTAAAAAAGATTTCATAGCCGGGATAAAACCCAAAGCGGAATTGTTTGACGCTTGGTTTATTAAGCGCAAAGGGCGCGATCAGTACATCAAGCTAATTCGATCTGAAAAGCTTGCAAGAGATTTGAATACCGACCCATACGACAGATTTTTTATTATCGATGCAACTGGAATCGATAAAATTGACGAACTTTCCGAGGTAGCGCGCGCGCTTGCAAAGAGCTGGGGGAAATTGTGGGCCCGAGCTGAGAGTCTATCATATTGCCCTGCATTGCACTTCCGCGGACTAACTAAAGAAACCTATGTAAGCCTCAAGCATAACCTCTATAAAAATAATTACAAGTTTGTAGATGGCCATCCATTCAAAGACTCTGTGCTTAATTCTGAAAGTTTTTATACCCCACGAACGAAAATCAATAAAATCCAGCTTCGTCTTGTCAATTCAATAGATGACTTAGAGGAGCTAGTACAAAGCTCCACAACAGTAGTGGAAATTTACGAATTCTACATTGACAAACCTCTCGATATAAATCACAAAGTAAAAATCACCCACATAAAAATTGAGCAATTTGACTACATGAACGGAATCTTAAAATGACTAAAGAGATAAACGCTGAAGTTGTTTCCGTCAGCCCAGATAAAATCCGGGTGGCCGTAACGGACCTTGAGTCCTTTCGGTTAGCCGATGATCACCTAAGGGTCGGCTCTTATTTACGAGTTTCCGACAATAATGATGTAGCACTAATTGCAGTTATTTGCAGTTTCTCTATTGAGGTAAGAGAAAACGGAGACAAAAACTATGTAATTGACGCGAACCCACTCGGTGTTGTATCAAAAGGTGAATTTACTCGAGGTGGAGACTCAATCGCAATTCCTCCCAAGTCAGTCTCACCGGCGCCACGAGAAGATATTGATGCCATATACCACCAAGGGCTAAAGGATAATAAAAAATTCGAATTTTCGAGACTTGCGCGCGCAGAGAGTATAAGGGTGCCAGTAGACGGAGATAAATTTTTCAACAAACACATAGGCGTAGTAGGATCGACCGGTTCTGGAAAGTCAAATACTGTGGCGACGATATTGCAGAAAGCGATATCTTCCAAAGCAGGCGAGTACAATGGCCTAAACAACTCGCACATTATTATTTTCGATATTCACGCCGAGTACGGAACTGCCTTTGACGCCGCCAACCAGTTAGACTCAGAAAGCATGATTATTCCCTATTGGCTTTTGAATAGCGAAGAGCTAGAAGAACTCTTTCTAGATGCTGGCGACAACAACAACTACAACCAATCTTCAATCCTTCGAGCAGTCATCACCCAGAATAAAAAGAAACATAACAAAGATGTAGCTAAAGTATTTTATGATAGCCCATTGAAATTCGACATCGACGAAGTACTTAACTGCCTCATAAATCTAAAAAACGAAACCGAGAATTACAAAGCACCCAATCGTTACATGATCGTCGGTGAAGACGGATGTAAAGATGATGGGAGCACCACCGCTGAAATGGGTGTATTTTTAGATGAGCATGAACGTTTCAATAAATACTTTGAGAAGGTTCACACATTTAGAGCACAGAAGAACTCCAACATCTCTAAAGGTGACTACGCCGACGGCACTCTAGACAAGTTTATATCCCGTTTCACGACTAAATACAGACAAGACCGGCTGAATTTCATTTTTGGCTCTAAAGCAAAGGAAATAACCTTCGAGCAAACGCTGAGGCAGTTTTTAGGTTATAAAGAAGGGCTTGAATCCAACGTAACAATTATCGACCTTAGCGGTGTCCCATTTGAAGTATTGAGCATCACAGTATCTTTGATCTCTCGGCTACTGTTTGACTTCGGCTACAACTATAAGCGTCAAGCTCCCCTTGGGTCAGACCATAAAATACCCATACTTTTGGTTTTCGAAGAGGCGCATAAGTATGTACCAAAAAGTGATCTTGCCAGATTCAGAGCGTCTCGAAATTCGATTGAAAGAATTGCAAAGGAAGGACGCAAGTATGGTGTGACCTTGCTTCTAGCCAGTCAGAGACCATCGGAAATTTCAGAAACAATTTTTTCTCAATGTAGTAATTTTGTAGCGATGAGGTTAACCAATCCCGACGATCAAAACTACGTTAGAAAAATTCTACCCGATACTTTTGGGAGCTTGACATCCAACCTTTCATCTCTTCAAACGGGTGAGGCACTCTTAATGGGTGATGCTTCAGTACTACCTTCCCTTGTTAAGATCGATCAGACAGAGAGGCCTCCGTCATCGAAAGATATTCCATATTTGGATATATGGGCTAAGGAATGGGAGCAATTTGACTTTACGGCCTTTTCAAAAAATTGGAGGTAGTCCGTATCTGAACCTCCCCCGTCTGATGCAGCTGGGGAGGTTGCCGACGCCCTCAACTATATCTGCATGTTAGTGAGGTATACAAAGGGATAGAAATTTGTCATATCATAAAAAGCGCCAATCACATCAACAAGTTAGTTTCGCTTCGACTCCTGGTGCCGCACCATACAAAACAAAGCCCTCGTAGAAATACGAGGGCTTTGTTGCTTCTATGGTTTGGAAACTCGCTGGAAGCTGCCACATTGCTGCGATAAGCCTATCTTCATCGACAGACTAAACATTGCTCGCGCACCTACCCGTTACAAATTCACGTCAGCGCGACGTTGACGGGCTCTTGCTCCTACCTATAATGCACCCCAACACACCCGCCAAGCCTAGGTTGACCCAGTCAACAAGCTCAAATCGTGCGGGTTTTTTTTGCCTGGAGAAAGCTACATGAGGCCCTTCGACAAACCGGCCCTCAGCGTAGAACAGCAATTGGAACTGCTAAAGCAACGAGGCCTGCGAATCGCCAATGACGACCGAGCCATGCGTTTCCTCGAAGTGGTCACGCTGTTTCGCCTGAGCCCCTACATGCGCCCCTTCCAGGAGCAAGGGCCGGAGCATACCTTCAAGCCCGGTAGTACACTGAAGGCCGTCGTAGACATCTACCGCTTCGATGGTTCGTTGCGACGCATAACCATGGATGCCATCGAACGTGTCGAAGTCGCCATGCGAGCGACAATTAGCAATCACATGTGCCCCAAATATGGACCTGACTGGATAGCTGACGCATCACTCTTCTCCTCGTCATACCCGCATGACAATCTACTGCGCCCTCTGCGAGATCAACTGAACAAGGAACGGAATAAGCTTGGACGTGAGATTGATCGCATCAAAAAAAGCAGTCAGGGTGATGGAGTCCAGCAACAACGGATTGAAAATCGCATGCGCGATAACTATTTCCGATTCTACGGGTCGACTTATGCCCACCCTGAGTTGCCGCCCGCCTGGGCTGTTCTGGAAGAACTCAGCCTTGGAACGGTATCCACCCTCTTCAACGCCATAGGCAAAAGTGCCGACAAGAAATCGATTGCTGGCAGATTCAACCTGCCCTTCGAAGTATTGGCTTCCTGGCTCCACACCCTGACCTTCATCCGAAACTGCTGCGCCCACCACTCACGGTTATGGAACCGAGAGCTCTCAATTCGACCATCCTTACCAAAAGAATGGGTCATTCCGAATGCACCTGGCGACTGGCCTCAGCCTAAGCAGCGTCTGTACATCGTATTGACGATGCTGGCCTATCTAACCGACCTGATCAGTCCAGACAGCCAATGGAAGCTTCGCCTGGCCGAAATCATGGATCAGCAGGAACCGGGCTATTTGAGACTCATGGGATTTCCAAATGATTGGAAACGTCAGCAGCAATGGTGTTTGGAGTAAGGAAGCCAGAAATCGTGGTTTGTACCCCGAAGAAGCACAGACCTCGTCCTGATTGAGCTTATCGTGTGGCTCCTCCAGAGGTCTTGATAGTCGAATCGACTGCGATAATCGTCCTCACGTGTGAGGCCCTGAGGAAACCTAATCTTCCCGAAACATACCGTTCGTCTGGCGGGCACCACACAAAACGAAGCCCTCATAGCAACACGAGGGCTTTGATGTTTCCGGGGTTTGGAAAAGCGCTTTTAGTGTCCCGCGCTCTGACCACCGTCCACGTGCAGGATTTCGCCGGTAACGAACTTGGCGCCGTCCAGATACACGACCGCTTGCGCAATATCATCGATCTCGCCCATGTGCCCGACCGGGTGCAGATTGCCCAGTGCGGCGTGGGTTTCTTCGCCGTGCATCGGGGTCTTGATGATGCCCGGGCTGACGGCGTTCACCCGGATCCCGCGCTTGGCGTATTCGATGGCCAGGGATTTGGTTGCCGCGTTGAGGCCGCCTTTGGTTAGCGAAGCCAATACCGATGGCACGCCGTCGATGGCGTGGTCCACCAGGCTGGTGGTGATGTTGACGACGTGGCCGCTGCCCTGTTTTTCCATCTCGGCGATGGCGAGTTGGGTGATGTAGAAGAAGCCGTTGACGTTCACCGACAACACATTGGCGTAGTCTTCTGCGGTGTACGCGGTGAACGGCTTGGCGATGAAGATCCCGGCGTTGTTGACCAGGGTGTCGATGCGACCGAAGCGAGACATCGCTTCACGGATGACGCGCTGGGCGGTTTCCGGCTCGCCGATGTCACCGGCCACGGTGAGAATGTCCGGATCGGTGGACGGCTTGATCGAACGCGAAGTGGCGACGATCCGGTAACCGAGTTCACGAAAGGCTTTGACCATACCGTCGCCGAGACCTTGGGATGCGCCGGTGATAACGATGACTTTTTTCGAAATACTCATGATGAAGACCTCTGACAATAAAAAGTGGGGTAGAAAATCTGTAATCAGGCTTCGGCCGGTGCCTTGGCCATTTGTCTCAACATCTGTTCGTAGTACTCGACCGATTGCGAACCGGACACCAGGTGATGACCGTTCAGCACCATGGCCGGGACCGAATTGATGCCGCGCTGCTGGTAGTACGCTTCAAGCTCTCGCACCTCATCGGCGAACGCACCGGACGCCAGCACCTCTTGTGCACTTGCCCCATCCAGCCCCGCTTCAGTCGCCAGACGCACCAGCGTCGACTGATCACTCGGGTTCTGGCCTTCGCTGAAGTAGGCCTGTAGCAGCACCTTCTTCAGCTCGACTTGCCGGCCTTCCTGCAACGCCCACAGCAACAACCGGTGTGCATCGAAGGTGTTGTAGAAGTGCGTGCGCTTTTCCAGATCGAACTTGAAGCCGATGGCCTCGCCGCGAGCGATTTGCATGGCCTTGCCGGCGGCGACGTCGTCGGCTGTTCTCCCGTACTTGCGCATCAAGTGCTCGACCGCTTGCTCACCTTCGGCCGGCATGTTCGGGTTCAACTCGAACGGCTTGTAGGTCAGCTCAACCGAGACTTCCCCGGCCACGTTCTCGATCGCCTGCTCCAGCGCCGTCGCCCCCAGTGCGCACCAGGGGCACACCACATCGGAGATGAAATCGATGGTGACGGAGGACGTCATGACTGCCCCTCCGCCTCGGCCAGCTGCTTGCGGTACTGGGTGGTGGTGATGCCGGCGTAACCCCAGTTATCGGTGTCGACTTCCTCGATCACGATGTGGGTCAGGTCAGGGCGTTTATTGAGGACGCGCTCCAGTGTTTCAGTGATCTCGGCAATCACCTGAGCTTTCTGCTCAGTGGTAACACCATCGCGGGTGATGCGTACGGTTACGAAAGGCATGAGGGAAACTCCAGTGACCTTCCCGTCGGGATGATGGGAGAGGCGTTGGAGATGAATGTATGGGGTTGGCGGGAGGGGATAAAGGTGGGGGCGGGAACTTCATTCGTTACGTGGCGTAATGAATGAATAAGCCCTGTTGGCCAAGATCGTAGGTTGCGAATCGCCCTGCCCCACGCTAGGCTGCCCACATCGCTGCAAAATCAGCGACCGGGTTTGGCGACCCGACCCAAACAATAGGCGCACAGGCGCCACCATAACGATTGCTGGCGTTTTTTTTCGCTCGTATTTTCCCGTTATGGTAGCTGTGCGCGGGAGACCTTTGGGTCTGCCGGGTTCCTATTGTCCCGGTTCGCCAACCTGCGCACAGCTGCCACCCATAATCGTTTGGCGACGGTTCGTGGCAGTTCCTCAACGATAGGAGCTAGACCATGTATAAAATTGATTCGTCCAAAATCTGTGTTTTCACGTTCTTTGTATCCACACCGGCCTTTCTTCGAAGGCATGCAAATACTCGATTCCTCCCAACCAGCGGAGGTGCCCAATGACCAATCCCCAAGATCTGAAAACCATCGGCCTCACCCACTTCTCCTTCCACGCCAACGAACCGCTGTTTCGCGTCAACACTGGCGTCCCGGTTATCCAGGCTCTCTACCACGCTTCCGATCTACTCCACATCGCCAAGCTGCTCGCATCAGACGCGGCCATGGTTCGCGATACCGACCGCTATGCCTGGGCGTCGCATTTTTTGCAGGATATGAGTAAGGCGATCATCGATGATGTGGTGAAGGTGTTGGATGCGCCGATGAACAATCGCTGTCAGTAACGTCGTCACGCAGACCCGGTGTGTGAAAAAGAAAAAGCCCCGAATCGTTCGGGGCTTTCTCGTTTCGGCTCACGTGCTTTAGCCGACGTAGTGCTTGAATTCATTATTGTCGCGAATGAGTAACTGCATCAGCTTCGGATGAATGAAAAGTTTCTCCTTGCCCACCTGAATCTCTTCCAGAACTCCAATGGCGACCAGTTCTTTGAGGTGACGTGATGCAGCCTGCCGTTGTGCAACTTTCTTGTCGACCACGTTACTGATGCGGCAGTAGGGCTGCTCGAAGATGACATCAACCAACTCACGCGAATAGGTTTTGGGTAGCTGATCACGTACGAACTGAGTGGTGTGTTCGGACAATGCGCGGATAGCGGCAATCTTGGCTGTGGTCCACCGAGCAGTTTCTTCTACTGCACTCAACATAAACAGCAACCATGGCTCCCACGCCTGTTTGGTCGTCACCTCCAGCAGGAGCCGGTAGTAATCGGCACGTTGGGCAATGATGTAGCGACTAAGGTAGAGGATCGGCAGGTTCAGCAGACCTTCCTGGATCAAGAACAACGTATTGAGGACGCGCCCCGTCCGGCCGTTGCCGTCAACAAAAGGATGAATGGCTTCAAATTGGTAGTGCCCGACTGCCATACGAACGAGGGGGTCGAGATCAGTTTCGTTGTGCAGAAAACGCTCCCAGTTGGCGAGGAGATTGCGCAGGTGCTCCTCCCCTTCTGGCGGGGTGTAGATAACTTCACCCGTTCGGTCATTCGCAAGCTGTGTTCCCGGCGTACGGCGGATATCCAGTTGTGCGCCCTTCAGCGTGCGGCAGATCTCTACAGCGGTGTTGGTCGATAGCGGTCTTTCCGTTAGAGACCGGAAGCCTTGATTGAGCGCTGTTCGATAGCGCAACGCTTCCTTGGTCGCAGGGTCGGCATGGTTTTCCGTGTCTTGGGCATGCTGGAACAGCAAATCCGTGGTGGTAACGATACTTTCTATTTCCGAGCTGTCTTTGGCTTCCAGCAGGGGAATTGTATTGATCAAGACCGTCTGGTTCGGAATCAACTCTGCTGCCTGTTTCAACTCGGCCAATGCGGTGCGTGCCTCAATACATTTTTTGAGGACTGCACGTGTTTCCAGCTCAGTTCCTGGTGGTAGCAGCGGAAGTTGGTTATATGGCCTGTCAGCCTGCCATGGCAGCGGTTCATTCATGGATGCGACCCTGATCATTTTGTATGTTTTTTGAGCAGAAGAAGGCTTCTCTCATGTCGCCAGTGTAGACATGAGGCCTTAACGTGTCGCAATTTTTCACTTTTTGCGACACGTCTTCCGAACATGTCGCCGCGGACGACACGTTCGAAAGACGTGTTACCGAAATCGAGTTTCGGCGACATGAGGCATCCAACAAAAAAAATCGCAGCCTGAGGGGCTGCGTTTTTTTGTGACGGGGGCCGGAAACACCGCAATCATTGAGCTGAAATCGACTGATTAGTACCCCAACGCTGCAAGTACATGCTCCGGGTCGTTATGAATTGCTCGTAACAGTGCTCGGGCCGGCCCCTCAGGATCACGACGTCCTTGCTCCCAATTACGTAACGTTCCCACGGGAACATCAATTCGCTTGGCAAACGCGGCCTGGGAAAGTCCCGTGGCGAGACGAATTTTTTTGACCTGTGCAGCATCGACATGGAATTCACGCGATGGCTGCCGCTCACCACGGTCGATCTCATCCATCTGCGTCATGCTTTCAACAAGACGATCGAAGAGATTTTTTTCCATTATTTCCATCCTTTATTGATGGCACAAAGAACTGCTTTTTCTCTATCCGAAAGGGTGTCTTGAATCCCTTTCCGGTAAATCAGTAGCAAACGTATCTGAAAAGCAGAGGTTACGTGATAGTAGATCACCCTTACGCCACCGCTTTTGCCCCTGCCATGTGCGGCCCAGCGGATTTTTCTAAGCCCGCCAGTGCCCTCGATCAAAGCGCCAGCTTCGGGATGTTCGGCGAGATACTGCTGAAATTCTCCATATTCGTGATCACCCAGATGACTTGGAAGGTCAGCGGTAAAAATGGGCGTTTCTACGAAGATCATGCAGTCCCTGCTATGCGTCAATGGCGTATAGCATGAATTCTAGGTGTCAGGATAGATAAGGGCAATTAGTCTTTCGTTTCAGCGTTTTTTTCAAAAAAAAACCCGAACCAGTCGGGGTTTTTCTTTCTCAGCTGTGATCAGGCCTCAAGACCACACCCCATCATCAAAAGATGTTGATCGGGTAATCCACAAACACACGCACTTCGTTGCCGCTGACGTTGTACTCGCTCGACTTCTGCGACACGCGCAGGACCGAGCTGCGCAGTTTCACGCTGAGGTCTTTGGCCGGGCCGCTTTGGACGACGTATTTGATCTGGTTGAAGATCTCGCGCTCGGTGCCGCCTTCGCTGGTGGACGTGGTGATGTTGTCACCGCGCACGTAGGCCACGTTGTAGCTCAGGCCCGGTACGCCGAAGGTGCTGAAGTCCAGGCCGTAGCCCACTTGCCAGCTGCGTTCGTCTTCGGCGTTGAAGTCGGACCAGTAGGAGTTCGCCAGGTAGATGGTGTTGCCACCGTCGCCGACGCGACCTTGATCTTTCTGGTAGCCGCCGTAGGCGTAGCCCAGGTTGCTGTCGCCGGTGCTGCGCTGGTGAGCGAGGGTGAACGAGTGCGGGCCGGTGATGAAGGTGGCCGCCAGGCTCCAGATCTTGTTGTCGTCGCCGGTGATACCGTTTTCGCGGACGTAGGAATCTTCCAGCTTGGTGCGGTAGCCGTTGAAGTCCAGGGTCAGGGACTGATCCTTGTCGATCGGGAACACGTAGTTGGCGTTCACGTACTGCTTCTTCAGCACGTCTTCGACGTCGGAAGCGTACAGTGCGGCCTTGAATTGCTCGGTGAACTGGTAGCTACCGCCCAATACGTTGATCGACTTCAAGCCACCGCTGTCACGACCTTCGGCGCTTTTGCGCGATTCGGCGGTGAAGCGACCGGCGTCCAGTTGCAGGCCTTTGATCTCTTTGGAAGTGATCAAGGTGCCGGTGTAACTTTCCGGCAGCAGGCGCGAGTTGTCGTAGTTCAGCACCGGCAGGGCCGGCATCTGGTCGCCGTAGGTCAGGGTAGTGCTGGACAGGCGGAACTTGATCGCCGCGCCGCCCTTGGACAGGTCGTCAGCCGGCTGGCCGCTGTCGCCCTTTTTGAAGAAATCGATGCCTTGCGCGCCGCTACGGTCTTCGCTGCGTTCCAGGCTCAGTGCGTACAGCCCGAAAGCATCCACACCCACACCCACGGTGCCTTGGGTGAAGCCGGACGAGAACGTGCCGATGGCCGCCTGGCCCCACTCGGATTTATCCGGGTTGCCGTCTTTGAAGTCACGGTTCATGTAGGCGTTGCGCAGCAGCACTTTGAGGCTGCTGTCTTCAACAAAACCCTTGGATTCGGCCTGGTCGTTCGCCATGGCCTGTGTCGCACTCAACATCCCCAGAGCGATCAGGCTGATTCGCTTGTTCAACATTTTGTTCTTTTCCTTATTTCCGGTTGATACGCGCTGTGTCGAACTTCCGAAACGGCGCTATCGCGCTCTTATTTCATGACGAAAACAAAAAGGCCCGCCCACGATTTCTCGCGGCGGGCCTTTTATTGTTTTTGAGTCGTGGCGGTCGGCCACAGGCGTTGGGCCGAATCGTAGCTGCGCGCTCAATGACGTGTCAATTTCATGAATCTTCTACAAATAGGCGAAGAACGTCTAAGAAATTGCTTTACGCGGCAGGAATATTCAATCGATGCAGCCGTCGAAACCGCAGACTGCTACGGAACTGGATGAGTCCTGCTCCGGCAGCGACTGACTCAGCCACTGCGCAAATGCCTGGGGTTTGCCCAGCCATGGCCCGATATCGATCAGGGTGAATTGGTCATCGTGCTCAAGCACCAGGGTCGGAAAGCCCTGCCCGCCCACCTTGGCCAAAAAAGCCCGGCTGTTCCTGATATGGCCTTCGGTGTCGGCCGCCCTGAAGGCTCTTTCGAAGGCTTCGCAGTCCAGCCCCATGTCGTGGGCAAGTTCAAACAGTACCGATTCGTCGGCGATGCGGCGCCCCTCCACGTAGTGAGCACTTTGCAAACGCCCCAACAACTCCAGCCCGCGACCTGCCATTTGCTCGGCAGCCAGCACCGCGGCGATGGGTGGAGCCGAGTCGAACACGGCGGTGTGATCGCGCAGCAAACCCTCGAAATAGGCTTCACCGAACGGCTGCCCGCTGTATTCGGCAATACGCCGGTCATGGGGTATGACGTAACTGCGCAGTTGTGGCGAAACCTTTTGCCGATTGGAACCCGTCATCATGCCGCCGCCGTGGGCAATCACGGGCAGCACAGCCTGGGCGGCTTGCACCAGCGGTTTGGCGCCGTAGCACCAACCGCACAACGGGTCGTAGATGTAATGCAGGATCATGGGAAAGCTCCGACAGAAATTCAGGAAAATTCGATGTCGGCAGGTTAGTGCCGCAGCGGCCCCGGAAAAACGCTGGATTGGCTTTCAGTCTGTTGCTTGAATCGGTCGAATGGTTGCGCCACTAAACCCTGTGGGAGTCAGCCTGCTCGCGATAGCGGTGGGTCAGTCGATATAAATGCTGACTGGTCGGGCGCCATCGCGAGCAAGCTCGCTCCCACAGGGACCGGGGTTGTCTACTAAATCTGCGCAAAAAAAAGCGCTGCCATCCCGGCAGCGCTTTTTCTTGTTCAATCCGTTGTTGTTCTTCTTATCCTTCCATCACATCCCACAACGCATCCAGTTCCGCTTCGCTGAATAAACCAGCAGGGTAACGCTCGATCATCGTCCGGCGCGGATCAGTTTCACTGATCTGACGCATTCCATTGGACTTGAACCAGTGCGCCAGGATCTGGAGCGATTCGCTGTTTACTGCCAGGGGATGCAACGCCTTGTCGCTCATTACGTCCACTTCGGCGTTCATTTCAGCGCTCTCTCCCGGTTTGTGAGCGGCTAACTTATCCAAGGTTTATGACAGAACATCGAAGTCCTCCCCTCCCCGAGTTACGACAGCAGAGATACAAGAGCTGTGCCAAGGTTTCTGAAGTTTGGCCAGGCGGATACAAAAAAGCCCGCAGGCCTGAAGGGCCGCGGGCTCCGTGCAACAATGGTGGCTGATCGACAGCCTGAGGGATTTTGCAATCAACTCAAGCTGTTACGGCTTCACTCACTCCTTGTGCGGCGCGGGTTGTTGCTGGGTAAGGCAGTGAATATTGCCGCCCCCCAGTAACAGTTCGCGACCAGGCACCATCACCACTTCATGCTGTGGAAACAGGTTCTGCAAGATTTCCTTTGCCGGGCCATCCAGCGGGTCGTCAAAGCTCGGCGCGATGATGCCGCCGTTGACGATCAGGAAGTTCACGTAGGAACCGGCCAGGCGAACTGTCGGGTTACGTTCCTGAGTACCGTCCACCGGATCGACACCGGCGCACTCTTCCTCGGTCGCAAACAGCGGACCCGGGATCGGCATCTTGTGCACCGTGAACGGGCGGCCCTTGGCGTCGGTGCTGCTTTGCAGCACTTTCATCGCCGCCTGGCAGCGCGGGTAGTTCGGGTCCTGCGGATCATCGGTCCAGGCCAGCAGCACTTCACCCGGACGTACGTAGCAGCAGAAGTTATCCACATGGCCATCGGTTTCGTCGTTGAACAAGCCATCCGGCAGCCAGATGATTTTATCCACAGCCAGGTTCGCACTCAGGACCGCTTCGATTTCCGCGCGACTCATGTGCGGGTTGCGATTGCGGTTGAGCAGGCATTCTTCGGTGGTGATCAGGGTGCCTTCGCCGTCGACGTGAATCGAACCGCCTTCCAGCACGAAGCCTTCAGTGCGGTAGCGCGGGCTGCGCTCGATCTCGAGGATCTTGCCGCCGACCTGCGAGTCACGGTTCCACGGCGAATACAGGCCGCCGTCAAAGCCGCCCCACGAATTGAAGTCCCAGTTCACGCCACGGACTTCACCCTTGTTATTGATGACAAAGGTCGGGCCGGTGTCGCGAACCCAGGCGTCGTCACTGGACATTTCCACCACACGAATATTCGGCACGTCCAGACGGGCACGGGCGTTTTCGTACTGGCCGGCTGAAACCGCCACGGTCACCGGTTCGAAACGGGCGATGGCCTTGGCCACTGCCACGTGCGCGGCTTGTGCCGGTTTGCCACCCAGGCGCCAGTTGTCCGGGCGCTCGGGCCAGATCATCCAGATCTGGGTTTGGGGTGCCCATTCGGCTGGCATGTAGAAGCCGTCGGCGCGAGGGGTGCTGTTCAACGTGGTCATGGCTCAGGACTCCGGAGTGGCATTGATGCCTGACAGAAATGGAAGCGCATTGGTACACGCCGTGGACTGGCCACTTTATATCCGATAAATATCGGCTTTTAAAGCACCTTACATCCACAGTTACAAAAACAGTCGATAAAAAGCCGATATCAATCGAACTAAAACCACCATCCATGTGGGAGCGAGCTTGCTCGCGATGAGGCCATGTCAGTCACAGTTTTTTCGACTGAAAGACCGCTATCGCGAGCAGGCTCGCTCCCACAGGGGGGATGTATTTACAGGCCTTCTGCGAGCACCTTCGACAGCATGTCCACGAAGAAATCCACGCTCTGGCGCGAAGTGACCATCGGCGGCTTGATCTTGAGGATGTTCAGGTAATCGCCGGTCGGCTGCATGAAGATCCCCAGCTCACGCAAGCGATCGCACAGTGCGGTGGTTTCTTCGGTGGCCGGCTCCAGGGTTTCGCGGTTGCGGATCAGTTCGACGCCCAGGTAGAAACCGGAACCATGCACCGCTCCCACTAACGGATGAATATCGATCAACGCTTCGAGGCGCTTCTTGAAGTGCCCGCCAACGACCTGGGCGTTCTCCCAGAGTTTTTCTTCTTCCATCACATCCAGCACGGCCATGCCGACCTGGCAACTGACCGGGCTGCCACCGGCGGACGAGAAGAAGTAACCCTCGGCCTCCAGCGCCTCGGCGATTTCCCGGCGGGTAATGACCGCGCCCAGTGGCTGGCCGTTACCCATGCCCTTGGCCATGGTGATGATGTCCGGTACCACGCCTTGCTCTTCGAAGCCCCAGAAGAAATCGCCCATGCGCCCGTAGCCGACTTGCACTTCGTCGGCGATACACACGCCACCCCTGGCCCGGACCATTGCATAGACTTGTTTCAAATAACCTGGTGGCAGCGAGATACCGCCGGCATTGCCGTACACCGGTTCGCAGATGAAACCGGCCAATTGGCGATTCTGCTCGGCGATTTTCGCCAGGTTGTGTTCGACGCTACGCACATAATCCGGCGCGCTGTCGGGGCCACGGAACTCACCGCGATAGGTGTTTGGCGCGGTCACCGGGTGTACCCAGTCCGGGCGGCTGCTCAAGGCCTTGGGGTTGTCGGCGATCGAAGTCGACACCGAATCCGCGCCCACCGTCCAGCCGTGATAGGCCTCCAGCACACTGAGCATGTCGCGCCCGCCGCTGTAGGCCCACGCCAGGCGAATCGCCAGGTCGTTGGCCTCGCTGCCGCTGTTGACCAGGAACACGCGGTCCATGCCGTCAGGGGACAGCTTCAGCAAACGCTCGGAGAACTCGGCCACGGCTGCGTAGTTGAAGCGCGAGTTGGTGTTGAGCAACGACCACTGGCGGCTGGCGACGGCGGCCATGCGTGGATGGCCGTGGCCCAGCACCGCGACGTTGTTGAGCATGTCGAGGTAGGAACGGCCCTGCATGTCGATCAAATGGTTGCGCCAGCCACGTTCGATGCGCGGC
The DNA here is from genome assembly GCF_056405655.1 of Pseudomonas sp. P1_F7. Taxonomy (NCBI): domain Bacteria; kingdom Pseudomonadati; phylum Pseudomonadota; class Gammaproteobacteria; order Pseudomonadales; family Pseudomonadaceae; genus Pseudomonas; species Pseudomonas sp. P1_F7. The sequence goes on from NZ_JBFUBR010000005.1 coordinate 440,199, forward strand.
GGGTCGACGTAGTAGTGTTTTTGCGTGCGGGCGAAGCTGGCATCGCGCCGGGCCAGCAAGGTCGGTCCGTCGAGTTCTGCTTCGGCGTCACAAGCCAGCCCCAGCAGCGCCGCAGGTGATGGGCACAACGCTTGCCAGGCCGCCGCACGCGAAGGTGTACAGAACAACGGCGCATTGATCGACGCGCCGCGGCACAACTGCACGATCAATGGCCCGCTGACCGAACCCAGTACCTGGCCTTTGACCAGGGCCGCGCCGCTGTGCAGCGACGGCGTGACGCCCCAAAGCCGCACACTCAATTGCGGGCCGTCCAGTTGCAACACACCCACCGATGGGTGATGCACCACCCCTGCAAACGGCGCTTCGACCGCCGTGTCCTGAGGCACACGCAACTCGACGTGCAACGGGCAAGTGTCCGGTTCAGCGGCGCTGTCCGGGCGGGTGTGGGACAACCGGTATTGCCCGTAACGACTGGCCGCCAGGCCATGTGCCGCGGCCGCTTCATCCAGCAGGCGCTGATCGACGCCTTCCTGCTCCCAGTTCCCGGCCTCGAAATGCGGACTGAGCACACCCAGGTCGATCAGCGCGAACTCACGCCCCACCAGGCTCGGCAACAGCGGCGCGGAGCCTTCACTGCCGATGGTGGGCAGGTTCTGGCCGACGGCGGTGAGGATCGCCGCTTCCATCAGCGCCAACGGCACCGACGTGGCCACACGGAAGATTTCCCATTCATGGACCAGGTTGTCGCGGCTGTAGGCATTGCCCGGATCGATGCTGACCTGCTGTTCGCCGCTGAGCACCAACACCGCCGCGCGGGCAACGATCAGCGGCCACAACGCCAGCAGTTCTTCGTGTTGCAACGGGTTGACCGCGTGATACGCCTGGATTGCCGGCAAAATGCAGAACGGATCGCCCTCGCCATGATGCAGCAGCGCGGCGCAGGTCACCGACAGATCGGTAATGCGCCAGGTGCGCACCAGATCGCCGAAATCGATCACGCCTTGCAGCTGCCAATGGCGCTGCGCATCGCGCTGCCACACTACGTTGTCGTCGGTGATGTCCATGTGAATGGCCTGCACCGGCAGTTTGTCTTGCAGTGGCTGCAAATGCCGCTCGGCTTGTTCGGATGCTTCGACGATCAGTTTGCGCTGGGCTTCGTCCTTGATCACCGGCAGCAAGTGCGCGATCAGGGCGTGAGCATGGCGGGCGTCCCATTGCAGGGTTCGCACCAGCCCCTGATGGTCGAAATCCGCCAGGGCCAGGTCCATTTCGCCGCACAGGCGACCGAAGCCGGACACCACCGTCGGGTTGAAATAGCCGAGGCTCGTCAGCGGCTGGCCTTCGATGTAATCGAGCAGGCGAACGTGCACTGCCTGGCCACCAACGTCCAGAGACAGCAGGTCTGAACCGTTTTTCGCCGCGATAACACGCGGCACATGCACATCGGGGTGCTCGCCCAAATGCCTGAGCCCGGCATGCTGTGCTTGAAGCTCAAGTACCGAGTAGTCGCCACGGCAGATTTTCAGGACGAAACGTCCCTGCTCGCTATCGACGCGATAATTCAGGTCTTGCTGGCTGCCAAGGGCCTGCAAACTGCCGCTGAACCCGTAATGCTCTTCCAGCAGCCCTAGCGCTTGCTCCGCAGACACCTGCGGGCTGGGCAAACTGGCGCGATGAATCAACGTGGCGAGCGGCATACAACGACCCCTGAAATTTTATTAGGCGCCTATATCGCCACTGGTTCGGGCGATACGCAACCCCCCGGGGCCGGCACTGGTCGTTTGTCAGGACGGTATGGACCGTTTTATACCTGTGTACTCGCCTCGATCAGCTATTTGCGCAAGAATGGCGGCCATCAAACGCCTGTTACTGGAGAAACGCCATGAATGTAGTGACCACCGACCTGCCCGGTGTTCTGATCCTCGAACCCAAGGTCTTTGGTGACGAGCGTGGGTTCTTCTACGAGAGCTTCAATGCCAGGGCTTTCAAAGAGGCCACCGGACTGGACACTGAATTCGTGCAAGACAATCACTCCCGTTCGCAGAAGGGCGTGCTGCGCGGTCTGCATTACCAACTGGAAAATACCCAGGGAAAACTGGTTCGCGTCACGGTGGGTGAAGTGCTGGACGTCGCCGTAGACATCCGTCGCAGCTCACCGCACTTCGGTAAATGGGTCGCTGTGCGCCTGTCTGCCGCCAATCATCGCCAGCTCTGGGTCCCAGAAGGTTTCGCCCACGGGTTCGTGGTCTTGAGCGAATTTGCCGAGTTCCTTTACAAAACAACCGACTACTACACGCCATCGGCCGAGCGCAGCATTCGCTGGGACGACCCGGACCTGGCCATCGACTGGCAACTGGAAGGCACGCCGCAACTGTCGGCGAAAGATCAGGCCGGCGTATTGTTCAAGGACGCCGACGTCTTTGCCTGATAGGCCGGCTGAAGTTCGCCGATCAAGATGCAGCTGACCCAAGGCGGGCAAGCCTAGGCATAATGCGCCTGTACCCACAGGCGCATGCTGCTCATGAAACCGACTCTCCCCCCCAGACCCCGTTGGCGCAGCCTGGCCCTGCTGGCACTGTGCCTGGCGCCCTTGCTGTGGCCGCTGGAGCATCTCGCCGAGCGTTACTACCGCAGCGAGCTGGCCAGCCAGAATCGGCAGACCCTCGACCTCTACGTCGCCAACCTGCTGGGTACCCTGCACCGCTATGAAGTGTTGCCGCAGATCCTCGGCGACCTGCCGGCATTGCGCGCCGTGCTCGGTGCGCCGGACGATGGCGTCACCCAAGGCAACGCCAACCGCCTGCTGAAAAACATCGCCACCCAGACCGGTGCCGAAGTCATGTACCTGATGGACGCCACCGGCAAGACCCTGGCCGCCTCCAACTGGGACAAACATGACAGTTTTGTCGGGCGCAATTTTTCCTTCCGGCCGTATTTCAGCGAAGCCATGGCCGGGAAGCTCGGGCGCTTTTTCGGCCTGGGCACGACCTCCGCCAAGCGCGGTTACTTCTTCGCCGCCGGCGTGCGCGACGGCGAAAAAATCGTTGGCGTGCTGGTGGTCAAGGTCGACCTCGACCACACCGAAAGCCTGTGGGGTAAAACCCCGGAACAACTGCTGCTGACTGACCACAACGGCGTGGTCATTCTCACGTCGCGACCGGAGTGGCGATTCCGCTCGACCCGTCCGTTGAACGAGGAAGAAAGCAAGGCCATCACTGCGATCCAGCCCTATCCAACCCGCGATCCCAAACCGCTGAAGCTCAACCCCAATGCCTGGTTGACCCAGACCCAGCAAATCGCCGAAACCGGCTGGAATGTCAGCATCCTCGCCCCGCGTACCTTGATCGACCGCCCGGTGCGCACGGTGGTGGCCATCGGCGGTGCAACGCTGCTGGTGTTGATGCTGTTGCTTGGCCTGATGATGCAGCGCCGTCGCCATTACCTCGAGCGCATTGCTTTCGAAGCCAAGGCCCGCCGCGAACTGGAAGGTCGGGTCGCCGAGCGCACCAGCGATCTTGAAGGCCTGAACCGGCGCCTGAAACAGGAAGTGCTGGAGCGCGAACAGGCCCAGCAGGAGCTGGTACGTGCCCAGGATGATCTGGTGCAGGCCGGCAAATTGTCGGCACTGGGCACCATGTCGGCGAGCATCAGCCACGAACTCAATCAGCCGCTGGCAGCGATTCGCAGCTACGCGGAAAACGCCGAAGTATTACTCGATCACCAGCGCACCGACGATGCTCGCGGCAACCTCAAGTTGATCAGCGAATTGACCGGTCGCATGGCCTCGATCATTGCTCACTTGCGCGCCTTTGCCCGACGCGACCGACATGCCCCGGAAAGCGTCGCCCTGCAACCGGCGCTGGACGATGCCCTGGCCTTACTGGCCAAGCGTCGACGCAGCATGGAAGTCGAGCTGATCCGTGATCTGCCCGCCGCCACCCTGTGGGTCGAGGCCGGGGAAACCCGCTTGCGCCAGGTACTCGGCAATCTGCTGGCCAACGCCCTGGATGCCCTGACGGAAAAAGGCCCGCCACGTAAACTCTGGCTGAGTGCCCAATCCACAGCCGATGGCGTCAACCTGTACATTCGCGACAACGGCCCCGGCTTTTGCATGGAAGCCCTTGGGCGCGCCAGCGAGCCGTTCTACACCACCAAGACCCGCACCCAGGGCCTTGGCTTAGGGCTGGCGATTTGCGAAACCCTGATGCGCGCCTTCGGCGGTGAACTTTCGTTCGCCAACCACAAGGAGGGCGGCGCCCTGATTACCCTGAAGCTGCGCGCAGGCGCACCGGGCGTGAGCCTGCAACCGTCCGAGGACCGAAGTGCATGACCATCGACAACCGCATTCAGGTCGTGTTGATCGACGACGATCCCCACTTGCGCCAGGCCTTGAGCCAAACGCTGGATCTGGCGGGCCTGAAAATCCTGCCGTTGGCCGAAGCCAAGGGCCTGGCCGCGCAACTTGAACGTGATTGGCCAGGGGTGGTGGTCAGCGACATCCGCATGCCCGGCATGGACGGTCTCGAACTGTTGACCGAACTGCACGCCCAAGACCCTGAGCTCCCGGTGCTGTTGATCACCGGCCACGGCGATGTGCCGCTGGCCGTGCAGGCCATGCGCGCCGGAGCCTATGACTTTCTGGAAAAACCCTTCGCCAGCGACGCCCTGCTCGACAGCGTGCGCCGCGCATTGGCCCTGCGCCGGCTGGTGCTGGACAACCGCAGCCTGCGGCTGGCCTTGAGCGACCGCAACGAGCTGAGCACACGGCTGGTTGGCCACTCACCTTCGATGCTGCGCCTGCGCGAGCAGATCGGTGCCCTCGCGGCGACCAAGGCCGATGTACTGATCCTCGGCGAAACCGGCGCTGGCAAAGAAGTCGTGGCCCGGGCGCTGCACGATTTATCAAGCCGTCGAAACGGTCCGTTCGTGGCGATCAACGCCGGTGCCCTGGCCGAATCAGTGGTCGAAAGCGAGCTGTTCGGCCACGAGCCCGGCGCCTTCACCGGCGCGCAGAAACGCCGCATCGGCAAGTTCGAATTCGCCAATGGCGGCACGCTGTTCCTCGATGAAATCGAAAGCATGAGCCTGGATGTGCAGGTCAAATTGCTGCGTTTGCTGCAAGAGCGGGTGGTCGAACGCCTGGGCGGCAATCAACTGATCCCGCTGGACATCCGCATCATCGCCGCCACCAAGGAAGACCTGCGCCAGGCGGCGGATCAAGGGCGTTTCCGTGCCGACTTGTATTACCGCCTGAACGTCGCACCGCTGCGGATTCCACCGCTGCGCGAACGGGGCGAAGATGCGCTGATGCTGTTCCAGCATTTTGCCGATGAGGCCAGTGCCCGCCACGGCTTGCCACCCCATGAGCTGCAACCGGGGCAACGAGCCTTGCTGCTGCGCCACACTTGGCCCGGCAACGTGCGAGAGCTGCAAAATGCGGCCGAGCGTTTTGCCCTCGGGCTGGAACTGGCCCTCGACAACAGTTCGCCGGATGGCAGCGCTGGCACCAGGGTCGAAGTCGTCAGCGGCGGTTTGAGCGAGCAAGTGGAGAACTTCGAAAAAACACTCATCGCCGCCGAACTGGCACGCTCGCACAGCTCCGTGCGCAGCGTCGCCGAAGCCCTCGGCATTCCGCGCAAGACCCTGCATGACAAACTGCGTAAACACGGTCTGAGTTTCGCCGACAGTGGCGCCTCGGCCCACCCTGACGACCTCGACTGAGCTACCGTCCAATCATCCACTTCAAGCAAGAGGCCCCTGAATGAGCCGCGACAGTCGACAACTGGAATCAGTCCTCCATCACGACATTCCCCTCACCCGGGACATGGGCCTCAAAGTGCTCGACTGGCATGACCAGCAACTGCGCCTGCACTTGCCGCTGGAAGCCAACGTCAACCACAAGAGCACCATGTTCGGCGGCAGCCTGTATTGCGGCGCGGTCCTGGCCGGTTGGGGCTGGCTGCATTTGCGCCTCAAGGAAGAAGGCATTACCGACGGGCACATCGTGATTCAGGAAGGGCAGATCAGCTATCCGCTGCCGGTGACGGGCGATGCCAACGCCATTTGCCAGGCACCGGACCCGGTGATCTGGAAGAAGTTTTTGACCACGTTCCAGCGGTACAGCCGAGCGCGGTTGACGCTGCATACGCGGGTCGTCAATGAAGGCCGTGATGAGGATGCGGTGAGGTTTGTCGGGCAGTATGTGTTGCACCGCTAAACCAGGACGACCGCAAAACCTGTGGGAGCGAGCTTGCTCGCGATGGGGTCGTCAAAGCCAACATTGTAGTTGCCTGACACACTGCCATCGCGAGCAAGCTCGCTCCCACAAAGATTTGCATCAGCGCGTGGGAACGATCTTATGCGCGTGCCAATTCCAGCAGCTTCTCCCGCCAGGCCGCCTTCGCCGGCAGCGCCAGAAAGAATGCGTTCAACAGCGACTCCCGCGCCGGATAGCTGAACGGCTCACCACTCAACTCCAGCACCTCACCACCCGCGCCTTCCAGCACACCTTGCGCCGCCGCCGTGTCCCACTGCGAAGTCGGTGCCAGGCGCGGATAGCAATCCGCCGCCCCTTCGGCCAGCAGGCAAAACTTCAACGAACTGCCGATATTGGCCAGTTGCAGTTCGCCAAGGCTGGCGCTCAGCCCGGCCAGCAAACGCTCCTGCTCCGGGCTCGAATGGCGACGGCTGGCCACCACGGTGAACGACTCGCCTGGCGCTAATGCATCACGCACCTTGATCGCCACCGGCGTGCCACCTTTATCGCCACGCCAGGCACCGAGGCCGGCGCCACCGACATAGAAACGACCGTTGGTCGGCATCGACACCACACCGAAAACCACCCGACCATTTTCGATCAGAGCGATGTTGACGGTGAACTCTTCGCTGCCGTTGATGAACTCCTTGGTGCCATCCAACGGATCGACCAGCCACCAACGCTGCCATCCGGCACGCACGCTTTGCGGAATGTTGGCGTCTTCCTCAGACAGCACCGGAATGCCCGGATCGAGCGCCGTCAGCCCGGCCAGAATCAGGTGGTGCGCGGCCAGGTCGGCAGCGGTTACTGGCGAATCATCAGCCTTCGCCGTGACGGCCGTGCCTGTGCGCCAGAACGGCAGGATCGCGTCGCCAGCCTGCAAGGCCAGCTCGATGACCGGTGCCATCAACGGATGCGGGAAATTCATGGCTGGAACGCTCCGCGCTGAGTCAACAGGTCTCGGGCCAGGTACAGCGCCGCCAAGGCACGGCCTTCGGTAAATTGCGGGTTTTGCGCCAGCGCCGAGAGTTCACGCAGATTGACCTTGTCCACCCGCATTGGCTCTGGCTCGTCGCCCTCCAGGCGCTCTTCGTAGAGGTCGGTGGCCAGCACCACTTGAATCTTCTGGCTCATGTAACCGGGGGACAGCGACAACTCGGTCAGGTGCTCCAGTTGCCGCGCGCCGAAACCGGCCTCTTCCTTGAGCTCACGCTCGGCCGCCGCCAGCACGTCTTCACCCGGCTCGATCAACCCCTTGGGCAACGACATTTCATACTCATCCGTGCCGCCGCAATACTCCTCGACCAGCACCGCATGCTCGGCATCGAGCATCGCCACGATCATTACCGCGCCGTACCCGGCCCCTTTGCCAACCAGGCGTTCATACGTGCGCTCCACGCCGTTGGAAAAGCGCAGCTTCATCTCCTCCACGCAGAACAATCGACTGGTGGCGACAATTTCGCGGGCGAGTATGGTGGGTTTCTGGCGCATGCAAAGCTCCTTGGCGTGAACGCGCTACTATAACGCGGCTTTCCCGATTGTTTACGCCAGAAATCTTTCTACTGCCTGAGACGTTGCCATGCCTTCATTACCCTGGTCCGACATCGATACCGTTCTGCTGGACATGGACGGCACGCTGCTGGACCTGCATTTCGACAACCACTTCTGGATGGAGCACCTGCCCCAGCGTTACGCCGAACTGCACGGGGTCAGCCGGGCCATGGCCGAGATGGAACTGCAGCCGTTGTTCGAGCGCAATGCCGGCCAGTTGCAGTGGTATTGCCTGGACTTCTGGAGCGCCGAACTGAACCTGTCGGTGCGCGACCTGAAACTGGAAACCGCACATCTGATCGTCCTGCGCCCGGATGCCGACACCTTTCTGGCGGCGATCAAACGGGCCGGCAAGCGCGTGGTACTGATCACTAATGCCCATCGGGATGCGCTGTCGTTGAAGCTGGAAAAAATCGAACTGGCGCCCTATTTCGAGCGTTTGATCAGCTCCCATGACTACGGCTTCCCCAAGGAAAACCCACAGTTCTGGGATGCGCTGCAAGCCGATATCGATTTCGACCCGGCGCGCAGCCTGTTCATCGACGACACCTTGCCGATCCTGCGCAGTGCGCGGGACTTTGGCGTGGCGCATTTGCTGGCCGTGCGCGAACCAGACAGCCGCAAAGGGCCGAAGGATACGGCGGAGTTTTCAGCGGTCGGGGATTATCGGGATTTGATTGCGGGGCTTTGATTGACCGTAGGAGCTGCCGCAGGCTGCGATCTTTTCATCTTAATTGCGTCAAGGTCAAAAGATCGCAGCCTACGGCAGCTCCTACGGGCCTCGTGTTACTCGGGAATCCGCAACGACTGCCCCGGATAGATCTTGTCCGGGTGCGACAGCATTGGTTTGTTGGCCTCGAAGATTTTGTTGTACTTGTTGGCATCGCCGTACACACGCTTGGAAATCGCGCTGAGGGTGTCGCCCTTCACGACGGTGACAAACACCGCGGCAGCAACGACAGGCCCCGTCACAGTAATCTGATCATCCACGCTGCCAACCCCGGCAATATTGCCCACCGCCAGCAGGATCTTTTCCTTCTCTTCCTGACTCGCCACTTCACCGGTCACCGTGACCTTGTCACCCTCGACCGTCGCCTGCACATTCGGGTTGCCCAAACCAACCTTGCTGATGTGTTCTTTCAACTGCTCACTGGCATTGGCGTTGCCTGGCGTCAGCAAATCCAGCAGCTTCTCGCCTGCTTCCTTCACAAAGCTCAAAAGACTCATGGTGCACTCTCCTTGGGTTTTGGGTTCCAGACGTCAAAGCCTAGACCACGGCCGTTACTTGCGAATCCAACCCGACCAATGACCCCGCATGCGATAGAATCCGCACCTTCCCGCGCCCTGGAGCGAAGATGGACATCAAGCAGCTGAAATTCCTCATCGCGCTCGACGAAACCCGCCATTTCGGCCAGGCCGCCGCACGCTGCCACATCACCCAGCCGACCCTGTCCATGCGCCTGCGCAGCCTCGAAGAAGAACTCGACATGCCGCTGGTCAATCGTGGTCAGCGCTTCGAAGGTTTTACAGCGCCGGGCGAGCGAGTGCTGGCGTGGGCGCGCACGGTGCTGGCGGCGTACGACGGCTTGTACGCCGAGGCGGCCGCCTGTCGCGGCAATCTGGTCGGTACGTTGCGTCTGGGCGTGGTGCCGCTGTCGAGTTTCGATCCGCTGCCGCTGCTGCAACGCCTGCACGGGGAGCACCCGAACCTGCGCTTCGAGCTTTCGGCGCTGAGTTCGGAACAGATACTCGAACAACTGGCGAACAATCGCCTGGATCTCGGCGTGTCGTACCTGGAGCGCCTGGACGCCGAACGCTTCGACTCGCTGAGCTTCAGCGAAACCCACATGGGCCTGCTCTACGACCAACGCTTTTTCAGCTTTGGCGAGGCGCCGCTGAGCTGGGAATCATTGATCGAACTACCCTTGGGCATGCTCACCAGCGGCATGCACTTTCGCCAATCCATCGACCACAATTTCCACAGCCGCGGCCTCAACCCGCAGCCCTTGTTGCAAACGGATGCAGTGCATCAACTGTTACAAGCAGTGCACGGTGGCTTGTGCTGCGCCGTGATGCCGTTGGACGGTGGGCTGGAGGGCCTGACCGATCATCTGCGCCTGCAACCGATCGAAAACGCCCAGACCCTGGGCCGACTGGGGCTGATCATGCGTCGCAGCGCGCCACGCTCGGCCTTGGCGGAGGCCTGTTTCGCGATCTATCAGCAATCGTTGCCCAGTGCTTGATCGACGGCATCTATCGGCAGATCAGTACTAACGATTAGACGTGACAAGTTGTCACGCCTAGTCTTAAAGCTGATCAAACCGTGGGTGATGCCATGAACACCAAGCGCCCAGCCTGCGCGGCGCCTGCCCTCGAAACGCCCGCGCCCGCCGCCAGCCAGACGTACAGCTACAGCAACCTTGAAGACACGGAATCGACCAGCACCGCGCTGGCCGAGGAAGTCGCGTTGGCGATTGCCTACAACGGCATCAGCCAGGCGGTCATGCTGGTAACGCCGACGGACCTCGAAGACTTCATTGTCGGCTTCAGCCTGGGCAGCGGCATCATCCAGGACGCCACGGACATCTACGACCTGCAACTGACCGGCTCGGGCTCGGCGCAATACGCGCAAGTGACCATCGCCAACCGCGCCTTCTGGAACCTCAAGCAGCAGCGTCGGCAACTGGCCGGCACCAGCGGTTGCGGGCTCTGTGGCGTGGAAGCGGTCGAGCAGGCTTTACCGGACCTTCAGGTATTGCCCGGTGCCCCGCTGCCGCCTGCCGAATGGCTCGATGGCCTGCGCCAGCGCATCGGCGCGTTCCAGCCTCTTGGCCAGCACAGTGGTGCGGTGCATGCCGCGGTGTTCATGAACGATCAAGGCGAGTTGCTGCTGGGCCGTGAAGACATCGGCCGACACAACGCCCTCGACAAACTGATCGGTGGCCTTGTCCGCCAGAACATCCCGATTGCCGGCGGGCTGGCGATTGTCACCAGCCGCTGCAGTCTCGAATTGATCCAGAAAGTCCTGCGCGCCGGGATCCAGACCCTGGTCAGCCTGTCGTCGCCTACGGGCCTTGCCGTGCAATGGGCCCGTCGCCACAACCTCAACCTCATCCATCTGCCACAGAAGAATGCGCCACGGGTCTACAGCCCAACGTTGGAGAAACAAGCGTGAGTCAACACCGTCAAGCCGACCAGACACCTGTCCCTCGCTACAAGCCCTACAAAGGCCCGGCCGGCGGCTGGGGCGCACTGATCAGCGTCGCCCAGGCCTGGTTGACCAGCGACAACGCGCTGAAAAACCTGCGCATAATGCTCAAGACCAACCAGAACGGCGGCTTCGACTGCCCAGGTTGCGCCTGGGGCGATTCTCCGGAAAAGGGCATGGTGATGTTCTGCGAGAACGGCGCCAAGGCGGTGAACTGGGAAGCGACCAAACGCCGTGTCGATGCCAAATTCTTCGCTAAACACAGCGTCACCGCGTTGCTGGAACAGAGCGACTATTGGCTCGAATATCAGGGTCGGCTGACCGAGCCGATGAGCTATGACGCCGAAACCGACCGCTACAAACCGATCAGCTGGGACGATGCCTTCGCGCTGATCGCCAAACACCTGAACGGCCTGTCGAGCCCGGATCAGGCCGAGTTCTACACCTCGGGGCGGGCCAGCAACGAAGCGGCTTTTCTCTATCAACTGTTCGTGCGCGCCTATGGCACCAACAACTTCCCTGACTGCTCGAACATGTGCCACGAGGCCAGTGGTGTCGCGTTGTCGCAAAGCGTCGGGGTCGGCAAAGGCACCGTGACCTTCGACGACTTCGAACACGCCGATGCGATTTTCGTCTGGGGCCAGAACCCCGGCACCAACCACCCACGGATGCTCGAACCGCTGCGCGAAGCGGTGAAGCGCGGCGCGCAAGTGGTGTGCATCAACCCGCTCAAGGAGCGTGGCCTGGAACGTTTCCAGCACCCGCAGCACGCGATCGAAATGCTCACCAACGGCGACAAGCCGACCAACACCGCGTTCTTCCGCCCGGCCCTGGGTGGTGACATGGCGATCATGCGCGGCATGGCGAAATTCCTCCTGCTGTGGGAACGCGACGCGCAGAAAACCGGTGATCCGGCGGTGTTCGACCACGACTTCCTCAATGAGCACAGCGTCAACGTGCTGGATTACCTGGCGACCATCGACGAAACACCGTGGGAGCAGATCGTCGAGCAGTCCGGCCTGAGCCTGGTGGAAATCGAGCAGGCGGCGCGCATGTACGCCAAGGGCAAGAACGTCATCATGTGCTGGGCGATGGGCATCACCCAACACCGCCATTCGGTGGCGACCATCCAGGAAATCGCCAACCTGATGCTGCTGCGCGGCAACATCGGCCGGCCGGGTGCCGGCCTGTGCCCGGTGCGTGGCCACAGCAACGTGCAGGGCGACCGGACCATGGGCATCAACGAACGCCCTCCTGCCGCGTTCCTCGATGTCCTGGAGCGGCGCTTCCAGTTCAAGGTGCCACGCCACAACGGCCACAACGTGGTCGAGGCGATTCACGCCATGGCTGAGGGCCGGGCGAAAGTTTTCATCGGTCTGGGCGGCAACTTCGCCCAGGCCACGCCGGACAGCCCGCGCACGTTCCAGGCCTTGCAAAACTGCGACCTGACCGTGCAGATCAGCACCAAGCTCAACCGCAGCCATTTGACCCACGGCAAGGACGCGCTGATCCTGCCGTGCCTGGGTCGCACCGACATTGATATCCAGACCCAAGGCCCGCAAGCGATCACCGTCGAAGATTCGTTCAGCATGGTCCACGCCTCCAATGGCCAGCTGCAGCCGCTGTCGAACCAGATGCGCTCGGAACCGGCGATCCTGGCCGGCATCGCTGCCGCGACTCTGGGCAGCCACCCGGTGGACTGGAACTGGCTGGTGGCCGACTACAGCCGCATCCGCGACCTGATCGCCGAGACCATTCCCGGCTTCAAGGACTTCAACGAGAAGATCAAGAACCCGGGCGGCTTCTACCTGGGCAACAGTGCCGGTGCACGCAAGTGGGACACCGCCTCGGGCCGGGCCAATTTCCGCTCGAACGCGCTGCCCAAAGACCTGGTGCACGAACGCACCCGCGCCACCGGTGTGCTGCCGGACCTGATCATGCAATCGATGCGTTCCCACGATCAGTACAACACCACCATCTATGGCCTCAACGACCGTTATCGCGGCGTGAAGGGTCAACGGGACGTGTTGTTCGTCAACGAAGCCGACATCATTCGCCTGGGCTTCAAGCCGGGGCAAAAGGCGGACATTGTTTCGCTCTGGGACGATGGTGTTGAACGTCGGGTGAAAGGCTTCACGCTGCTGGCGTTTGATATCCCGGCCGGGCAAGCGGCGGCCTATTATCCGGAAGTGAATCCATTGGTGCCGCTGGAAAGCACCGGCGATGGCAGCCATACGCCGACGTCGAAGTTCGTGGCGATCCGGTTGGAAGCGGCGAGTGAGACCGGGTTGATCATGGCCAAGTCTGCGTAACACGTTGTCTGAACTGGCCCYATCGCGAGCAAGCTCGCTCCCACATTGGAATGCGRTCTCCTGTGGGAGCGAGCTTGCTCGCGATGAGGCCAGACCAATCACCAAAAGCTCCGGACCCTGCACTTTCCTTTCGCCCACAAAAAAGGCCGCTTTCTAATGAAAACGGCCTTTGCGAATAAGTAAAAGACCGGCAAAAAAACGTTAAGTTCCGCCCGAAAAACAGTAACTTGCAATATTGTATACAGGTCGTGTTATTCGTCGGATTTCGATTGTCACGCCCATTCCAGAGCCTCAGGATCGCGCCGTCATCCCCTTGAGGTTCCTCCATGAAGTTCTCCTCGATTCTCTTGTTGTCCCTTGGCCTGGTCAGCGGTATTGCGTCTGCTGGCGGCACTACCGAAGCCGGCGTAGGCGGCGCATTGGGCGGGGTTTTAGGCTCGGTCGTCGGTCAGTCGTTAGGCGGCAATACAGGTTCCACCATCGGCGCAGCCCTGGGTGGCGCGGGTGGTAGCGCCGTCGGCGCAAACAAACACAGCCGTGGCGAAGCAGCCCTTGGCGGTGCGTTGGGTGCCGCAGGCGGTAACGTGGTCGGCCGCAGCGTGGGCGGCACCAGCGGCAGCCTGATCGGCGCCGCAGCAGGCGGCGGTGCCGGTGGCGCGCTGGGTAACTACATGGGCAAAGAGTACGATAATGATGATGACGGCGATCGTCGTTACTATCGCGGTCATGACGATCGTCGCTACTACCGTGACGGCCATCCGGGCCGTGGCCATGCCTATGGCCATCGCAAGCACCACCACAAGTATTACCGCGACTAAGGCCCCGAGCGCCTCGCTGGTGAGTACAACAAAAATCGCAGCCCAAGGGCTGCGATTTTTTTTGCCTTACTGAACCACCAGACGCTCCAGCGCCCCGCGCAACCCGGCTGGAATCGCCACGGGTTGATTCGACGCACGATCGACAAACACATGTACGAAGCGCCCAGCCGCACAGGCTTCATCTTCCCCTTGCTTGAACACGGCCAGTTCGTATTGCACCGAACTGTTGCCCAACTTGCCCACCCGCAGACCGATCTCGATGCGGTCCGGGAAGGCAATGGAAGCAAAGTAATCACAGGTCGAGCTCACCACGAGCCCCACCACCTCACCGTCATGGATATCCAGACCGCCGACTTCGATCAGGTAAGTGTTCACCGCCGTATCGAAGAAGCTGTAGTAGGTAACGTTGTTAACGTGACCGTAGGCGTCGTTGTCGTGCCAGCGGGTGGTGATGGGCTGGAAGTGCGGGTAGTCGGTGCGTTGGATTGCCGGGTTGGACATCAGTGTCAGTTCCTGGAGTGGGTTCTGCAGTCTAAGGTGAAACCGTGTCGCGAAGGCGCTCTCACAAGCGCCACATCAATCACCTGTCAGCAAAACCCTTACCAGCCGCCGCCAGCTCACCAATCACCCGCGCCGGTTGCCAGTGATCGCCCTGACGCGTCTCAAGGTCCATCAAGCGCCGATGAATGTCCGCCAACCCTTGCTGATCCGCCCAGGCCATCGGCCCGCCCTTGTCCGCCGGGAAACCGTAGCCGTTGAGGTACACCAGATCAATGTCATGAGCTGACCCGGCAATGCCTTCCTGCAGGATCTTCGCGCCTTCATTGACCAGTGCCAGCAAGCAGCGCTCGAGAATTTCTTCCGGGCCGATCTCGCGGCGCTGGAACCCCAACCCTTCACTGACTTGAAGCACCAGTGCATCGACCAGGGGATCGTGTTCGGCCTGACGGCTGCCCGGTTCATAGTGGTAAAAGCCGTCGCCACTCTTCTGGCCGAAACGTCCCTGCTCACACAAACGGTTATCCACCTGAACTTCCGGCGCATCCTGTCCGATGCCGGATAACTGGCGAGCGCGCCACTGCAGGTCGACGCCCACCACATCGAACATGCGGAACGGCCCCATGGCGAAACCGAAACCTTGCAGTGCTGCGTCCACCTGGTAGGGATAAGCGCCTTCCAGCAGCATTTTTCGCGCTTCAAGCACATAGGTATTGAGCATGCGGTTGCCAATGAAGCCGTCGCAATTACCCGCCACCACACTGACCTTGCCCATGCGCTGGCCGAGCGCCAGCGCCGCGTCGAGCACCGCGGGCGCCGTCTGTGCGCCGCGGACGACTTCCAGCAGCTTCATGATGTGCGCCGGGCTGAAGAAGTGCAGGCCCAGGACCTGCTGCGGGCGACCCGTAACCGCAGCAATGGCGTCGATGTCCAGCGCCGAGGTATTGCTTGCCAGAATCGCTTCCGGTTTGAGCAGGCCATCAAGCTCGCGGAAAATTTTCTGCTTGAGCTCGAGGTTTTCGTACACTGCTTCGATGACCAGGTCGACATCGCAGATGGCCGTATAACTATCTGCCGCCGTAACGCGCGCGACACGGGCATCGGCTTCGCTCTGGTCAATGCGGCCCTGGCGCACGTTATGGGCATAGGTGTCCGCCACGGTGACCAGCGCTTGCTCCAGCATTTGCGAATTGTTGTCGAGCCACTGCACGGCCACTCCGGCGTTGGCCAGGCACATGACAATGCCACGGCCCATGGTGCCCGCACCGATGACGGCGGCGCGCTGAATATTCGACGGTGTCTGGCTCATGTTTTGTTCTCTTGTTGGCGATCCGAAGACAGCCACCACCATAGTCAGCCACCGGGTTTTTTTGAAATTTATTCCTGTGATGAGCAACATTCAGCGGATGGATGTAGGCCCTGAGATCCCTGTGGGAGCGAGCTTGCTCGCGATGGCGGTGTATCAGTCGCCATCAATGTTGAATGTTCCGGCCTCATCGCGAGCAAGCTCGCTCCCACAGGGTTTTGGTTCAGCCGGTAAGATTCCGCTCGGCCCACTCCCGCACTCCGGCATACGGATAATCTTCCAGCGCCGCAAACCCGGGAATCGCCCGCGCCTTGAGCCTGGTGAACAGCGGCACGCTGATCCCGCACAGAAACCGAGTCACGCGTTCAGCCGAGGGCAAGTTGCCCGTGTGCTGCTTGTGCCTGTGGATAAAATCGCCACACAGCGACTCGAAGTTTTTATCCACAAGCGCCGGCAACTCCGGTGGTGCCGGAAGCCGCGCCACTTGCCCATGGCACACCGAACAATGCCCGCATTGCTGCGGGGCATTGTGATCGCCGAAGTACTCGGCCAGGCGATAACCCAGGCAACAGTCGGTGGCGAACAGATCCAGCATCGCGTGAATCCGCGCGACCTCGGTGCGCTCATGCCGAGTGAAATAGCCGTGCAGTTCCTCGCTCAACGCGACGCTGTCGAACCCGCTTTGCAGCACGCTGTAGACCTCGGTCATCTGCTTGCTTTCGAGCTCCACCCAGCCCTTCTCCTGGAAGTAATCCAGCGCCTTGACCACCCGACTGCGCTCGGCCTGATGTTGCTCGTACAACGCCTCGAAATTCACCGTGGCCCAGGTCCGGGCGCGGCTGGAGGTCTGGATGATGGCGGCGACGAACTCCTTGCGCTCGCCCTCGAAGTGGGCCAGCAGCGCCTCGGGTTCCTGCACATACTTGAAACGGTATTCGGCGTAGTAGGCGTAGCGCGGGGCGATCAACCCGCGCAATTCGAGTTGCACCAGCAAGGTCTTGAGCGGTAACTGACGAATGTTGCTTTGATCGGCCAACGGCCCCAGCAGAAACTCCCACTGCCCTTCGGTTGCGGCGGCATGCATCTCATCAAGCACGCAACGGATGCCATCCAGCTCGGGCGTGTCGCCGTAGACGAAGTTCTCCAGCACGTTGAGGCTGTCGCGGTTGGCCAACACCAGGCAGTCCGACGGCTGCCCGTCACGTCCGGCGCGGCCGATTTCCTGACTGTAGTTTTCGATGGATTTGGGCAGGTCGAAATGCACCACGTTACGGATGTCGCTTTTGTCGATGCCCATGCCGAAAGCGATGGTAGCGACGATGCAATTGGACTGCCCACCCATGAAGCGACGCTGGATCGCTTCCCGTTGCACATGGGGCAACCCGGCGTGATAGGCCTCGGCCTGAATGTCGTTGCGGTTCAGGTGTTCGGCGATGTGCTCCGCAGTTTTCTGCAGGGTGACGTAGACAATGCTCGGCTGGTCCGGACGCTGACTCATCCACTCGACCAAGCGTCTGCGCTTGTCCGCTCCGCGAACCGGCTCCACCAGCAAATTCAGGTTCGGGCGATAGAAACCGGTGGTCACCACATCCTCTGCGGCGATGGCGAATTTCGCCTGCATGTCGGCAATGACCTTGGGCGTCGCCGTTGCGGTCAGCAGCAGAACCTGAGGAATATTGAACTGGTGCTGATAGTCGGGAAGCTTGAGGTAGTCCGGGCGAAAGTTGTGCCCCCATTCGGAGATGCAGTGCGCTTCGTCCACCACCAGCAGCGAGATCGGTACTTGCTGCAAGAAATGGCGGAAGCGCTCGTTCTTCAGGCGCTCCACCGAGATCATCAGAATCTTCAACTCGCCGGACCTGGCACGGGCCATGACATCGCTGGCGTCATCGCGGCTCTGGGCCGAATCGATACTGCCCGCCGAGATGCCGTGGCGTTGCAGGAACGCCAGTTGATCCTGCATCAATGCCAGCAGCGGTGAGACCACCAGTGTCAGGTGCGGCAGCAACAGCGCCGGCAATTGATAGCAAAGGGATTTGCCGGAACCGGTGGGAAAAATTGCCGCTGCCGAGCGCCCCGCCAGCACGGCACCGACGGCCGCCTCCTGACCGGGTCGAAATTGTGGATAACCGAAAACCTGTTCCAGGGTGTTGTGCATAAGCTGTCACTCCGTTGACTGCTGCGGAGTCGAAAGCCTAGCCGGCGATCGCAGCGAGTCGAGAAAAGGTCGGGGGCAAAAACGATACCGGATGATACAGCGGATGGCTGGAAGGGCTTGAGATCGCGAAGAGGCAAGCACCACCGCAAAACTCGAAATACCCGACAGTTTCTATGCCAGTACTTGCTAAACAGCGACTGACAACCCTGTAGGCATTTTTACCGGCAGCGGCTACGGCGCGTAAACCTCCGACAATGTGTAAGCCTTATCCTCGGAACACGATAAATACCCTACAAAACCTGTCCATTTCAGCCATCTTGTCCCGCAACACCAGGTCCTTCTATAGTTTTCGGCGCGGCTGAAAACAGTGTCTCGGCCTGCCCGGGAACACTTGCCGATTTCGCACAGGACCCACTCGATGAAAAAAACCGACACGCTGTCAGCCCGCTATCACCCGCTCAAGACCCGCTACAGCGAAACCCCAGTGCTGGTCATCGATACCGAGGCCGACCCCTTCGAGATCCTCGACGCCGCCCGACAACGCATCCGCGCCGCCAGCGACCTGCTCGAAACCCTTTATTGCACATGTTTCAAACAGGCCGAAGCGAGCGACATCCCCAAGATCGTCGGCGCCCTGTACCTGCTGACCCAGGACGGCAACGACCTGCTCGACATTGCCCGACAGCGCTTGCCGAAATTCACCGGATGAAGCCCCCCTGTGGGAGCGAGCCTGCTCGCGAAGAACGATAACGCGGTCCTTCTGAGGACATGCAAATTCTGAAAATTTCGCTGTGGATAACTCCGTCAGCAACGACCTATGGAAGCTTCGGCAAGGTCCTACAAAACAAGACACCTTGTCCGCTATCGATGACCAGTGACTCACTCCTATAGTCCGGAATGTCGCTGCCAAATCAGCGGCTTGGGCTTGGTCACCCGAATGGAATACGCATTACCCTCCGTTGTATGCTGCCGGCACCTCTAGTGTCTGCACGCTATATGGTGGCTGTGTTTGGGACGCTTTCGAGCGTGCCGGGTATGCGTATGAATCCTCACCGGTTGACCAACCCGAACACAGTCGCCTCCCATCGCTTGGTCACGATGGAGGCGGCATCAATTGATGCATTTGAGGATAAATACAATGAATTCATGGAATCCGCTTACCGATCGTTACCGCCCACTCCACACCAACCTCACCGACACCCTGCCCCTGATCATCGACACAGAGGCCAACCCCCAAGACATCCTCGAAGCCGCCCTCCAGCGCATCCGGGCCTCCAGCGACTTGCTGCAAACCCTGCACTGCCAATGCTTCAAACACGGCGACCTCGAAGACATCCCGCACATCACCCACGCCCTCTACCTGCTGACCCAGGACGGCTGCGACCT
The DNA here is from genome assembly GCF_056405655.1 of Pseudomonas sp. P1_F7. NCBI lineage: Bacteria > Pseudomonadati > Pseudomonadota > Gammaproteobacteria > Pseudomonadales > Pseudomonadaceae > Pseudomonas > Pseudomonas sp. P1_F7. The sequence continues at coordinate 459,692 of NZ_JBFUBR010000005.1, forward strand.
GCTCAAGGTTGCCCAGCAACGCATGCTCAACTGGAAAGCCCCAGCCTGACGCCATTCATCAGAGTACCAAGTGGCATTATTCTGGCTGTTTAAAAACAAAACAGCTGGAATAGTGGCAGTTAGCATGCCTTCCTTCAGGAAATCAGCGTCACGAAAAATGGTGTCTTTTTCAATGTCCCAATCGCAGCCATCTTTTTCTTCAAGTGCTATTATTCTGGCAGTTATAGCGCCTTAATGAAGGAATATTGGCACATGGCCAAGAAGACAGCTCCACTCTTGCCCGCCGCTTCCAGACTACTTTCCGAGTTCGGCGAGCGACTGAAACTCGCTCGCCTACGCCGCAAGCTCACAGCTAAGCAAGTCGCCGAGAGGGCGGGCATGTCACTGACAACTTTGCGCTCACTGGAGTCAGGTGGGTCAGGGGTGACCATCGGAGCCTACCTGTCTGTCATGCAAGTTCTGGGTCTGGAAAAAGACTTGAGCAAACTCGCGGCAGCCGATGAAGTGGGCCGTCAACTGCAGGACGCACAACTGAAATCCAGGACCACCTCCACCGCAGGCTCAAGCCAGCGAGCACGCAGAACGAGTGCAGTGAAAAAAAATGCTCCGATACCCGGAAAAGGCACTGGAGTGATTGAAAGTGCCACCACAGCAGATCTATCCGCTGACTTCCCCTTCAACACCCACTCACTTTCCAATCTGTTGACCAAGAAAAAAACCAAGTCCACGACAGGTGAGAAATGACGCAGATTGCGGTGTATGCCGATTGGGAATCCTTGAATGGGCCCAGACGTCTCGGTTTCTTGCGCTCCCGCAAGGCCCGCTCCACGGACGTCTTCGAATTTGAATACGACGCTGCGGCGCTAGCAGATCCCGAGTTGAACTTCACAGCGCTGGACCCTCGAATCGGGCTCTATGAAGGCCGTCAGTTCCCTGGCCAACATCAAAGCCGATTTGGCGTGTTCGCTGATTCAAGCCCGGGTCGGTGGGGTCAACTGTTGATGAAGCGGCGGATGGAACGAGATATTCGCGACGGTTTGGCAGCCAAAGGCAGCAAGCTCTACGAGTCGGATTTCCTGTTAGGCGTACATGATCTCTATCGGGTCGGCGCGATCCGCTACAAGCTCAATGATGAAGGCAACTTTCTCGATGATCGCGATGGCCTGGCTGCCCCACCTTTCATTGAATTGCGGGCGTTGGAACAAGCAAGCCGTGCTCTGGAAAACGATCCGGACAACACCTCACTCGATGGCCGCGAGTGGCTGAGAATGCTGATCGCACCTGGAGGCTCGCTGGGTGGCGCCCGCCCCAAGGCCAGCGTTGCAGACGAACACGGTCACTTGTGGATTGCCAAGTTCCCCAGCGCCCGCGACGACTATGACATTGGCGCCTGGGAACTGGTGGTCAATGCCCTGGCCAATCAATGTGGCCTGCGAGTCGCGACCGGTATCGCCCGACGCTATGCCAGCGATTTTCACTGCTTCATGGTCAAGCGATTCGACCGCACCGAACGGGGTGGCCGATTGCATTTTGCCTCAGGCATGACCATGACTGACCGAGTTGACGGTGACGATGCCTCCGTCGGCGCGAGCTACCTTGAGTTGGCTGAAGTGCTCATGGAACACGGCTCTGAAACCAAAGCAGACTTACGAGAGTTGTGGTCTCGGATTGTTTTCAACATCCTGGTCTCCAACACCGACGATCACCTGCGTAACCACGGTTTTATTCTTGATCCGGGTCGGGGATGGCGATTGTCTGCCGCCTATGACATGAACCCGGTGGCGCACGCCGACGGCTTGAAGCTCAACATCACCGATACCGATAACGCACTGGATCTGGAGCTGGCCCGGGAAGTGGCAGAGTATTTTCGGGTCAGTCGTGCGGATGCAGAAAACATCATCGACAGCTTCAAAGAAGTTGTCAGCCAATGGCCAACACTAGCGGGGGCATTGGGGCTATCGAAACGTGAGCAGGATAATATGGCGCCTGCATTTCGATTAGCGGAGCCTACGCAATGAACCTCGCCCCCAACCTCCCCGACGACCACTTAATGCAGCAACTCATGCAACTGTTGCATGAAGAACTCGGCTTCCCCGAACGCAAAACCATCAGCCTCAGCACCTCGATCAACTTCGACCTGGGCTGCAACGGTGCAGACGCCCGTCATTTGATCGAAACCCTGGAAGACCACTTCGCCGTCGATTTCGTGGATTTCGACAGCTATCGCTATTTCCAGCCCGACGGCTTTGACGTGAATCTAAAGCGAAAAGCCAAGGGTCGCGGCGAGAAGGTGCCATTGACCCTCGGCATGCTCTACCGGGCCATCAAGGCCCAACGCTGGGACACGGATGAGCTCGAAGGCCTGTAACGGCCCGACGCATTCTGACTTGCCCGCGAAAAACCGAATTTTGCGCACAAAAAAGCCGCCCTCTCAAGACTTATACCGTAGCGGTACATAGTTCAGGGGCGGATAGCTCAGAAGCCAACCTGGTCAAGGGTCTGGCCCATCTGAGTTAGCGATGTATCGCTACATCAGAATACATCGTTACTTTCGAGCGCCGGCGGCAACGTCGGCGCTTTTTCATTGCGACGGTCAGTCGTCAAACACCTTGCGAATCGCACGGGTAGCCGATCACCGACTGTGGGTAGCTCAAACGCGAAGGCGGGTTGAAGGCAATGTGTCAGTCCCGGTTCGTGCCCAGGCTGTACGCGCAAGCGGATCTGGCAAATCTCTCCCTTCGCAATGGCGACAAGCTCCTCGAAGGAAGTCGGCGATGCGAGAATGGCTTGTCGGTCGGGGTCGACGCTGTCCGCGTAGAGCCAAGCTGCGAGGTCACGGTATATCAAACAAAGAATCAGGCCATAGAAAATGGCATGACCAAAGAAATATGCATTGTAGAGGGCAGCAGTGCATTTAGTTTCGACCACAGCACTGAAGGTGCAATCAAAAACCATATCAACAAATTATGCCAGTGCGGAGTTAGAAACGCTTACATTGAGTCAGCCCACACAGAGTCCCAAATGGGTATGAAGGGCATATCCTACATAAATCTGGTTGGGTTCAAATAGCACCTAACAAACAATGCGTATATGGACTCTCCTCACAAGTAGTGAGTAAAGCTCTTCCAACCCTGTCGTCAGTGCGGTTGCATTCGTATATTCGGCCTGTAGTGGGCGTTACCGCCCTGGCCACTCTGTAGTTCGCGCAGCGGGGATAACCAGGGACAGTCCACGATTAGTCAGACAAAATCGAAATAGATAACCGTGGTCTGTCCCCGATTGTCACGACCCCTTTGCAGCGTGATGGCACCGAAGATCGACACCAGCATCACCACCTCGGCGTGTTCGACCGCTTCATTGGTGGCTGCCATCACGCCCAGCGCCGAAGCCTACGTCGTCAAGCCGTCATACTCGCAGGCACGCCGATAGCCAAAGCCATCCCGCACAGACTGATCATTCGTCCGATAGATTTCAACTGCTTGCTCCTCACTTGTCCGCATTGAGCCCGTTGAAATGCGGACGGTACGTTCCAAAGTCCTTCGCCTTGGAGGCTAAGTGACCCTGAGGATTTCGATGCCCCGGGCCGTCCGGGCCGGGGCCATCCGTTGTCTTCAGAACCAGCAGGAAGCCTTCACACCGAACTCGCGCACCATGGTCACCGACAGGTCTGGGCACAATTTGAACCTATCTGGCACCGGCCGTTGCCTCGGGGCGATCTCTCAACGTGACCAACCCGTTCCGCACGCCGGCAACCATCACGCCGCCAGGCAGGAAATTGATTGACAGCATCGGGCTGTCCAGCCTCTTTCCACTTCCAATAAATATTTCTGAAGCTAGTTTGCCTGTCTGGAAATCGAGGGCACTGAGATAAAATGCGTCCAGCTTGTCTCCAGCGCCCGATTTCATAGTGTATTGATAAACATAACCATCGGCAGTCGAAAGTTTGGGTGGAACCTTTGACGAAACCGAGTAATTCTCCCAGATCGTGTTGCATCCACTGTATCCAGGCCTGACATCGACTCTCGCAAGCCCGGGTTCGGATGCTGCCGGTTCAAAGAACTTCGACCCATAATTATTTTGAATTACAAGTGACTTTCCGTAACCCACAAATGTATTATCAAGATATCCTCTATCTTCTTTAAACACGGGATGCTCACATACGACCCTGGAGCTGTTTGCCATTGCTGCGCCGTCGGTTTTAAGTACCAGCACCCTCGCAAAGCGATGCGAGTCATCGTTCAAACCGAATGAGATCAACTTACCTTCATCGAACAGCGTCGGAGCGGTCAAATCACCACTTGAGTTGGACTGTCCATATTCATATCGCCAGCGAGTGATAATCTTTCCATCATCATCTATTTCAAAGCGATAAAGTGCCATGGTAGTGAGTACGAACGTCGCATCCGCGTTCAACGCCAGTGCCGTACCTGAAACCTCACCCCCCGGAAGTTTCATACGTTCTATCTTGCCGGTCATTTGGTTGATGTAGCCGACATAGCCATACATCGTGCTAAACCAGAGATTATTTTTCCAGTCAGGATGAACATCTGAAATTGGTTGGCCATCAGGCAAGGCGCTGCTTAGGTCATACTCTTTTTCAAGAGACCATTTGTATTGGTCATTGCTTCCAACAATAGAATATATCTGAACTTTTTGTTCCGGGTTCGCCACGATGGCCCGACCCAGAGCGTCGAGGCCGGTGTACCATCCCATTCCCGGCTCCAGGAAATTCATTTTCTTGCTGGTCGTGGCGACCTGCGCCGCGACCTTGAAATTGTTCTTGGGATCAAAAAGCACCAGCTGGCTCGGATTGCCCAAGCCGACGCACAAGGACGCCAGTTTTTCACCGGGCGTCATGAGCATGGGCGTGCACATCGAAATCTCGTTGCCGGGGCGTGTCGGCACATATGTCGCTATTGGCGCGATCCCGAGAGGCCCCGCATATGGCGTGGTACTGGAATTATACGTATCCCCATGAACCCCGCCGCTCGCGGTTTCATCCATAAGAAATGGATGGTCTGGCATAGGCAGTCTCGGCAGGGGGTGCGGAATCAGCGGGTGGCTTCCAACCAGCGTTGGCACCCTGATTCCGTCTGCCACTTGAAATTCGCGGTTTGCCGATCCGTTGGCCAGGTGGCCAATATCGCCAGCCCCCCCGAGGATCTCCCGAAAGGCGGTCAGCGAGAGGGGCAGCTTATCCGCAACCAGGAACTTTATACCAATACAGGCCAACACCAGCATCGAAGCTGACAGAAGAACATAGATCTTTTTCCTGGACCTGCGCTCATGGATATTTGTTGGCATGATTGGCAAATTCCGGATTAATTGAGAAGCCGCCATTGTCGAGCGCGCGCAAGCATCATTCTTCGTCCAATGGGACTATACCAAGGCCCGCTCGAGTCGCCTCCGTGGAAGACTTTCCTGGAGGCGCTCAAGGAGCACCAGTCGGTAGGCGTGGCGGCTAATTCCTCGAACAGCCGCCACGGACTTACTTCAATGGCGCATCAGCCGCCGCTGCAGCCATCGCCCCATACAAGGTATTCAAGGATATGCTGCTGACCCTTGGAGTCCTCATAGGTCTGCGTGTAGGCACGACCTCACAGGCGTAGGGAAGGGGGGCTGTGGCGATGACCTTGGCAATATCCAGGTTCATCGAGTAGTTGTAGATCTCCACTGGCAGTTCATTGGACGCATCCATGCTTGCCAGGGCAAGGGGGCAAGGGGGCAAGGGGGCAAAGGCTGGCCAGGGCAAGGCCGGTAAGGATTGTCTTCATGGTTTTCACCGTGATGCTATTGGCAAAAGTTGGTTGGTGCCCTTGGGGGGCAGTAATAAAAGGATAGTTCTCTGTGGGTTCAGCCCATGGCGATTTGGGCCCAGTGGCGAGAGGTAGACCCCAATTAGGGTTTATGACCCCTGGATGCACTGAAGAGACTGCTGGCTCGCTGGCTATAGTTGAAGCGTGATGACCGTTGTGACGGGGCCCGCAGCTGAGCTACGCGGGGGGGCTGCCCCCGGTTTACGCGGTTTACGTTATTCAGGATATCCGGGAGCGTGCCCATGGCAGCTGTTACCGATACGCTGAAGCTGTTTCTCGCCGGCGACGTCATGACCGCTCGCGGCATCGACGCAGTGCTGCCGCATCCTGGTGATCCGCGGCTTTACGAAGCCTACGTCAAGAATGCCGGCACTTACGTCCGGCTGGCAGAAAGGCTCAATGGCTCGATTCCGCGCCCAGTCGACTTCACCTATGTCTGGGGCGATGCGCTGGATGAACTGGAACTCCGCCAGCCACACGCACGCATCATCAATCTGGAAACTGCGGTGACCCGCCGTGGCCGACCGGAGCCGAAGGGCATCAATTACCGCATGAGCCCGGAGAACTTCCCGGTCATCAGCGCAGCCGGCATCGACTGCTGCATGCTGGCCAATAATCATGTGCTGGACTGGGGGGCAGCCGGCCTGGCCGATACCCTGGATACGCTATCGAGCAATGGCATGTGCAGTGCCGGCGCCGGGCACGACCGGCAAGCTGCCGAAGCGCCCGCCGTGCTGCCGCAGCCTGGCGGGCGGCGCTTGCTGGTGTTCGGCCTCGGCACAGCCGACAGCGGCATTCCGCCAGACTGGCTCGCCACGGATAGGCACGCGGGCATCGCGCGGTTGGAGCTGGGACGGCGTACCGCCGCCCTTTGGCTTAATCGTTAGCCGCTAAGGAGATCGTGGTGCTGAATGTCGGAGAGCAACTGGTGTCATCGTATCTGCGGTACATCCGCAAATGCGACTTCATTCAAACCAATCTCTACACCGTTGAGGCTCACGGCGAGATCGACGTTGTGGGCATCAACCTCAAAGAGAAGCAGGTCTACATTTGTGAGGTTGCCATTCACCTGACTACAGGACTCCAGTACGTCAAGGACAAACGGCCCAACAACGTACAGAAACTCACCGATAAATTCTCAAGAGACATTGAGTACGCAAACAAGTACCTGTCGGAGTACAGCCGACACTTCATGCTTTGGAGCCCAATTGTTAAGGACAGCCAAGGCCAAGCGACGTACAACCAGCTCGGGCAACTGGACGGCCTCAATGAAGAACTGGGCGGCGTTGAGCAGCAGCTCAACCGCGATCTGTACGGCAGTGACTTCACCTGGGTGGTCGGCGAATGGTTGGTGAGGCATAGCAAGCCGGCCGAGCTGATGACCCTGGAGCGTCGCGAGTGGGGGCAACTTACGGTCGAGCTTGATCCAGTGGCTGTGAGGCGGGGCCACGCTCGACACCTCGTTAATTGCGCTGAAGAAGTTCCCCACACTCACCACGTCTGAGACGCGGCGCGGATCGCGGGCGGCGACCAGTATTGCTTTGTCATACACGTGCTGCACCTCGAACCAGATCGAGCAGGAACCGGCGCGGACGAACCAGCCGGGCTGGACGCCGATCTGCTTGAGGTTGGTGTTGGCTTCGACGCGGATGACGCTAGGGAGAGGGGTGGCCATGACGTTTTCCAGGTGAGTCAGATCAGATGAGCAAATGATCCACCTGGTGGAAGCGTGCCAGTAGACAGGGTGCCAGTGTCAGCGACCGAAGCCCAGCCACATTCACTTTTGGCTGGGTGGTTGTCTTGGCCTTTCATAGTCAAGACCGAAGAAATGACGGACTGACATTAAGGCAAACAGGATGACTGTCGCCCAGGCATAGAAGCTTGTGTCGGGGCTTTCTTTGACCCAGGAGAAGGCCCATAAGCCCGCGCAGAAAGCCAAAGCTATGCACTGCGCTACAAAGGCAAAAAGGCGGCTTGTCCCTGCTTTGTTGCTCCGATAACGCATTACGTTCTTCCCCTATAGCCGAACCGCTCAACGGCGATCCGCTTGATCCCCTCTTCAAATGCAACACGCCTGTGCTCCAGCGCCTCTGCGGGGGTAGGTCTGTTCGTCACTCATCTTTTGTATCCCCATATTCGGCGGCGTATTCGGCTGCATTGCATTTCGGGCATGGAATATCGCCGCCGTTATGCAAAGCGCCACCCGGTTCATCGCAGCTGTCTTCGTCCCAGAGAAAACCATCAATGCACTGAGCGTCAAGGTACGGAGCGCCAAAGTGCTTGCCGTGATAGTCGCAACCCAGTGCGGCAGGAGAATTCGGTGTGAGCCCCTGAAGCTGTCAGCATCTATCCGTACACACGGTCAACTCGCCGGAACCTGCAAACTCTGCCGAGGAGCACAACGTGGTCATGCATAAGACTGGGCCTCGCCTACATGCCATGCTAAATCATGGTATGGCTTTCACATCTACGGATAAAAAAATACCCCTCATAGAGGGGTATTGATGCAGTAACTGGCTGAAAAGGGCCTAACTATGTATTCCCAAGAGGGGGGAATAACCGAGGGGCGGCTTCTTCGTTAGCTCTATCCAACAATTACAGCTTTGGACCCGCAGCCTTGATCGCGTCGCTCACTTCGAACTTCTTGAAGTTCTCGATGAACAGGCCGGCCAGTGCTTTGGCGGCTTCGTCGTAGGCGGCTTTGTCGGCCCAGGTGTTGCGTGGGTTCAGCAGGCCAGTCTCAACGCCCGGTACGGCCACTGGCACGTCGAGGTTGATGGTGTCCAGGTGCTCGGTCTCGGCACCGATCAGCGCGCCGCTCTGGATCGCTGCGATCACGGCACGAGTGGTCGGGATGTTGAAGCGTTTGCCGACGCCGTAGCCACCGCCGGTCCAGCCGGTGTTGACCAGGTAGACCTTGGAACCGAAGCCGCGGATGCGCTTGATCAGCAGCTCAGCGTATTCGCCGGCCGGACGCGGGAAGAACGGTGCGCCGAAGCAGGTGGAGAAGGTCGACTTGATGCCGCTGCCCGAACCCATTTCGGTCGAACCGACCAGAGCGGTGTAACCGGACAGGAAGTGGTAAGCCGCTTGTTCTTCGTTGAGGATCGACACTGGCGGCAGCACGCCGGTCAGGTCGCAGGTCAGGAAGATCACAGCGTTCGGCTCGCCACCGAGGTTCTTCTCGGAGCGCTTGGCAACGTGCTCCAGCGGGTAGGCGGCGCGGCTGTTCTGGGTCAGGCTGACATCGGCGTAGTCGGCGTGCTTGGCATCGTCGATAACGACGTTTTCCAATACCGCGCCGTGCTTGATGGCTTTCCAGATAACCGGCTCGTTCTTCTCGGACAGGTCGATGCACTTGGCATAGCAACCGCCTTCGATGTTGAACACAACGCCTTCACCCCAGCCGTGCTCGTCGTCACCGATCAAGTAACGGCTTTCGTCGGCGGACAGGGTAGTTTTACCGGTGCCGGACAGACCGAAGAACAGGGTCACGTCGCCCTCTTCGCCGATGTTGGCGGCGCAGTGCATTGGCAGTACGTCGGCAGCCGGCAGCAGGAAGTTCTGCACCGAGAACATGGCTTTCTTCATTTCACCGGCGTAACGCATGCCGGCGATCAGCACTTTCTTCTGTGCGAAGTTGAGGATCACGCAGCCGTCGGAGTTGGTGCCGTCACGCTCTGGCACGCACTCGAAGTTGGCAACGTTGAGGACCTGCCACTCGTCACGACCCGCCGGGTTGTACTGAGCCGGGTTGATGAACAGGCAACGGCCGAACAGGTTCTGCCAGGCAGTCTGGGTGGTCATCTTCACGGCCAGGTAGTGCTCGGAAGCCGCACCTACATGCACGTGGGAAACGAAATGCTCTTGCGCGTTGTTGAATGCCTCAACGCGAGCCCACAGGGCGTCGAACTTGTCGGCCGGGAACTTGCGGTTGATCGGGCCCCAGGCGATGGCGGCCTGGGTGCTTGGCTCTTCAACGATGAAACGATCGACTGGCGAACGGCCGGTACGGTGACCGGTACGAACAACCAGTGCGCCGGTATCGGCAAGCTCGCCTTCACCGCGGTTGAGGGCTTCTTTAACCAGATCATCAACACTCAGATCGGTGTACACGGCATTGTTGGCTTGCGTCATGAGGTTCCCCGTCGGCCAGTGGCCGAGTGCTCCAAACGTTTTTGTAGTAGAAAGTCGTGCACTACTACCGCGAAAAAAGTGGGCCGGATTATGCCAGAAAAGCCCAAAAAGAGTAGGCCCCTCCTGTCGTAACGGCATTAATCCGGCGGCAGCCAGTGAATTTACCTGCGCTGAACCGTTTTAGTGACGAGTATCTGACGGTGTCTCGATACCCGCACCGGCGAACAATTGAGTGACATCGGCCGCGTCAAACAGGTAGCGCTGGTTGCAAAACTGGCAATCGATTTCGATGTTGCCACCATGCTCGACTACCAATTGCTGCGCGTCTTCCATACCCAGACTGACCAGCGCATTGGCCGAACGTTCGCGCGAGCAACTGCAACGGAAGCGCAGCTTCTGCACATCGAACAGACGCACCTGCTCGTCGTGGTACAGACGATGCAACACGGTTTCGTTGTCCAGGCTCAACAACTCATCGGCGGTCAGCGTACCGCCCAGCGTGGTGATGTGCTGCCAGCTGGCGGCACGCTCGTCTTCGTCTTTCAAACGGTCCGCAGGCAGTTGTTGCAGCAACAGGCCACGGGCGCGACGACCATCGGCGCAGAGCTTGATGCGGGTGCCAATCTGCTGGGACATGACGAAGTAGTTGGTAAAGCAGTCGGACAACGTTTCGCCATCCAGATCGACGACGCCCTGGTAGCGTTGGCCCCGTTTCGGATCGACGGTCAATGTCAGCGAGCCGTCCGGCATCAGGTCAGCCAGGGTAGCATCAGGTGCGATGCGGTCCGCCTCGTAACGGGCCAGGCCACGGATCTCGCGCTCGCTGGAGCACTCGATCATCAGTAGCGGGATCGGGCCTTCGGAGCGTGCCTGCAGAATCAGCAAGCCATCGAACTTCAACGTGCCGACCAGCAACGATGCGGCCGCCATCAGCTCGCCGAGCAGTTGCGCGACCGGCTGCGGGTAGGCGTGTTTGGCCAGGACTTCGGCGTAGCTGAGCTCCAACGAGACCAGCTCGCCACGGGTGTCGCTGTCATCGAAGATGAAGCGTTGGGTGAAGTCGTTATCCGGTAGGTCGGTCATAAGTCTGGGTATCTGAAATGGTGACAAAAGTGGTTACAGAATTCGAGGTTACGCCTTGGCCATAGCGTCTTGCTGTCTGGTTATGGCTTACAGGCCGGCGACTGTGCACGCTTTACGACGAATGGCACTGCCAATGACTCATGCAGGGTAGGCGAATTACCCCATATGGCTACGCGCAAGCACAATTACAAGTCTTTGCCTGTTTCAGTGATCGACGGCCCCGGTCAATCATTCGTTGCTGCTGCCACGAAACTTGAACAAATCCCGCCGCTGTTTCTTGCTCGGTTTGCCGTCGGTGCTCACGCCCAAGGCTCCGGCCTTTCTTTGCGCCGCGGCCTCTTCGCGCTTGGCGATGCTGGCCTGGGTTTCGGCATATAAGGTCTGCGCCTGCGGTGCGCCACGGCGAACGATCGACAACGCCTGGACCACCACCGTGCGCTCCTCGAAACCGGTGCGAATCACAAACTCGTCGCCGACGCGTGGCTCTTTACCCGGCTTGCAACGTTCGCCCCGGCAATGCACCTTGCCGCTTTCAATCGCCGCCTTGGCCAAGGCGCGGGTTTTGTAGAATCGTGCGGCCCACAACCATTTATCGAGGCGGACTTTGTCGTCCTCTTCGTTTTTTTGTGCCATGGAATTTCCTCATTCTGAAATATTGGTGAACTGTACTACCGTTTCTGTCGTACCAAGAATTACTCCGTCCCGGACTACAATGCTGACATTCCATAACCTCCTTGCGAGGCTGGAAATCCGGGCTGTAGATATCTGTCGCCTTTTAACCATTATTCTGCGTGAATACCGCGAATTCTGCCGCCTGCGGCCACCGCGGTTTCTACCGGTTGAGCAATATTGAAGACATTTGACCATTTGACCGTTGTCGGTCTGCGCGAGTGGGTGGCGCTCCCTGATTTGGGAGTCGCCGGCCTTCGGGCAAAAATCGACACCGGCGCCAGCACTTCCAGCCTGCATGCCACCGACATCGAGACATTTGACCGGGACGGTGAGCAGTGGGTGCGCTTCACGGCGCACCTGGGCACGGTGGTTCAGTTGCGTCACCGGCGCTGCGAAGCACCGCTGGTGACGAGGAAAACCATTAAAAGCTCAAACGGTCACGCGCAGGTGCGATACGTGATCAGCACCACCCTGGCCCTTGGTGATCGGGTCTGGCGGGTCGAGTTCACGCTCGCCTGCCGCAAGTCCATGCGTTATCGCCTGCTGCTCGGCTCCAAAGCCCTGATCCACGGCCAGTTGGTGGTCAATCCGGGCATCAAGTATGTACAAGACAAGCCGGTGTTCCCGGTATCTACCTCCTCCACAGGTGTTGCATGAAGATCGCTGTGCTGTCGCGGAATCCGCGTCTGTATTCCACCCGTCGTCTGGTCGAAGCCGGTACCGAGCGTGGCCATGAAATGGTAGTGGTCGACACCTTGCGCGCCTACATGAACATCGCCAGCCACAAGCCGCAGATCCACTACCGCGGCAAACCGCTGGAGGGTTTCGATGCAGTGATTCCACGGATCGGTGCGTCCGTGACCTTTTATGGCTGCGCAGTGTTGCGCCAGTTTGAAATGATGGGGGTATTTCCGCTCAACGAATCGGTGGCCATTGCCCGTTCGCGGGACAAGCTGCGTTCGCTGCAATTGCTGTCCCGTCGCGGGATCGGTTTGCCGGTGACCGGGTTTGCCCACTCCCCCGATGACATTCCCGACCTGATCGAAATGGTCAACGGCGCACCGCTGGTGATCAAGGTGCTGGAAGGCACCCAAGGCATCGGCGTGGTGCTATGCGAAACCGCTACAGCCGCAGAATCGGTGATCGAGGCGTTCATGGGCCTCAAGCAAAACATCATGGTTCAGGAGTACATCAAGGAGGCCGGAGGTGCAGACATTCGCTGCTTCGTCGTCGGCGACAAGGTGATTGCGGCGATGAAGCGCCAGGCCAAACCCGGCGAGTTTCGCTCCAACCTGCATCGCGGTGGCAGCGCGAGCCTGATCAAGATCACCCCGGAAGAACGCATGACGGCGTTGCGCGCGGCGAAGGTCATGGGATTGGCGGTGGCGGGTGTGGATATCCTGCGCTCCAATCACGGGCCGCTGGTGATGGAAGTGAACTCGTCGCCGGGGCTTGAAGGGATCGAGACCACCACCGGGAAGAATGTGGCGGGGATCATCATTGAGCATTTGGAGAAGAATGGTGGGCCGAACATGACGCGGACCAAAGGGAAGGGTTAAACCTCAGCCTTGTGGCGGCAGGGATGCCGCCATCGCGAGCAGGCTCGCGAAGAGGCCATTAGCCTCACCGAAGAACTACGGACTTAAACGGCATCCCGCGGCAACATCAACCCCAACGGCAACCGCACCCGCGCCTCCAGCCCACCGCCCGAGCGGTTACGCAGCTCAACGTTGCCGCCATGCATCGACGCAATCCGCTTCACGATTGCCAATCCCAACCCGGTGCCCTTGCCGCCGCGTGCACGGTCGCCACGAGTGAACGGGTTGAAGATCGCTTCCAGTTCCGACGGATCGATCCCGGCACCACGGTCCATGACGCTCAGCACCACATACGGCGCGCTGGTGTCTCCGGATACATACGCCGCCACTTCCACACCGCTGCCGGCATGATGCAGCGCGTTGCCAATCAGGTTGTTCAGCAGTCGTTTCATCGACACACGACGCAGCGGAAAAGGCTGAATCGGCTCCAGGCGCAGCCGCACTTTTTCTTCATTCTGGTTGTAGGGCGCGGCGACCTCACGGACCAGATCACTCAGGTCAACCTCCTCCACCGACTCGTCACGCCCGTCGCGAATGAACGCCAGGAACTGATCGAGAATCGCATCCATGTCTTCGATGTCGCGCACCATGTCGTCGGTCAGATCAGTGCGGTCGCCCATCAATTCCAGGGACAGACGCAGGCGGGTCAACGGCGTGCGCAAGTCGTGGGAAACCCCGGCCAGCATCAGTTCACGCTCGCGACCGGCCTGTTCGACGTCTTCGGCCATCTGGTTGAACGCGCGGTAAACCTCGGTCATCTCACTCGGCGTATCGCTGATCGGCAGGCGCACGCTGCGACCCTGGCCGAGTTGCCGCGCGGCATACACCAGACGCTTCAATGGTTGATTGAGTTGGCTAACGAAGATCCAGGCCGAAGCGGTGGAAAGCAGACCAATAGCGAGGAACCAGCCCAGCACGTTCCAGATTTTCTGGCCGCGCAACGGATGGGGGTAGAGCGGCACCTTGAGCCAGCCATCGCCCAGGCTTGGTGCCCGAACCCACAGCGCCGGTGGTGAATGCATGCGTAACCGGACTTCAGTGTCGGCACCCAGTTCCGCCTGCATCTGCCGCTGGTAGATCTCGCTGTAAGGCCAGTGTTGTTCGCCTTCCGGCACGCCGGCACCCACCACCCGGATCAGGGTCGCGGCCTCGGCGATCTTGCCGCGGTTTTCTTCATCGGCAGCCCAATAGGCACGTAGCGTCAGGGCGACACCGTGGCTGTACTGGCGGTCCACCAGCACGTCTTCGTTCATCAGCAGATAAACCAGAGTCAGTGCTTTGGAGAAGAGTACGACGATGAGCACCAGCCAAAGGGTGCGGGAGAAGAAGCTCTGGGGGAACCAAACGGGGGTTTTCATGGATAACCGTTAAACACTTGCAGGAGCGAGCGATGCTCGCACATTGCGGATCGCGAGTCTGCGGACAGGATCGATTGATCCGTTGCCCGCATGACCCGCTCCTACAAATCGCCAATCACTTGGTGGCGGTACCATCCGGAACAAACACATAACCCACGCCCCAGACAGTCTGGATGTAACGCGGTTTGGAGGGATCGGGTTCGATCATCCGGCGCAGACGGGAAATCTGTACATCGATGGAACGCTCCAGGGCATCCCACTCGCGGCCACGGGCCAGGTTCATCAATTTGTCGCGGGTCAGCGGTTGACGCGCGTTCATCACCAGTGCCTTGAGCACAGCGAATTCACCGGTGGTGAGCATGTGCACTTCTTCGCCGCGCTTGAGCTCGCGGGTGGCCAGGGACAACTCGTAGTCACCGAAGGTCACGCTTTCGTCTTCGCTGCCCGGGGCACCCGGCACCGGAGCCGACTGGCGACGCAAGACCGCTTTGACGCGAGCCATCAGCTCATCGGGGTTGAACGGCTTGGCCAGGTAATCATCGGCGCCCAGTTCCAGGCCCTTGATGCGGCTCAGCTCGTCGCCCTTGGCGGTGAGCATGATGATCGGAATCTGGTTGTTCGCGTTGCGCAGACGGCGGCAGGCGGTCAGGCCGTCTTCGCCGGGCAACATCAGGTCGAGGACGACCAGGTTGAACACTTCGCGCGCCAGCAGGCGATCCATTTGCTCAGTGTTCGGTACGGCGCGGGCGCGGTAGCCCTTGCTGACGAAAAAACGCTCCAGCAGGCTGCTGAGCCCCGGATCGTCGTCAACGATAAGAATTTTTTCGCCTTCAGCAGTTTGTGCAGTGCTGCTCATTGGATGCTCCTTTGATCTCGGCGCGCATTATGGCGTAGCTGCCGTTATACGCACCGTGTGCATTGTTAGCAGATTTTTCCTTTAGTGCCAGAAAACCGGCCATTGCACCTGCAACCCACGATGTCCCCGAATGCCGGAACGCTGGTTATAATGCGCGGCCTTTTGTGTCAGGCAACATCAGACAGGTACTACAGACGGACACCATTTTTTTTCATGGCGTCGGCAGTAATTGTTCGATTTCACGGGTCAACGGGATACCTTTTGATCCAGGTAGCGGCGCAGGCCAGGCCGCTCAACCAGACTCGCCCAGGCCCTATCTCTGCGCCTGCGAGCCTGCTTTCACAATTTGTCAGGTGGTTTTATGGACAGCATCAACAGCCGCATCGCCGAGGAACTCGGTGTACGCCCACAACAGGTCGAAGCGGCCGTCGCGCTACTCGATGAAGGCTCTACCGTTCCCTTCATCGCCCGTTACCGGAAAGAAGTGACAGGCAGCCTCGACGATACGCAATTGCGTCATCTGGAAGAGCGCCTGCGCTACCTGCGAGAACTCGACGAACGGCGTATCAGCATCCTTGCCAGCATCCAGGAGCAGGGCAAGCTGACCCCGCAACTGGAACGCGACATCAAGCTCGCCGACACCAAGACCCGTCTCGAAGACTTGTACCTGCCGTACAAGCAGAAGCGCCGCACCAAGGGCCAAATCGCCCTGGAAGCCGGCCTCGGCGAGCTGGCCGACGGCCTGTTCAACGACCCGTCCCTGAGCCCGGAAGCCGAAGCCGCACGCTTCATCGACGCGGAAAAAGGCGTGGCCGATGTGAAGGCTGCCCTCGAAGGCGCCAAGTACATCCTGATGGAACGCTTCGCCGAAGACGCCGGCCTGCTGGACAAGCTGCGCAACTACCTCAAGCAGGAAGCCACCCTCAGTGCCCGCGTGATCGCCGGCAAGGAAGAGGAAGGCGCCAAGTTCCGCGATTACTTCGAACACGACGAACCGCTCAAAAGCATGCCGTCGCACCGCGCGCTGGCGATTTTCCGTGGCCGTAACGAAGGCATCCTCAGCTCCGCGCTGAAAGTTGGCGACGAACTGCCGGGCAGCATGCATCCGTGCGAAGGCATGATCGGCCAGCAATTCGGCATCCAGAACCAGAATCGCGCCGCCGACAAATGGCTGGGCGAGGTGGTGCGCTGGACCTGGAAGGTCAAGCTCTATACCCATCTGGAAACTGATCTGCTGGGCGAGCTGCGCGATGGCGCGGAAACCGAAGCGATCAACGTGTTCGCCCACAACCTGCACGACCTGCTGCTGTCGGCCCCGGCCGGCCCGCGCGCCACTCTGGGCCTCGACCCGGGCCTGCGCACCGGTTGCAAGGTGGCCGTGGTCGATTCCACCGGCAAGCTGCTGGATCACGCCACGGTTTACCCGCACGTGCCGCACAACAAGTGGGACCAGACCCTCGCCGTGCTCGCCGCCCTGTGCGCCAAGCACTCGGTGGACCTGATTGCCATCGGCAACGGCACCGCCAGCCGCGAGACCGACAAGCTCGCCGCCGAGCTGATCAAAAAATATCCAGCGATGAAAATGACCAAGGTCATGGTTTCCGAGGCCGGCGCATCGGTTTACTCGGCATCGGAACTGGCTTCCAAGGAATTCCCGGACCTCGACGTGTCGATCCGTGGCGCCGTGTCGATTGCCCGTCGCCTGCAAGACCCATTGGCTGAGCTGGTGAAGATCGATCCGAAATCCATCGGTGTCGGCCAGTACCAGCACGACGTGTCGCAGCTGAAACTGGCCCGTGGCCTGGATGCGGTGGTCGAGGACTGCGTGAACGCCGTCGGCGTTGACGTGAACACGGCATCCGTGGCGCTGCTGGCACGCATCTCCGGCCTCAACGCGACCCTGGCGCAGAACATCGTCAGCCATCGCGACGAGCACGGAGCGTTCAAAACCCGAGCAGCCTTGAAGAAAGTCGCGCGCCTGGGTGAAAAAACCTTCGAACAGGCCGCCGGATTCCTGCGCGTCATGAACGGCGAAAACCCGCTGGACTCGTCGGCCGTTCACCCGGAAGCCTATCCGCTGGTTCAGCGCATCGCCGCTGAAACCGACCGTGACATCCGCTCGCTGATTGGCGATGCCACGTTCCTCAAGCGTCTCGATCCGAAGAAGTACACCGATGAAACCTTCGGCCTCCCGACCGTGACCGACATCCTCCAGGAACTGGAAAAGCCCGGTCGCGACCCGCGTCCCGAGTTCAAGACCGCCGAGTTCCAGGAAGGCGTCGAAGACCTCAAGGACCTGCAACTGGGCATGATCCTCGAAGGTGTGGTGACCAACGTGACCAACTTCGGTGCCTTTGTCGATATCGGCGTGCATCAGGACGGTTTGGTGCACATCTCCGCGCTTTCGGAGAAGTTCATCAAGGATCCACGGGAAGCGGTGAAGGCCGGTGACGTGGTGAAAGTGAAGGTCATGGAAGTCGACATCCCGCGCAAACGCGTTGGCCTGTCGATGCGCATGAGCGACACCCCGGGCGAGAAAATCGACGGCGCTCGCGGCGCGCGTCCGGGGGCGGCGCCACGCCAGTCCCAGAACACCGCACCACGCAAGGAAACCACGGCAGCGGCCCCGAGCAACAACGCCATGGCTTCGCTGTTCGCCAATGCCAAGCAGTTGAAGAAGCGCTGATGGACATCCCTGCCGGGCTGACCGAAAGCGCGTTTTTCAAGCTGCTGGGCTGCCGCTTGCACAGTCTGGAAACCGGGGTGGCGCAAGTCGCCCTGGCGCTGGAACCGGAACTGCGCAACCGCGGTGGCAAGCTGCATGGCGGGGCCTTGTTCAGCCTGGTGGACATTGCCATGGGGCTGGCCTGTTCCAGCACCCACGGCTTTGACCAGCAGAGCGCGACCATCGAGTGCAAGATCAACTACATCCGCGCCGTCTCAGACGGCGAGGTGATGTGCACGGCGCGGGTGATCCACCCGGGTCGCCGCACACTGGTGGTCGAAGCCGATGTGATGCAGGGCGACAAACTGGTCGCAAAAGCACAAGGCACGTTCGCTGTCCTGTAGCTAGATGTCATCGATTTGAGTTAATTTCGGCGTTATGACCTGTAGGAGTGAGCTTGCTCGCGATGAACGTCAGGGCGCCGTTTTCACTCAGGCACCCCTCGTTATCGTTAACCTCCATCGCGAGCAAGCTCGCTCCTACAAAACCAGGCGAAAACGCCAGTTTTAACTTCACCCTTGTAGACCGTCTTGCCCACCCCCATATTGGGGCGACTGACGCGTGAAGGAATCCAACTTGAGCGAACTTCTCAACCGCCGCCTGGCTCTGCTCGGCGAGCGCGCTAACCTCTCTCTGCTCGAACAGTGCCTTCACGGCATCGAACGTGAATGCCTGCGCGTGACCGATGAAGGTCGCCTGGCGCAAACGCCGCACCCGGAAGAATTGGGTTCCGCGCTGACCAATGAACAGATCACCACCGACTATTCCGAGTCGCTGCTGGAGTTCATCACCCCGGCCCTGCCCGATCCTGCCGATACGCTGGCGAGCCTGGACAGCATTCACCGCTTTGCCTACAGCAAGCTCGGCAACGAGTACCTGTGGAGCCCATCGATGCCGTGCCCGTTGCCGGCCGAGGAAGATATCCCGATCGCCTACTACGGCACGTCCAACATCGGGCAGCTCAAGTATGTGTACCGCAAGGGCCTGGCCCTGCGTTATGGCAAGACCATGCAGTGCATTGCCGGCATCCACTACAACTTTTCCCTGCCGGAAAAACTCTGGCCGCTGCTCAAGCAGGCCGAGGGTTTTGTCGGTACCGACCGCGATTTCCAGTCGTCGTCCTACATCGCGCTGATCCGCAACTTCCGCCGCTACAGCTGGCTGCTGATGTACCTGTTCGGTGCTTCACCCGCACTGGACGCAGGCTTCCTGCGCGGTCGTTCGCACCAGTTGGAACAACTGGACCCGCAGACCTTGTACCTGCCGTACGCCACCAGCCTGCGCATGAGCGACCTGGGTTACCAGAGCAACGCCCAGGCCGGCCTGACGCCGTGCTACAACGATCTGAACAGCTACACCGACAGCCTGCGCAAAGCGGTGGCCACGCCGTATCCGCCGTACGTCGAAGTCGGCACCCACCAGGATGGCGAGTGGGTACAGCTCAACACCAACATCCTGCAGATCGAAAACGAGTACTACTCCAACATCCGCCCGAAACGCGTGACCTACACCGGTGAACGCCCTATCCAGGCACTGGTGGCCCGGGGCATCCAGTACGTCGAAGTGCGTTGCCTGGACATCAACCCGTTCCTGCCGATGGGTATCGACCTCACGGAGTCGCGCTTCCTCGATGCGTTCCTGCTGTACTGCGCGCTCAACGACAGCCCGCTTCTGACCAATACCAGTTGCGGCAATGCGACCTCGAACTTCCTCAGCGTGGTCAAGGAAGGTCGTCGTCCGGGCCTGCAACTGCAGCGGGATGGCCAGCCGGTTGACCTGAAGGGATGGGCCGGCGAGCTGCTGGAAAAAATCGCTCCTCTGGCGGCGATGCTCGACCAGAGCCATGGCGGCGATGCCCACAGCAAGGCGCTGGACGCCCAGATGGCCAAGGTCCAGGACCCGTCCCTGACGCCGTCGGCCCAGGTATTGGCGGCGATGGCCGAGCACAAGGAAAGCTTCGCCCAGTTCTCATTGCGCCAGAGTCAGGCCCATGCCGAGTTCTTCCGCAGCGAGCCTTTGGCAGCTGAGGAGCAGGCGAAATTTGAAGAGCGGGCGCGTTCATCGCTGGCTCAGCAGGCTGAGCTGGAGCAGAACGAAGTCGGTGATTTCGATGTGTTTGTCGGGGCGTACCAAGCGAGCATTTTGGCGATCAGTAACTAACCGGCGCCTGTAAGAAAGATCGCAGCCTTCGGCAGCTCCTACATTGGAATGCGTTTCCTGTAGGAGCTGCCAAAGGCTGCGATCTTTTTGTTTCCAGCCCATTCACAATGACTCACCGGGTTTTCCCCTCATAAGCTAATTCTAAAAAGTTATTTATTTTAGAATTTTTAGATCATTTAGTCTCTTTCTCACGCCGACTCTCGGTCGCCTGACAAGGAGCTTTCTGATGAAACTGACTTTCCCTCTACGCTTGCTGGCGGCCGCTTCCTTGGCTACCGCGAGTTTTTTTGCCCAGGCGGCCGACTTCACCGTCGCCTACCAGACCACCGTTGACCCGGCGAAAGTCGCCCAGGCTGACGGCGCTTACGAAAAGGCCACCAAGGCCGATATCAGCTGGCGCAAATTCGACAATGGTGCCGATATCATCGCTGCCATTGCCTCCGGCGATGTGCAGATCGGCTACCTCGGCTCCAGCCCGTTGACCGCTGCCATTACCCGTAAGGTTCCGGTGGAAACCTTCCTCATCGCCACCCAGATCGGCGCCGCCGAAGCCTTGGTCGCCCGCGACGGTTCCGGGATCAAGACCCCGCAAGACCTGATCGGCAAGAAGATCGCCGTGCCGTTTGTATCCACCGGCCACTACAGCCTGCTCGCCGCGCTGAAGCACTGGAACATCGACCCGTCGAAAGTCACCGTCCTCAACCTGGCGCCACCCGCGATTATTGCCGCCTGGAAACGCGGTGACATCGACGCCACTTACGTGTGGGACCCGGCCCTCGGTGTCGCCAAGGAAAACGGCAAGGTACTGATCACCTCAGGCGAACTGGCCAAGTTCGGCGCACCGACCTTCGACGCCTGGATCGTGCGCAAGGATTTCGCCGAGAAGCACCCGGAAATCGTCACCGCGTTCGCCAAAGTGACCCTGGACGCCTACGCCGATTACCGCAAAGACCCACAAGCCTGGCTCGCCAACCAGGGCAACGTCGACAAACTGGTGAAGCTCTCCGGTGCCAAGGCCAGCGATATTCCTCTGCTGCTGCAAGGCAACGTCTATCCACTGGCGGCTGACCAGGTGATTACCCTCGGCGCGCCGACTACCAAAGCCATCACCGACACCGCGGCGTTCCTCAAGGAACAAGGCAAGGTCGAGGCCGTGCTGCCGGACTACGCGCCGTACGTCAGCGCCAAGTTCATCACCAACTGATCGGGAGTCAATGCGATGGCCTTGCTACAGCTGGAGCGCATCAGCGCACAGTACCCCGGCAACCCGGAACCGGTGTTGGCGGATATCTCCCTGAGCCTCGGGCCCCGGCAATTGCTGGTCGCCCTAGGCCCGTCCGGCAGTGGCAAAACTTCGCTGTTGAACCTGATTGCCGGTTTCGTCGAGCCTAGCGCCGGGCGTATCACCCTCGACGGCGTGCCGGTCAAAGGCCCGAGTGCCGAGCGCGGCGTAGTGTTCCAGGACGACGCGCTGCTGCCGTGGCAAGACGTGCTGGCCAACGTCGGCTTCGGCCTGGAGCTGGCCGGCATCGCTAGGGACAAACGCGAGGCCCGCGCCCGGGAAATGCTCGCTCTGGTCGATCTTTCCGGTTTTGAACAGCGCCGCATCTGGCAGCTTTCCGGTGGCCAGAAGCAGCGTGTCGGCCTGGCCCGCGCCCTCGCCGCCGACCCGCGCGTGTTGCTGATGGATGAACCTTTCGGTGCCCTCGACGCCTTCACCCGCGAGCAGATGCAGGAGCTGTTGCTGCAAGTCTGGCAACGCACCGCCAAACCGGTGTTCCTGATTACCCACGACATCGAAGAAGCGGTGTTCCTCGCCACCGACCTGATTCTGTTGGCGCCGAACCCGGGGCAAATCGTCGAGCACCTGAGCCTCGATTTCGGTCCGCGTTATGCCGCCGGTGAGTCGGCACGCTCGATCAAATCCGACCCGCGTTTTATCGAAACCCGCGAACACGTACTCGCCAAAGTGTTCTCCCAACGCAGCGCCGCCCAGCGGCAGGAGCGCGCATGAGCAGTTACGAAATTCCCGTCGCAGCGATAAAGCCAGGCTCAGCCGTGATTCCGGCAAGTCGCCGTTTGAGCACTCGCTGGATCAGTGTGCTGACGCTGGTTGTTCTCATTGCTATTTGGTGGGCCGTGACGGCGAGCGGCTTGATCGAGCCGCTGTTCCTGCCGCCGCCTTCCGCCGTGCTGCAAAAAGGCTGGCTGCTGGCGACCTCGGGTTACATGGACTCAACCCTGTGGCAGCACCTCGGCGCGAGCCTGAGCCGCATTGGCCTGGGCCTCGGTTTCGCGATTCTCACCGCCGTGCCGGTGGGCATCGCCATCGGCGCCAACCGTATTGCCCGTGGTGTGCTCGATCCGCTGATCGAGTTCTACCGGCCGATTCCGCCGCTGGCTTATCTGCCCCTGATCGTGATCTGGTGCGGCATCGGTGAATTGTCGAAAGTGCTGCTGATTTACCTGGCGATCTTCGCCCCGATTGCCATCGCCACCGCCACCGGCGTGCGCACGGTCGATCCGGCCAAATTACGCGCCGCGCAGTCGTTGGGTGCCACTCGCGCACAGTTGATTCGCCACGTGATTTTGCCGAGTGCCTTGCCGGATATTCTGACCGGTGTGCGCATTGGCCTCGGTGTGGGCTGGTCGACCCTGGTCGCCGCCGAATTGATTGCCGCCACCAGCGGTCTTGGCTTTATGGTGCAGTCCGCCGCGCAGTTCCTGGTTACCGATGTGGTGGTACTGGGGATTCTGGTGATCGCGCTGATCGCCTTCGCGATGGAGTTAGGCCTGCGCGCCCTGCAACGCAAACTGGTGCCGTGGCATGGTCAGGCCCACTGATAACTGCCCTGTGAGTAACCCTGTGGGAGCGAGCTTGCTCGCGATTGCAGAGTGTCAGACAGCACTGATGTGACTGACATATCGCTATCGCGAGCAAGCTCGCTCCCACAGTAATCAACACCCCCGAATTTCAAGAGAATCACCATGAGTGACTTGACCATCGTCCCCCTAAGCTCCGCCCTCGGCGCGCAAATCGGTGGCGCCGACATCAGCCAGCCGCTGAGTGCGGAACAACGCGACGCTATCGAACAGGCCCTGCTCAAGCATCAAGTGCTGTTCTTTCGCGACCAGCCGATCACGCCACAGCAACAGGCGCGATTCGCCGCGAATTTCGGCGACCTGCACATTCACCCGATCTACCCCAACGTGCCGGAACAACCGGAAGTACTGATCCTCGACACCGCCGTCACCGACGTACGCGATAACGCAATCTGGCACACCGACGTCACCTTCCTGCCGACCCCGGCCATGGGCGCGGTGCTCAGTGCCAAGCTGCTGCCGGAGTTTGGCGGCGACACGTTGTGGGCCAGCGGGATTGCCGCGTATGAAGCCCTGTCGGCGCCGATGAAAACCTTGCTCGAAGGTCTGACCGCCACCCATGACTTCACCCGTTCGTTTCCGCTGGAGCGCTACGGCAACACGCCCGAGGCGCTGGCCCAATGGGAAGAAGCACGACGCAAGAATCCACCGCTGTCGCACCCGGTGATCCGCACGCACCCGGTGAGCGGGCGCCGCTCGCTGTTCGTCAATGAAGGCTTCACCTCGAAGATCAACGAACTCTCGGAAACCGAGAGCGAAGCGATTCTGAAGTTTCTGTTTGCCCATGCCACACGGCCAGAATTCACCATTCGCTGGCGCTGGCAGCAGGACGACATTGCGTTCTGGGACAACCGCGTGACCCAGCATTACGCGGTGGATGACTACCGGCCGGCGCGGAGGGTGATGCATCGGGCGACGGTGTTGGGGGATGTGCCGTTTTTTCGCTGAACCCCTGACATCTTCATTGCCTGTCCAGGCCTCATCGCGAGCTTTCTCGCGATGGCAATCTGAAAGGCGCCGAATAATCCGGCGCCAACTACTTACTCAGCCGTCGAAGGCTTCTCCCAAAGATTGACCCCACCCTCCTGGGCAAACCGGTCAATCTCCGCCAGTTCCTGCGCACTGAAGCTCAGGTTCTTCAACGCCCCGACGTTCTCGATGATCTGTTCCGGCCGGCTCGCACCGATCAGCGCCGAGGTCACCCGTGGATCGCGCAGGGTCCAGGCCAACGCCAGTTGCGCCAGGCTCTGACCACGACGTTTGGCGATTTCGTTGAGTGCCCGCACCTGGGCAATGTTGGCCTCGGACAAATGCGATGCCTGCAACGAACCACCGCCCGGACGGTTGACCCGCGCATCCGCCGGCACGCCATTGAGGTACTTGTCGGTCAGCAATCCCTGCGCCAGCGGCGTGAAGGCAATCACGCCCGTGCCGAGTTCGTCAGTGGTGTCCAGCAGGTCTTTTTCAACCCAGCGATTGAGCAGGTTGTAGGCCGGTTGGTGGATCAGCAGCGGGACTTTCCACTCCTTGAGCAGCGCCGCCATTTCGCGGGTTTTCACCCCGGAATAGGACGAGATGCCGATGTACAACGCCTTGCCCTGTTGTACGGCGGTGGCGAGTGCACTGGCGGTTTCTTCCAGCGGCGTATCCGGATCAAAACGGTGGGAGTAGAAGATGTCGACGTAGTCAACGCCCAGGCGTTGCAGGCTCTGGTCGAGACTGGCCAGCACGTACTTGCGTGAACCGCCGCCCTGACCGTAAGGGCCGGGCCACATGTCCCAACCGGCCTTGCTGGAAATGATCAGCTCGTCGCGGTACTGCTTGAAGTCTTCGCGCAGTAAACGGCCGAAGTTGATCTCGGCGCTGCCGTACGGCGGGCCATAGTTGTTGGCCAGGTCGAAGTGGTTGATGCCCAGGTCAAATGCCGTGCGCAATAACGCGCGCTGGGTAGCGATCGGCGTGCTGTCGCCGAAGTTGTGCCACAAGCCCAAGGACAGCGCCGGCAGCACCAACCCACTGCGGCCCACGCGGCGGTAAGGGATGGAGTCGTAGCGGTTTTCGGCAGCGGTGTAAGTCATCGAATCCTCTCTTGTCGGTCTTGAATCTGGTCTCGACTGCTTCGCCAGTCGCCCAGCATACGCCCGGCCGGACACCAAAAACCTGAGATTCGACTAAATGCTGAAACGTTTCACAGAAATTCAATCTGCCCAGAGAATTCAACAAAACAGCGACAGGCTTGCGTGATCAGGGTCGACAGGAACAAAGTCGCCAAAGCAACGAAGAAGCGATAGCTATCGCAAGGATGGAAGAAGCCATGCACACCACGATCATCATCACCTTCGGCCTGGCCTTGCTCGCCCTGATGCTGTTCATCGGAGAGAAAATCGGTTTCAGCCGCCAGACACTGACCTACAGTTTCGTGGTGCTGTGGCTGGCGCTGACGGTGATCAACGGCGCCATCGGCATGGTGAACGCTGGCCAGTCGTTGAGCACGGAACTGGCCATCGGCACGATGGTGTTCAGCATTCCGGTAGCGGCGCTGGTGTTGTTCATGGTGCTGAGCGCCGAGAGCTGAAAAGCCCCGGCGCCCTGCCCGCGATCAACGCACCAGATGCAGGAACTGCATGTGCCGTTCGTACTGGTCGAGGATGTCGTTGATGATCTGCTCCTTGGTGTAGCCGACCAGATCGTAGTCCTGACTGCCCTCGCTCAAATGCACTTCGGCCCGGTAATAGCGGCGATTGTTGAGCTGCTTGGAACCCATGCCGCCACGGGCAAACGATGGCGTGAAGTAACCGCGCATCTGCACCTGATAAACGAACGGATGCTGATCGCCGTGGCCGATTTCCAGGCTGACGCTGTCATTGGCCGGGTCCGGGTGTGTCGCTACGTGCAAACCCTTTTCGATGAACACCGCAGACACTTCTTCAATCGCCGGGCGCACCGTCGTATCGAGGAAGCGATAGACCTCGTCCCGCGACGGGAAATGCACCGCCTGACTCAGGCGCTGACGCCAGCCGCCCCGCCGTGAACCGGACACCGGTGCCAAGGAATGCATCTGCGCAATCTGCTTTTGCGACTCCAGATAAAACGCCTTGTGCAGCCCCCACATCATCAACAGCAAGATCAACGAGAACGGCAGCGAAGTCAGGACCACCGCCGACTTCAACGCATCGATGCTGCCGGAAAACAGCAGCGCGCTGGTCACCAATGCGGTCATCGCGCCCCAGAACACCCGCAGCCATTTCGGCCCGTCTTCATCAGGGTTGCCGCCCTTGGCGGACAGCGTCGACAGCACCACGGTGCCGGAGTCGGCGGAGGTGACGAAGAACACGAAGCTGATGAACACCGTGACCGCGATGACGGTTTTGCTCCACGGGTAGGTTTCCAGCAGCAGGTAGAGCGTCATCGACGGATTGTCGATGGCCGACATGCCGAGCGCGCTCATGCCGTGGTTGAGCACTTGATCGATGGCACTGTTACCGAAGATCGACATCCACGCCAGGGTGAAGCCGAGCGGAATCAACAGCACGCCGAAAACGAATTCGCGGATAGTCCGGCCACGGGAAATCCGTGCGATGAACAGGCCCACGAACGGCGACCATGCAATCCACCAAGCCCAGTAGAACACTGTCCAGCCGCCCAGCCAGTCGCTGGGTTTGTCGTAGGCGTAAAGGTCGAAGCTCTTCATCGGCAAAGCACCGAGGTAATCGCCGAGGTTCTGGATCAGGGTGTTGAGCAAGTGCTGCGTGGGACCCGCGAACAACACGAACAGCAGCAGCGCGCAAGCCAGCAGCATGTTGATGTCGGACATCACCCGCACGCCCTTGTCGACGCCGGATACGGCCACGATGATCGCAGCGCCCATCATCAAGGTGATCAGGCCGACCTGAATCCATTGGGTGTGGGCGATGCCGAACAGATAGTCCAGGCCCGAGTTGAGGTGCAACACGCCGAAGCCCATGTCGGCACCGAGACCGAACACCGTGGCGATGATGCCGAAGCCATCCACCGCGTAACCGATGGGGCCGTTGATGCGCTTGCCGATCAGCGGATACAGCGCCGAACGCAGGGCCAGTGGCAGGTTATGCCGGTAGGCAAAGTAGGCCAGCGCCATGCCGACAAAGGCGAACACGCCCCAGCCATGCAGGCCCCAGTGCAGAAACAGAATCTGCATCGCCTGGCGCGCCGCATCCGCCGTACCGGCCTCGCCTTGGGGCGGTTGCAGCATGTGGGTCAGCGGCTCGGACACGCAGAAGAAAAACAGAGTGATGCTGATCCCGGCGGCGAACAGCATGCCGGCCCAGGACAGGTAACTGAACTCGGGTTCGTCGTGGTCGGCACCGAGCTTGATCTTGCCGTAGCCGGACAAGGCGGTGACCACCACGAAGACCAGATACAGGGTCATCGCCAGCAGGTAATACCAGCCGACCGTGTTGGCCGCCCAGTTTTGCGCCGCCAGCAACCAGGCACCGGCCTGCTCGGGCATGGCGATGACAACGACACCAAACAACAGAATGAAACTCGCCGAGAACCAGAACACCGGCGGATTCATGCGGATCAGACCGCTTGGAGGGATGGACGATGCACTCATGTTCGGTGCACCTCGAAGGGGAAAAACGTGGCTGTAGAAATCGGACTCAGCAAAGGCAAGCCTCCTGTTGTGAGCGGGCAGCGAACCGCCGGTTTAACTTGAATGAACGTTCAAGTTAAACATGGATAGGGGGCTAAGGACTAATCGCAGGGCTCGACGGTACTGGATGTACGCTAGCTCAAGGAAGGAAATAAGCAGGATTTAAAAGCTTCGCGAGCAAGCTCGCTCCCACAGGGTTCAATGCCGGTCACAACAGTTGTGTCCACCAGAGATCCACTGTGGGAGCGAGCTTGCTCGCGATGAGGCCAGACCAGTCAAAGGAGATTCAAAGGCCTACTTCTGCGCCCCATCATCATGCTGCAGATTCGCCTGGGTCAGGTTGCTGCCCGCCGGCACGCTGCGGGTCAGCCAGACATTGCCGCCGATGGTCGAGCCCTGACCGATGGTGATCCGCCCCAGAATCGTCGCCCCGGCATAAATCACCACGTCATCCTCGACAATCGGATGCCGCAGCTGGCCTTTCTGCAGTTGGCCGTCTTCGTCCGCCGGGAAGCGCTTGGCGCCCAAGGTCACCGCCTGATAGATCCGCACGCGCTCGCCGATGATCGCCGTCTCGCCAATCACCACACCTGTCCCGTGGTCGATGAAGAAACTGCGGCCGATCTGCGCGCCGGGGTGAATGTCGATGCCAGTGGCCGAGTGGGCGATTTCCGCACTGATCCGCGCCAGCAGCGGCAACCCGGCGCGATACAAATGGTGGGCCAGACGATGATGAATCACCGCCAGAATCCCCGGGTAGCACAACAGCACTTCATCGACACTGCGGGCCGCCGGGTCACCGTGATAGGCCGCGAGTACATCGGTGTCCAACAGGCTGCGCAACCCAGGCAAAGCGAGGGCGAAGTCCTGAATGATCTGGATGGTTTTGGCTTCGACTTCAGTCTCGGCCTGGGCACTGTGGCGCGCGGCGTAGCGCAATTCGAGTCGCGCCTGGGCCAACAGCGCATTCAGCGCCACATCCAGGGTATGACCGACATAGAAGTCTTCACTCTCTTCGCGCAGGTCAACCGGCCCCAGGCGCATCGGGAACAACGCACCGCACAGGGCCTCGAGAATGTCCGCCATGGCTGCGCGGGAAGGCAATTCGCGACCACCCTGCTCGCCGCTGGCCCGGCCGTTTTGTGCACGCCACTGTTCACGTGCCGTGCGCAGCTGGCTGACGATGGTCTGCAATTGCCAATGGCTGGAACGCTCACTCACGGTAAAAACTCCTCACGGGCGACCGGACTGTCTGGCCGCACTGACGGCGATTACTTTACGGCAAGGGCCGCGAGGCAAATTAAGAACCAATAGTGCTGTGCTCAGTTCGATTGGCTATAAGCGATTGGCGGTTGCCCAGGCTTTGGGGCCTGCCTATAGTCCTGAGACCTTCAACGGCCAGTACGGACCCATGATCAAACAACAGCTCGCCCGCTTTAACCGCCTCGACCTGCTCGGTCAGCCCACCGCTTTGGAAAAACTCGAACGCCTGTCGACCTGGCTGGGTCGCGACCTGTACGTCAAGCGCGATGACCTGACGCCGCTGGCGATGGGCGGCAACAAGCTGCGCAAACTCGAATACCTGGCCGCCGATGCGCTGGCCCAGGGTGCCGACACCTTGATCACCGCCGGCGCGCTGCAATCGAACCACGTGCGCCAGACCGCTGCTATAGCCGCCAAGTTGGGTCTGGGTTGCGTAGCCCTTCTGGAAAACCCCCTCGGCACTGACGACAGCAATTACACCGGCAATGGCAACCGACTGCTGCTCAACCTGTTCGATGCCAAGGTCGAACTGGTGGAAAACCTCGACAACGCCGACGAGCAACTGCAAGCCCTGGCCGGCCGACTGCGCAGCAACGGCAAGAAGCCGTACCTGGTGCCGATCGGTGGTTCCAATGCCCTGGGCGCTCTGGGCTATGTGCGCGCAGGGCTG
Organism: Pseudomonas sp. P1_F7; assembly: GCF_056405655.1. NCBI lineage: Bacteria > Pseudomonadati > Pseudomonadota > Gammaproteobacteria > Pseudomonadales > Pseudomonadaceae > Pseudomonas > Pseudomonas sp. P1_F7. Next base: position 489,546 of record NZ_JBFUBR010000005.1, read on the forward strand.
GAACTGGCCGAGCAGATCAAGGACACCGGCCTGAAGTTCGCCGCCGTGGTCCTGGCCTCGGGTAGTGCCGGTACCCACAGCGGTCTGGCACTGGCCTTGAGTGAAGCACTGCCGGATCTGCCAGTGATCGGCGTGACGGTTTCGCGCAGCGACGAAGACCAGCGGCCAAAGGTACAAGACCTGGCTGAGCGCACTGCAGAGTTGCTGGGTGTGAGCCTGCCGGACGCTTTCAAGGTCGAGTTGTGGGATGAGTATTTCGCCCCGCGTTATGGCGAACCGAATGCCGGAACACTGGCGGCGGTGAAGTTGCTGGCGGGTCAGGAAGGCTTGCTGCTGGACCCGGTCTACACTGGCAAGGCCATGGCGGGCTTGCTGGACGGGATCGGCCGTCAGCGTTTCGACGAAGGTCCGATTATCTTCCTGCACACCGGCGGGGCACCGGCGTTGTTTGCCTATAAGGATTTTCTGTAAGCGATTCAGAAGATCAAAAGATCGCAGCCTGCGGCAGCTCCTACAGGTGCATGCCAATCCATGTAGGAGCTGCCGCAGGCTGCGATCTTTTCCTATGAGACACATATTCAATTAGCGAATAACAAATAGTATATTTATTATTTTCCTATCTAACGGCGTCATCTTATAGTCACGCCGCAGGCGAATTTGCAGCGAGACGCATAAGCTGCATTAGGGCAGGATATCGCAGTCGTCCGAATCCCGAATTTGCCAACTTTCCTTAAGCGTCTTCCATAAGAAAACACAGGGGCTTGTCATGAATTTTTCCGCACTACGTCGCAATCTGCTGGTGGGCTCGCTGGGCCTGGCACTGAGCGCCGGCCTGATTGGCCAGGCGGTTGCCGGTGAGCAACTGCAACAAATCAAGGACAAAGGCGTAATCAACGTCGGCCTGGAAGGCACCTACCCACCGTTCAGTTTCGTCGACGCCGACGGCAAACTGGCCGGCTTCGAAGTCGAGTTCTCCGAAGCCCTGGCCAAAGAGCTGGGCGTGAAGGTCAAGCTGCAACCGACCAAATGGGACGGCATCCTCGCCGCCCTGGAATCCAAGCGCCTGGACGCAGTGATCAACCAGGTGACCATCTCCGAAGAGCGTAAGAAGAAGTACGACTTCTCCGAGCCCTACACCGTTTCCGGGATTCAGGCGCTGGTGCTGACGAAGAAGGCCGCCGAGCTGAACATCAAGTCCGCCGCTGACCTGTCTGGCAAAAAAGTCGGCGTAGGCCTGGGCACCAACTACGAAGAGTGGGTGAAAGCCAATGTGCCGACCGCTGACATCCGCACCTACGAAGATGATCCGACCAAGTTCCAGGACCTGCGTGTCGGCCGTATCGACGCCATTCTGATCGACCGCCTGGCCGCGCTGGAATACGCCAAGAAAGCCAAGGACACCACCGCCGCCGGTGACGCGTTCTCCCGTCAGGAAGCCGGCATTGCCCTGCGCAAAGGCGAGCCTGAACTGCTGGCTGCGGTGAACAAGGCGATCGACAAACTGCGCGCCGATGGCACCCTGAAAAAGCTCTCGGAAAAATACTTCAACGCTGACGTCACTCAATAATGGAAGAAGCTTTTCAACTCGCACTGGACTCCGTGCCCTTTCTGCTCAAGGGCGCGTACTACACGGTGATCCTCAGCCTGGGCGGGATGTTCTTCGGCCTGGTGATGGGGTTCGGCCTGGCGCTGATGCGCCTGTCGCGCTTCAAACTGGTGAGCTGGATCGCCCGCATCTACGTGTCGTTCTTTCGCGGCACGCCGTTGCTGGTGCAACTGTTCGTGATCTATTACGGCTTGCCGCAACTGGGTCTGGAACTTGATCCGCTGCCGGCGGCCTTGATCGGCTTCTCGCTGAACATGGCCGCCTACGCCTGTGAAATCCTGCGTGCCGCGATCAGCTCCATCGAGCGCGGCCAGTGGGAAGCGGCTGCCAGTATCGGCATGACCCGCGCGCAGACCCTGCGCCGGGCCATCCTGCCGCAGGCAATGCGCACCGCATTGCCGCCGCTGGGCAACAGCTTCATTTCGCTGGTCAAGGACACCGCACTGGCCGCCACCATCCAGGTGCCGGAGCTGTTCCGTCAGGCACAGTTGATCACCGCTCGCACCTTCGAAATCTTCACCATGTATCTTGCCGCCGCACTGATCTACTGGATCCTGGCCACGGTGCTTTCGCACCTGCAGAACCAGTTGGAAGCGCGGGTCAATCGGCACGACCAGGAGTCCTGACCCAATGATTGTCGTGGAAAAACTGACAAAGCAGTTCAAGGGTCAAGTCGTGCTCAATGGCATCGATCTTGAGGTCAAGGAAGGCGAGGTGGTGGCAATCATCGGCCCCAGCGGTTCGGGCAAGACCACCTTCCTGCGTTGCCTGAATTTTCTGGAAGAACCCACCAGCGGCCGGATCAAGGTCGGTGATATCGAAATCGATACCAGCCGCCCCCTGAACCAGCAGCAGAGCCTGGTGCGGCGTTTGCGCCAGCACGTAGGTTTCGTGTTCCAGAACTTCAACCTGTTCCCCCATCGCACCGCCCTGGAAAACGTCATCGAAGGCCCGATCATCGTGAAGAAGATCCCGCACGCCGATGCCGTTGACCTGGGCAAAAAGCTCTTGGCCAAGGTCGGTCTGGCGGGCAAGGAGGATGCTTACCCGCGTCGCCTCTCCGGCGGTCAGCAACAGCGCGTGGCGATTGCCCGGGCGCTGGCGATGGAGCCGGAAGTGATCCTGTTCGATGAGCCGACCTCGGCCCTCGACCCGGAACTGGTGGGCGAGGTGTTGGCGACCATCCGTGGCCTGGCCGAAGAGAAGCGCACCATGGTGATCGTCACCCACGAAATGGGCTTTGCCCGGGACGTGGCCAACCGTGTGGTGTTTTTCGACAAGGGCGTGATCGTCGAGCAAGGCGAAGCGAAGGCATTGTTTGCCAACCCGAAAGAAGAGCGGACAAAACAGTTTCTGAGCAAGTTTCGGAATAACGCTCACAACTAATAACCCTGCGCAACAACGGTAATCTTCCACGGACGGAAGTTACCAACCTCGAAATACACCCCATTAATATCAAACTAAACCTATCTATTCGAGATGCGTAGCTTGTACGTATTCGCGGTACATATATATGCATCACAACATTTAAGCGGTGCTATTCCAATCAGACAGCCCATCTCAAGTCGGAACCTATGAGTTGCGAGAACCTGCCCGTATCCACCCGCTTTCAGCAGATAAATTCGACACACAGGCATGGTTTACTTACTTGGAGCCGTAGGAACTTTCTGAATAGCACCGCACACGACCCACAACTAACAAATTTTATTGACACCTGATCTCCCCAACTCTTATCTAGTCTCCAGCCAGCGACACTCATCACGACTCAATCATTATTCCAACTCAAAGTAATGAATGGTTTTTCTGTTCGATTATTGGTTTTTGATATTCCAGAAACGGACTTCGTTGCAAGACTTCAAGGAGACTTCATGAAAAGCACCTCGAACAAATCCGGGCTTGTGGCCCCGACCCTGGCGCAATCCAACAAGACCGGCATCAACGTCACTTGCGCGGCGCACCTGCTGATCGATGTGGCGCCCTACCCCGCCATGGACGCAGGCGACCTGATCGAACTGTTCTGGGACAACTGCTACGTAGCCTCCCGCGTGCTGACAGCCAGCGATGTCGGCCAACCGGTGCAATTACGGGTGCCTGAGAGCTTTGTCGCCAACGGTACGTCGCGCATTCACTACCGGGTCATGCAGGTGGGTCGGGGCCCGGCGATATCGGCCAGCCGAAACGTGCAGATCAAACTCGACTGTCCAGGTGGCCAACCCTCCGCGCTGAGCGGCGATGAAAACCAGTGCCTGGCACCGGTGAGCATTCCCGAGGCCATTCGCCGTCAGGGGGTCAATCCGAGCCAGGTCAAACGCGGAGTTCCCTTGACCATCGAGCCGTACCTGAACATGGCCGTCGACGACGAAATCACCCTGCGCTGGGGCGATGTGCGCATGGATCTGCCACGGCTCAAGTCTGCCGATGTGGGTCAGCCGATCCAGGTCTGGATACCGCCAGCCATCATCCTCGAAGCCGGCGAAGATCTGCGGCTGGAAGTGACGTACTGCATTCTCGACAGAGTGGGCAACAACTCCCGCTGGGCACCAGCCCGTACGCTGAAGATCGGTTGCGCCAATCCTTATCTGAAGATTGCCAAGACAAAACACCTCAAGGCTGCCGAGCCCCGCTCACGGTGATACCACGGTTTTTGATCTTCTATTCATATTCCTAAAAGTTAGTTTATAAATTATTTGTACACGTTTAGGGTATATACACCGGACCACCGGACATCCTTGTTTTCATGCGCGGCCACAAGCGGCGCTTCCATAAGATGTGAGGTAGGTATGGTCCGGAACACAATCACCCCAGTGCAGATCGCCAGGGCATTGCGTGCAGCCAAGGAGCGGCACTGATGTCCAGTCTGGCAGATGCAATCGTCCAGAGTGACCTGGACATCGCCCCGCTGTTGTTGCCCGCACAAGTCTTGCGCAACGATGCTCAAGCCATCAAGGCGGCCCATGAACTGGCGCAAGTCGCCCGTCTACAAGCGGCCAAACGTGACCGGCAGCGCAAGCTGCCATGGGCGGAAATCGAGCGGTTCACCCGCAGTGGCCTGGGCAGCATTTCCATCCCCCGCGAGTACGGTGGCCCGCAGGTTTCGTTCGTCACCCTGGCCGAGGTCTTCGCGATCATTTCCGCGGCAGACCCGGCGCTCGGGCAGATCCCGCAAAACCAGTTCGGCATTCTTAACCTGATACTCGGCAGCGCCACCGAAGCGCAGAAAAATCTGCTGTTCAAAAGTGTCCTTGATGGCTGGCGCATCGGTAATGCCGGGCCGGAACGCGGCACCAAAAACACTCTGGAACTGAAGGCGCGCATCACCGCTGACGGCGTCCTCAACGGCCAGAAGTTCTATTCCACCGGCGCACTGTTCGCCCATTGGGTTGCGGTCAAAGCGTTGAACGACGATGGCAAGCAGGTGTTGGCGTTCATCCGTCGCGGCACACCGGGATTGCGCATCGTCGATGACTGGTCCGGTTTTGGTCAGCGCACCACCGCCAGCGGCACGATTTTGCTCAACAACGTGCAGGCCGATCCCGAACTGGTGGTGGATAACTGGCGGATCAACGACACGCCGAACATCCAGGGCGCCGTCTCGCAACTGATTCAAGCGGCCATCGACGCCGGTATCGCCCGAGGTGCCATCGATGACGCCATCGACTTCGTGAAAACCCGCGCCCGGCCGTGGATCGACGCCAAGGTCGAGCGGGCCAGCGATGACCTGTACGTGATCGCCGATATCGGCAGATTGAAAATCGAACTGCACGCCGCCGAAGCGCTGCTGCGCAAGGCCGGGCAAGTGCTCGATGTCGTCAGCGCCGCCCCCTTCACCGCCGAGTCCGCCGCCCGTGCCTCGATTGCCGTGGCCGAAGCCAAAGTGCTGACCACCGAGATTTCGTTGCTGGCCAGCGAAAAACTGTTCGAACTGGCCGGCAGCCGCGCCACCCTCGCCGAATTCAACCTCGACCGCCACTGGCGCAACGCCCGGGTGCACACCCTGCACGACCCGGTGCGCTGGAAGTATCACGCGGTCGGCGCCTATCGCCTCAACGGCACGCTGCCTAATCGCCATTCCTGGATCTGACGACCAGACATCTGGAGAAGCACATGACAAGTTCTCACCCCGTCGCGGTCATCACCAGCGATGAACAAGCCTTGATCGTCGCCAGCGACCTTGCCGAAGACTTCAAGCGCGACAGCGCCACACGCGACCGCGAGCGCCGTTTGCCACACCCGGAACTGGAAGTGTTTTCCCGCTCGGGCCTGTGGGGCATCAGCGTGCCAAAGGAATACGGCGGCGCCGGTGTTTCCAACATCACCCTGGCCAACGTCATCGCCTTGATCGCCCGGGCCGACGGCTCCCTGGGGCAGATTCCGCAGAACCATTTCTATGCCCTCGAAGTACTGCGGGTGAACGGCAGCCACGAGCAGAAGCAACGCCTGTACGCCGAAGTATTGGCCGGTCAGCGCTTCGGCAATGCGTTGGCTGAACTCGGCACCAAAACCGCACACGATCGGGTCACCAGCCTGACTCGCGATGGCAGCGGCTATCGCATCAATGGTCGCAAGTTCTACGCCACGGGCGCGATCTACGCCCAGCGCATTCCCACCTCGGTGGTGGATGAAAACGGTGTGCAGCAACTGGCGTTCGTGCCACGCGACAGCAAGGGCCTGAGTGTGATCGACGACTGGAGCGGCTTCGGCCAGCGCACCACCGGCAGCGGTTCGGTGGTGTTCGAAGATGTCTTTGTTGCTGCTGAAGATGTCATCCCCTTTCAAAGCGCTTTCGAGCGCCCGACCCCGGTCGGCCCGCTGGCGCAGATTCTCCATGCCGCCATCGACACCGGCATCGCCCGCGCCGCGTATGAAGATGCGCTGCACTTCGTGCGCACCAAAACCCGGCCGTGGATCGACGCCACCCATGAAAAAGCCACGGACGATCCACTGACCCTCAAGAGCTTCGGCCACCTGAGCATTCGCCTGCACGCTGCCGAGGCGCTGCTGGAACGTGCCGGTGAATACCTCGACAAGGCCCAGGCCGACACGCATGCCGAGACCGTCGCGGCTGCGTCGATTGCCGTCGCCGAAGCCCGCGCCCTCAGCACCGAAATCTCCCTGGCCGCCGGCAGCACACTGTTCGAACTGGCCGGCAGCCAGGCGACCCTGATCGAACACGGCCTCGACCGCCACTGGCGCAACGCCCGGGTGCATACCCTGCACGACCCGGTGCGCTGGAAATACCACGCCGTCGGCAATTACTACCTCAACGATGAAAACCCGCCACTGCGGGGGACCATCTGATGACCGCCGCGAAAAAGAAAATCCTGCTCAACGCGTTCAACATGAATTGCATCGGACACATCAACCACGGTCTGTGGACCCATCCACGAGATAACTCGACCCAGTACAACACCCTCGAATACTGGACCGAACTGGCGCAGCTGCTGGAGCGTGGATTGTTCGACGGCCTGTTCATCGCCGACATCGTCGGGGTCTACGACGTCTACCAGAACTCGGTGGACGTGCCGCTGAAAGAGTCGATCCAGCTACCGGTCAACGACCCACTTCTGTTGGTCTCGGCCATGGCGGCGGTAACGAAAAACCTCGGTTTCGGCCTGACCGCCAACCTCACCTACGAAGCTCCGTATCTGTTCGCCCGACGCCTGTCGACGCTGGATCACCTGAGCCGTGGGCGTGTCGGCTGGAACATCGTCACCGGCTATCTCGACAGCGCCGCCAAGGCCATGGGTCTGAGCGAACAGGTCGAGCATGACCGTCGTTATGACCAGGCCGACGAGTACCTGGAGGTGCTCTACAAACTCCTGGAAGGCAGTTGGGAAAACGGCGCGGTACTCAACGATCCGCAGCAACGGATCTATGCGCTGCCAGACAAAGTGCACAAGGTCGAGCACAAGGGCGAGTTCTATCAGGTCGAGGGTTATCACCTGTGTGAACCCTCGCCGCAGCGCACGCCGGTGCTGTTCCAGGCCGGCAGTTCGGATCGCGGCTTGCTGTTCGCCGGGCGACATGCCGAGTGCGTGTTCATCAGCGGCCAGACCAAGGCATCGACCAAGGCACAGGTGGACAAGGTGCGCGCCAGCGCCGTCGAAGCCGGGCGCAACCCCGAGGACATCAAGGTGTTCATGGGGCTGAACGTGATCGTCGGTGCCACCGAAGAGCTGGCCTGGGCCAAGCACGCCGAATACTTGAGCTACGCCAGTGCCGAGGCCGGTGTTGCGCACTTCTCGGCGTCCACCGGGATCGATTTTTCCCAATATGAAATCGACGAGCCGATCCAGTATGTGAAGAGCAACGCGATCCAGTCCGCCACCAAACACCTGCAAAACAACGACTGGACCCGACGCAAACTGCTGGAACAACACGCCCTCGGCGGGCGTTACATCACCGTGGTCGGCTTACCGCAGCAAGTGGCGGATGAACTGGAATCCTGGATCGCCGAGACCGGGCTGGATGGCTTCAACCTGACGCGGATTGTCACGCCGGAAAGCTACGAGGACTTCATCGAACTGGTGATCCCCGAGTTACAACGGCGGGGCTCGTACAAGACGGCGTACGACAGCGGCACCTTGCGCGAAAAGCTGTTTCAGCGGGAGGCGCATTTGCCTCAGCAGCACACCGGCTCGACTTTCCGACGCTGAAAGCATCGCGAGCAAGCTCGCTCCCACAGTGGATCTCGGGTGTTCACAAAACCCCTGTGGGAGCGAGCTTGCTCGCGATGAGGCCCGAACAGACACCACAAACTTAATGCACTGACTGGATAACTCATCATGAAAAAGAACTACCTCTCTCACCCAGTCAAAGCACTGGCCCTGGCCCTCGGCCTGTTCAGCTCGGTGACATTCGCCGCCGACGCTCCACTGAAAATCGGCACCACCGCGGCCTTCGCCATTCCTCTGGAAGCGGCGGTCGAAGAAGCCGGCAAACAAGGCCTGAAAGTCGAACTGGTGGAGTTCACCGACTGGATTGCGCCGAACGTCAGCCTCGCCGCCGGCGACATCGACGTGAACTACTTCCAACACATCCCGTTCCTGGAAAACGCCAAGGCTGCGTCAGGTTTCGACCTGGTGCCATTCGCGCCGGGGATCATCAACAACGTCGGCCTCTACTCGAAAAAATACAAAAGCTTCGACGAACTGCCGCAAGGCGCCAGCGTGGCCATCGCCAACGATCCGATCAACAGCGGCCGTGGCTTGCAGCTGCTGGCCAAGGCCGGCCTGATCACCCTCAAGCCCGGCGTCGGCTACAAGGCCACCGAAGAAGACATCATCGCCAACCCGAAGCACATCAAGATCCTCCAGGTCGAAGCCGTGCAACTGGTGCGCGCCTATGACGATGCCGATCTGGTGCAGGGTTACCCGGCCTATATTCGCTTGTCGAAAACCTTCGACGCGGGCTCCGCGCTGCTGTTCGACGGCCTCGATCACAAGGAATACGTGATTCAGTTCGTGATCCAGCCAAAGAGCAAAACCGACCCGCGCCTGATCAAGTTCGTCGACATCTACCAGCACTCGCCCGCTGTGCGCGCCGCACTGGATAAAGCTCACGGCAAGCTCTATCAAGCCGGTTGGGAAAGCTGAGCATGACCGCTGCCATCCAACGGCGACTGGAGACTCCAGAGCCTCAAAGCGCCGAGCGCACTGAGCTGCACCCCGAACTCAACCATGCCCACGTCCGCTTCATCGGCCTGGGCAAAACCTACAACGGCCAGCAAGGCCCGGTGGCCGCGTTGCACGGCATCGACCTGGCGATCCAGCGCGGCGAAGTGTTCGGCATCATCGGTCGCAGCGGCGCCGGCAAGTCGTCGCTGATCCGCACCATCAATCGCCTGGAACAGCCGAGCAGCGGTCGGGTGCTGATCGATCAAGTGGATATCGGCGAGTTCGACGAAGACCGCCTGGTGGCGCTGCGTCGGCGCATCGGCATGATCTTCCAGCACTTCAATCTGATGTCGGCCAAGACTGTTTGGCAGAACGTCGAGCTGCCGCTGAAAGTCGCTGGTGTGCCCAAGGAACAACGCGAGCACAAAGTCCGTGAACTGCTGGAGCTGGTGGGCTTGCAGGCCAAACACAAGGCTTACCCGGCGCAGTTGTCCGGCGGGCAGAAACAGCGCGTGGGCATTGCCCGGGCGCTGGTGCATGACCCGGAAATTCTGCTGTGCGACGAAGCCACCTCGGCACTCGATCCGGAGACCACGCAATCGATCCTCGGCCTGCTGCGCGAGATCAATCAACGCCTTGGCCTGACCATTGTGCTGATCACCCACGAGATGGCGGTGATCCGTGAGATCTGTGATCGCGTGGTTGTCCTGGAACACGGGCGCATCGCCGAGCAAGGGCCGGTGTGGGAAGTGTTCGGCAATCCGCAGCATGAGGTCAGCAAGACATTGCTGGCGCCGTTGCAACACGCATTGCCGAAAGAGCTGCAGAGCCGTTTGCAGCCACAGCCAAAGTCCTCGGACGATGCCGTGGTCCTGCGCTTGCAGTTCACCGGGAGTCAACGCGACGAACCGGACCTGGCGGCACTGTTCAGCGCCCTCGGAGGCCGTGTGCGATTGCTGCAAGGCGGCGTGGAACGGATTCAGGGCCATGCCCTCGGGCAACTGCTGCTGGCAGTGACCGGCTCGACTCTCGGTGCCGAACAATTGCGTCAACGCGCCGGCCATTGGGCGCAACAGGTGGAGGTACTGGGCTATGTGGTTTGATCGCTTGCTGCAGGGTTTCATCGACACGTTCCTGATGGTCGGTGTGTCGTCGTTGATCGCGCTGTTGGCGGGCATTCCGCTGGCGGTAATCCTGGTCACCAGCTCCAAGGGCGGCATCTACGAAGCCCCGGCGCTGAACCGCCCACTGGGAGCGTTCGTGAACCTGTTCCGCTCGATTCCGTTTCTGATTCTGATGGTGGCGCTGATTCCGTTCACCCGATTGATCGTCGGCACCACCTACGGCGTGTGGGCGGCCGTGGTGCCACTGACCATCGCCGCTACGCCATTCTTTGCACGCATTGCCGAGGTCAGCTTGCGCGAGGTCGATCATGGACTGATCGAAGCGGCGCAAGCCATGGGCTGCCGGCGCTGGCACATCGTATGGCATGTGTTGTTGCCGGAAGCGCTGCCGGGGATTGTTGGCGGGTTCACCATCACCTTGGTCACCATGATCAACTCATCGGCCATGGCCGGGGCGATTGGCGCGGGTGGGTTGGGGGACATTGCCTATCGGTATGGGTATCAGCGCTTTGATAGCCAGATCATGTTGACGGTTATCGTGCTGCTGGTCGCGGTGGTGGCGGTGATTCAACTCGGTGGGGATCGGTTGGCGCGGGGGTTGAACAAGCGGTAAGTGAAGATCCCGGCGATATTTCGCACAGGAAAATCAGCGATTCCGAAGGCCCGTTCCCTTTCCTTTGCAGGACGTTCCTAGATCATTTCGCTCGCTTGCGCCTGCCAAATCCGGTGGCTAGTCTCGGCCCGTCACTGCTCATCAGTGATCGGGTTTAGTAGCCCGGAACAATAGGCGCATAGCGATTCCATGCTCATGTCCGGCAAATTTTGCCGCATGAAGAATATGGTGGCTGTGCGTGGGGCACCTTCGGGTGCACCGGTTTTCCTATTGACCGGCCTACTAACCTGCGTACAGCCGCCACCCAATCGTTTAGTGGGCGATAGGTGATGGCTCCCATGCAGCAATAGGAGCAACACTCATGAAAAAATCCGTTCCCGATCCGCCTCCAGAAAATCCCACCAACGAAACCGTCACCGACGATTTGCTCAGAGATCGTTCCGCGCTTTACCGCGCCATCGATTTCCACCTCACCGGCAAGCAACCCGCACCAACCGATGAAATGCGCTTCTACAACGTCAGCAAGGACGTGAGTTTTGAAGACACCCAACTCTATGTCGCCGACCTGCTGCGCTGTGCTTCGGTCACGGCGTATCAGTGTGGCGATCAACTCAAGGGCGCCGACCGGGCGATGGTGTACTCGATCTGGCATTTGCTGGAGATTGCCAAGGCGATGGTGGATCACTCCATTGAGTGTTTGGGGATGAAGCAGGGCTGAGCCAAGGCCAAAAGATCGCAGCCTTCGGCAGCTCCTACAGAGTTTGGCGTTCACACGTAGGAGCTGCCGCAGGCTGCGATCTTTCAAAGCGCGAAAGCGCTTATAGTCAACACATCTCCTTTTTCCTGCGCAGCCGACCATGAAGCAAACACCCGACGACCTCGAACAGATCACCTCCACGACCCTGGGCCACTACAACTCGACGGCCGAAAGTTTCCGAGAAGGCACGCGCGATCACGACGTCAGCCAGAACATCGATGCCCTGCTGCGGCACATTCAGGGCGAAGCGCCTTTCGACATTCTCGATTTTGGTTGTGGGCCGGGTCGGGATTTGCAGACGTTCACTCATATGGGCCACAAGGCGGTCGGCCTCGACGGTTCGGAAAAATTCGCGCAGATGGCCCGTGAGGACAGCGGGTGCGAGGTGTGGCAGCAGGACTTCCTGAAGCTCGATCTGCCGGCCGAACGTTTCGACGGGATTTTTGCCAACGCGGTGCTGTTTCATGTACCGCGTCAGGAATTACCGCGGGTGTTGAAGCAGTTGTGGGGAGCGTTGAAACCGGGTGGGGTGTTGTTCAGTTCCAATCCCCGTGGCGAAAATCAGGAAGGCTGGAACGGGACACGTTATGGGTCGTATCACGACCTTGCGGCCTGGCAGCAATTGTTGATCGAGGCGGGGTTTGTGGAGCTTGAGCATTACTACCGGCCAACGGGGCTGCCGCGGGAGCAGCAGCCTTGGTTGGCGAGTGTCTGGCGTAAACCCGCTTGATCGAGTTTTTCAGCGCGGCGTAGAAACCTCATGACTCAGGGTCTGGCCGTCCATCATCAGCGCGGTAATGCTTTGGCCGGCCAGACGTAAACCGTTCACTTCACGCATCTGTGCAGCAAAATTGGCCAGCAGCCGCGTGCCGTCGGCGAACGTGGTTTGCTGTATCAGACGATCAGCGCTGAGCCAGCGAAAGTCCGTCATCGCCTGCGTGGCCAGACGCTCGTGCATCGGCCGGAAGAATGCATCCTGACGGGCGATCAGCGGCAACCGCTCACTCAGGGTAGCGGCACTCAAATGGTAGAGCGGCGGCACATTGTAAAGCAGTTGGGTCAGTTCATTCGGTACCCGCACGTTGCTCAGTTTCAGGCTGTCGAACAACCAGTGATGGGTGGTGATGACAGAGCCGTGGAACACCGTTTGATACATTGGCAATCGAGTCGTCGGATCAAAGTGAATGCGCCGATAGGGTTCTTTCAAGGGCACTGGCTTGAAGAACACGGCCGGTTGCTCGGGCGGATACCACTTGCCCAGAAAATAGTCGGACTCGGTTTTTTTGCGCAGATCGACATCGTCCCAACCAATCACTGGCGTTTGCATGCCGTGGGTGAAAAACACGCCTTGGGCGGTGGTTGCGTTGCCATCCTCGGAACCACTGGGCAGATGCAGGCTTTCGTTGATCCAGCGCGAAGCGTCAATTTTGTCCTGTGCATTCTGCGCCTGCGTCAGCGTCGCACCCGGGCGATAGCTGTCGTAGAGCATGCCTGTGGCATAAGCATCGAGAAACCAGCTGTTAAACCCGGCCCGCGCCTGGACAGCCCTGATCCGGGCCTTGAGCAACGAGCGCATGCATCCCGGTTCGGTGTAGTGCCCCGATTGCTGGAAGCCACTTTTCAACGTGCCGTCCTTGAGCACGATGGCGCATTCGGCATGGGCCTTGTCGCCCAGATGCGCCGTGGTCCAGTCCAGGTTTTCATTGGACGCCAACGCCGTTTCATAAGAGTCGTAAGGCGCCAGCAAATACCCCGCCGCCACACCGGCGCGCACCGTTTCCGGGTGCCACAAGCCGCCTTCCCAACCCTCGCCAAGACCCAGCCACAGTCGCGACAGACCGGCCTTGCGCAATTGCTCGAAGGTGTTCAGCGACAAGGTGCTGCCCCAGCGTTCAGGCGCGGAACTCAAGGCATCCGTGAAGTTACGCGCCAGCCTCGTGCGCAATTCACCATAAGCGCTGGCGAGTACCTGCATGTCCGGCGCGGCTCGCGCTTGCCAGTTTTTACGCGCCATTGTGTTGAGGGCGGCATTGAGACTGCGCAGCAAAACCGTTTTTCGGTAGCGATCCAGCGTGGCGTCACCACTGTCGAGTATCAACATGGCTTCATTATCCAGCCCCTCTCGCAGCTCCCGCGCCAGCGGTGTCTGGCTGCGTAACTGCGCGAGCAGAGCCGGCCAGTTGCGCACATCCTTGGGCCCCAGCAGATCGTTGCCCCACAGATAGACATGGCTGGCGCCCAGCAGCTTTGCAGCTTGCGGGGTTTTCTCGAATTTGCCGCTCAAGGGCTCGTAGCGCCCGTTGTCGATCAGCCATTGGCGGTAGCGTTTCGCCCCTGCCAGCGGGTCGGCATCGCCGAGAAACAAGATGAACGTCAGCGGTGCCGAGGGCTCCAGCGACGTGAATTCATGCCTTGCCGTCAGCGCAAGATTTCTGCCGTCGGCGCTGAAGGTCAGGCGATTGTTGTAGGGATTGGTCATCAGCCAATGCAGGCTGAATCCGCCATGGTCAACACCCCAAAGCGGCAGGCTCAAATCCTGAGTGGTATTGACTGCGCCCTGCTCCAGCAAAAACGTTTGCCACTGCCGATCGCCGGCCGGCACGTAATGCCCCTCGGCCATCGGCCAGCTCAGGCCTTGACCCATTGCGCTACCGGGTTGGTCGAGAAATGTCAGGTCGGCGGCTGCACGCGCCTTGATCGACAGGGAAAGATCCGCGCCCTGCAATTCAGCGCTGAGGGCATACGTGCCCTCATCCCATTGCCACTCCAGACGCTCGGCCGTGTGTTTCAGCGCACTGACCCGTCGCGCCGCAACGCCGCTGGAAGCCTGCACGGTTTCATGACCCGCCGGAGTCGCGCTTATCGCCAGGGTCGCCGGGTCGATCTCGATACGCCACAGCGGGTTTTCCAGCACGGCACTTGTCGCGGATGTCGACCAGGCCAGCAACAGTCCAAACAGCAGCGCCCCGCGAATGAGGTCAAGCATGAGCTGCCCCGTTCCTGATTGAAGGAGGGACAGACTAGTGCACTCGGCCCTGGCTGTAAGTCAGACCGTTCCGAAACAATCGCGAGCAAGCTCGCTCCCACAGTTAATCGCGGTCAACTGTGGGAGCGAGCTTGCTCGCGATGAGCGCGAAGCGCTCGCCTTTACTGCGCCTCTTTCTTCGGCTCGCGAATTTTGTACCAGGCCACATACAGCGCCGGCAAAAACAGCAGCGTCAGCAAGGTGGCGATGACGATCCCGCCGATCATTGCGTAGGCCATCGGGCCCCAGAACACTTCCCGGGCAATCGGGATCATCCCCATGCTCGCCGCCGCAGCGGTCAGCAGGATCGGCCGACGTCGATGCTCGGTGGCCTGCACCACCGCATCCCACGGCGCGTAGCCCTTCTGCTCGTACTCTTCGATCTGGGTTACCAGGATCACCGAGTTACGGATGATGATACCGATCAGCGCCAGAATCCCGAGGATCGCCACGAAGCCCATAGGCGTGCCCGTCGGCACCAGCGCGATCACCACGCCGATCAACCCCAGCGGCGCGACGCTGGCCACCAGGAACAGCTTCTGCACGCTGTGCAGCTGGATCATCAGGAAGGTCGCCATCAAGAACAGCATCAGCGGCACAACCTTGGCAATCGGGCCCTGGGCCTTGCCGCTTTCCTCCACCGTACCACCGGTGGCGACCTTGTAGCCCGCCGGCAATTTGGCTGCGAAAGCATCGATGGACGGCTTGAGGATTTTCACCAGGTCCGTCGGCTGGATCTCGTCGCGTATCGCCGCCTTGATGGTGATGGTCGGCAGACGATCGCGACGCCACACCAGCGGCTGCTCCAGTTCGTAGCGCACCGTGGCGAACGCCAACAGAGGAATCGACGTGCCGCTCGGCGTGACAATTTGCAGGTTCTGCAGGGTTTCCGGCGTACCGCGCTCGGAATCCACCGCACGACCGACCACGTTGATCAGGTAGATGTCGTCGTCGACCTGGGTCACCGCCTGGCCGCTGACGATGCCGTTCATCAGGTTGGCCACATCCTCGGAAGACAACCCCAACTGCCGCGCCTTGTCCTGGGCGATGTCGATGCGCAGGACTTTGCCCGGTTCGTTCCAGTCGTAGATGATCTCGCCAATGTGCGGGTTCTTGTCCAGCTCCGTGGCCAGGTCGATGGCATGGCGGCGCACCTGGTCGATGTCTTTGCCGCTGACCCGGTACTGGATCGGACGCCCTACCGGTGGGCCCATTTCCAGTGCCTGGACATAACCGCCGATGCCGACGAAGTCGTTGCGCAAGCGCTCGCGAAGCTTCTGCATCATGGCTTCACGGGTATGGCCTTTGCTGACGATCACCAACTGCGCGTAGAACGGGTTTTGCAGTTGCTGGTCCAGTGGCAAGTAGAAACGGATCGCGCCCTGACCGACGTAGGTGCTCCAGCGCACGATGTCCGGATCGTCCTTGAGCGTGGCTTCGAGGCGATCGACGGCCCGGCGGGTTTCGTCGAGCGAGGCGTTTTGCGGCAGGTTCAGGTCCACCAGGATTTCCGGACGATCCGAAGACGGGAAGAACTGGTTCTGCACGTAGCGCATGCTAAACAGCGCCAGCACAAAACACAGCACCGTAATGCCGATGGCCCACCAGCGATTGCGCATGCACCACAGCAGCCCGCCATTGAACGCCTTGCCGATGCGCCCGGGTTCACCTTCATGGGGTTTCACGTTGGTGCTGAGGATGTGCACGCCGATCACCGGCGCAAACAGAACCGCCACCACCCACGACACCAGCATCGCACAGGCAATCACCGCAAACAGGGTGTAGGTGTACTCACCGGCGGAGCTGGCGTTCAAGCCGATCGGCACGAAGCCCGCCACCGTCACCAGCGTACCGGTGAGCATCGGGAACGCCGTGGAGGTGTAGGCGAAGGTCGCCGCCTGCTCCTTGGTCTCGCCCAATTCCAGACGGGTGACCATCATTTCCACGGTGATCATCGCATCGTCCACCAGCAGGCCGAGTGCGATGATCAGTGCACCGAGGGAAATCCGCTGCATGGTGATGCCGCTGTATTCCATGAACACGAACACCATCGCCAGCACCAACGGGATCGAGCACGCCACTACCAAACCGGCGCGCACGCCAAGGCTGACGAAGCTGACCAGCAGCACGATCACCACCGCTTCAAACAACGCGCTGGTAAAGCCGCCGACGGCTTCCTCCACCACCACGGCCTGATCGGAGACGTTGTAGATGCCGACACCCACCGGCAGGTCGGCGGTCAACTCGTCGATACGAGTGTGCAAAGCTTTGCCGAATGCCTGGACGTTGCCACCCTTCTGCATGGCAATCGCCAGGCCGATGGCCTGTTTACCGTTGTAGCGAAATTCCGGCGAGGCCGGATCGACGTAGCCGCGGCTGATTTCGGCAATGTCGGCCAGACGATAGTAGCGGTCGTTGAGCTTGAGGTTGACCTCGGCCAGGTCTTTCTCCGAAGCGAACTTCCCTGAAGTGCGCACCGAAATCCGCTCCGGTCCGGCCTCGATGACGCCCGCCGGGGTCACGGCGTTCTGGGTTTGCAGACTCTCCACCACCTGACGCTCATCGATGCCCAGCGCTGCGAGTTTGCGTGTGGAGAAATTCAGGTACAGCACTTCATCCTGCTGGCCGACCATCTCGATCTTGCCCAGCCCCGGCACACCGCGAATCTCCATGCGCGCCTGTTCGACGTAGTCGCGCAACTGACGCAGGGTCAGACCGTCGGCGGTGAAGGCGTAGATCGAGCCGAAGACGTCACCAAATTCGTCGTTGAACGACGGTCCCTGTATGCCTTGCGGGAACTGGTATTTGATGTCGTTGATCTTCTTGCGCACCTGGTACCAGATTTCCGGGATGTCCTTGGCACTGGTGGTGTCACGCAGGTACACGTAAACCGTCGATTCACCGGGACGCGTGTAGCTTTTCACGTAGTCGAGGGAGTCGAGCTCCTCGAGCTTTTTCTCGATCCGGTCGGTGATCTGCTTGAGGGTTTCCT
The DNA here is from genome assembly GCF_056405655.1 of Pseudomonas sp. P1_F7. Lineage (NCBI taxonomy): Bacteria > Pseudomonadati > Pseudomonadota > Gammaproteobacteria > Pseudomonadales > Pseudomonadaceae > Pseudomonas > Pseudomonas sp. P1_F7. The sequence goes on from NZ_JBFUBR010000005.1 coordinate 507,279, forward strand.
CCTGGGTCGCCCCCGGCCATTTGCTCTGGATCACCATGGTTTTGATGGTGAACGAAGGGTCTTCTTCGCGCCCCAGGTTGAAATACGAGAACACACCCATCAACAACGCGACGAACATCAGATACCAGATGAACGACTGATGCTTGAGGGCCCATTCCGAGAGATTGAAAGGCCCTTTCATTGACTGTCCTCGTCGATTTTCACTTGTTGCCCCGGCTTGAGGCTGTTGACACCGGCACTGACCACTCGCTCGCCGTTCTTCACGCCGTCGGCCAGCACCACAGTGCTGTCGGTGCGGCTGATCACGGTGACGTCACGGGGGGAGACGGTTTTACTCTGTGCATCAATCACCCAGATGCGTGGCTTGCCATCGACCTCCTGCAGCGCGGTGACAGGCAGTTCGATACGCGGCTTGATCGCCGAGCTCAAAGTGACGCTGATGGCCGTACCCAGACGAAAGCCAACTGGCGTTTCGGCCAGGGTCAGGCGGGCGCGACGGGTGCGTGTCGCGCTTTGAGCCTGAGGTTCGATTTCACGGATGATGGCGGTGGTGTTGATGCTCGGATCGAGTTGCGCAGCGACCAGGAACACCACATCGCTGGGCAGTTGATCGACCAGGGTATCCGGCAGATCGATCACCGCTTCCTTGATGTCCGGTTGCGCCAGTGTCACCACTTGCTGACCGGCCGTCACCACTTGTCCGGCTTCGGCGCTCCAATTGGTGACCACGGCTTTATGGTCGGCGCGCAATTCGGTGTAGCCCAGTTGGTCCTTGCTCTGGTTGACGGCTGCCCGGGCCTGATCGAGGGAGGCCTGGGTGGTTTTCAGGTCCGTGTTGGCCTCGTCGAGTTGCGCTTGCGCGCCGACCCCGCGGTCAAACAAGGCTTGCTGACGCTGGGCAGTGGCCTTGGCGTTGATCAGTTGCGCCTGGATTTTCGCCAGATCGCCCTGGGCCGAGCGCAATTGGTTCTGTTGATCTGAAGGATCGAGGGTGGCGAGCAACGTACCCTTCTCGACCTCGGTGCCGACATCGACGTTACGACTGGCGATTCGCCCGCCCACGCGGAACCCGGTATTGCTTTCATAGCGAGCCTGGATACTGCCAGCGAAGCGGCCCAGATCCTCTTCGCTCAAGGCCTGAACCTTGATCGACAGCACCGGCCGTACCGGCGCCGGCGGCGGTTCGCTTTTGGAACAGGCGCTCAGCACCAGCCCGATGGACAACGCCCATAAAGGCTTCATGGCTTGGCTCCCCACGTCAGATCCTTGTAAGTGTTTTCGGCAATCTCGACTTCCATGTCCGGGTGCAACAGTTGCCCGCCCGCGATGATGACTTTGTCCCCATCCTTCAACCCGTCGCTGACGATGATCTTGCCGGTCAGGTAGCGGCTGACCGTCACCGAATGCAACTGGGCCTTGCCCTTGTCGTCGACAATCCAGACAGCAGGTTCACTGATGTTTTTGGTCAGTGCCGACCACGGCAACTCGATGACCGACTTGCCCGACCCCTTGGCCGTGGCACTCACCACCGAGCCCAATTGCATGCCGTCGGGCAGGCTGTTGAGGCCGACCTTGACCTGCACGGTGCCGGATTGCGCCGACACCGACGGGGTGACTTCACGTACGGTGCCCGTGGTTTTGATTGCTGGGTTGTCGAGCAGACTCAGGACGATGGTTTGATCCTTGGGTTTCTCGGCCAGCAGCGATTCATAAACGTTGAACACCGCATCGCGGTCGCCGTCCCGGGCCAGGCTGAAGATCGGCATCGTCGCCTGCACCACCTGGCCGACTTCCGCCTGACGCTCGGTAATGATCCCCGGCGCATCGGCGATCAGCGCCGTATAGCTCAACTGATCCCTGGCATTGGCCAACTGCGCCTGGGCAGCGCTCAGGGCGCTCTGGCTGCTGTGCAAGGCGGCCTGGGCCGAGTCATATTCGCTCTGGCTGGTGTAGCCCTTGGGCAAGAGTTTTTGCTGACGGACGAACGCCAGCTCGCTCTGCTTCACCCGCGCCTGTTCGGCGACCACTTGTGCCTGGGCCGAGTCGACATTGGTCTGTAGATCCTTGGGGTCGAGCCGGGCGAGCACTTGCTTGGCGGTCACGCGATCACCGACGTCAACCGAGCGCTGGATGATCTTGCCACCGACGCGGAAAGACAGCTCCGTCTGTACCCGCGCCTGGATATCACCGGTGAGGGTGACCGAGGCCGAGTAATCCGCTGGTTTGACGACCTGCACGAACACCCGTGGCAGGTATTCCTGCACGGGCTTTTTCTCCTCGCAAGCCGTTAGCAGGGTGATGACACTCAAGGCCATGACTACTTTCAATCCGGGAACCGCCATGCAATCTCCTTGGCCTTTTTTATGGACAACTCGACAGAGAGCTTAGAACAGGAATTCGACCTTGCACGTTCGTCTTATGAAGAAAAAATTCGCTATGTTTTACCCCCAAAACACTTGCCATAGACGCCTGCGCATACCGGACAATGAGCCCCGGTCGATACCGCCTCAGGAACCCACATGCTCAACACGCTCGCGGTAGCCAATTACCGCTCGATCAACAAACTGGTGATCCCGCTGGGCCGGCTGAATCTGATCACCGGGCCCAACGGCAGCGGCAAATCCAACCTGTACCGAGCGCTGCGCCTGCTGGCGGAAACCGCCCAGGGCGGTGTGGTCAATGCCCTGGCCCGTGAAGGCGGGCTGGATTCGACCTTCTGGGCCGGCCCGGAGACCATCACCCGGCGCATGCGCAACGGCGAAGTACCCATCGAGCCGACCGTGAGCCAAGGCGTCAAACGCTTGCGCCTGGGGTTTGCGGGAGAGGATTTCGGCTACTCGATCAGCCTGGGCCTGCCGGATTCCAATGGCCATTTCATGCTGCCGGGGCACCGCTGGCCGATCCCGTCACGTTTCAGCCTCGACCCGCAGATCAAACGCGAATGCCTGTGGGCCGGGGCGTTCTATCGCCCGGCCAGTCTGCTGGTCGATCGTGACGGTCCGATGATCCGTGCCCGCGCCAATCGCAAGTGGGATGTACTGGCCCAGCACACGCCGATGTTCGACAGTCTGTTCGATCAGGTCGGCAGCCTGCGCAGTTCGCCGGAAGTGCTGGAGATGCGCGAATTCATCCGCCGCTGGCGCTTTTACGATCACTTTCGCAGCGATGCCGAAGCTCCCGCCCGTCAACCGCAACTGGGCACCCGCACGCCGGTGCTGCATCACGACGGGCGCGATCTGGCGGCGGCCTTGCAGACCATCATCGAAATCGGCGATCAGGAGGCGTTGCAGGCCGCCATCAGCGACGCCTTCCCCGGCGCGCGACTGAACATCGAACCATTGCCAGGTGGCCGCTTCGCCATCGAATTTTTTCAGGAAGGTTTGTTGCGGCCGCTGTCGGCCGCCGAGTTGTCGGACGGAACGTTGCGTTATCTGCTGTTGGTCGCCGCGCTGCTGACGCCACGGCCGCCGACACTGATGGTGTTGAACGAGCCGGAAACCAGCCTGCACCCGGATCTGCTTCCGGCGCTGGCGCGCCTGATTATCCGCGCTTCAGAGCAGTGCCAGGTGTGGGTGGTGTCCCATGCCCGGCGCTTGATTTCGGCATTGCAGGAAGACCCGGAGTGCAATTGCATCGTGTTGGAGAAGAATCTCGGGCAGACCGGGATTGTTGGGCAGCGGATGCTGGATGAGCCGGCGTGGTATTGGCCGGATTGAGTGTGGATTGTCAGACGCTGAGTGAGCGATTATGGCGACGACGGATCCAGTCGGCATTCATCGACACCTCAATTTCAATAATGGTGTTTGTGGCCTTCGACGAAACTGATGGTGCCATTGGGCGTACTGCAGCAGGCGTACTGCTCGCCAGATTTCTCAACGCTGGAAGTACCGCTGGATCACGGGCAGCCCACCAGGATCCGAATCGTCCAATCGCCGCGGTGCTCATCAACCCCAGAGAGGTATTGGCCAGAGGTGCAAGCAGCGTAGAAGCGGGATTAATGGCAGCAGTAATCGTGCTCCCCAGACCGACCGCAGCCCCAGCCACACCCGACACGCCGGCGACTACGGATGACGCAGCACCCGCTGTATATCGTAGGGGCAAGCGGAAAAAGGCTCCATTCGCCAGCGCGTCCACCCCGACCTGAAAGGAAATGCTTGGTCTCAGCGTGATGATCGAATTAAACAGCGTGCCAATACTGGTAAGTATTCTGGCAATGACTTCAAACCGCCCAGTCGGATCACTGAAGTTCACCGGATCGCCTAAACAATACGCATACGGATTCAACCCACCCCGCCCAAACGGACTCAGGCTGTCCGGGCTGTTGAAGCGCATCAGCACCGGGTTGAACGCCCGATGCCCGTTACCCAGCAGATAATGGCCGGTGGCCGGATCGACCGCTTCACCGGTGAATCCCAGAATACTGCCAGGGCCGCCTTCGACCCGGCGGTAACCGTAAGGCGCGTAAACCTGCCGCACAGCTTCGCCAGGTCCGGCCATCTGCAATACCGAACGTTGCTGATCAGTGACCAGCAACTGGCTGCTGCGCTGGGCGCCGTCAAACAATTGCAGTGCCAGCAGTTGCCTATCGTGTTGAAACACGCTGTACCCATCCTGACCTTTCAGTTGCGTCACCAGATGTTCGCCGCAGTAGAACCAGGTCAGTTTTTCCAGCCCGAACGGCTCCAGTTCGACCAGCCGATCCAGGGCGTCATAACGGTAGTGATTGAGGGGGCGCGTCAATATGCTCATCAGGGTCAACTCCTGGCGAAGGACGCAGTTTGCACCCGCTTAAAATGCGCCGGCACCTAGCAGAACTGTTAGTGCCGGGAGAAAACTGTCGACCGGGTTTGCCAAGTCAAGAGAGGACAGCTACTTTCCATTGCGCCGCAGGAAGGATCTTTTTTTGAAACACAGCTCCAGGGACGAACCACTTTTGGCCAGACTCCCGGCCAAAACCTCACAAGGACGAGAACATGGCAGACGTACAAACGCTGCAACGGATGGATCCGCAGGACATTCTGAAACTCTTGATGGCGTTGCGCAGAGCCTTGAAGGCCGGGCCGGCCTGAGCAATCCATCGCCCAATAAAAAACGCCGACGCTAAATCAGCCGTCGGCGTTTGAAACCTTGAAGGGGTTTGCTTCGCGAATCAGAACGCCGGCAGTACCGCGCCGCTGTACTTCTTCTCGATGAAGGCTTTCACTTCCGGGCTGGTCAGGGCTTTGGCCAACTTCTGGATAGCAACGCTGTCCTTGTTGTCCGGACGGGCCACCAGGTAGTTCACGTAAGGCGAATCAGCACCTTCAATGATCAGCGCGTCTTTCGCCGGGTTCAGGCCCGCTTCCAGCGCGTAGTTGGTGTTGATCATGTCCAGGTCGACCTGATCCAGCACACGCGGCAACATGGCCGATTCGAGTTCCTTGAACTTGAAGTTGTGCGGATTCTTGGCAATGTCTTTCGGGGTCGACACGGCGTTTTTCGGGTCTTTCAACTCGATCAAGCCAGCCTTCTGCAGCAGGATCAGGGCACGGCCGCTGTTGCTGCCTTCGTTCGGGATGGCGATGGTCGCGCCGTCTTTCAGCTCAGCCAGGGTTTTGACTTTCTTCGAGTAGCCGCCGAAGGGTTCGACATGCACACCGATTACGGTTTCCAGGTGAGTGCCTTTGCCTTCGTTGAAGCTCTTCAGGTACGGCAGGGTCTGGAAGTAGTTGGCGTCCAGACGCTTCTGGTCGACCTGCACGTTCGGCTGAACGTAGTCGGTGAACACCTTGATTTCCAGGTCCACGCCTTCTTTGGCGAGGGTTGGCTTGATCAGCTCGAGAATCTCGGCGTGTGGAACCGGGGTCGCGGCAACCACCAGTTTCTCGCCAGCCTGGGCCAGGCCCGCGGTCAGGGCAGCCGCCAGTGCGGTGAACAACAGAACCTTTTTCATGCAGTGTCCTTATCGAAAATCACAGTCGCTTGTGGCGACGGCTTGAATATGAGAGTGCCAGTGAAGTGCTATCGCTGGCGTGAAGCGGACAATACCGGGATTTTTTATTCCCGAACAATAACCTTTATTCACTTTCATATTCCATTTTGTTCACGTAGGAGCTGCCGCAGGCTGCGATCTTTTGACTTTGATGGCATTGAGCCTCGGGCAGGTTCAAATGCTCCGGCAAAATCTCGTCGCCCGTACTCACCAGCAGCGCAAAGTGAATGATGTTTTCCAGCTCCCGGGTATTACCCGGCCAACTGTGGCGTTCCAGCACAAGCTGCGCCGCCTCGCTGATCAGCGGCACTGGCAAGTCGAGGCGCTGGCTGTAGATGCCGAGGAAGTATTCGGCCAGCGACAGGATGTCACCCGTGCGCTCGCGCAGTGCCGGCAGTTCGAGTTGGCCTTCGCTGAGGTAGTGATAGAGCCGTTCATGGAATTTTCCGGCGGCAACCGCCTGGGCCAGGTCGATGCTGGTGGCCGCCACCAGCCGTACATCCACCGGGCTCGGCTGCTGGGCACCGACGCGGGTGACTTCGTGGTTTTCCAGCGCAGCGAGCAATTTGGTCTGGATCGGCAGCGGCAAGTCGCCGATTTCGTCCAGGTACAGCGTGCCGCCGTTGGCCGAGCCAAACCACCCGGCACGGCTGCTCGCCGAGCCGCTGTAGCTGCCCGCGGCGTAGCCAAACAACTCGGCGTCGGCATAAGTCGGGCTGATGGCGCCGCAGTTGACCGACACGAATAACCCGCCGCGATCACTGGCGCGGTGGATATGGCGGGCCAGCAATTCCTTGCCGGTGCCGGTTTCGCCACGGATCAGCACTGACACTGAGCGCGTGGCCAGTTGCTCAAGGTCTTCACGTAATTGCCGCGACCGTGGATCGACAAACACCAGCGCCTTGGCGCGGATGCTCAGGGGACTTTTTTCGGCATCGGGAAAGGTCAGCAGCGGCTGACCGAAGGTTTCAAAGCTCATGGCAGACTCCCGCCCAAAACCGCCGGGGGACGGGGGCGTTAAATAAAAAAAGTGTTCAAGCGCGGCGCAGAGCGTGGTGTTCCATGCGGTTCTGCAGACGATAGAGATAGGCAAAACCCTGCTCCCAGCGCTGATGACCGGACTTCACGTTGATATGCCCTGCCCCCGACAGAATCCCCGCCTCGGCGCCCCAGTGGCGCGCCAGTTCCAGCGCCCGCGGTGCACTGACGGCGCTGTCGTTGTCGGAGCTGACGACCTGGCTGGGGAATGGCAGCAGATCCGTCGGAATCGGCGCGAAGTTGCGCAAGGCCGGCGCGCAAGCCGGGCGTTCGACATCTGCCGGCGCGACGAGCAAGGCACCGCGCACTTGACGCAGAAACTGCACGGGGGCGCTCGCTGCCCAATGGGCAACGGTGATGCAACCCAGGCTGTGGGCAATGAGAATCACCGGTGTGCTGTCGGCGGCAATCGCCTCGGCCAGCGCCGCGACCCAGTCTTCACGGCGCGGCGTCAGCCAGTCGGCCTGCTCCACCCGTGCGCTGTTCGGCAGGCTGTTCTGCCAGTGGCTTTGCCAATGATCTTCTGGCGATCCTTGCCAGCCCGGCACAATCAGGTAGCGAATTGATTCGTTGCGCATGGGGGAGCTCTCCTGCTGCGTGTCTGTTCCCGGTCGAGTATAGGGAGGAGAGTTATATTCGTTAAGGAATAAGAAGCTATTTATTAAGATCTATATGGAATATTAGACAAATCCCCTGTGGGAGCGAGCCTGCTCGCGATAGCGGTGGATCAGCCACCCTTGATGAATTCACCCCATCGTCCGCCTGCAACTGCACGCGCACCTCGGGGTCCTTGGCCTTCGCCGACTTGAGGTTGAACTCCAGCAAGTCCGGTTGTATCTCGTCCTTGTTGATAAACAGTTTGCCGGCACCGTCGATGCTCACCACCAACGGGTCTTTCTGCTCCACCGGCGCGACCGCCTCGGTCTTGGGCAGGTTGATCGGTATCGCGTTGGTCAGCAGCGGTGCGGTGACGATGAACACCACCAGCAACACCAGCATCACATCCACCAACGGCGTCACATTGATCTCGCTGAGCACCTCATCAGTGTCTTGCGTAGAGAAGGCCATATCAGGACGCCTCCTTCACTTTCTGCGCATTGCCCTGGGCTGCCGCCTTGTGCGCCGTCGGGTGGATCAGCACACGGAACGAACTCTTCTGCGCCAGGCTGTAGAAGTCGTGGGCGAAGTCGTCCAGGTCAGCCGCCGTCAGTTTCAAACGACGCAAAAAATAGTTGTAAACCAGCACCGCCGGCACCGCGACGGCGATCCCTACGCCGGTGGCGACCAGTGCCGCACCAATCGGTCCGGCGACCGTTTCAAGGCTTGCCGAACCCGCCGCGCTGATGCCTTTCAACGCTTCCATGATTCCCCACACCGTGCCGAACAAACCAATGAACGGCGAGGTGCTGCCAATGCTCGCGAGCACCGCCAACCCGGTTTCCAGCGACCGGCGCTCGCGCACGATCTGCTGACGCAAGGCACGCTCCAGACGATCCTGATGATTGATCGCCTGGCTCAAGTCCGCCGCCTGTGGCGCCTCGCCCACCTGGATGGCCGCATAACCGGCCTGTGCAACCCGGGCTGCCGCTCCGGGCCGGGTTTCGCTCAGTTCGGCCGCCGAGTCGAGGCTCGAAGCGGCCCAGAACTGTTGATGAAACTTTCGATCCTGTGCCTTGAGGCGACCGAACTGCACGCCCTTGAGCAATGCCAGCCCCCAGGTCGCGACGGAAAAAACCACCAGCAGCCAGATCACCGCGCTTTCGATGGATTCAAGTGGAGATGCCAGTAACGTCATGGTGTATTCCTCGTGTAAACGTTTCGCGCGAAATTGGTTTCGGTTTAATGAATCTTGAAATCGATGGGCACGCTGACCCAGCCGTCCTGGGCGACATCACCTTGCTTGGCCGGCACGAAACTCCAGCGTTTCACTGCGTTCAGCGCCGCTTCGTCCAGTGCATCGCGACCGCTGCTTTTCTGCAGCTGGATCTCGCCAGGCTTGCCGCTGGCCAGTACATGCACGCGCAACAACACCGTGCCTTCCCAGCCGCGACGCTGGGCCAGTGACGGGTATTCCGGCGCCGGGTTTTTCAAGTAACCGGCGGTGGCCGAGGCCGGTGTCACTGGCGCAGGCGCAGGCGGTGCAGGTGGCGCCGGGGCCGCGACAGGCGCTGCCGGTTGTGGCGGCGCAGGTGGTTGTTCAACGGCTTTTGGTGCCGGTTTCGGTACCGGTTTGGCCACCGGCCTGGGCTTGGGAACCGGCTTCGGTGGAGGTGGCTTCACCGCCAGTTCGTCCTCCACGGGCGCAGGCGGCTCCACCACAGGCTGGACAGGTTGCGGTGGCGGCGGCTCGACCACCGGTGGCGCCGGACGCGAAAACTCGATGGTCATCGGCGGAATCTGCGGTGGCACGATGGGTAGCACGGTGGTCGGTTGCTGATTGACCCAATAGATCACCGCGCCATGCACCAGCAACGCCAGCACGCCCAGCACGATCGCTTCCCGTCGGCGAAGGACGCCCTTGGGCGCGCGCTGCAAACGCAACTGGCCCAAGGGCACCCGGTGCGGTCGGCCGAGGTCGACCAACTCACCACCGGGTGCCTGGCGCCACAGCACCTCATGTGCACCGGCGGCGATCTGGACATTGCCCATTGTTTAACTCCCTGCGGTCTCTTTGCGAATTACCGGAACGTCGTACTGAACATCCCCCGACGACGTCCTGGTAGAGCAATCATTGGCTTGAACACTTAGTTCTTAAAGTAATGTTTAAACTTATATTTAGACCTTAAGCGAATATATAAAACCATCAACCCACCGCCAGAGCCCGCCGTTCAAGGGCTCCGGCGTAGCGGAAAAAAACCGATGCCTTGCCCGCATTGAAAGTATTCATCCAAGGCATGGTTTTTCGCCGTCAGAAGTCGTATCGACCGGTCACGCCCAGCGTTCGCGGTGTGCCGAGCAGGCCTTCATATCCACCATTGGCGGCCGTCCACAGCGTCGTGTAGTAGGTTTTGTCGAAGGCGTTTTTCAGCCACAACGAAACGTCCCACTGCCCTTGGTTGAAGTCGCCGCGAAGGCCGGTGGACAGGTTGACCACCGCATAACTCGGGATCTGCCCGAAGTCGGAATCCTCTACCGTGCCCACCGCTTTGGAGCGGAACGCATAGCTGGCAGTGACGTACTCTTCGAAGCCGTTGCTCAGGTTCCATTTGTATTCGCCGTTGGCGTTGCCGATCCATTTCGAAGCACCGACTACTTGATGGCCGCTGAGGTCGCAGGACGCTGGAGCACCCGGCGCCAGGCTGACTTCCGGCGGGCACGGCGCGTCCTTGTAGGAGAGGTAGCTGACGTCGTTGTACGAACCATTGATGTTCAGCGTCAGGCCACGCAGCGGGATCAGGGTGCTTTCTAACTCCACGCCGCGTGAGCGCACCGAGCCGGCGTTGGTCAGGAACTGCACGCGGTTGACGTCGTCGAAGGCGTTGGTCTGATAGCCGTTGACCTGGGTCCAGAACAAGTTGGCGTTAAGTTGCAGGCGACGGTCCCACAGGGTGCTCTTGAAACCGAGTTCGGCGTTGTTGGCGCGCTCGGTACCGATCAGCAGCGAATCGGCACCGGCCACCGGCGCCGTGCCGACGGCCAGATTGATCCCACCGGATTTTTCGCCATGGGACAACGTGGCGTAAGTGAGCAGGTCGTCGGTGAGGCGGTAGCTGAGGTTCAACAGGCCCGAGGGACTGGAGCTGTACTGATTCAAATCGCCGGAGTCGAAGACGCCGGCGCGAGCACGTCGTGCCGCGGCCGCCGCACCGGTGACCGCTGCACCACCGGCCGGTGCATCACGGGTGACCCTGGCGTTTTTCTCCTCATAGGTGCCGCGCAACCCGGCAGTGAAATCCAGACGCTCAGTCAGGTGCCAGGTGCCTTGGGCGAACAGCGCGAAGCTGTTGGTTTCGATGTGACCGTTACCGACACTGTCGATGTTGTTCAGCGCCCCGTTGGGCGTGCCGTTCCAGATGTCCGCTTGCGGGCCGTAAAAGGTGAAGGATTTGTTGTCCAGGTCGGAACCGAAGTAATAGGCGCCAAGCACGTAATCGAAGAATCCACCGGCAGGCGACGCCAGGCGAAACTCCTGGGAGTACTGCTTATCCTCCACCGAAACGCCGGCGTTGCGGAAGGTGGATACGTTCAGGCCGTCATCATTGCGCGGGGTGAAATTCCACCAGCGATAGGAGCTGATGGAGGTCAGTGTGAAGTCGCTCGGCAGCGTCCAGTTGGCCTCGACCGACGTGCCGCCCTGATGCACGGTGACGTGCTGATCGTTGTTCAGGTTGACCTTGCGGTGCGTGCCGTCGACCAGTGTCGCGCCCGCCGCATTGGCCCGCGATTGATAGAGATTGAAGCCATTGATGGTCGGCCCGGTATTGAACAACACCCGGGTGCCGGCGCTGGAATCCTCTTCGTTGTAGTCGCCGATCCAGCGGAGGTTGAACGCCTCGTTGGGCTTGAACAGCAACTGGCCACGGAAGCCATCGCGCGAGCCACCGTTCAAATCGTGACCATCGAATTCGTTCTTGATATCGCCGTCGCTGCGGGTGCGATACGCAGAAAAGCGTCCGGCCAGTTCGTCATTCAGCGGGCCGGAAATCGTGCCCTTGGTCTGGAAGTAGCCGTCCTCGCCCACCGAAGATTCGATGCTGCGTTCGGGGGTAAAGGTCGGCGCGCGGGTGCTGATGTTGATCACGCCGGCGGTGGTGTTCTTGCCGAACAAGGTGCCTTGCGGACCGCGCAGCACTTCAAGCTGCTCGATGTCCATCAGATCGAATACGGCCATGCCGGGGCGGCCGAGGTAAACGTTGTCGATGTACAGGCCGACACTGCCTTCCAAGCCATCGCTGGCCGGGTTGTTGCCCAGGCCACGGATCGACACGCTGGACTGGCGCGCATGCATGTAGGCGACGTTGACGCTGGGCACCAACTGCTGCAAATCCTGGATGCGATAGACCCGCTGGATTTCCAGGGTCTGGCCACTGACCACACTCATGGGCGTCGGCACATCCTGCGAACTTTCTTCGCGACGGCGAGTGGTGACCGTCACGGTTTCCAGTTGCGCACTGTCGGCCGTGGCGGTTTTTGCGGGGGTGGTTTCAGGGGTGGTGCTGTCGGCCGCATAGCCTTGGGTCCAACTGGCGCTGCCTGCCAGCAACAAGGCCAGTGGCAGGCGTTTGAGCCGTTGGGGTGAAGAGGTTGAAGCGATGTGCAACGGACTCATAAGGCAGGGTTCCCGATCAAAAGAAATTCTGTATTGCTTGATAGGCCGCCATCGCCAGCAGGCTGGCTCCCACATTGGTTTTGTGTACGCCACAAATCCCCTGTGGGAGCCAGCCTGCTGGCGATGGCGTCAGCTCAGACGCCGTCGATATCCGGCCCTTTCACCGTCTGGCTGACCTGCCCGTTCACACCCACCGCCACCTCGCCCTTGAGCGTTACCCGGCGCACGATGCGGTCCTGGGTCCCGTAGTCATCCACCGCGTAATGCTGGGTGGAGCGGTTGTCCCAGATCGCCACATCACCGGCCTTCCAGCGCCAGCGCACGATGTTTTCCTGGCGGATCACATGGCTCTGCAACAGGCCGAACAAGTGCGCCGAATCGGCCTGGGAATAGCCCTTGATGCGTTTGACGAAATGCCCCAGCAACAGGCTCTTTTCACCGCTGACCGGGTGCACGCGGACCACCGGGTGCTCGGTCTCGTAGACGGTCGAAGTGAAGATCTTGCGATAGCGCTCCAGCTTCTCGGCCGAGACATCAGGCCTGGTGCCGGCGTAGTCGTATTCGTTGCTGTGCACGGCGACCAGTTTGTCGGCCAACTCACGCAGCTCCACCGACAACCCGTCATAGGCGGTGGCAGTGTTGGCCCACAGGGTGTCGCCACCGAAAGCCGGGGCCACCACCGAGCGCAGGACAGAGGCTTTGGGGTAGGCCTCGACGAAGGTCACGTCGGTGTGCCACGAGCTGGCTCGCTGGCCCTCGGCACCGTCCAGTTCCAGCAGAAAACGCGTGCCTTCGCGCACCGGCACGGTCGGGTGCGCCACCGGTTCGCCGAGCAGGTGGGCGAACGCCTCCTGGCGTTGATCGTCGAGCTGGGTCTGCTCGCGGAAGAAGATCACTTTGTATTGCAGCAGTGCCTGTTGAATGGCTTCAACAGTGGCGGCATCCAGCTCGCCCGAAAGCTGTACGCCACGGATTTCGGCACCGATGCGACCGGCCACCGGATGGATTTCAAGCGCGTGAACAGTGGGTTGTACTGCGAAAGCGGCATTGCTCATGGGTAGACCCTCATCGGACTGCTTGCGGTTGACCGGCCGCGAAACACTGCTCTATCTATATTCAATTTAGATCTAATAGATATCAACATGCTTCGTTGACGGAATAAGAGGTTGCATTTAAAACCTCAGTCAACCCTCGTCGCAAATGCCTTCGAGCTATTTTTAGGATGCCGGAAAAGCATATGGATCTTCGCCAGTTGCGTTACTTCATCGCCCTCGACGAACACCGCAGTTTCGTGCGCGCAGCCGAGGCCATGGGCATTACCCAGCCTGCCTTCAGCCGCAGCATTCAGGGGCTCGAACACGAGTTCGGCTGCGTCCTGGTGGACCGTGGCAACAAGGATCTGCGCCCCACCCCCGAAGGCCTGGTGGTGCTGCAACATGCCCGCAGCCTGGTGCAAGGCGCGGCCCTCTTGAATGCCGAAGTGACGCAGATGACCAAGCTAGATGCCGGCGAACTGCGCTTCGGCTGCGGCCCGGCACCTGCGGTGAAACTGGTGCCGGATGCGGTGGCGCAATTCATCAACGCGCACCCGAAAGTCCGCACCTGTTTCGAGGTGGATAACTGGGAAAAACTCAGCCGTGCGCTGAGCCGTGAGGAGATCGAATTCTTCATCGCCGACATCCGCCATTTCGAATCCGACCCGAACTTCCAGACCCAGGCCCTGACGCCCAAGCGCGGTGTGTTTTTCTGCCGCCCCGAGCACCCGCTGCTGGCCAAGGAGAGCCTGTCGACCAACGACATGTTCGATTACCCGCTGGCGACCACGATGATCCCGCCAGGCATTCGCAAACTGCTGGCGAACCTCAGTGGGCGGGTGGATTTTTCACCGAGCATCGAGACCGAGCATTTTCCTGCGCTGGTGAAAGTGGTGCTGCAATCCAACGCCATCGGCGTAGGGACGCAAGAGGCGTTTATCGAGGACATTGCCCAAGGTTCGCTGGCGCTGCTGCACTGGCGCAACCTGCCGCAGAACATCGAGAGCATGAATGCACGGTGCGGGATCGTCAGCCGCACCGGGTTCCGCTTGTCACCGGCGGCGCGGGCGATGATCGAGACGTTGGTGGCGGTGGACAGGCAGCAGATCAGCGTCGCGGTTTGATGGCCCCATCGCGAGCAAGCTCGCTCCCACAGGGGATCTCCGGTGTTCACACGGTCAGTGTGGGAGCGAGCTTGCTCGCGATGGGGCCAGTGAGCTCACTGAAGATTCAGAGCTTGGCAGCCGCCAACTCCGGCGCCACCCAATCGCTCACCTTGAACGACTTGCGAATCAGCTTCTGCTGCGAAGCCAAATCCACCGCGTCCTGCAATTTGCCAAGGAACACCGGGTCAAGCGTCGAGGGGAAAACCTCACTCAGTTTCTGATCCTTCAAATCCTGAGAAAGAATTACCGGTGGATAACTCGCCAGCCCCGACACCAACTGAATGTAGGCGTCCTTGTTGCTGTCCCGGGTCAGCCACTCCACGGCCTGCTGTTGGGCCTTGAGCAGTTTCGCCACCGCCTCCGGATGCGCATCGACAAACTTCCCGGTCCCTATCAGCACCGCCTGCACGCTGCCGGCGCCGCCCAGGTCCTTGGTATTGAGCGGCAACTCGGCCAGCCCCTTGGCTTGCAACGCCGTCAGCCCGGAACCGCCCCACGAGGCGTCGATCTGCTTCGCCGCCAGCGCCGCGACCGCCGCGTTGAAGTCGAGGTTGATGACTTTCACATCCTTCTCGCTCAACCCCTGGCTGGCCAGCGCCGCATCGAAGGACAACTGGCTGGCGGTGCCACGGAAGATGGCCACGCGTTTGCCCTTGAGGTCCTGCAGGGTCTTGATCCCCGAACCCGGCACTACGCCGAGGTAATGCTTCACCCCGCGCGCCGAGGCGCTGAGCAGTCGCGTATCCAGGCCATTGGACTTGCCGATGATGGCCGCCAGATCGCCGAGGTAGGCCAGGTCAACCTGACCGTTGGCGAACGCCTCGTTGATCACCGGGCCTGCGCCCTTGAAGAAGCTCCACTGAATCTTGATGCCTTGATCAGCGAAAGCCTTTTCGAAGATCTGTTGATCACGCAGTACATCCACGACACCGCCACCACTGTGCTGGGTCCCCGCACTCAGGTCCGGCACGGCGATGCGGATTTCCTTGAGCTCATCGGCGTTGACCGTGAAAGCCAGCAGCCCCGCCAGGGCCGGTGCGGCGAACAGACTGATGACACGTTTGAAGGGAAGGTTCATGGGTGCGGCTCCTTGGGGCAACGGGCGTTGAGGAGCCGAAAGTAGACCGAAGTGGAACCAACATTTAAATACTATAAATTCACATTTTTAGATTATTTAGATCTATATCAACCCCTTCGGGCCTCTAGAGCGTGTATGCAAAAACGGCATCAAAAATATTCTCCGAATGCATTGGATACGGCTGAACTGGAGGCCTTAAATGGCTTTTCTTATCTCTTAATAGAATTTATTTTATTTTTTATAGATCAATTTCGCATAAACCTTAACCCCCTGTGGGAGCGAGCTTGCTCGCGATAGCGGACGGGCAATCGACACATCTTTGCCTGACACACCGCCATCGCGAGCAAGCTCGCTCCCACAAAAAAGCAGGTCTTTATTGCAACCCGACAACGGAGGTCATCCATGGCCCGTGTTTCCCTTCTCAGCCTGCCACTGGCCGCGCCGTCACTTAAAAACAGGCAACGCTGGCCAAGCCTGAGCCAACGTTTGTTGCCGTGGTTGTTGCCAACCGCCCTGTTCAGCCTCTGGTGGCTCGCCAGCCGCAATCACTGGATGAGCGAGCAGATCCTGCCGGCGCCGACCCTGGTCTGGAGCAGCGCACTGGAACTGTCCCAAGGCGAGTTGTGGGGCCATTTGTGGATCAGCCTGCAACGCTTGTTCTGGGGGCTGCTGGCCGGGATCAGCGCTGGTGCAGTTTTGGGTGCGGCGCTGGGTTTCAGTCGTCGACTGGAGCGTCTGGTATTTCCAACCTTCGCCGGGCTGGCGCAGGTCCCTACCCTGGCCTGGATTCCGTTGTTCATGGTGTTTTTCGGCATTGGCGAAGTGCTGAAACTGGTGGTGCTGATCAAGGCCATCGTGGTGCCGGTGACCCTGCATACGCTGGTCGGCGTGCGCGACGCACAACCCAAGCTGCGCGAAGCCGCCGCCGTGTTGCGCCTGCCCAGGCACCTGTTGATCCGACGCCTGGTGCTGCCTGCCGCGCTGCCGGCATTCATGGCCGGTGTGCGCCTTGCGCTGGCCGCTGGCTGGACTTCACTGCTCGCTGTCGAACTGCTCGCTTCCAGTGAAGGCATCGGCTACCTGATGGTCTGGGCGCGGCAGCTGTTCATGCTCGACATCGTGTTCGTGTGCATTGTGGTGATCGGCTTGATCGGCGTGGCGATGGATCGCGGCATCGGTCTGCTGGACAGGAAACTGGTGCACTGGCCGCACCCGGCCACCGCCGAAATCCGTCGCGGACCGCGTTATCACGGTTGGCAGCGATTGCAACCGTGGCTGCTGCCGCTGGCGCTCCTGGCGTTGTGGCAACTGACCTCGGATCAGCAATGGATTGACGCGAACATTCTGGTCAGCCCGCTGGCTGTCCTGCAGACCACTCGGGATGGTTTGCTCGACGGCACACTGCTTGGCGGCATGGCCCTGAGCCTGGGCCGAACCCTTGGCGGATGGCTGCTCGGTGGCGGGCTTGGGTTTGCCTTGGGGTTGCTACTGGGGTTGTCGCGCACCAGCGAACGCGTGCTCGGCCCCACCCTCGCCGCCATCCGCCAGATCGCCATTTTCGCCTGGGTGCCGCTGCTCACCGCGTGGTTCGGTCTGGGGGAAATGGCCAAGTGGGTGTTCGTTGCCCTCGCCGCTTTTTTCCCGCTGTCTATCGCCACCCAACGCAGCGTCGCCCACCTGTCGCCGCAACTGAACGAGGCCGCGCAGGTGTTGCGCCTGAACCTGCGCCTGCGCCTCGGTCGACTGGTGCTACCGGGCGCGGCGCCGGGAATTTTTGCAGGGCTTCGGCTGAGCCTGATCTACGCCTGGCTCGGCACCATCGGCGCCGAATATTTCATGCCGTCCAACGGCGGCATCGGCAGCCAGATGATCGGCGCCCAGCAACTGCTGCGCATGGACCTGATCATGGCCGGCATGCTGCTGGTGGGCCTGACCGGCGCCCTGCTCAACCTCATTGGCCAACACCTGGAAATCTGCGCCACTCGCTGGAGACACGCATGAACGCACCGATTGTCAGCTTCAATCACGTGGGCAAAACCTTCGACGTCGACGGCTTCGAACTGGAGGCCATTCGCGAATTCAACCTGGACATTGCCGAGGGCGAGTTTGTCGCCATCGTCGGTTCCAGCGGTTGCGGTAAATCCACTTTGCTGCGGCTTCTGGTGGGCCTCGATACGCAGTTTCGCGGGCAGATCCGTGTGGATGGAAAAGCCGTCTGCGGCATCGGCGGCGAGCGCGGCATCGTCTTTCAGGAACACCGTTTGTTCCCGTGGCTGAGCGTGGCCGACAACATCGGCCTGGGCCTGGTCAACGAGCCATTGAGCGCTGCGCAAAAGCACAAGCGCATCCATGACTTCATCGAACTGGTGGGCCTCGGTGACTTTGCCCGCGCCTATCCACACCAGCTCTCCGGCGGCATGGCGCAGCGCGTGGCCATCGCTCGCGGCCTGGTGGCCAGCCCACGGATTCTGCTGCTGGACGAGCCCTTCGGCGCACTCGATGCGCTGACTCGCCAGCAGATGCAGGACGAACTGTTGGCGATCCGCGCCCGGGCAAAAATCACCACCGTGCTGGTCACCCACGATGTCGAGGAAGCGATCTTCCTCGCCGACCGCGTGGTGGTGATGGAGCCCCGTCCGGGGCGGATCAAGCAAGTGGTCGACATTGCCCTGCCCCATCCGCGCCAGCGCAGCAGTTTCGACTTCCACCAGCTGCGCGAAGAACTGCTGCACGAACTCACCAGCGACGATCACTACCAGCCCCCCGTGCCGGTGCAGGTCCGCGATCTGCCGCTGTCCTTCATTGCCTACTGAAAAAGGAAATTCCTGATGCCGCAACGTCCCAACTTTCTAGTGATCCTGGCCGATGACCTGGGCTTTTCCGACCTCGGCGCCTTCGGTGGCGAAATCAACACGCCGAACCTCGATGCATTGGCCAACAATGGCCTGCGCCTGACCGATTTCCACACTGCGCCGACTTGCTCGCCGACCCGTTCGATGCTCCTGACCGGAACCGACCACCACATCGCCGGCATCGGCACCATGGCCGAAGCATTGACCCCTGACCTGATCGGCAAGCCGGGTTACGAAGGGCACCTTAACGACCGCGTGGTGGCCCTGCCCGAGCTGCTGCGCGAGGCCGGTTATCAGACCTTGATGAGCGGCAAATGGCACCTGGGCCTGACCGCAGAACGGGCGCCTCACGCCCGGGGTTTCGAGCGTTCGTTTTCGCTGCTGCCCGGCGCCGCCAACCATTACGGCTTCGAGCCGACCTACGATGAAACGACGCCACGGCTGCTGAAATCCACCCCGGCGCTGTACATCGAAGACGACCAATTCATCGATGAACTGCCCAAGGATTTCTATTCCTCCGATGCCTTTGGCGACAAGCTGCTGCAATACCTCAAGGAGCGCGACCAGACCCGGCCGTTTTTCGCCTACCTGCCGTTTTCCGCGCCACACTGGCCGCTGCAGGCGCCGGCCGAGGTGGTGGAAAAATACCGCGGGCGCTATGACGCCGGCCCTGAGGTGCTGCGCCTTGAGCGCCTGGAAAAACTCAAAAAACTGGGGCTGATCGAGGCTGATGTCGAGCCCCATCCGTTGATCCAGTTGACTGCACAATGGGATGCCCTGAGCGACGAACAGCGACAGATCTCCGCGCGGGCCATGGAGGTTTATGCGGCGATGGTCGAGCGCATGGACTGGAACATCGGGCGCGTCGTCGATTACTTGCGCCAGCAGGGGCAACTGGACAACACCTTCATCCTGTTCATGTCCGATAACGGTGCCGAAGGGGCGCTGCTGGAGGCCTTTCCGAAATTCGGCCCGCAGTTGCTGACCTATCTCAACCAGCATTACGACAACAGCCTGGACAACATCGGCCGCGCCAACTCCTACGTCTGGTACGGGCCGAACTGGGCGCAAGTGGCGACCGCGCCGTCGCGGCTGTTCAAAGCCTTCACCACCGAAGGCGGGATCCGCGTTCCGGCGCTGGTGCACTACCCGCAGCTGTCGCTCAAGGGCCAGATCAGCCACGGTTTCGGCACAGTGATGGACATCACACCGACCATTCTGGATCTTGCCGGTGTGCGCCATCCGGGCAAGCAATGGCACGGCAAACCCGTGGCGGAAGTTCGCGGCAAGTCGTGGCTGGGGTTTCTGTCGGGCGAGACGGCGCAAGTGCATGACGAGCACACCGTTACCGGGTGGGAATTGTTCGGACGACGGGCGATTCGGCAGGGGCAATGGAAGGCGGTGTACATCCCGGGGCCGGTGGGGCCGGCAACCTGGCAGCTGTATGACCTGGGCAATGATCCGGGAGAGATTCATGACCTGGCGTCGAGCCAACCGCACAAGCTCAGTGCCTTGATCGAGCATTGGCAGCGGTATGTGGATGAGACTGGGGTGATATTGAGTGAGTCGCCGTTTCAGCCAGACTAAACATTACCCCCTGTGGCGAGGGAGCTTGCTCCCGCTGGGTCGCGAAGCGGCCCCCTTATCCCGAAAACGAAGGGGGCTGCTACGCAGCCCAACGGGAGCAAGCTCCCTCGCCACAAGTACGAGTCAGACTTGAGCGGTTTGTGTCCTAACACCTATCGCCTCTTCCTTGCCCTCAAACCGGTTGGCCCGCGCAAACGTGCCGAAATCATTGAACCGCACGCCCATCTCACGCATCACCTTGTGCCCCACCGGCACAGTCAATTGACGAATGTAGAACGGTTCCTTCACCACGAAGTGATGGATCCCGTGGCTGCTGCCGAAGTTGAAGCAGAACGCCTGCAACGGCCACAGCCACCACGCGTTCAGCACCTGGCACTGCTGCATCACGTTGCCCGGCTCCACGTCACCGTAGTAATGCATGTTCGAGCTGATGAAGTGCAGGCAGAACGTGCGCAACACGTTCGGGCCGATGATCACCACCGCCGCGATGTCGATCACCTGCATCACCGACAACGTGGTCGCCGACCACTCGATCGGTGCGCCCATCAGATGCGCAACGCCGTTCGCTGCGTGGAAACCGAGAAACACGTACCACGCCCCCCAATGCATCAGCGCCAGTGGTGCGTAGACCTTCAGCGTTCGGTAAATGATGCTGAACTTCATGGCCCATGTCTTGGCCCGCAACATGCGGATGAACGACGACATCATGTTGTCGCCAATCATCAAGAATCGCGCGATACCCCATGGCTCGCCGTTGGTGATGGCACGTTCTTCCATATCGGTTTCAGAACCCGACACCTTATGGTGATTGAGGTGCAGATGGCGGCGAATCCATGGGTTGATTGTGCTCGGCCGTGCCAGCCACACCAACCCCATCATCAGGTTGTGCGGCACCTTCCGCTTGCGGAAGTACATGCTGTGGATCAGGTCGTGTTCCAGCTCATGGGTCAACGAGGCGAAAAATGCGTTGAGCAGCAGGCACGCCCACCACGCCATGTGCCCGGTCATGTAGAGCGCCGCCGAACCGACTATGCCGGCCAGGGCGAAGGCCAGAATGCCCGCGCCGAGGGCGTCCTGATGCTTGAGAATCGGGTATTGCTCGCGCAGCTCGACGCCTCTGGCCAGCACCACTTCACGGATATGGGCCGATCGTTGAGCTGCATTCAGTCGTTGGGGGCTTGCAGAAGTACGGTCCATGCTTCCATCCTCTGGTTATTGATGGTTGCATCCTGCCTTGCGAACCCCCGCAATGCGGTAGCCGAGAACGCCAACCTGTTGACTGGAAGCGCCAATCAGCATGACTGAACCGACCTCCCTCGCCAGCTGGACCCGCGCCCTGCGCAAGCAACTCGATGCCCTGGGCATCGACAGTACCGCCCTGTGCCAGCAAGCGGGGCTCGACCCGCAACTGATGGACGACCCGAACGCGCGCTACCCGCTGTCGGGCACCACGCACCTGTGGAATCTGGCGGTGCAGGCCAGCGGCGACTCGGCGATCGGTTTGCGGGTTTCGCGTTTCGTCAGCCCGACCACTTTTCATGCGCTGGGTTATGCGCTGGTGGCCAGCGGCAGCCTGCGAGAAGTGTTCGAGCGCATCGTGCGCTATCACCAGGTGGTCAGCGATGCCCTGGAACTTGAGCTGACCCGCGCCGAGGATCGCTACTGTTTCCGCCTGAAAATTCCGATGGGCAATCCGGCCCCGGCCTTCGAAGCCATCGACGCGTTCATGGCGATTTACGTGCGCACCTGCCGCAATCGCCTGGGCCGCGACTACGCACCGCTGGCGACCTACCTGCGCCGCCCGGAGCCGGCAGACGCGCACCAATGGCATAAAGTCTTTCGCTCGCCCGTGCACTTCGGCGCCGACGAGGACCGACTGGAGTTCGCCCTCGTCGACTTTGACAGCCACCTGGACGACGCCAACCCGGAACTGGCCGAACACAACGAAACCGTGCTCGAGCGCACCCTGGCGCAACTCAAACCGATGACGTGGGAACGCAAGGTCCGCGACGCCATTGAAGAACAACTGCCCGAGGGCGAACCCAGCGCCGAACACATCGCCAAGGCCCTGCACCTGAGCCTGCGCAGCCTGCAACGGCATCTGGCAGATGAAGGCTACCGGTTCGATACGCTGCTCAACGAAAGCCGCGAAAACCTCGCGCTGCTGCACTTGCGTGACCCGCAATGTTCGTTGAGCGAGATCAGTTATCTGCTCGGGTTTGCCGACACCAGCAGCTTCAGTCGTGCGTTCAAGCGCTGGACCGGGATGACACCGGGGCAGTTTCGGGATGGGTTGCGCTGATAGATCCGGATGGTGAGTTGGCTGATCTGCCCCCATCGCGAGCAAGCTCGCTCCCACAGTTTTTTCGGTGACCACAAATCTCTGATTCACCCAGATCCCCTGTGGGAGCGAGCTTGCTCGCGATAGCGGACTGTCAGTCGACATACCTGGAGACTGACACACTGTCATCGCGAGCAAGCTCGCTCCCACAAGGGATATGCGTCGAGTTTCAGATTGTGGTCAGTTCCCGCAACCGGGCAGCATCGAGGATTTCAATTTCGCCGTAACTCAGCCCGATGATTCCCTGCCCCTGCAAATCCTTGAGAATCTGGTTGGTGGTCTGGCGCGACAGCGACAGCATTGATGCCAACTGCTCCTGGGGCAGTTGCAGGACGCGGCGTGGAGGGGTGGTCTCGCCATAGCCTTCGGCGATCATCAGCAAGCGGTGCGCCAGCCGTGCCGGGGCCGGCAACAGGCTCAGTTGTTCGAGGTTGATGAAGGTCATTCGCAATTTCTGGCTCATCAGCAAGGCCAGTTGCCGCCAGTGCTGCGGATGCTTGTCGAGCAGCGCCAGCAAGGTGTTCTGGGGAATGTGCAGCAGCGTGCACTGGCCCACGCCGTAGGCATCATGGGTGCGTGGCTGGCCATCGAACAGGCAGATTTCGCCGAACCAGTGCGGCGGCTCCACCAGACTCAGCAACGCTTCCTTGCCCTGCTCGCTGACGGCACCGACGCGCACCGCGCCTTCAAGCACCGCGTACAGGCCGCAGGGCGGATCGCCACGCTTGAACAGCCGCTGGCCCGGCGACAGGCGCCGCAGCCTGGCCGCCGACAGCAGGCTATCCTGTAGGGAAACAGGCAAATGGCTGAACCACTGACCGCTCATCAGGCGTGGACGCCAGACCTGCATATCCATGAAAACTCCTAGAGATTGTCGCCTGGCTGACAGAGCGGGAAGTGCCCCCGGGGCATGATCAATCACCCCACAGGAGAACAACAATGAAAAGCCTCGTCGACCACCTCAGTCAATACGCCGCCTACCACCGTGACCCGCGCAACATCGCATCGCACTTTATCGGCATTCCGCTGATCGTGGTGGCCGTCGCGGTGTTGCTGTCGCGGCCGGAGTGGTCGCTGGGCAGCGTGTGGCTGTCACCGGCGGTGCTCGTTTCGCTGGCATCGGCGTGGTTTTACCTGCGCCTGGAGTTGCGCCTGGGCGTGTTGATGACCCTGTTGCTCGGGCTGAGTGTCTGGGCCGGTCATGCGCTGGCGCAGCAAAGCGCGCTGGTCTGGTTGGGCAGCGGCGTGGCGATGTTCGTGATCGGCTGGGCGATTCAGTTTGTCGGCCATCACTACGAAGGGCGCAAACCGGCATTTGTCGATGACGTGACCGGGTTGATTGTCGGACCGCTGTTTGTGGTGGCGGAGCTGGCATTCATGCTGGGGATGCGGCATGAGCTCAAAGAGCAGATCGAGGCGCGGGCGGGGGGTGTGCGTCTGCGTCAGAAAAACGCTGCGGCGTAAGACGCCATCGCGAGCAAGCTCGCTCCCACAGTGGATCAGGGTTGAACACAATATTTTTGTGCCAACCCAAAACCCTGTGGGAGCGAGCTTGCTCGCGATGCTTTTGATCTTAAATGTTGGCGACCTTCTGCCAGACCTTCGGCTTGAAGAACAACGTCTCACCCTTCGCCAGACCGATCAGGCTGTCGTGATCCTTGACCACTTCGGCCTCGATCAGATCGCTCTGCCCCTCGACCTTCAAAGTCACCCGCGTCGTCGCCCCCAGCGGTCGAATGTCGCGCACTTCGGCCGCGTGGTGGTCTTCCAGTTCATGGCGTGACAGCGACACCTCGTGCGGGCGGAACAGCACGTGCCTGTCTTCACCCAGGTGCAGTCGGTTCGAATCACCGAGGAAGTGATAGACGAAATCGCTGGCCGGGTTTTCGTAAACGTCCCCCGGTGAACCGATCTGCTCGATCACACCTTTGTTCATCACCACGATACGGTCGGCGACTTCCATCGCTTCTTCCTGGTCGTGGGTCACGAACACCGAGGTCAGGTTGATGTCTTCGTGCAGACGCGCCAACCAGCGACGCAGTTCTTTACGGACCTTGGCATCGAGGGCGCCGAAAGGTTCGTCGAGCAGCAGCACTTTCGGCTCCACCGCCAGCGCTCGGGCCAGGGCAATACGCTGGCGCTGACCGCCGGAGAGTTGCTCAGGGTAGCGATCCGACAACCAGTCCAGTTGCACCATGTTCAGCAGTTCGTGAACCTTGGTTGCGATCTGGCTTTCGCTCGGGCGCTGGTTTTTCGGCTTCATGCGCAGGCCGAACGCGACGTTGTCGAACACCGTCATGTGGCGGAACAAGGCGTAGTGCTGGAACACGAAACCGACGTTGCGATCTCGCACGTCATGGCCGGAAACGTCTTCACCGTGGAACACGATGTTGCCCTGGTCCGGGGTTTCCAGGCCGGCGATGATCCGCAGCAACGTGGTCTTGCCGCAGCCCGACGGCCCGAGCAACGCGACGAGCTCGCCGCTCTGGATGTCCAGGCTGATGTTGTCCAGCGCCTTGAAGGCATGGAAGTTCTTGCTGACGTTACGCACTTCGATCGACATGAATTATTCCTCCGCGGCGCTGGCGCGCAGGCGGTTAATACGGTTTTCGCTCCACTGCTTGAGCAGCAGGATGAAGAGCGCCAGGATCAGCAACAGGCTCGCCACGGCGAACGCGGCCACGTGGTTGTATTCGTTGTAGAGGATCTCGACGTGCAACGGCAGGGTGTTGGTCACCCCGCGAATGTGCCCGGAAACCACCGACACCGCACCGAATTCCCCCATGGCCCGCGCGGTACACAACACCACACCGTAGATCAGGCCCCATTTGATGTTAGGAACGGTGACGTGCCAGAACATCTGCCAGCCGTTGGCCCCGAGCAGACGCGCGGCCTCCTCTTCCTGAGTGCCTTGTTCCTGCATCAGCGGGATCAGCTCCCGCGCCACGAACGGCACGGTGACGAAAATCGTCGCCAGCACGATGCCCGGCAGGGCGAAGACGATCTGGATGTCGTGGTCCTGCAACCATGGGCCGAATAGACCCTGGGCACCGAACATCAGCACATAGACCAGACCGGCAATCACCGGCGACACCGAGAACGGCAGGTCGATCAGCGTCACCAGCATGCTCTTGCCGCGGAACGAGTACTTGCTCACGCACCAGGCGGCACTGACGCCGAACACCAGGTTCAGCGGTACCGAAATCAGCACGGCGATGACCGTGAGTTTCAGTGCCGAAAGCGCGTCCGGCTCAAAGATCGCGGTGAAAAACGCCCCGAGGCCGAGCTTCAGACCCTGGGACACCACGATGAACAGCGGCAGCAGCAGGAACAGCGCAAAAGTCAGCCAGCCAAGGCCGATCAGAATTCGCCGCGAAGTCGCACTGCCACGACGGGCAGCGTTCGAGGAAGCGGCAGCAATAGACGATTGGGACATGGGTGCGCCTCCTTATGGGGTTTCGATGCGCCGCTGCAACAAGTTGATCAGCAGCAACAGGACGAAGGAAACCACCAGCATCAGTACACCAATGGAGGTAGCGCCGGTGTAATCGTATTGGTCGAGCTTGACCATGATCAGCAGCGGCAGGATCTCGGTTTTCATCGGCATGTTACCAGCGATGAAAATCACCGAACCATACTCGCCGACCCCGCGGGCAAAGGCCAAAGCGAAACCGGTAAGCCATGCAGGCAGCAGTGCCGGCAGCAGAATATGGCGGAAAACCTGCAATGGTTTTGCACCCAGGCACGCCGCCGCTTCTTCCACTTCACGAGGAATATCTGCCAATACTGGCTGTACGGTACGTACTACGAATGGAAGTGTCACAAAAGTGAGGGCAAGGGTGATGCCCAGAGGGGTGTAGGCGATCTTGAAACCCAGATCCGCTGCAAACTGACCGACCAGACCGGTAGGGGTGTACAACGCCGTCAGTGCAATACCGGCCACTGCCGTGGGTAATGCGAACGGCAAGTCGATCATTGCATCGATCACTTTTCGTCCAGGGAAGGTATAGCGCACTAATACCCAGGCCAGCAGCGTGCCGATGATGCCGTTGATGATCGCGGCACACAGTGCGGTGCCGAAACTGAGCTTCAGCGCCGCCAGCACCCGTGGTGCCGAGATGATTGCCCAGAACTGATCCCAGGTGAGTTGAGCGGCATGCACGAACATCGCCGCCAGTGGTATGAGCACAATCAGGCTGAGGTACACCAAGGTGTAGCCCAGCGTCAGCCCGAAGCCGGGTATGACGGGGGAGATACGACGCGACATAAAAGTCCTTGGTTGAGAACGCACAAAGCCTCGAATCGAAACTCGAGGCTCTTTGATGGCTATTTAAGATTACTGCGCCTGGTAGATCTGGTCGAACACGCCCCCGTCATTGAAGAATTTCGGCTGTGCGGCTTTCCAGCCGCCGAAGTCCTTGTCGATGCTCACCAGTTCCAGTTTCGGGAACTGCTGGGCGTACTTGGCGGCCACGTCCTTGTCACGTGGACGATAGAAGTTCTTCGCCGCGATCTCCTGGCCGGCCGGGCTGTACAGGTGCTTGAGGTAGGCTTCGGCAATCTGCTCGTTGCCCTTTTTCTCGGCGTTCTTGTCGACCACCGCCACTGGTGGTTCAGCGAGGATCGACAGCGAAGGCACGACGATGTCGAACTTGTCGGCGCCGCCCTCTTCTTTCAGGGCCAGGAAGGCTTCGTTTTCCCAGGCCAGCAATACGTCGCCCTGACCGTTGTTGACGAAGGTGATGGTCGAACCGCGTGCGCCGGTGTCCAGCACTGGCACGTGCTTGAACAGGTTTTGTACGTATTCCTTGGCCTTGGCTTCGTCGCCGCCATTGGCTTTCAGGCCGTAGGCCCAGGCCGCGAGGAAGTTCCAGCGTGCACCGCCGGAGGTTTTCGGGTTCGGTGTGATCACCGAGACGTCATTCTTGACCAGGTCGCCCCAGTCCTTGATGCCTTTGGGGTTGCCCTTGCGCACCAGGAACACGATGGTCGAGGTGTAAGGCGTGCTGGCGTCCGGAAGGCGCTTTTGCCAGTCCGCCGGCAGGGTCTTGCCGAGCTTGGCGATTTCGTCGATATCACCGGCCAGGGCCAGGGTCACGACGTCGGCACGCAGGCCATCGATCACCGCCCGACCTTGCTTGCCCGAGCCGCCGTGGGATTGCTGGACCTTCACGGTGTCGCCTGCGTGGTCCTTCTGCCAGAACTTGATGAACTCGGCGTTGTAGTCCTGATACAGCTCGCGAGTCGGGTCGTACGACACGTTGAGCAGCTCGTAGTCCTTGGCAACTGCGGAACCGGCAAAAAGGGCGCTGGCCAGGGCGGCCAATGCGAAGTGGCGAATCGACGACATGATGAAAGCTCCTGGAATTCTTGGTGTGTTGGCTTTTTCTTATGGGATATCGGAAATCGCGGTGCCTGATTCGCCTCAGCCCGGCTTGTTGCCCGGCTGCTGCAAACGGAATTTTTCTTTGCGCTCGATCTGCACCACCTGGGCGTTGTGCACGGTGATTTCCACGGCACCAAAGCGCAGGTCGCGCAGGGCACTCTGGATTTCACGCAGGATGGTGGCTTCGTCTTGACCGTCGACGCTACGCAGGGATGCGCTCATATTGCTGCTCCTTCAACTGAGAGGTTGCCTCGCAGTGTCGGCACTGCTTGCGGCGTGAGAGCAATACTAGAGAGGTGTAGATATTCTTAAAAAGACTATTTAAGAATGTTTATATAACCAGAAGAGATTAACTGCAGAGGCAAGGGTTTGAGGTGAATCACCCTCTTACAAGCACACCAAAAACCCTGTGGGAGTATCAATTGTTTGGCATGGGTGCTTACCCGATCACCGGCGCATGCGTCCAATCGAGCTGCACCGCTGGCACCGGCCGCCCATACCAGTAACCCTGACCCAGATCGCAACCGTGTTCGAGCAGAAACGCCGCCTGCTCAGCCTGCTCGATCCCCTCGGCATGGACCTGCATGCCCATGCTCTGCGCCAGCGCAATGATCACCCGCGAGATCGCCGCATCATCCTCATCCCACGGCAATCCGGCGACGAAGCCCTGGTCGATTTTCAGCTTCTGCACCGGCAGACGCTTGAGCCGCAGCAGCGATGAGTAACCCGTGCCAAAGTCGTCGATGGCCAGGCGCACACCCAACTCGCGCAGGCGATGCATCTGTTCCAGCGCAACTTCCGGGTCCTCCATCACCGCACTTTCAGTGACTTCCAGCTCCAGAAACGCCGGTTCCAGCCCGGTTTCGCGCAGCACCTGCGCCACCTGCTGATACAGCTCACGGCGGGCGAACAAACGCGAAGAAACGTTGACTGCGACGAACGACAGCACCGCCCCGCCCTGCTGCCACTGACACATCTGCCGGCACGCCTGCGCCATGACCCAGGCATCGATTTCAGCAATCAGACCGGTTCGTTCGGCGACCGGAATGAATTCCGCCGGCGACACCAGACCCCGCTGCGGGTGCTGCCAACGCACCAGCGCCTCGACGCCAATCAGGCGACTGGTCTTGAGGTCGTGAACCGGCTGGTAATGGACCCGCAGCTCTTGCCGGTCCAGGGCACGGCGCAATTCGAAGGCGATTTCGACCCGTTGCTGGGCGTGGGCCGTCAGCTCTTCGGTGTACAGGGCATAATCATTGCGCCCCGTGCTCTTGGCCTTGAACAGTGCAGAGTCGGCATTACGCAACAGCTGCTCGACGCTCAAGGCATCGCTGGGGAACAGGCTGATGCCGATGCTGGTGTTGATGAACAACTGGTGCCCATCAATGAGGAAAGGCTCTTTGAGGCCATCGATAATCCGCTGGGCCAACGCAGCGGCCTGAACCAGTTGCGGACAGCTTTCGGCGAGTACGGCGAACTCATCTCCGCCCAGCCTGGCCAGGGTGAAGCCAGGACCGAACATGGCGCCCAGGCGCTCTGCCACAGCCTTGAGCAACTGGTCGCCAATGGTATGCCCGAGGCTGTCGTTGATCATCTTGAAGTGATCGAGATCGATCATCAGCAGCGCGCAGCCACGCTTATGGACCTGCGCAGAGGCCAGGGCCTGTTCGGCGCGGTCGGTGAACAGCAGTCGGTTCGGCAGGTCAGTCAGCGGATCGTGGTGCGCCAGGTGCATCAGTTCGTGTTCGGAGTTCTTGATTGCACTGATGTCGGTAAACACCGCCACATATTGGCTCGGTAGGCCGTAGTCGTCGTGGATCAGGCGGATCGTTTGCCATTGCGGGTAAATCTCGCCGCTTTTACGCCGATTCCAGATTTCCCCACTCCACTCCCCGACACTGGCGAGCGTGGCAAACATCACTTGATAGAACTCAGGGGAATGTCGCCCGGACTTGAACAGATTGGGCCGCTGCCCCAGCACGTCCTCACACCCGTAACCGGTGATTTCCATAAAGGCCCGGTTCACATGGACGATCACGCCTTCCCGATTGGTGACCAGCACGCCTTCGCGGGTGCAGTCGAACACCGCCGCCGCCTGGCGCAAGCGCATGCGATCGGCATCGCGCTCACGCAGTTTGGCACCGATACCCAGACACCGCAGCAGCCGCGCCCGGGCAATGAAGATCAACCCGGCGCTGAACAGCACCCAGACATAACCGTTGATCAGTTGCCATCGCAGTCGCTCGGCAGAGCTATCGAAGAAACTGTTTAATAAGTAGCCACTGATCTGCAGCCAAACCACAGAAAGCAACAGATAGAGCAGCGTTGCGCGCAAGGCATCGCGATAGGTGGCAGACATCCGGCGATCCATGTCCCTACTAAAAGGTTGGGATTATAGTTTAAAGACACATCCAGCCACTCTTATCTGAAAGGGCGACTGGTTTTCTGTGTGGGCTTAGTGATAATGCAACGGCTGTTTTTTCTTTATCGAGGGCCCTACAGCCTATGTGGTACGAAGGTTTTCTTGGCTTGTCGCCCTGGTCTCTGGTAGCAGTCACCCTGCTGATGACCCACGTCACGATCATCGCCGTCACGGTCTATCTGCATCGTTACTCGGCCCATCGCTCCCTGGAGCTGAATGGGGGCCTCAAGCATTTCTTCCGTTTCTGGCTGTGGCTGACCACGGCGCAGAACACCCGCGAGTGGACCGCCATCCACCGCAAGCATCACGCCAAATGCGAAACCGTCGATGATCCGCACAGCCCGGTCATCAAGGGGTTGTCCACGGTGCTGCGCAAAGGCGCCGAGTTGTACCGCGCCGAAGCGGAAAACCCCGAGACGCTGCGCATCTACGGCAAGAACTGCCCCGAAGACTGGATCGAGCGCAACCTCTACAGCCGCTATCCGCTGCTGGGCATTGCGATCATGGGCGTTATTGACCTGCTGCTGTTCGGCACCATCGGCATCACCATCTGGGCCATCCAGATGATGTGGATCCCGGTATGGGCCGCCGGCGTGGTCAATGGCCTGGGCCATGCCATCGGCTACCGCAACTTCGAATGCCGCGATGCGGCGACCAACCTGGTGCCGTGGGGCATCCTGATTGGCGGCGAAGAACTGCATAACAACCATCACACCTACCCTAACTCGGCAAAACTGTCGGTGAAGAAGTGGGAATTCGACCTGGGCTGGGCGTGGATTCAAGTCTTCAGCTTCCTGCGCCTGGCCAAGGTCCAGCGGGTTGCGCCAATTGCCCATCGCGTCGAAGGCAAGGGCAACCTTGACATGGACACCGCCATGGCGATCCTCAACAACCGCTTCCAGATCATGGCCCAGTACCGCAAATTGGTGATCGGCCCACTGGTCAAGCAAGAGCTGGAAAAGGTCGATCACTCGGTACGTCACCAGTTCCACCGGGCCAAACGCCTGCTTTCGCGGGAGACCAGCCTGCTGGATGACAAACACCATGTACGCATCCAGAACATGCTCGAGCACAGTCAGGCGCTGAAGGTAATTTACGAGAAACGCCTGGCCCTGCAGCAGATCTGGGTCAAGACCAGCTCAAATGGTCACGACATGCTCGCGGCCATCAAGGACTGGATACATGAAGCCGAAGCCAGCGGGATTCAGTCCCTGCGCGAATTCGCCGATCAGTTGAAGACCTACTCTCTGCGTCCTGCCGCCGTCTGAAAAACCCAGTGGGAGCGAGCTTGCTCGCTCCCACTGGGTTATGTGGTGTGACTGCAATATCGCGCCATCAGTACCGCCCGGCGGGAGCCAGCTCCCTCGCCACAAAAGACGGGAACTTCACCCGAAAAGCCCTATCTCAAAGACACTTCGCCATCCCCCGGCGGGCTTGATGTTGACCGCCATCTAACACGCGGCGTGCCCTTTGAGATTTGTGTCGATGGCCCAGAAAGACCTGCAAGACTCATCTCCATCACATGGGCCCGAGGCCGCGCAGACCCTGATTGCGCTGATTCACGCCCAAGGTGAAGTCGCACGCCTGAGCGAACGCGAACAGTTGCTCAACACCTTGCTGATGAGCGTCAACGCGGTGCTGTGGGCATTCGATTGGGAAACCCGTCAGGTGCTTTACGTCAGCCCTGCCTATGAGCGGATCTTTGGCCGTTCGGCTGATCGGCTGCTGGCCGACTGCAATCAATGGCGCGACAGCATTTACCCTGACGACCTGGACTACGCCGAACGCAGCTTGGCCGAAGTGCTGGACAACGGCGCCGTCGAAGACCGCGAGTATCGAATCATTGCCGCCGATGGCCAGGTGCGCTGGCTCAGCGACAAATGCTACGTCAACCGCCAGGTCGAGCCGGGGCAACCGGTGATCATCGTCGGTATCGCCGAAGACATCACCGACAAAAAGCGGATGGAAAGCGAGCTGCATCGCCTGGCCACCACCGACGCCCTGACCCAGAGCAGCAATCGCCGGCATTTCTTCGAATGCGCCCACCGCGAGTTCGCACACGCCCGGCAACGGGGCGAGCCGTTGTCATTCCTGATGCTGGACATCGATGACTTCAAAATGGTCAACGACACCTACGGTCACCAGAAAGGCGACAACGTGTTGCAACACATTGCCGATAGCGGCCGCGCAGCGTTGCGCCGTGGCGACCTGTTCGGGCGCATTGGCGGTGAGGAGTTCGCAGCGGTGTTTCCCGGCTGTACGCCGCAGATGGCCCTGCAAGTGGCTGAACGCTTGCAACTGCAGATTCAGCGATTGCGTTTCACCCATGAAGGCCAGACGTTCGGCATCACCGTCAGCCAGGGCCTGACCAGCCTGACCGCCACGGATGAAAACGTGGAAAACCTGTTTTCCCGGGCGGATGCCGCGATGTATCAGGCCAAGCGCGAGGGCAAGAACCGGATTGTTACCGCCTGACAGGATCCCCCTGAAACCCACAGGGGTTGGTGGTGTACTTACTTCCTGCGCAAACGCATCAATTCCGGCAAGCCGATCTTGAGCAACCGCGCCGTCCGGCTCTTCGCCAGCGCCTCGATGCCCTCATGCTCGGTCAGGCGCGCCATCTGCGCCGCCATGTTCATCACCAGCGCTTCGCGGGAGTAAACCCCGCCACCGAGCTGGTAGGCCGCCGCAATCAGCTCCCGCAACTCCAGTGGCAGACGCCAGCGCGTGCGCAGGGCCGAACCATAGGCCGCGCCAAATTCAACCAGCGCTTCGCCCACTTCCTCCTGCTCATCCAGTTCACCACCGGCCTGTTTCCACTCCTGCAAACAGCGCAGCAACGCCAGATCGCCGAGACGATGCAACATGCCGGCGCAATAGCAGCGCTCCTGATCCAGATCGAGCAACCGCGCCAGGGTTCGCGCGTATTCAGCGGTGTGCAGTGACAGATCCCAGTAACGCTCGGCATAGTCGGCCAATTGCGGATCGCTGAGCCGTGCACTGCGCTTGAGCGCCAGCCCGAGAATCAGGTTCATGCTCTGCCCGGTGCCCAGCCGATGCAGCGCCTGGGACAGAGTTTGCACAGCGGCGCCGTGGTGCTGGGCCGCGCTGTTGGCAGCGGCGATCAGCACGGCCGTGACCTGCGGATCGGTGCGGATTTCGCCTTCCAGAACCGTCAGGTCGAGGCCATTGGGATTGAGGCTGCGCTTGACCGCCACTTGCACATCGGTCATCAGCGGCGCGCCGTCGGCCAATTCCCGGCGACGCTCCAGAAACACCGACAACGTCATGCCCGGAGCCAGCGACGGCACTTCGCACGAGACTTCTTCGCCAGCATTCAGCAGCAACCCCTGCAACCGATGGGTCAGGCTTTCCATATTCAGGGGCTTGGTCAAGTAAGCGGTCGGCACCAGCGGCAAGGCCTCACGCACGCTGGCACTGTCGTTGCGACTGCTCATCAGAATGAACGGCAGCGGCGGATTGCGTTTGCGCTGTCGTATGTTGCGCAGGACATTCAGGCCATCGACGCCGGGCAACTCCCAGTCGGCGATCACCAGGTCATAGGGGGTGGCAGCCAACAGCTCCAACGCTTGCTGACCATCGGCGCACAAATCCAGCCGCGCATCGCAGCGTACGTTCAACAACACTTCCTTGAGCAGATCCCGGGACCAGGGGTCAGCCTCGGCGATCAGGACTCTCGGAACCGCGGGTAAAATGACAGTTGTCATACAGCTCTCCCTGGCAATGCAGGAACCTTAGCCAATGCTGGCCATTCGATACAGCGCTAATGCGCGGGATACGTTTCAAGAGGCATGAAAAAACCCGCCGAAGCGGGTTTTTTGTGGATCAGGTCACACTGGGGATCACAGCTCGGAGAAGCACTCTTCGATGATCGCCAGGCCTTTGTCCAGTTGCTCGTCCGGCGAGGTCAGCGGTACCAGGACGCGCAGAACGTTGCCGTAAGTGCCGCAGGACAGCAGGATCAGGCCCTTGTCGCGAGCCTTGGCCACAACGGACGCCACGGCTGCAGCGTTCGGCTTGTGGCTGTCGCCGTTTTCGAACAGCTCGACCGCGATCATCGCGCCCAGGGCACGGACTTCACCGATCACCGGGTACTTGGCCTGGATGGCCTTCAGGCCGGTTACCAGACGCTCGCCAACAGCCTTGCAACGATCCAGCAGGTGCTCTTCTTCGAACACTTCCATCACGGCCAGGGCCGCGGCGCAAGCGATCGGGCTACCGGCGTAGGTGCCGCCCAGGCCGCCTGGAGCGATGGCGTCCATGTATTCGGCCTTGCCGCACACACCGGCCAGCGGGAAGCCGCCAGCGATGGATTTGGCGAAGGTGGTCAGGTCGGCAGCAACGCCCATCTGTTCCATGGCGAAGAAAGTACCGGTACGGCCAGCGCCAGTCTGTACTTCGTCAGCGATCAGCAGGATGCCGTGCTGGTCGCACAGGGCACGCAGACGCTTCATGAACTCTTTAGGCGCGACGTAGAAACCGCCTTCGCCCTGAACCGGCTCGATGATGATCGCGGCGATGTCTTTCGGCTCGGCGTCGTTCTTGAAGATGCGTTCGATGGAAGCGATCGAGTCGTCGATGCTCACGCCGTGCAGTTCGTTCGGGTACAGCGCGCGGAAGATGCCGCCTGGCATCAGGCCCATGCCGGCCGAGTAAGGCACGACTTTACCGGTCAGGCCCAGGGTCATCATGGTGCGACCGTGGTAAGCGCCGGTGAACGCGATCACACCGGCACGGCCAGTGGCGGCACGGGCGATCTTGATCGAGTTTTCCACAGCTTCGGAGCCGGTGGTCACCAGCAGGGTTTTCTTGTCGAAATCACCTGGGACCTTGGCGTTGATTTTTTCGCACACTTCCACGTACG
This sequence comes from Pseudomonas sp. P1_F7, assembly GCF_056405655.1. Classification (NCBI taxonomy): domain Bacteria; kingdom Pseudomonadati; phylum Pseudomonadota; class Gammaproteobacteria; order Pseudomonadales; family Pseudomonadaceae; genus Pseudomonas; species Pseudomonas sp. P1_F7. The sequence goes on from NZ_JBFUBR010000005.1 coordinate 542,308, forward strand.
GCTCGTAGGCCAGTACCTGGAAGCAGGTGTGGGTGAGCTTGTTCAGCTGCTCGGTCACGGCGGCGATGACTTTCGGGTGCACGTGGCCGGTGTTCAGTACGGCGATACCGCCGGCGAAGTCGATGAATTCACGACCTTCAACGTCGGTTACGGTCGCGTTCTTCGCGGAATCGGCGAAGATCGGGTGAATCTGGCCAACACCACGTGGAACAGCAGCGGTACGGCGGGCCATCAAAGAAGCGTTAGTCTTGCTCATACATTCCTCATTCACCGCTCATCGGGCGGCGTGGTTCAAGGATAAAGCGACGGGGAGCAACGGCGGCAGCATGCGATGATCGACTGCCACGGCGTTCCCGGTCACCGAGAAAATTCCGGTTTGAAGCGGCGCAAAGGGACAGCGCTCTCGTGCCCTTTGCGCTTGAAGCAATGCCGTGCCGGGCTTAGATGCCCAGGCAGAGGTATTTGATTTCCAGGTAATCTTCGATGCCGTACTTGGAGCCTTCACGGCCCAGGCCCGAGGCCTTGATGCCGCCGAACGGCGCGACTTCGTTGGAGATCAACCCGGTGTTGACGCCGACCATGCCGTATTCCAGGGCTTCAGCCACACGGAACACACGGCCCAGGTCGCGAGCATAGAAGTACGAGGCCAGACCAAACTCGGTGTCGTTGGACATCGCGATCACGTCGGCTTCGTCTTTGAAGCGGAACAGCGGAGCCAGTGGGCCGAAAGTTTCTTCCTTGGCCACGGCAGCGTTGTTCGGCACGTTGGTCAGGATGGTCGGCTCGAAGAAGTTGCCTTCCATCGACTTACCGCCGGACAGCACGGTCGCGCCTTTGGCAACGGCGTCGGCAATGTGCTCTTGCACCTTGGCCACGGCTTTTTCGTCGATCAGCGGGCCAGTGGTGGTGCCGACTTCCAGACCGTTACCGATCTTGAGCTTGGCCACAGCGGCCTTGAGCTTCTCGGCGAACGCGTCGTAGACCGAATCCTGAATGTACAGGCGGTTGGCGCAGACGCAGGTCTGACCGTTGTTGCGATACTTGGAAATGATCGCGCCTTCGACGGCCTTATCCAGGTCCGCGTCGTCGAACACGATGAACGGCGCGTTGCCGCCCAGTTCCAGGGACACTTTCTTGATGTCCTTGGCGCATTCCGACATCAGTTGACGTCCGATTTCGGTCGAACCGGTGAAAGACAGCTTGCGCACGATCGGGTTGCTGGTCAGTTCGCTGCCGATGTCGCCGGCGCTGCCGGAAACCACGCTGAACACGCCAGCCGGGATACCGGCACGCTGGGCCAGTTCAGCCAGGGCGAAGGCGGAGAACGGAGTTTGCGAAGCAGGCTTGAGCACCATGGTGCAACCGGCGGCCAGGGCCGGGCCGGCTTTACGGGTGATCATTGCAGCCGGGAAGTTCCACGGGGTGATGGCAGCGGTCACGCCGATTGGCTGCTTGATCACGATCAGGCGCTTGTCTGGCTGGTGGCCCGGAATCACGTCACCGTAGATGCGCTTGGCTTCTTCGGCGAACCACTCGATGAAGGAAGCGGCATAAACGATTTCGCCCTTGGCTTCGGCCAATGGCTTGCCTTGCTCCAGAGTCATCAGGCGAGCCAGGTCGTCCTGGTTCTCGATGATCAGCTCGAACCAGCGACGCAGCTTGTTTGCACGTTCTTTGGCGGTCAGTGCACGCCAGGCCGGCAGCGCTTTGTCAGCAGCTTCGATCGCACGGCGGGTTTCGGCAGCGCCCATTTTCGGCACGGTGCCCAGAATTTCGCCCGTTGCCGGGTTGTTGACCTTGATCGTCTGACCATTGTCCGCATCAACCCACGCGCCATCGATGAAGGCTTGCTGGCGGAACAACTGGGTGTCTTTAAGCTGCATGTCGGCTTTCCTTAACAGCACCGCGCACGCGCGGAGCAAATTATGATTGTAGAAAGGCGCCTCAGTAGGCTGCCGTCAGGGAAATCATTCACCGGGCTGAAGCACATAAATAGCGCACTGATTGAACTCGTGCGGTTCAGCACCCAGACAAGAGCGTTTGAAATCTCAAACGAATCCTAGGATCAAAGGGGGTAAAGGACAATAGGCTGTTCGAAAAAAAGAACGAAAACGACGCTTTTGCCTATTTTTTCTGATCAACGTAGCAAACGCGCATTACAGCTTTAAAAAAAACGCAGGCGATTCAGCAGCATGGACGCCCGCAGCGCATATGAGTATCATGGCGCCCGCTGCACCAGTAGCTCAGCTGGATAGAGTACTGCCCTCCGAAGGCAGGGGTCGTGGGTTCGAATCCCGCCTGGTGCACCATACGCTGTAACGAGAAAGCCTCAGGCCTTATGGGTCTGGGGCTTTTTTGTGGGTGTTTGAAGGCTTGGTGCCTAATGATCAATGCTGTTTTTTTCAAACAGCCGGCTGATGTCTCTCGCACTGTGCAGTACGCGTTCGACCTTGATCTCGTCGTCCATCAAACAGTAGAAAATCAGATATCGGCCATGGGCAAGCATTTGCAATCCCTTGGCACAATCGTCTCTTGAAACACCCAAGTTCGGTTGTTCGATCAACCGTGTGCACTGCCTGCGTAGCTCACCCACAAACGTCCGGGCCCGTTCAGGGTTGTCTCGGGCGATAAAACGAGCGACTTGCAGCAGATCGTCCCGTGCCAATGCAGAGAAAAGCAATTGCCTCATGGACGGCTTTGCTCGGCTGCTACCTCATCAATCAGCGCATCAAGCTCGGCAAACACGGTATCGGCAGCAATGGCCGGACGCGGATCGTTGCGGCTGGCCGCAATGGCTTCACGAAGTTCGGCAGCCTGTAGCCGATCCAGCAGCTGTTGATAGGCCGTGTGCGGTAAAAGATAGGCGGCTGGGCGATTGTGGTTGAGCACGGCAACAGGCTCGGAACCCGCTTGCTCGATTACAGTGCTCGGGCTGCGCTTGAGCTCGGTGATACTGACCGAACGGCTTGCAAGTAGCTGCTCCATGACGGCTCCAAAGGTACGAAAAAAAGTACCTTATAGTGTTCCATTCCCTGCATGGGGGTCAACGAATCTCCGACCGGTGCTGTCCTGGCCCACAAAAAAACCGCCGAAGCGGTTTTTTCATTCTGTCGTCCAGTCGAACTCGTCGTACTCATCATCGTCCTCGTCGTCCTCGAAGAATTCCTCTTCAAGGTCGTCGTCTTCGACAACGTCTTCTTCCGGCTGATTCAGCAGAAAATCCTTGCGACTCTCGGTAATCGCTCGCCGCAGTTCTTCACCCTTTTGCGGGCAGTTGAGCATTTGGGCGATGCGGTCGATTTTTTTTGCCACGGCATCCTCCAACGCATCGGCTATAGCCTGATAGTGCGCGCTTTCGGGGGTGGATGCCAAATCCCCGGAATGCCGTGCACTTCAGTGTTCTGCAAATCCGCTGGGGCGATCAGCCTTAGCGGTGATAGCGCCGCACCACGCTGCTGTTTCTCAGGACGTGGCCTTTGATTTTTTCCAGCAGCTGCGTACGGGTCAGGCCGGCGGGCAAGGCGTCCGGGGTCAGGTCCAGGGCGTAGATCTGGATGATGTAGTGGTGCGCGCTGTCGCCAACGGGCGGGCAAGGGCCGATGTATCCGGTGGTTGCCTTGCTGTTGGTACCGCCGATGCCCTCAAGGCCGGGTTTGCTCCCGGCGCCGGCCGGAATCTGGTGGGTGCCGGCCTTGATGCCGTAATGCACCCACTGATCGACGCCCTGGCCCTTCTGGCCGTCAGGGTCGTGCATGACGATGGCGTAGCTTTGGGTGGCTGCCGGGCCGGCGTTCCAGTTCAATGCCGGGGAAATGTTGTGTCCACCGCAGCCGGCGGAATCACTGGCAGCGGCCGACGTGAACAGACGGTCATCGGAGACACCAGGAATGTTCAGGGTGAAGCGTTCCTGGGCCTGCGCCGGGAACTGCACGCAAAGGGCGACTGCCAAGGCCGCGAGCCAAGTGTTCATTGAGGTCAATCGGGTCATACCGGAGCACCTTGTGCGTGTTGGGCCGTCGTCGGCGTGCAAACTATAGCCGGACCGTTCGCGCCTTGGCAGGGGGGAATTGGCTGAACCTCGCGATAGGCACCAGACTCATAAGTGAAACGTCTGTCTGGAGAGCAATCATGACTCTGCATCGTGTTGCGCGTGTCGCCAATGTGCCCGAAGACCGGGGTCTGGAAGTGCAGGTCCAGGGCAGCAAGGTTCTGCTGTTGCGGGCTGGTGAGCAACTGCGCGCTTATCAGGCCGAATGCCCGCATGCCGGAGCCCCGCTGGCTGACGGAGCGGTATGTAACGGGCGCCTGACCTGTCCGTGGCACAAGGCGCAGTTCCGGATCGAGGATGGCGGGCTGTGTGAGCCGCCGGCCCTGGACAGCCTCAAACGCTATCCCCTTGAAGTCCGTGACGGCGACATCTGGGTCGGCGACCAGCCGTTGTCGGACGCCCATACGCCACCGGCCGACGATCCGCGAACCTTCATCATTGTCGGCGCTGGCGCGGCAGGCACGGCGGCAGCAGCGTGTTTGCGCGAGAAAGGTTTCGGCGGCCGGTTACTGTTGATCGACCGCGAAGCCGACGCCGGATACGACCGCACCGCGCTGAGCAAATACGTAATCGCCGGGGAGATGCCGCTGCACGAAGTCCCGCCGCTGCGTGACGAGGACTTTTACCGCGAGCAGCGGATCGAGCGCCTGCGAGGCGAAGTGGCAAGCCTGGATGCGCCGAACAGGACGCTGCGGCTGACTGATGGCCAATCACTGATATACGACGCCGCGCTGCTGGCCACCGGCGGCGTACCCAACCCGCTGACGCTGCCCGGCGCCGACCTGCCGCAGGTGTTCGTTTTACGCTCCAAAGTCCATGCGCAGCAGATTCTGGACAGCGCCAGCGCCGGCCAGCGAGTTGTGATCATCGGCGACAGTTTCATTGCCATGGAGTCCGCCTCGTCCCTGCGCCAGCTTGGCCTGCACGTGACCGTGCTGGCCCGCCACGAAGTGCCGTTTGCCAAGCAGTTCGGTGACACGGTCGGCAAGGCCATTCGCGCGCGACATGAAGCCAATGGCGTCGTGTTTCATACCCGGGGCAATGCAGTACAGATCGAAGGGACGGAAAAGGTCGAAGCCGTGCGCCTGGACAACGGCCAACGCTTGGCGGCCGATCTGGTGCTGGTCGGCATTGGCGTCACGCCAGCCACTGCTGCCTTCACCGGGCTGCCAAAAGAGCAGGATCACTCGCTGCGTGTCGACGGCGGAATGCGCGTGGCCGACGGCCTCTGGGCGGCTGGCGATATCGCCACATTCGCGCTGAACGACCAGCACTTGCGCATCGAACACTGGCGACTGGCCCAACAGCAGGCACGGATTGCCGCAGCCAATATGCTGGGCGGTGACGAGCATTACCTCGATGTGCCGTTTTTCTGGACCTGGCATTTCGGTAAAACCTACGAATACCTCGGGCACGCCGAGGCCTGGGACGAAGTCGAGTTCAAGGGCGACCCTTACGACCCGCCTTTCATAGGCCTGTTCGGAAAAAACGGTGTGGTGTCGGCAGCGGTAGCCTGCGAGATGGACCGGGCCATGGCGATGCTCGCCGAGCGGATGAAACAAGCGTTGCCATGGGAAGAAGCATGGCGCCTGATCCGTGATGTTCCCTAGGGATGCCGGACAGCAAAACGCCCGGCGCCTGCGCGATGCAGAGGCCGGGCGTTACACAGTTAACAGCCGCCGTTACTCGGTGGCGCCAGCACCCTCGAACTTGCTCATGACAAAACCGGCAAACTCTTCGACGGTCATTTTCTGGCCGTTGAAGTCCACCTGATTGTTGGCGTAATGCAAGTTGGTGACGATGTTATTGCCGTCCAGTTTTGCCAGCTGGCTGCCAACCGCCATGCTGCTGAACATGTCTGCGGTGGCAGTGGCCTGGTCGGCAATCAGCTTGGCGTCGGTCTGACCGGCGATTTGCGATTGCACGGTAAGCACATCGACCAGCATGGGCTTGGACACTTGCAGCTTGAAGTCCAGCAGCGCGATCAGCTGTCTGACCAACTGATCGGTCGGCAGATCGATGGCCTGTGGCTTGGTCAGGTCGAGCACCATATTGGCGCGGCTCTCACCGTTGGCGGTGTTGAACGACAGGTTTTCCAGAGCCACCTGCGGACCGGCCGCCAGCAGTTTTTCCAGGCTGGATTTGAGCAGTGCTTCTTCGGCTTCGGTCAGTTTCAGCTCCGGCGCCGGCAGACCGGCCGCCGTTGCTTCGGCCGCCGCCCTTTCATACGGCTGCAGTTTGCTCTGGTAAACCTGCATCAACGACAGGGTGGCCGGAATGTCGAGGTTCTTCAGGCTCATGGCCAGCGCACCGGAACCGATGGTCTTGCCGTTCAGGGACACTTCGCCGACTTTGTAATCGGCACGCCCGGAGGCGTTGCTGCCCTTTTCTTCAGTCAGGTTTTTCATCTCGAATTTCTTGAAGTCCAGCACCGACTGCTTGACACCAAAAGTCGATTTGCCGCTGGCCAGTTCAAGAACGTTCTCACCGGTGTAGAAACCGTAGGTGCTTTTTGTCAGGTTGCTGGCCAGGGTCAGGCCATTCAATTCAACCTGCACCGGCGCCTGGTCTTCGGAAACGGTGGTCACCTTCAGGCTGTCCATGTAGCCGTTGGCCTTGACCTTCTGCGCCTGGGCGCTGGCGGCGACGTCGATGCTCAAGCCGGAGAACTTCATGCTCGACTTGTCATCCAGGGCCATTTCCAGCGGCTGCAACTCGAGGGTGCCGTTGGTGGCGTTGTCATAGCCGATGTTGACCACGCCGGTCAGCGGGGCCTTGTCCTTGGCGGCGGTAAACCACTTCTCGGTGAACGAGGTCTTTTCCAGTTCGTAGTGACTGGTCGCCAAGACCGGCAGCCACTTCAGCGACATCAGCCGCGAGAACGGCAACGGGCCGTGTTCGATGTGATCGACAAACAGCAACTCGACCGCCGTTTCGCCGAACATTTCACCTTCGCCCTTGAGGCGATAGTGCGCGGTGCTGCTGAATACATGACGTTCCAGCGACACCAGTTCCAGCGACGCGGTGCCGTTGGAACCGACCATGGCCGCTTGCAGTTCCTTGTTGGCATTGGCAATCGAGGTGTTCAACACACCTTCGAGCCTGGTGCCGGTGAACCAGGCTCCGCCTGCGCTGATGGCACCGATTGCGACAACAATTCCCAGTAGCACGCCTGCTGATTTATTCATGTATGACCCGCTCAATGTCCGTTGTTGAAAGTGAGGTCGTCTTCCCTGAACCCATGACGGGTTGCGGCTCGACTGTGCTGAAAGTGGAATGGAGATTAGCACCGGGCGCGACGAACGGCTCAATGATTAAAGGTGAAAGAGTGTCTTGGGGGGGGGGCGTTCGCTGGGTTCGAAATTTTCGCTGTGCATTCAATCGCTATCGCGAGCAAGCTCGATCCCACAGGGTTCACGCCATACCTGTAGGAGCGGGCTTGCCCGCGATGGCGTCGGTACAGCCAATATCAAGATTTCAGGAGTACTGAACCTCAATCTCATCCAGCTGATGATCAAAGCTTTTGAGCCGCGCAGTCCAGGTGTACACCAGCACTTCGAAGTCGCGGTTGATCACCGCCCCGCCCGTCACTTCCGCGCGCGGGTCGCAGACGTCCAGTTGATAACGTTCGCGGGCCATGGCCGTGGCGACATCGGCCAGTTCCCGGGCATTGCTGAGCCAGTGCCGACCGTCGTCAGCCACCTGCCGGTCCAGCGCCAGGCACTGTTTTTTAAGGGTCTCGAGGCTTTTTTCCAGTGGCGTGCCGGTCAATTCGCCCATGACTTCCTGAAACGTGCGCCCCGGTTGCCAGTAACTGCCCCAGAAATAACGGTCGAACACTGTTTCGACACGACGCAATGCCACCTTGGTGTCCCAGATCAGGACCAGGGTCTTGCCTTGTTCGAGTTGTCTTTTCTTGATGCGTTGATTCTGGACCGAGGCCCAGGCCACCACCGCAACGGACATCACGGCAATCAGCGCGACGGCACTGTCGAGGAACACCAGAGCCTTGTCGATCTGGTGGGCCAGCATGATGCCGTAGAAATAGGTGGCCGACAGCAGCACTAATGCCACGATGGCGCACCAGAAGCCGAGAGCATAAGGGTTTTTCATTAATGGTTCCCCCCTGACCTGCGCGAGCCTTGTGCGAAGAAAGGGCGCTTTGCACGAGGCGCCCTTCCAACACTTCAAAGCATAGCAACGGCCTCAGGGTTTGCCGGAGTTCGACGCTTGCGTTCGTCCGCTTTCCCAACCGCCGCCCAACGCGAGGAACAAATCGATCTGGCTGGCGGCAACCTGAGTGTTGGCAGCGGCCAATTGCGCCGTGACATCCGTGTAAGTGCGAGTCGCTTGCAGGTCGGCCAGGAACGATTCGCGGCCAGCCTGGAAGAAACGGTGCGTCTGGTCGGCTGCCAGTTTTGCCGATTGCTCGGCGTCTGCCAGGGCGTCGCGACGTTGTAGCAACGCGGTGTACTGGGCAAGACCGGTCTGGGTCTCGCGAATGGCGTTGAGCACCACCCCATCGAAATGCGCCAGGGTCGCCTGGGTCACCGCTTCGGCCTCGCGGATGCGCGCCCGGGCGCCGTTGGTCGGCACATTCCAGGTCAGCGACGGACCGAAGCCCCAGCGGTTAGTGGACGGGTCGCCGAGATCGTCGAGGATACCGACGGTGCCAATGGTCGCGCCGATGCTGATGTTCGGGTACAGCTCCCCCGTGGCGACGCCGATCCCGGCCGTCGCGGCCGCCAGTCGACGCTCGGCCTGCCGTACATCGGGACGACGCTTGAGCAACGCGGCGCCATCGCCCACCGGGATCAATTGCGCGATTTTCGGCAACTCGTCGCAGGTGGCGGTGCCGGCCGGCAATTGGTCCACCGGCTTGGCCAGCAACATCGACAAGCGATACAGCCCAGCCTGACGTGCCGCTTCATAACGCGGCATGTCGGCGCGCAGGGATTTGAACTGGGTTTGCGAACGGGTGACCTGGGTTTCGTCGCCACGCCCGGCATCGCGCAGACGCTGGATCAACGTGGTGCTCTGGGCTTGCAGGTCGAGGGAATGCTGGGCGATTTCCCGCTCTTCATTGGCCGCGCACACCTGGGTGTAGGCCCGAACCACGTCGGCCACTACGGTGATGCGTGCAGTATCGGCAGCGGCCTGCGTTGCATCGGCATTGGCCTTGGCTGCTTCGATACCGCGTTGCAAGGTACCGAACAGGTCGAACTGGTACGACGCACTGATGCCGATATCGCCGATGTTGGCCACTGGCACTTTTTCCGGCAGCAGGAACGCCTGGCCGGACTCCTGCAAGCGCTGGGCGCCCATCTGCACGCCGCCGCTCCAGCCGCCCGCTGCCTCGGCTTCATCGACCTGAGCGCGAGACCGCGACAGGCTGGCCGCCGCCACGCGCAAATCGGTGTTGGAGGCCATGGCCTGCTGCACCAATTGGTCGAGTCGCGGATCCTTGTACAGCCGCCACCAATCGGCCGGCACCGGCGCAGACACCACCGTTTTACCGTCTACCGCCAGATCGCCCTGGAAGTCTGGACGATGGACAGCCGCCTCCTCGGGCAAATGATAATCCGGCCCGACCATCTGACACGCCGACAGCAGCAAACCTAATCCGGCGACCGCCAAACCCGAGGCCTTGCTCATTGCGCCGGCTCCCGTTTCTGATCGTCGATGATCGATACCGTAGCGGTGCGCCCGGCGATCATGCGGAAATCCTCCGGCACATCATCGAAGGCGATCCGCACTGGAATCCGCTGGGCCAGACGCACCCAGCTGAAGGCCGGGTTGACGTTGGGCAGCAGGTTGTTGCCGCTGGTGCGGTCGCGGTCTTCGATACCGGCCACGATGCTCTCCACATGCCCACGCAGGCGCGCATTGTCGCCGATCACCCGGATGTCGACGCTTTGGCCGATATGAATGCCGTTCAGTTTGGTTTCTTCGAAATAGCCATCGATGTGGAACGAGTTGCTGTCGACCACCGACAACACCGGACGCCCGGCGCTGACGAATTCCTGGGTCCGTGGCGCGCGGTCGTTGACGTAGCCGTCCACCGGGCTGCGGATCACCGAGCGGTCGAGGTTGAGCTGCGCGCTGTCCACCGCCACCTGGGCTTCCATCAACGCCACCTGGGCGCGGGCCACTTTCGACTGGCTTTCTTCCAGTTGCTCACCCGGTACCAGGTTGCCCAGTCCCTTGTTCCGCTTGGCCTCGCGCTGGGCCTGGGCCAGGGTTTCTTCGCGGTCGGCGACGGCCGCCTTGGCTTGGCGCAGCGCCAGTTTGAAACGGTCCTGATCGATGCTGAACAGCACCTGGCCGCGCTTGACCAGCTGGTTGTCGCGCACCTCCACTTGCTGGATCAGCCCGGAGACGTCCGGGGCGATTTGCACGATGTCGGCACGGATGTGCCCGTCACGGGTCCAGGGCGCGAACATGTAATACATCACCATGCGCCAGACCACGACAATGGCGAAGCTCACGATCAGCAGGGTCAACACCACGCGACCCAGGGTTAGAAACGGTTTTTTCATGTCATCAGGTATCGACTGAGTGAGTCCACGGCGCCAAGCAGCAGGGCGTAGAGGGCCACGTTGAACAATGCCCGGTGCCAGACCAGACGGTAAAAGTGCAGGCGCGTCAGCACCCCGTGCACCAACAGGTACAACACATACGTAATGCCCATCAGCACCAGCAGCGTGGGCAGGAACACCCCGCTCAGATCCAGGTCACCGATCATAAAGGCGCTCCATCAATGCCATGGGGAAGCGGTTCTTCGGGCTCGGCGGCACCGACGAATTCGACGCCGGGCAACAGTGCCAGGCGCAGGCCGCTCAGCGCGTGCAGCAGATGCCGACGGGTTTCATCGTCGCCGGCACCGCTGAGGGCACGACGCGTGCGGTCGAGGGTCATCAGCAACGGGCTCGGTGCCTGCAAGCGCTCACCGGCCTTGAGACAGGCCTTGAAGTACTCGCCAACCTCGGCCACCACCTGGCGCAGCAGCACCTGCGGCACACCAAGGACCCGCGGCGTATAAGCGAGCAAGTCCAACAGATTCAGCGCCACTCGCACTTCCCGCAGCGCCACGCCGGAGTCCTGGCCGGTCATGGCCAGGCGCGGCAGATGCTGCATCAGCCGATCGAGCATCCGTATGCCCAGAAGTCGATGCTCGGACAACGTGGCCGGCTCGGAGAGGCCGACAATGTCACGCCAGCTGAATCGGGTCAGGCGCTTGGCTGCCAGTTCGGCACCGAACGGCCGGGCAATCAGGGTCCAGATGAACGCGAACAGCAACCCCATGGGGCCGGCCAGGTTGGAGTTGGCAAAACTGAGGAAGTCCGCGTCGTAAGCGCCCTGAATACTGATAAAGGACGAGGTGTTGACCAGGGTCAGCAGCATGCCCAGGTAAAACTGCGGCTTGACCGTCAGGGTGCCGACGCAAATGAACGGCACCGCAAACGCCAGCACCAGCATCGGAAAGTCATGCAGGTTGGGCAGCACCAGAAACAGATAAAGGCTGGCGAACACCACCGACATCGCTGTCCAGAAAAAGAACCGGTAAATCTGCGGCGCCGGGTCGTCCATCGAGGCAAAGAAGCTGCACGCCACCGCCGCCAGGATCACTGCGCTGCCGCCATCGGTCCAGCCGAGCAGAATCCACAACACCGAAGCGACGATAATCGCGGTGACGGTGGACGCCGCGGAATAAAACATCAGGCCACGATCCAGGAACGGGGATAGCCGTCCCAGGCGCCAGTGCCGATACACCGCGCGCCAGTTGTCCTGGCTTTCGCACTGGATGGCGTATTGCAGGCTGCGGCAGTCCTGCCACAAATCGATCCACTCGCCGAGGCGGTAAATGGCGTTGGAGAACAGCAGTTGCTTGCGATCGTCCAGCGCTTCGGGAGCAGGTTGCAGGGCCTCAAGTTGATCCTTCAGGGCTTGCCAGCGGTCGAGGTCGGCATCCTTGTGCCCGAGCCATTCGGTGGTGGCGGCCAGCAAGGGCGCGAACTTGTCCACAAGCTCGGGGGTGCGCCGTTCCAGGGCGTAAAGCGCGTCGTCGAGGGCATCGATCACTGGCAGCAGGTGAATCATCCGTCCGCGCAACTCCTTAGTGTTGCGCACTGTCTGCGGACGCGAGCCTTCGTGGGGCAACTGACCGATCATCAACTCCAGGGAGTTGAACGTGGCGACCATCGATGCACGCAACACGCTGACTTCTTCAGGCTGCACGTTGCGGCTGAGGAAGCGCAGGCTGTAGGTCGATGCATCGGTAAACCATTTGCTCACCGAATCATTGAACACCGGCGCCAGGCGCCGGGGCCAGAACATCGCACCGACCACCGCCGCCACCGCGATGCCGAGAAAGATTTCTTCGGTCCGCGCTTCGGCCACGTCCCACACCCCCAGCGGGTTGTTCACCACCGGCAGGGCGATCAACGGCAAGGTGTAACCGGCGAGCATCAAGGCGTAGTTGTTCGCAGTGCGCAAATGCAGGGACAGGAACAGCAGCGTGCCGGTCCACAGCGCAATCACCACCACGAGCACGTAGGGGCTCTGCACGAACATCGGCACGAACAGAACGGCGGCAGCTGCGCCGATAAAGGTGCCGATTGCCCGGTACAGCGCCTTGGAACTGGTAGGGCCGAGAAACGGGCTGGAAACGATGTACACCGTGGCCATCGCCCAGTACGGACGGGGCATTTGCATGAGCAAGGCGATGTACAGCGCGATCATCGATGCGGCGAAGGTGCGGACTCCATAGAACCAGTCCCGCGCCGGGGGCATGCCAGCGAAAAATCCGTTCAAGAGTTGGCCACCGATGGCGGCGTGGCCGCTTCAAATGCTCTCAGTACCCGCAGCGTTGCCTCCAGATCACCCTGGTCAATGCCTTCAAGTACTTCGTGGCGCAAGCGCACCAGCTCCACTTCGACCGCCTGTACCAGCTCACGACCGGTTTCGGTCAGGCTCAAGCATTTGGCGCGGCGATCCTGTGCGTCTTCGGTCCGGCAGACGTAACCGGCATGGCACAACTGATCGAGCAGGCGCACCAGCGAAGGACTTTCCATGCCCGCCGCCTGCGCCACTGTCACCTGGCGCACGCCCTCACCCAGACGCCCGATCATCAACAGCGGAACGGCGCAGGCTTCGGAGATTCCATAGTTGACCAGCGTGGTCTGGCAGATTTTTCGCCAATGCCTGGCGGCCACCACCATGGCACTGCTGATGTTCATCTGGAGAACGTCGAGGTTATTCGGCACGAGGGAAAATACACACTGTTAGTTTGCTAACTATCAATATTGCATTGGAGGGGATTTTCCGTCAAGTTTTGAAACAAATTGGCTTCCATCCGTCGCGAAGCCACATGGGGTGAACCAGCCACCATACTGAAGATGTATATACTTCGTCAGCATTACAATTGAGAAGGCAGCCATGTCGAAACAAGCCGTTTTTACAATGAAACTTGAGTCTGAATTGCGTGAACAGTTCATGGCAGAGGCAGAAGCCGCTCATCGCCCCGCCTCGCAGATCGTCCGGGAAATGATGCGTCAGTTTGTTCAAACCCAACGGGAGTCTCGCGAGTACGAAGCATTCCTGCAGCGCAAGGTCGACACCGCACGCGCTTCGATGCGCGCCGGCGACGGGCTGACAAATGATGAAATCGAGGCAGAGTTCGCTGCCAGGCGCAGGCGGGCCGAGCTACAAGAATGAAAATAATATGGACGAAAGAAGCAGCACAGGACCGTGCAGACATTTGGGATTACCTGCATGCCGTTAACCCGAAAGCAGCCATCGACATGGACAACCGGTTCAGCGATGCGCTATCCCGGCTTGCCCAATACCCGGAAAGCGGCCCTGCCGGGATCATTTCAGGCACTCGCGAGCTGATTCCACATCAGAGTTACCGCATTGTTTATGAACAGGGACTAGACGCCATCTGGATACTCGCCCTAGTCCATACATCCCGACAGTGGCCGCCCGGACGATGACGATTCACACCCCCCGCCCCTTCCTCAACATCACATCCAGTTGATCCACCACCTCCGCCCAATCCGCGTCATCGAGTATCTCCTCACGCAGAAGCTCCGCCTGACTCGGGCTCCAGAAAAATGCATCCGCAAGGTGCAGTTCCGGCTTGAGCGGTGAATGGGTAGCGATGAATTTATCGATGCTTTCGGCGTCGTCCGGCAGGCCGAGTTGTTTGAACAGCGAAGGAAGGTTGTGGGTTGGGTTTTCCATGTCTGGCTCCTGTGAACCGATTAAGGGACCGCTACGCGGTCATCGCGGGCAAGCCCGCGATGACGTCAGCATTGACGAAGCAAAACTCAATGACTCAACTCCCGCACCTCGGCATGCGGCACCATTTTCAGAAACTCGGGCACGTCCATGCGCACCAGGTTGACGTGGTTGCCGGCCTCCAGATAGATGTCTTTCTGCCGGGTCAGTAGCGGATCGATGATCACCTCCAACCCATAGGACTCACCCAGCGCCGGTACGGCACCGCGTTCGCAATCATCGAACAGGTGCGCCAGGTTGCTTTCGCGGGACACCTGCCACTCACCGCTGCTGCGGACTTTGCTCAGGTCAAGGTGACGGCTGGCTGGCAGCACGGCCATCAGGTAATGCCCATGGTGATCGTCGAGGATCACCGATTTGGCCACCCGTTCGGCAGGAATACCTGCGACCCGCGCCGTTTCTAGGCTGCTGGCCGAGTGTGGGTGGCTGACGATGTCATATTCGCATTGAGCCTTTTCCAGGCTTCGCTGCACGGTTCTTGCCATACGCATGATGCACCTCGGTGTCCGCAACAACCGCTGGCGGACGCTGGTTAACAACTCTTTCGGTACTGAAAGTCTAGGCCCGCTGGCGCGTTCCGGCGGGAAATCCGCCCATCGGACGTCGTCTACAGTTGAGCAAAATTCATACAACCCTCCGGTCAACTAAACTGTCTACAGAGCCACCCCAAGACTCTCCCGGAGGGTCAAGTGAACACGCGTTGCTGTGCAGTTGCGTTGCTGTTGGCGTTGAGCGGATCGGCCTTCGCCACCGACACGGTTGTGTTGCTGGTGCCCAACCCCATCGGGATCTGGCTGATCACCTTCGGCCTCGCGTTTCTGATCGCTGAGGCGGCACTGCCCAATTACGGTGTGATCGGCCTGGGCGGCATCGTGATGTTCGTGATCGGCGCGGTGATCCTGACCAATACCGATGTGCCCGAGCCGCTAATGATCGGCCTGGGACTGGTCAGCGCGCTGTTGCTGATCTACTTGGTATTTCACGCCCTGAAGACCCGACCGCGCCACACCGTCAGTGGTGATGCCGGGCTGCTCGGCAGCGTGACGGCGGTGACGTCATTGCAGGCCGGCAACGCCTATGGCGGCTGGATTCATCTGCAAGGAGAACGATGGCAAGTGCTCAGCGCGACGCCGCTGCAACCCGGGCAACAGGTGCGGGTGGTGGGGCGCAAGGGCTTGCTGCTGCAAGTGGCCGCGGCTGACGCGGCGCCGGGCGGAGAATAGTCATGGGTTTGCAATTGGGTCTTGTCGCGCTGCTATTGTTGATCATCGCACTGGCGGGGTCGACGTTCCGCATCCTGCGCGAATACGAGCGCGGGGTGGTGTTTCAGCTCGGGCGCTTCTGGCAGGTCAAGGGCCCTGGCCTGATCCTGCTGATTCCGGTGGTCCAGCAAATGGTCAGGGTCGATTTGCGGACCGTGGTGCTGGACGTGCCGCCGCAAGACGTGATCACCCGCGACAACGTGTCGGTCAAGGTCAACGCGGTGCTGTATTTCCGCGTACTCGATCCGCAGAAGGCAATCATCCAGGTCGAGGATTTCCTGGCCGCCACCAGCCAATTGGCGCAAACCACCCTGCGGGCGGTGCTGGGTAAACACGAACTGGACGAACTGCTGGCCGAACGCGAACGCTTGAATCTGGACATCCAGCAAGTACTCGACGCTCAGACCGACGCCTGGGGCATCAAGGTTGCCAACGTCGAGATCAAACATGTGGACCTCAACGAATCGATGATCCGCGCCATCGCCAAGCAGGCCGAAGCCGAACGGGAACGGCGAGCCAAGGTGATCCACGCCGAAGGCGAATTGCAGGCCTCGGAAAAACTCATGCAGGCCGCCGAAATGCTTGGCCGCCAACCGGGGGCCATGCAGTTGCGCTACATGCAGACCCTGAGTTCGATTGCCGGCGACAAGAGCTCGACCATCGTCTTTCCACTGCCGATCGAGTTGCTCAAGGGCATGGCGGACTTGTCGTCGAAACCCTGAAGGTTGCGATGACGCCACTCATTGTCCGGTATTGCCGGACAGGTACAACCTCGCGGCAACACCACCAGCCTTCATCTGACGAGCGATATGCCATTGCACCGGCAACGGTGCGAACTCGTCAGGTACGTCGGCGGTGCCGATCAGCCAGATTCGCCCCGTGCCTTTGGGCAAATCGCTCAAGTGGTCCAGATACACGTCTGGCGTCGTCAAGGTACCGAAACCATAGTCGTTCGGCCGGCTCGAAGTGCTATCGGCCCGTGGCGGGGTGTACAGCAGGGGCTGGGTATTGGTGCGATTGTAGTAGACGTAACTCAAGTACCAGAGCATGTCACTGGTAACGATCCGGTCCCCCGGCTGAAAATGCACGTTGACGTCTTCCACCAGGACGTTGACCTGATCATGGACGTCCACCGTCGCGTTGTTTTTCAGGCCCACCAGTTCAACACCGACAAACAGGACCAGCACCGTCAGGGCCAGCACCCGGGAACCGGAGTACAAGCGGTCGATTGCCAATGCCGCCAACAGCGGCAGGCCAAGGGCATACGCGGTGAGGTAGCGCTCGATGAATATCGGCGAAAAAAACGACACCGCAAACACCAGCAGCATCGGGACAAAGGTGTAGACCGCGAGCAACGCGCTGCCACGGAACACACTGCGATCACGTGCCAGTGCCACCCACGCCAACACCGGCAAGGTCACCGGCAAGGCAATAAACACCAGGGGAGGCAGGGTTTCTCCGTCGTCCTGGGTCAGCAATGACCAGACCATCGACGGTAAGGAATCCAGGCTGACGGGCAGTTCCCAGCCAACATCGCCATTGGCCTTCAGTTGGTCCAGGTGCCGTAACAGGTCGACGAATCCCGGCAGCCACGGCAGATACAGCGCCACGATAGCCACATTGGCCAGCCACCAGTCACCCCGCTGGATGTGCCGCAGACGATGCCCCGGCTGCACGCGGATGATCCCCAGGTACAACCAATGGCAGAGCACGCACAGGGCCGTGAAGTAATGGGTGTAAAACGCCGCGCTCATCAGCACGACATAGATCACCAGATAGCGCCGGCGCTGCGGCTTGCGGATCCAGTACACCAGCGCAATGGTTGCCCCCAGCAACCACAGCCCCAGCAGCGAATACATTCGCACTTCCTGGCTGTAGCGCACCGCCGTGGGCAGCAGGGCCAGCAGGACGCCGGCGAAGATCGCGGCACGGCGGGTGGCGAGCCGATCGACCAGCCACACACCGAGCCCGACCGAGGCAATCCCCGGCAGGGCACTGAGGCAGCGGATCGACAATATGCCGTCGCCAAACATCGCGATCCAGCCGTGCAGCAACATGAAGTACAGCGGCGGGTGCACGTCGTAGGCGGCGTGCAACCAGATGTCAGGTAATGAATAACGGGCCAGCAGCAGGCTGGAACCCTCGTCGCCCCAAATCGCGGCAGCGGTCAGATCGTAAAAGCGCACCAGCGCGGCCAATACCAGAATCGGCACCAGCCAATGCTCTCGCGCCCAGCGGATCAACGGCTGCGCGCCCCTGGCGAAACCAGGATTGGCGTGCGGTCCCTGAGTGTCGCCCATCGGCGTTTCTCTGCGCGCCTCCATTGCCTCCCCTTGTGACGTTGAGTAAAGAGCCAGATTGTTTGCGCATCACTTTAGACCTTCAAGCCGAGCAACGTCGATGCCGACCCGGTAATGGAGCGATAGCCGGTGGCTGCACCGTCAGCGCTGCGTCGTCTGCGCCACTGGATACACCGACTCCCAACCCCCACCCAACGCCTTGTACAACCCGACGGCCGCCAGCGACACGCCGGTCGAACTCTCGACCCACTGCTCCTGCGTCGCCAGCAACGCCCCTTGCACGGTGAGTACGGTGACGAAATCCACCACGCCCTCGACGTACTGCTGTTGCGCGGTGTCCAGCGCAATACGGTTCTGAAGCACGGCTTCGGCCAGGCTGTCGCGGCGCAATTGGCTGGCGTTGTAGGCGGTCAGTTGGTCATCGATTTCATGCCAGGCGCGCAGCACGGTCTGCTGATAGGCGATAGCGGCTTCCTGTTGTTGTGCTTCACGCAACTCGAGCACGCCGCGCAAGCGGCCACCGTCGAACAACGGCAAGCTGAATTGCGGGCCGATACCGAACGAACGCGAACCCCAGGAGCCGAAATCGCTCAGCTGCATGGCCTGGGAACCGATGTTCCCCGACAGGGTGATGCGCGGATAGAAATCGCCCTTGGCCACGCCAATGCTGGCCGTGGCGGCATGCAGACGTGCTCCGGCCTGGCGAATGTCCGGCCGACGTTCAGCCAGTTGCGAGGGCAAGCCAATGGCGACCTGTCGCGGCGTTTGTGGCACCGGTGCGTCTGTGGATAACTCCGCCGCCAATGCCTGGGGCGGCTCGCCCATCAACAGGCTCAAGACGTTGATCAGTTGCCACTGGCGCTGCTCCAGTGCGGGCAGGCGTGATTCGATGGCCGCCACCTGTGCGGCGGCTTCGGCAACATCCAGATCCGTCGCGACGCCGTCGGCCAGGCGCAACTGCGAGAGCTTCAGGCTATGGCGGGCAACATCTAGATTCTGTTCGGTGACGAGCCGGGTGTTCTGCACCCCGCGCAGCTGAATGTAGTCCTGGGCGGTTTCGGCCAGCACCGACAGCAGCACACCCCGCCGGTCGTTCTCGGCGACTTCCAGGTTGGCGTCGGCCGCTTCGGTTTCCCGACGCACGCGCCCCCAGACATCCAGCTCCCAGGAGGCGGAAAAGCCGGCATCCCAAAGGTTGAAGGCCGACTGGCCGTTGTGTCCTGACGGGTCGCTCAGGCCTTCACCACTGTTACGGTTGCGTCCATAACGGCCGCTGGCGGCCGTGTTGGGATAGCGCTCGGCGGTGATGACCTGACGCACCGCACGACTTTGCTGCAAGCGGCTGCTGGCCAGCTTCAGGTCGAGGTTGTCAGTCAGGGCGCGCTGGCTCAAGGCCGAGAGTTTCGGGTCGTGGAACACTTCCCACCAGCGCTCGTTCATGGTTTCGGCGATGGCTTGGCTGGCGGCGGATTTGGCCGGCTTTGCCCATTCGGTGATTTCGGTGGCTTCGGGCTTTTGGAAATCGGGGCCGACGGTGCAGGCGCTGAGGCTAATAGCGAGCAAGGCACTCAAGGTAAGTTGCGACAGTTGGCCCCATCGCGAGCAAGCTCGCTCCCACAATGGACTTTCTGTGATGCGAAAATCTTGTACATCGCGCATAACCCTTGTGGGAGCGAGCTTGCTCGCGATGGCGTCTGCACTGTCAACACAGTCCTTCATCGCTGAGTCACCTCACGCACAGGCGCCGCATTGCTGCCGGTATCGATACTCGCCTCCACCGACATCCCCACCCGCAAGCGCTCGGCCAGCGACTGCCCCGGCTCCAGCACGATCTTCACCGGTATCCGCTGCACCACCTTGGTGAAGTTGCCGGTGGCGTTGTCCGGTTTGACCGCGGCGAACGTCACCCCGGTAGCCGGGGCAATGCTTTCGACACGACCGTTGAGTGCCGCACCGCCCAGACTGTCAACGCGCACCTGTACCGCCTGCCCCGGCTGCACATCCGTCAATTGGGTTTCCTGGAAATTGGCCATCACGTACGCCTGCGCCAGCGGCACCACCGCGAGGATTTTGCTGCCCGGGGTGACGTAGGCACCAACCCGCACCGCGCGTTCGCCGACCATGCCGTCCTGAGGCGCGACGATCCTCGTATAGGACAACTCGTAGCTGGCCATTTCCAGCTTCGCTTGCGCCCGTTTCAGCCCCCCTTCGGCTGCATCGCGCTGGGCCGTGAGGATCTCCACCTGCTTGCGCTCCGCCGCCAGTACCGCCGTGGCATTGGCCAATCGTGCCGAGGCCTGGTCGATGCGCGTTTGCGCCTGTTGCGCATTTTGCACCGTGCCGGCACCCACGCCGGCGAGGTGGTTGTAGCGGTTCAACTCATGCTCGGCAAACGCCATTTCCGCCTTGGCCGAAACCACTGAGGATTGCGCCTGGGCAATCACCGACGCCTGGCGCTCCAGGGTCGCTCGGGCGTTTTGCAATTGCGCCCTGGCCACCAGCGTTTCGGCGTCGGCGGCTTGGGCGGCTGCACGTAGATCCCGGTCATCGATCAGCGCCAGCAACTGCCCGGCCTTGACCTGCTGGTTGTCCTCGACCAGCACTTGCTTGATAAACCCGGCAACGCGCGGCACGACCAGGGTGAAATCCGCCGAGACATAAGCATCGTTGGTGTTCTGCTGGGTACGCTTGCCGAACAGGCCGGGCATCGCCAGGTACAGCAACACGCCGACGGCCAATGCGACGGCCACGGCAACCACGACTTTCCGCTTTGCTTGAGTGTTCATAAAAACCTTCTGTATCAGTGGAGCATTCAGGTCGGTGCGCGCGGCGGATAGATCCGCGTCGGCAGCCAGAAAATCAACAAGATCAAGGTCACGGCGATACCGGCCATGCACAGGTAAAGATCAGAGGAAGTGAGCACCACCGCTTGCTCATGCAGACGATGAGCGAGGCTTGCGCTGTCGTGTTCGGCCAGCGGCGAATTGCCGAGGCGGTCGACCAGCATGGTCGAGTGAAAATGCAGGCGAGACGTGGTCAACGCCTCGATCACCCCGGTGGCGATGACCGCCGACAAGCCTTTGACGGTGTTGAACCAGGCCGATGCAAACGGCCCTTCCATCGGGTTGATGCTGCCGGTGGACAGCATCAGCAGCGGCAGTACCGCCATGGGCTGACCGAAAATCTGCAGCCATTGCAGCACATAGAAATCGTCGCGAATCCACGCGGACGTCAGTTGCGAGCCGCCGACGCACGACAGCGCCAGCATGCTCAGGCCGATGCCCAATACCCAGCGGCAATCAACCCAGCGAAAGTTGCACAGCGCCGCCACCAACGGCAGTGCAATCAATTGCGGCAGCGCCGCCAGCAGCATGATCGGCGCGGTCTGCACCGGGCGATATCCCTGGACCTGCGCCAGGTAGCTGGACGGGATAATGATCACCGCCTGCAACACCACCAGCACGCCCGCCAGGGTCAGCAGGGCGAAAGACAGGTTACGGATGCCGAGCATCTGCATCTTGAAAAACGGCATCGGCTGCGACCACTCGCCGGTCAAGAACAGCACCAGCAGCAACAGCCCGCCACCGAGCAATCCGCAGATCAGGCTGGACTCGAACCAGTCCAGGCGATTGCCCTGCAGGATGCCGATCACCAGCATGCAGATGGCTGGAAAACCCAGCAGCACACCGCGCCAGTTGAAGGACTTGAAGCGCTCCAGACGCAGCGGGTCCTGGGGCAGGCCATACGCCACCGCCGCCATGGCAATCAGGCACGGCGCGATGATTTGCCAGAAGGTCCATTGCCAGCCGACATACTCGGTCCACAGCCCCGCCAATGGCGTGCCCAGGCCCGGGCCGAATGTCGCCGTCAGCGCATACCCGGCCAGGCCATACAACTTCACGTTGGCCGGCAGAAACCGCAGGGCAACAGTCATCAGCATGGGCGGCAATGCGCCGCCCGCCAGGCCTTGCAAGGTGCGCAGCAACAACAGGCTTTCGTAATTCGGAGCGAAGGGGCACAACACGCCCAACAGGGTGAACAGGCTGATGGCGCACAGGGTGAAACGCCGCAACGAGAACGTCACCGCACACCACGGCGCGAAGGCCATGGCGGCCACGGAAGTCGCGGTGTAACAGGCGACCAGCCAGGTGCCTTCGTCGTAGCCGATGGCCAACGCACCGCGGATGTCGGCGAGCGCGACCTTGGTCACCATCTCGTTCAGGCCAGACACCAGTACCGCCAGCAGCACACCCACCAGACCGATGATGATCCGCGGGCCGAAAACCTGTGGTGAAGCTGTCGGGCCGGTCGCGGCGACGGGTGCCGGGGCCGTGAGGAAAGTCATGTACAGCGCGCTCCGGAGTGGAAAGACCGAAGCATTCTAGGAAGCGTGATGCCTGACGAAAATCAACTTATTGGCAGGTTATAAGTGCGTCTGACGCAACAATACAAACCCTGTGGGAGCGAGCTTGCTCGCGATGAGGCCGGCAGCCTCAACATCTTTATTGGCTGACCTGCCGCTATCGCGAGCAAGCTCGCTCCCCGGCAGGTCGAACGAGCGCAGCTTCAGACCGAGCCGTCGCACACTCAGCAAGGCTTCCTTGGGCACCGGCAGAATCAGGTCGGAATCGGGCAAGGCAAACATCGCCGCATGAAAGCTTGGCGCGATCACCGCCACCCGTCGCTCCAGCCCCAGAGCATTGAGCGCGGTATCGATCGGCCCCCGGGCAATGCCGCGCCGGGACATGCTGATATGCGAGAACCCCGCGTAACGCTCCGCTGTGATCTCATCGTCCAACAGCGGATGATCCTCGCGCACCAGGCCAACGAAGTGGGTGGAAAACAGGTTCTGAACCTTCACTTCCGGGGTTAACGGCCGGGTGTTGCTGACGCTCAGATCGATCCGCCCTTCGCGCAACGCCTCATCATCGCCATCGCCTTCCGGGACGAAACGCAATTCGCAGTGCGGCGCCTGCCGGTCAAGAGTGTCGAACAGCTTGCCGCCGTAGACGCCGACAAAGAAGTCGTTGGCCCGAATACTGAAGCGCCGCCGCAGCGAACTCAGCTCCACCGCATCGGCGGAACGAAACAGCAACCCGGCCTGCTCCACCACACTGCGCACCTGCTCGCGCAATTCCAGCGCCTTAGGTGTCGGCACCAGACCCCGGCCGGCGCGCACCAGGATCGGATCGCCAATGGCTTCGCGGATGCGCGTCAACGTCCGGCTCATCGCCGCCGGGCTCAGGTTCATCCGCCGCGCCGCGCCCACCACACTGCCCTCGTCGAGCAAGGCATCGAGGGCGACCAACAGGTTCATGTCCGGGAGTTGCATTGTGAGCACTCGTGTCTGATCAGGACTGATTCAAGTGCAATGCTAGCAAACAAACTTCCGAATCATGTGTTGCTAGCACCGACCTCTTCGCGAGCAGGCTCGCTCCTACAAGGGATCTGAGGAGATTGCAAAATTTGCGTACGACAAAGGCCCCATGTAGGAGCGAGCCTGAACTGGTCAAGTAATCTTGGACACCCGTTAAGGTTTACGCCGCCAGTCTCTCCTTCGCGACTGGCGACCGGTAGTCGTTGTAGCTGTGAGGCCTGCTGATGTTGTAGCGCGAGACATAGCGCTGCACATCTGCTCGGGCCTCATGTCACTCCCCTTTACGGCTCATGCTTTGTCGGAGCCCATGTTTCAGCAGCTCGTTTCGGAATTTATGACTGGTGTACTGACAACCTTGGTCAGAATGAAACAGCACATCTTGGGGGCGGCCGCGTAGCTCAATCGCCATGCGTAGCGCTTCGCAGGCCAGGTTGGCATCGGAGATCATCGAGAACGACCAGCCCACGACCCTACGAGCGTATAAATCCAGGACCGCAGCGAAATACAGCCACCGCTTGCCGACCTTGATGTAGGTCACGTCGCCACACCACACCTGATTAACCGCCGTCACATCAAACTTGCGCTTGAGCACGTGCGGTGCCACCAAGGCCTCCACGCCCGGCGACTTGTACTTATGGCGCCTGCGCTGACAACTGGCGATGCCAGCTTCACGCATCAAACTGCGAGCCATGTACCGCCCGACACGATGCCCCCTGGCTTGCAGTTCCTTGGCCAAGGTGCGTGCCCCCGCCGACTCTCTCGACGCTTTGTGATGCTTGACCAGCACGGCTTTGAGCTTCTCCCGCTCAGGATTCGCCCTGCCTTGGCGCTGGCGCCAGGCGTAGAAGCTGCTGCGGTTGACTCCGAACGCCCGACAACATTTGTTAACGCCGTACTGCTCGTCCAGCTCATCGATCAGCGCGAATGATCTTTGGCGTCCAAAAGCAGGAGAGCACTGGCCTTTTTTAGGATTTCGATGTCCAGGTCTTTCTCCCTGAGCAGGGCTTTGAGCCTCTGGATCTCTCGTTGATCAGCGGTAATCGCCTTGGCCCCCACTGGGGTTGAGCCCAAGCGTTCGTGACGAACCTGATCAACCCAACGGCGCAAAGCCGTTGGGCCGATATCCAGACTGGCACAGACCTCAGGCACCGACTGCCCCTCGTCCAGTACCATGCTGGCAGCCTTGAGTTTGAACTCACTCGAATAAGATTTACGCATAACCCAACACCTCAGATTTGGGCGCCATCATAGCGCCCGATTGAAGTGTCCAAAATCATTAGGCCAGTTCA